>JAIQFO010000001.1 GCA_020073215.1 Terriglobia bacterium | reverse complement strand
TGTGAACTAGTCGAGCATCCCGGCGAGGTCGTGACCCGTGAGGAGTTGCGCCAGCGCCTATGGCGGTCGGACACATTCGTGGATTTCGAGCACGGGTTGAACACTGCGGTGAAGCGCCTGCGGGAATTGCTCGGCGATTCAGCAGAGAACCCCCGCTACATCGAGACTCTTCCTCGTCACGGCTACCGCCTGATGGTTCCGGTGGAGAAACAAGAGCCGGCAGCCTCTGCTACTTCTAAGGCTTCCCTTGGTCGACGAAGCCTCTGGCTGGCAGTTACGGCTGTGATCATTGTAGCCTTTGCAGCCGCCATGGTCTCGCGATCACGGTTGCTGGAGCGCTTCCGACCCGTGAAGATCGAATCTCTGGCAGTGCTGCCGCTAGAGAATCTGTCGGGCAATCCTGAAGAAGAGTATTTCGCTGATGGCATGACGGAGGCGCTCATCACAGAACTGGGTAAGGTTCACGCACTGCGGGTGATCTCACGACAATCGGTAATGCATTACAAAGGCACGAACAAAACGGTACCGCAAATTGCCCGTGAGCTTCATGTTGATGCCGTGGTAGAAGGGTCGGCGATGCGTACCGCCAATAAAGTGCGAATCACGACGCAACTGGTCCAAGCCAGTTCGGAACGACACCTCTGGTCGGAGAGTTACGAGCGGGACCTGAGTGACGCCATCACTCTCCAACGTGAGATCGGGCAGGCGATCGCTCGCGAGATAAGAATTACGCTATCCCCCCGCGAGCAACAATCTCTCGCCCACGCGCGCCCAGTATCAACGGAAGCCTATGAGGCGTATCTTAAGGGCCGGTATTATAACGACCGAGCTAGTGTTGAGGACATGAGGAAGGCGCGCGAGTGGTTCCAGCGGGCAATTGAAAAGGATCCGCAATACGCGCCCGCTTATGCTTGGCTGGGCTGGACCTACACGCTTGCTCCAGGGGCGTGGAGTGGGTCAGTTCGAGAGTCCTACGAAATGGCCAGGGCTCTGAGTCAACATCCAGAGGGATTGCATTGTTTCTAAAGGACTTTTTCTATTTCATCTTTTGGGGTCCAAACTTTCACCTTTTGGACCCCCACTTTCATCATTTGCGCAAACCCACAACGATCTTCTTCACTGCTTCATTTTTGTAGCCATCTGCCGTTCCGGCGGCGTCATCTGGTTCCAAACCGCGGTCAAGTCCTTCTCTAGAATCTGATTATTCGGATCCACCCGCAGAGCCAGTGCAAACCACGAATACGATGTTGGCAGATCGCGCGGAACGCAGTGGCCCGTGGCATACATGGTTCCGAACGCGCTCCGCGCCTTGGCATTCGATTTGGCCGAAGCGGCCTTCAGATTTCTTACTGCCTCGTCGCAATTCTCGCGCACGCCTCGTCCGTAGAGGTAGGCCGCACCTTTTTGGAACTCCGCGTCCCCCGAGTTCGGCGCCGCCGCAGCGGTTAATTTCGAAGCCTTGGCCAAGGTCGCGCGGCGCTCGCGTTTCGGCGCGTTCTTCTCCGCCAGCGCGGTTCTTGCTGCAGTCGGGGGCTTCGTTTCTCTCGCGGGTTTTACCTCGGTGCCCGCGCTCTTCGGGACCGCGACTGCCGTCACGCTTTCGGCTGCTTTCGCGGACCCGCTGTCCGCGGTCCCCGTTGCCGGAGTGCTCGCCGTCGACGAACCGGCATCGGGCGCTGGAGTCGTATCCTTGGTCGCGGGTTTGGGCGACAGCTTGGCGACCGCACTTTCGCCGGCATTCGAAATTGCGCCCCGCAGCTTTCGACCCTCGCCCGTTCCAAGATAGTTGGTATATGTCCACCAGCCTGCTCCACCCAGCGCCGCTAGCAGGACCACCATGAGCAGGATTCGTCCCACCCCGCTCTTGGGTTGCTCCGGCTCGAAGAAAGAGTCCAAGCCGGAGAAAGCTCTTTCCCCAAGCGTGTCCATGCTGGGCTGGTTCAAACTCGGCTGGCTGCCAGGCTGATTCAGGCCCAGTATCGAAGGTCCGCCAATCGGCGGTACGGATTGGCTTGAGCGCTTGGTTTCGTTCTCGACGGTGTGGGGACGCGATGACTCCGGCGCATGTCCTGTCTTTGTATTTGGCGTGCTTGGCGGCGCCTTTTGCGGGAAAGCCGCCAGCGGGTCCAGCGGTGCTCCTGGCGGTCGTCGAGCCTCGAGCGAGGCGCCGCACATTCCGCAAAAGCGGAACGTAGGGGCATTGTCCTCCCTGCAGTTCGGGCAAATCACGATGGTTCTCCAGTCGTCTTGCCTATAGTTTAACTCCTGTAACGATGTCGTAAGGTTTCGTTCGTTCATATTAGAATGCAATCGCCCGGTCTCCATTCATGTCGAAAACCCCGAAAGCCAGACCCACATGCGCCGTCAAGCATTTCGAGGCCCGGCTCGAGCGCATGCGCTCCCGCCTCAACTGGGTAATTATCTACGTGCCATTTGATGCAGCCGCCGTGTGGGGGTTGCGCGGCCAGATCAAAGTAAAAGGCGAAATTAACGCCTTCCCGTTCCGCACTTCTCTGTTTCCCACCCGAGAGGGGCGTCACATCCTGCTGGTCAATAAGCGAATGCAACAAGGAGCGCGAACCACGGAAGGCAGCGTCGCTCGTTTTCGGATGGAACTCGACCGCGAAGAGCGGACGGTAACCATGCCCGCCGAACTCAAGCGCTTTCTGAAAGAAGATCGCTCGCTGCGCCCCTGGTATGACGGCCTGAATCATTCCACCCGCAACGACATCGCCAAGTGGATCGGTGAACCAAAGAGCGCCGAAGCTCGCGAGCGGCGCGCGCAACAAATTGCGGAACGCCTGCTCGCGGTCATGGGGGCGGAACAGGAACCGCCGCCGGTTTTGCAGCGGGCGTTTGCGCTCCATCCCCGCGCCCGTGAAGGCTGGGATGGCATGTCCGTCTCTCGCCGGCGCGGGCATCTGTTTGGCATTTTCTACTACAGAACTCCGGATGCGCAGGCTCGCCGCATCGACAAAATGCTCGACGACGCCACCGCGCTAGCCGAGAAAATGAGCGAGAAGAAAAAGTAAGGGATATTCGGAGGGAACATATTCATTCCCACATGAACTCACGCCTGGGCAAGGAACTGCTGTACCTTCGCTATGTAGACGTTGTCGCCGCCGGGCTCGGCATGGCGGAAATCATCGTAGCGCTCGAGCGTGCGTTTAGCGACAAGGGCGAAGGCCGCGTCGAAATGCCGCCCAAAATCGGCATCCACACCATGCCCGACGCGTTTCTCCACGCCATGCCGGCTTCCATTCCGGGGCAGAAGGCGGCCGGCATCAAGTGGGTCGGCGGATATCCGGACAACGACCGGGCCGGATTGCCCTACATTACCGGACTGCTCATCCTCAACGATCCTGCAACCGGAGTCCCCATCGCGCTCATGGATTGCACCTGGATCACCGCCCAGCGCACCGGCGCTGCCACGGCAGTGGCCGCAAAATATCTGGCGCGGCCTGAGTCGGCAAGCGTCGGGATCCTCGGTTGCGGTGTGCAGGGACGCAGCAATCTCGAAGCCCTCAAACTTCTATTCCCCTTGAAAAAAGTCTATGCGTACGATAAGGACCCCGATCGCTCCCTCCGTTACGCAAAGGAAATGAGTGAGCAACTGGGGAGCGAAGTAGTTCCAGTGGGCAACCCGAAACAAGCGGTGGTAGGGCGTGACATGGTTGTCACCGCGGGTCCGATTCTCCTGGTGCCACACGCCACCATTCAACCTGGATGGCTTTCCGAGGGCTCGTTCGCCTCGCTGGTGGATTTTGATTCCTACTGGCATCCCGGTGCCTTGCACGAAGCCGATAAGTTCTGCACGGACGACGTGCTGCAGCTTCATTACTATCGCGACCGGGGATATTTTCAGGATATCCCAGCCATCCACGCCGACCTGGGAGAGTTGGTCACCGGGCGCAAGGCCGGCCGGGAGAAGCCGGAAGAGCGCACCATGGCCTGTAATTTAGGCGTCGCCCTCGAGGACATGGCAGTGGCGCCGCTGATCTACGAACGTGCTTTAGAGAAGTGAATCGGAACCTGGCTGCCGTTCTAGTTGTTTGACCGTTGACTGCTCCGCATAGCACAATGCAAAATCGCCGCGCGCGCGGCTGCCATCTCATTTTGGGGACACACATGAAATTCTGCTCTTCCGCCGCTGTCAGGGTAATCATCGTTCTCGCGGTCGTTGTTCTCGCCATCATTCCCTCGTCTGAGGCTCAGGATTCGAGCCCCCAGCCCGGCGCCAAGCGTGCGATTACCGAGAAAGACCTCTTCAATTTTGTCTGGATCGCCGACCCGCAGGTCTCGCCCGATGGGTCGCGCGCCGTCTTTACCCGCGTGGTCACAGACGAAAAGCGTACCGGGTACGAGACGTCTATCTGGATCGTCGCCACCTCCGGCGGCGAAGCTCCCATCCGCCTGACCAACGGCAAGCATGACGAGCACCCGCGCTGGTCGCCGGATGGCAAGCGTATCGCGTTCGTCCGTGATGGAGAGAAAGACGATGGTGGCAAGCCTCGTCCGGGGCAAATTGCGATTCTGTCACTGGCGGGCGGCGAAGCTCGCGTTATTACCGATCTGCCGAAAGGCGCCGGCGATCCGGTCTGGTCCCCGGATAGCCGGCGCATCGCGTTCTTGAGTTCCACCACGCTCGAAGATATCGAGAAAGAGCAGCGCAAGAAGAATGAGGCAAAAGTTGGTGGCGCGAACACCAAAGAATCCGCCAGCCCTGGCGGCCCGGCGGCGCAGGGTGAACACGAATCCGACATCCACATCATCACTCGTGCCGTCTACCGCGACAATGACGAGGGCTATCTCGATTTCAAACGGCACCACCACATCTGGGTGATTGACGTCCCGCTCACATCCGACGAATCCGCCAAACCGCTGCAGCTTACGAACGGCGATTATGACGAAGGTGAAATCCTCTGGACGCACGACGCTACGCGCCTCTACTTCCTCACCCGCCGCATCGACGAGCCTTACTACGAGACGCCGAGCACGGATATCTATTCTGTCTCTTCCACGGGTGGCACGGCCGAAAAGCTGGCCTCGATTCCGATGGGAATCGGCAATCTCACGCTCAGCCCCGATGGCCGCCGGATCGCGTTTCACGGTTCCGTGACGCAGCCCATCCGTTCCTACTCTCAGCCCGATCTCTGGGTCATGGACCTGGCTCCCAATGCCCAGCCCCGCAACCTTACCGCCGGCTACGACTTCGACATGGGCGATGCTGTCTTTGGCGACAATGCAGCCCCGCGCGGCGGCAGCGACCCAACACTTTATTGGTCGCCCGACGGACGCGGGCTCTTCGACATCGTGAACACGCAGGGGCGCACGCCGCTGGTTCACGTGGATGCGCAAACCGGCGCGGTTACCGAAATTACCCGGGGCGATCAGGCGGTGCTCGATTTCTCCATCGCGTCCGATGCGCGTACCGCGGTTACCCTGGTCTCTACGCCCGTTATGATCGGAGACCTGTTTGCGGTCGCGATGGATGACAAGAAAGGGGGCGAGCAAACCCGCCTCACCGACGCCAACAAAACGCTCTGGTCCCAGCTCAACCTGATCCCGCCGGAAGAAATGAACTACAAGAGTTTCGACGGCCTGCCAATCCAAGGATGGATTCAGAAGCCGCCCGACTTCGATCCGAAGAAAAAATATCCTTTGATTCTCAACATCCACGGTGGGCCGCACGCCGCTTATGGCTGGGTCTTCGACCACGAATTTCAATGGATGGCGGCCCGTGGATACGTGGTGCTGTACATCAATCCGCGCGGCTCGACCGGCTACGGACAGGATTTCGGCAACATCATTCAGTACCACTATCCGGGCGATGACTACCGCGACCTGATGGTGGGAGTAGATGAAGTCCTCAAGCGCGGCTACGTCGATCCGAAGAAGCTTGCCGTAACCGGCGGCAGCGGCGGCGGAGTACTCACGGACTGGACTGTCACCCAGACCGATCGCTTTGCCGCTGCCGTGTCGCAGCGCGATATCTCGAACTGGGCGTCGTGGTGGTACACCGCGGATTTCACTCTTTTCCAGCCCAACTGGTTCAAGGCGCCGCCCTTTCAGGACCCCAAGGACTACGCCAACCGCTCCGCCATTACCTTCGTCGAAAAAATCCACACGCCGATGATGTTCATTCTGGGGCTGGCGGACTACCGGACTCCGCAGGATTCAGGTGGAGAGCAGTTGTTCCGCGCGCTCAAGTTTCTGAAGCGTCCGACCGCCATGGTTGTGTTTCCACGCGAGACGCATGAACTGTCGCGCTCGGGCGAGCCGTGGCATCGCATTGAGCGTCTCGACAATATTGTGGGATGGTTCGACAAATGGCTGATGGGCGTGCCGCACCCAGAATATGAAGTGCACCCGGAAAAGCCAGGAACGAAATCCGCGAACCACTAGCGTTGAAGGGACGGGCGTCTCGCCCGGCGCTCCGCCGGCAACGTTTCCCAGCTTGTAGCCCCACCCCGTGCGCCGCAGCCTACGTATGCGGTTTCACAACACCTATGACCGACGTAACCGCACGCCGCCCTCTCTTCTGCTATACTGCTGTTAACGCTTTTGCTACGGTTTGCTCGTTAAGCGGGGATCCTGTTGGATCCGCATCACCTCCGCATTTCCTGCCCGCCGTTTGGTTCCAGCGCCAATTTCATTGCGAGCGGCATGCGAACTCGGACCAGTGTGTCTGAGAAATTAAAAGTAAGCCCCTCCAGAAAGAAAACCATCGAATGACCACATTTACGGAACTGCCCTTGTCTGCTCCATTGCAGCAGAAACTGGCGGCAGCTCAATTCATTACCCTCACCCCCATCCAGGCACGCGCCATTTCTCCCGCCCTTGAAGGCAAGGACGTTATCGGCACTGCCCAAACGGGCACCGGCAAGACTCTCGCGTTCCTGATTCCGATCCTCGAGATGCTGCGCGCCGAATCTTTGAAAAATGACACAGCGAAACACATCCGTGCGCTCGTCTTATTGCCCACGCGCGAATTGGCCATGCAGGTTCACGAACAGTACGAACAACTTCGCGACAAGAAAATGCCCAAGGCGGCATTGGTGATGGGCGGCGTAGCCGAGAAGGGGCAGATTCAGAGTCTGCGCCCGGGCTGCGAATTTGTGATCGCTACCCCGGGACGCTTGCAGGATTTCATCACCCGCAAGTTCGCCGACCTGCGGCACGTGAAAATCCTCGTGCTCGACGAAGCCGATCGCATGCTGGATATGGGTTTTCTCCCGGCGATTCGGCGCATCCTGCAGATTCTGCCGCAACGCCGGCAGACGCTGTGTTACTCGGCCACCATGGAGCAGTCGGTGGCCTCGCTGGTGAACGACTACACGCATGAGCCGGTGCGAATCGCGCTGGGTTCGGTTTTGAAGCCGGCGGAAAGCGTTTCGCTCGAAGCCTATGAGGTGCGGCCGTCCGAGAAACTGGATGTGCTCCGTCAGTTGCTGTATGAAGAAAAGGGACAGACCCTGATCTTCACGCGCACCAAGCGCGGCACGCAAAGGCTGGCCAAGGAACTGGAGCGCGATGGCTTTTCGACCGCCCAGATTCACGGCGACCGCACCCAGTCGCAGCGCAACGCCGCCTTGAGCGGATTCCAGGAAGGGCGCTATCAGATTCTGGTCGCGACCGATGTCGCGTCGCGTGGCTTGCACTGCGATGACGTCGCCCACGTGATCAACTACGACCTGCCGAAGATGGCGGAAGATTTCATTCACCGCGTCGGCCGCACGGGGCGCATGGGCACTCCGGGTCGAGCGTCGACTCTGGTCACGGGCGTGGAGGTTCTGGATCTTCGCAATATCGAACGCACGTTGAAGCTGCGCATCGAACGTAAGCAGGTGGATGCGTCAGTCAGCGAGCAGCGGCCGAAGCGGTTTGTTGAAAACACGCTGGCATCGCGCACTTTGACGGCTTTGCCCGGCGAGGTTTTTGTTTAGTTGTTGGTGGAGCGCCGGGCGTCCCACCCGGCTGGACGGGCGAGGACGCCCGTCCCTCCACTAGTAAGGCGTTTAGTGATCGACTTCCTTGCCGTGGGGTGTGAGGATCTCGAGGGAATTCGGTTCGTCGTCGCTTCCAATGCCGAACAGCGCGGCTTGCTCCGCGGCGTGCTCACGCATGATACGCAATTCTTCCGCCTCGTCCGGCACTCCGCCTTCCGGCTTTTCGTCCTTCCGCTGAGTCTTGCGCTCGTTCTTGTCCCGTTGTTTCTGTTGGCGCGCCTGCTCTTTCTGTCGCTTGCTAAAAGTTGATCGGCCTCGTGGCATGTAGTAACCCCCGTATCTATATAGTCATTATTATGGCCGGCTACGCGCAGCTTCTGTAGATTGGCCCGATTCTTGTCCTGGAATCAACCACTGAAATCAAGCACTGAGATCAAGTAGAGGATTGCTGTAATCTCTCGTTTGTTTCGAGTGTTAAATCCAGTATAACCTCCAACCAAGCCGCAGCGCACGCGAGTTTGACACGCCTTGGCGCTGCCGCCTATACTCCTCAGCCACGCCACCAATTCCCTCCGGAGAGATTCGCCATGTTGAAGCATTCGCTGGTTGTATTCCCCATTGCTGCCTTTGTACTCGCCCTCGCCTTCCCGAGTTTTGCGGAAAACCACGGAACCATTCATCAGCCTATCCTGACTCCTCAAAACAGCAACACCACGCAGGGGTTGATTGCCGTCAGTCCGGTGAACTCGCGAGTGGTGTGGGCCTCGGGACGCGGCGGCACGTTTGCGTTGACGACCGACGGCGGCGCTACCTGGAAAGCAGCCGTGGTTCCGGGAGCCGAGACACTGCAATTCCGCGATGTGCAGGGAGTGAGCGAGAAGGTCGCCTACCTGCAATCCATTGGAGATAACCCGACCGACTTTCGCATCTACAAAACGACCGATGGCGGCGCGACCTGGACCATGCAGTTCCAGAACCAGAATTCCGGCGCCTTCTACGATTGTTTCGCCTTCTGGACGCCGAAGCGCGGCATTTCGCACAGCGACTCCGTCAACGGAGTCTTCCCGGACCTGCGTACCACCGACGGGATGACTTGGCAGGACAACAGCGGCAACATGCCGCCGGCGTTGCCCGGTGAATTTTCGTTCGCTGCAAGTGGCACGTGCGTCACAACCCAGGGTGCGCAGAACGCATGGATTGCCACCGGCGGCGCGACGGTCGCAAGAATTCTCGCGACCCGAGACCAGGGCGATACCTGGAACGCGTATGACACTCCGCTCCTGAGTTCACCCAGTGCAGGCGGGTTCACGGTCGCTTTCCGTGATCCCTGGCATGGCATCGTGGGCGGCGGCGACCTGGACCCCAGCGATCCCAATAACGCGCGAACGGCTATTTCTAACGACGGCGGTCAGACCTGGGCCCTGACCAACCCACCTCCCGTGACCGGAGCCATTTTCGGCCTGAGCTACCTGCATGGCGCTGGCGACGGCAGCCGCGCGGTGGTGGTGACGGCCAATGCGGGAGGAGCCGCCTGGACTCCCGATGAAGGCAACACATGGTTCCCCCTGCCCGGTGTAACTGGTTTCTGGGCGGTAGCCTTTGCGAGTCCGAAAGCCGGCTGGCTGGTGGGAGTCAACGGCACCATCCTGAAGGTTAGCTTTTAGTGTTGTGTGGTGACGGGGCTCCGCCCCGCCACCACGGGTCCAAAAAGGGTTATGCGTCAGTTTGACTTCCACAGTTCGATCAGGACGATACTGCATCCCACACAGCCAATGGCCGCGAGCATCCACCAAAACCAAATTGGCTGTTTGGTGATGCCGAGCTTCTCATAAAGGGACTCACTCCCCTTTTTGATCGCTGCAGGATTTAGGAGTCCATATAGAAACCCAGCAAACCCAAGCCCGACGATTATGAAAGCTATCGGTCTGTCGCTCATAATCATTGCTCTCCGAGCGCTTTCAGGATAAGCCCTATGTCAATCCGCTTTGCGGTAGAGGCTTGCGCTGCCACGGAACGCAGACCCAGTGCTAGAACTGTGGAAATCAGACTGACCCACTACCGCAAAGGGCAAAGGTTTGCCACCGTCGCTAGCACCGTGTTACCATCGAACACGTTACGAAAATGAGAAGAGACAGGAGTGCAACAGGTTAGTGCTAGCCAGAGAGCAAAAACAGTCCGTCGTTGACACGTATCGCACGCACCCGACCGATACCGGAAGTCCCGAAGTTCAAATCGCGCTGTTGAGCGAACGCATTAGTCAGTTGACGGAACACTTCAAGACGCACCAGAAAGACCACGGCTCGCGCCGCGGACTTCTCATGATGGTAAGCCGGCGCCGCAGCCTGCTCGACTACCTGAAGAAGTACGACTCGGAACGGTACAAGACCGTTATTTCCAAGCTCGGCATCCGCAAATAACAGCGCGACCGGCTCCGGGTGGAGCCGGTTCCACCATCGAGAGCCTTAGCAAAGTGCGTTCCCAACCGCCGTCTGGCATCCGCCTTTCCACGCGAACTCCGTGCCCGCGCGCCTGCCCTTCTGCCCCTACAAAGGATGACCTATGAAACCTGAAGCCACAAAAGTTTCCGTCGAACTCGCGGGCGGAAGACAACTCTCCATCGAAACCGGAAAACTTGCCAAGCAGGCCCACGGCGCAGCCCTGGTGCGCTTCGGCGAAAACGTCGTGCTGGCTACTGCGACCGCCAATCCAGAACCCCGCGAGGGCATCGACTTTTTTCCGCTCACCGTCGACTACCGCGAGTACACCTATGCCGGTGGACGCTTTCCCGGCGGCTTTATCAAGCGCGAAGGGCGCATGACCGATCGCGAAGTTCTCACCTGCCGCCAGATCGACCGGCCGGTCCGTCCGATGTTCGCCGAGGGCTTCCGGTGCGAGACCCAGGTCATCGCCCTGGTCCTCTCCGCCGACACGGAAAACGATCCCGATGTCTGCGGCATCAACGCCGCTTCGGCTGCCTTAACCATTTCCGATATCCCGTTTCTCGGCCCGCTGGGTGCGGTGCGCGTCGGCCTGATCGACGGCCAATTCATCGCCAATCCCACCTACGCCGAAATGCGTGACGGCCTGCTCAACATCATGGTCGTAGGCACCGCTGACGCGATTGTCATGATCGAATCGGGCGCCAAAGAAGTAAAAGAAGAGACGGTGGTGGACGCAATCGAATTCGCCCACACCGAAATCAAAAAGATTTGTGCCGCCATCGAAGAATTGCGCAGCAAGGTCGGGAAGCCGAAGCGCCCGGTGACGCCTCCGGAATTCGACGAGGTTTACTTGAAGAGCCTGGAAGCGAAGGTCGGCAATCGGCTTCATGATGCCCTCGATACCCAGAAGCATCCGAAAGCCGAGAGCTACGAACTGGTGCGCTTGCTGGAGAAGGAACTGCAGGCTGCTTTGCCCGCGGACGACGAGGCGGCGAAGGCGAAGCTCGAGAAGTACTACGAGACCCTGCGCGAGCGTATTTTCCGCAACCAGGTGATTGACCACAAGCACCGTCCCGACGGACGCGCCTTCGATCAGATCCGCGAGGTCTGGATCGAAACCGGCGTTCTACCGCGCGCGCACGGCAGCGCCATCTTCACGCGCGGCGAGACCCAGGCGCTGGTGACCACCACGCTCGGCACCAGTGACGACATGCAGCGGCTCGAAGGCTTCGAAGGCGAAGCCAAGAAGCGCTTCATGTTGCACTACAACTTCCCGCCCTTCTCGGTCGGAGAAGTCGGTTTCATGCGTGGTGCCGGACGCCGCGAAATCGGCCATGGTGCACTCGCCGAACGCGCCGTTTCAGCCGTGCTTCCCAGCGAAGACAATTGGCCCTACGCCATGCGCGTCGTCTCCGACATTCTGGAGTCGAACGGATCGTCGTCGATGGCCAGCATTTGCGGCGCTTCGCTCTCGCTGATGGATGCGGGCGTGCCCTTGAAAGCTCCTGTAGCCGGGGTAGCGATGGGATTGGTGAAAGAAGGCGACCAGTACGCTATCCTGACCGACATTGCGGGCGCGGAAGATCATTACGGCGACATGGACTTCAAAGTTGCCGGCACCAAGGATGGCATCACCGCGCTGCAAATGGATATCAAAGTTGCCGGCATTACTTCGCAGATCATGCGCGAGGCGCTGGCGCAGGCGCAGCGTGGGCGGTTGTTCCTCCTCGAAAAGATGGAAGAGGTCCTGAACGAGCCGCGAGTGAAGGTTTCGGCCTACGCGCCTCGTATCTACACCCTGCAGATTCCAGTCGACAAGATTCGCGACGTGATTGGGCCCGGCGGCAAGATGATTCGCAGCATCATCGAGCAAACGGGCGTCAAGATCGACGTGGAAGATTCGGGCAAGGTCAACGTGGCTTCGAGCGATGAAGTCTCGGCCAACAAGGCGTTGCAGATCATCCGCGATCTGACGGCTTCGGCCGAGGTGGGGAAGACTTACCTCGGAAAAGTCAGCCGGCTGGCGGATTTCGGGGCGTTCGTCGAGATTCTGCCCGGTTTGGACGGGCTGCTGCACATCAGCGAAGTCGCCGAACACAGAATCAAAGACGTTCGCGATGAGCTGAAAGAAGGCGACCAGGTGCTGGTGAAAGTTCTGGCCGTCGAAGGCAACCGCATCAAGCTCTCGCGCAAGGCAATCCTGAAAGAGCAGCGCGCCAAGATGGGCGGGGCTCCGCCTCCGGAGTCGGACGAGGCAGCGGGCGTTGAGCCGTCGGCTTCGCAGTCGCCGCTGACGCCGTCCATGCCGCAGAGTTCACAACAAGGCACGCCCACAGCGGTATTCGAAGGTGGCGCGGAGTTCGATGCCGACGATGAGCCAAACTTCAACCGCGTGGATGGAGTGGTTGCGTCGGTAGAGGCGGGCGTGGCGCGGCCAGAAGGCACGCGCGATGGACGTCCCAGCAGCGGTGGTGGCGATCGTGATCGCAATCGCCGGCGGCGCGGTCGCGGAGGTCCAGGTCGCGGTCCAGGAGGTCACGGTGGTGGCCGCTCGGGCGGCTGTGGCGGCGGACGAGGAAGAATGTAGGATCAGTTCCCAGTAATGCGAAGGGCCGCAGCGATGCGGCCCTTTTGCTCGTGTGGGGACGGGCGCCCTCGCCCGTCCAGGCCGAGCGCAGCTCGGCTGTTGCCGGCGGCCACATCAATTCTGGATAGCCCTCAACTTGAGCAGGGAGCAACTGGCCTAGGGCATGCCAGCCTTTCTTGCAGGCTCAGCTCAAGTTCTCGCCGGGGCGGCGGCTCGTTTCGGGAAGATATCGCCGACGCGGCGGATTTCAGCGCCCACGGCTTTTAGCTTTTCTTCAATATGTTCATAGCCGCGGTCCAGGTGATAGACGCGGTCGATGATGGTCTCGCCGTCGGCGACCAGGGCGGCGAGCACGAGCGAGGCCGAGGCGCGCAGGTCGGAAGCAAGGACGGCGGCGGCGCTCAGCGCGGTTCCTCCCCGGACGATGGCACGGCGGCCTTCGATCTTGATATCAGCGCCCATGCGGACCAGTTCCTGCGCGTGCATGAAGCGGTTTTCGAAAATATTCTCCGTGATGATCGAAGTGCCAGCGGCCTGCGTGGCGAGCGCCATGTACTGCGCCTGCATGTCGGTGGGGAAGCCCGGATATTCTTCGGTATTCAGGTCGGCCGCCTTGAGCGGCTGATCGCCCATGACGCGGACGGAATCGGCCTTCACCGCGGTCTTCACGCCGGTTTCCGCGAGCTTCTGCAGGATGGCGGTGAGGTGCGCGGGATTGCATCCGGCAACGTTGAGGTCGCCGCCGGTGAGGGCGCCGGCGACAATGAAGGTTCCGGCCTCGATGCGGTCGGGGATGATGCGGTGCCTGGCGCCGTGGAGCCTGCTGACGCCTTTCACGTGAATCGTGGACGTGCCCGCACCCTGGATTTTGGCGCCCATGGCGTTGAGCAGCGCCGCGAGGTCGGCGACTTCCGGCTCGCGGGCGCAGTTCTGCATGACGGTTTCGCCCTCGGCGAGCGTGGCGGCCATGAGCAGGTCTTCGGTGCCGGTGACGGTAATTTTGTCGAAGACAATTTCGGCGCCTTGGAGTCGATCCCCTTTGAGCGGATCCGTGATGGCCTCGACATAGCCGTGCTCTTGCGTGATCATAGCGCCCAGACGCTCCAGACCTTTGATGTGGAGATCAATGGGGCGAGCGCCGATGGCGCAACCTCCGGGCAGCGAGACGTGAGCGCGTCCACAGCGGGCTACGAGCGGGCCCAGGACGAGCGTCGAGGCACGCATCGTCTTGACCAGTTCATACGACGCCTCGGGCGAAGCGAGCGTGCGCGCGCAAATCGTAGTGCGGTGATGGGCGCGTCCGTAGCCGAGTTCGACTTCGGCGCCCATGGCAGCCAGCAGCTTGCGCGTGGTCTCGATGTCGCGCACCTGCGGAATGTTTTCGAGAATCACCGGTTCGTCGGTGAGCAGGGCCGCCGCCATGCAAGGCAGTGCCGCGTTTTTCGCGCCACTGATTCGGACCGTGCCCAGCAGGGCGTTGCCGCCGCGGATTACGAGCTTATCCATAGAGTGCTTTTTCGGAAATCAGGATCGTTGTCATTCTAACTATGATTGCGGGGTGTTTGCCGCGAGAAATCCGACTTGAACTCCGCCCGCGCGCTTTCCCCTGTGAACCGGAGCTTGCCCTGAACGGAGCCGAAGGGTGCCCCCTGTGGTCACGCTTTTTCGCCGTTGCAAAAATTCACGCTTTGCCAGCGTGATTGCCCTGCGCACTTGACCTTGGGATTCTTTCAAAGCGGCGGCGGCGCGAGCGCCGCTGACTCCAGCTTTGGCCATGACCATGGCTACGGCGACACGGCCTCCGGCGGCAGCGAGGACCTTGCGCGCGGCTCGGTGGTCGAGTCCAGCGGTCTTTTCCACGATGCCCACTCCGCGTTCGACCAACTTCTCGTTTCGCGGACGGACGTTGACCATGAGGTTGCCATAGACGTGGCCGAGACGGGTCATCGCCCCGGTGGAGAGCATATTCAAAATCATCTTCTGTGCGGTGCCGGCCTTCATCCGTGTGGACCCCGCCACGACTTCCGCCCCAACCTCGGCGACAATGGCCACGTGCGCGGCCTTGCCGAGCGGGGAGTTCCGGTTGCAGACGACGGCTACAGTCTTTGCGCCGTGCGTGCGAGCATATTGGAGGGCGGCGATGGTGAAGGGAGTGCGTCCGCTGGCGGCAATGCCCACGACGACATCTCTTTTGGTGGGCTTCTTCCTCGCGATTTCTTTGCGGCCGAGCTGGCGCGAGTCTTCGTCGGCTTCGACCGCTGCACCCAGCGCTCTTGATCCGCCAGCGATGATGAATTGAACCATGCCCGGGTCGACGTCAAACGTTGGTGGACATTCGACGGCGTCGAGGGCGGCGATGCGTCCGCTGGTGCCGGTGCCTACGTAGATAAGACGCCCGCCCTGAGAGAGTGCGGTTGCGATCAGGTCGATCCCCTGCGCGATTTGCGGGAGAGCCCGCTTCACGGCAGCAGCAACCTTGGCATCTTCCCGGTTGATGATGCGAGCGATTTCGAGCGCAGATTTGCGATCGAGATTTGTGGAGGCAGGGTTTGCTTTCTCGGTTGCGAGGCGGCGGAGTTCCGCGCTTCTTGTTTTGCGTTTCGATGCTTTGCGTTTCGACGTTGTGCGATTCCAGGTTTTGCGTTTCAAGCTTTCTTCCCTAAACAGGCAGTGGTGTAAGTGCGTTTCGTATCAGGGCACGCCTCCAGGCGTGCCGTCAAATGCTGCGCCATTAACGCGCCTTCAGGCGCTGGGGGCGGCGATTGGGCTTCCACCACAAACTCCTGATGCTTCGATCACCGCATCGTGAAACGCCGGACGTACCTGTTGGATTGCCTGGTTCTGGCAGTCAGGCCAGGTTCGGTTGGTGAGCAGAGTGATCGAAAGTTGGCGCTCCCGATCGATCCACAGCGATGTGCCGGTGTAACCCAGGTGTCCGAAGGATCGTGCGGAGAAGTATCTTCCCGATTGCGAGGGCGCCGAGGGTGTATCCCAGCCCAGCGCCCGGGAAGTGCCTGCGGGCGCGGATTCCCGGCGCGAAAAGAGCTCGACAGTCGAGGGGCGGAGGATGGGTCGTCCGCCGTTGAGCATGGCGTGCGCGAAGAGGGCTAGATCTTCGGCAGTGGAGAACAGGCCGGCGTGTCCGGCAACGCCGCCGAGGACGCTAGCGTTTTCATCCTGCACTTCGCCTTGAATGATGCGGCGGCGGAAGGTGTGGTCATCGGCGGTTGGAGGGATGGAATCCTTCAAGGCGTGCGCGGGATTGAAGGTCGTGTGAGTCATCCCGAGTGGGCCGAAGATTTCGCGTTGGCAGAACACGTCAAAAGCCTCGTCGGCGAGCCGTTCGAGCGCGACGCCGAGAATGATGAAGCCGATGTCGCTGTATTCGGCGCGTGCGCCGGGGGCCGCGGCGAGCTCGACCGTGAAGGCGGCT
The DNA here is from genome assembly GCA_020073215.1 of Terriglobia bacterium. GTDB lineage: Bacteria > Acidobacteriota > Terriglobia > Terriglobales > Acidobacteriaceae > Acidiflorens. The sequence continues at coordinate 362,207 of JAIQFO010000001.1, read as the reverse complement.
TGCAGAAGGGCTTCGCGAGTCTTGGCCCGCAGGAAGAGCTTTTCGTAAGCGGGCAGGCCGGAGCTGTGTGCGAGCAGCATGCGCAGAGTGATTTCATGCCGGATCGAGTCGTTCCCGGTGCCGGCGAATTCCGGGACGATCGCAGTGACCGGCGCTTCGAGATCGAGCAGGCCGCGTTCGTAAAGGATCATGGCCGTCGCGGTCGAGGCGACGACTTTAGTCAGCGAAGCGAGATCGAAGAGGCTCGCGGTAGTGACCTCGGGCGAAGCCGGATCGTAGGTGAAGCGGCCGAAAGCCTTGTGGGCCACGACTTCTCCGCGGAGGGTGACCGCGAGCGAGCACGCAGGGAAGGCGCGGGCTGCGATGGCCTTTTCCAGGATGCCGAAGGCATCGCGAAACCGATCGTCCTGCGCAACGAAATTGCGTACCAGGAAGGAAAAACCAGACTCTCGATTGGGCAGCGTCAGGTTCAAGTGGTTTTGTACACTGATGGGGTTATAGCAAAGGCGGCGGGTGTAGGCAAACGGGGAGTTACTCGGAAGGCATCGTTACGAGCGTTCAGCCTTGAGTCGCCTCTCCGGGGTCATGTAGAGTCACAGCAGACGTGAAACGCTTATCGAAAAATCTGCTGTTCTTCGCTCTCCTGTTTTCTGCCGCAGCCCTTTCCCAGGCCCCGCTCGATTCGCGCCTCGCCGTTCTCGACCCCATCATCAACGACGCCATCGCCCAGGGCCAAATTCCCGGCGCTGTGCTCATTGTGGGCCACGACGGCCAGGTGGTGTATCGCAAAGCCTATGGCAGCCGGGCGATTGAACCTCGGCGGGAGGCGATGACTCTGGATACGGTGTTCGATTGCGCGTCGCTGACCAAGGTCGTCGCCACCACGACGGCGATCATGCAGCTTTGGGAGCAGGGCAAGTTTCGCATGAACGATCCGGTGGCGAAGTATCTTCCTCAGTTTGGGCAGAACGGGAAACAGGATATTACGATCCGGCAGTTGCTGGTGCACTACTCGGGGCTGCCGGAAGATCTCGAACTGAGGAAGAAGTGGGAAGGCAAAGACACGGCTTATCACATGGCCTTTGAAGTCATGCCTGACCGGCCTCCAGGGTCGGAGTTCGTTTACAGCGACATTAATTTCGTCGTTCTCGGAGCGCTAGTGGAGCGGCTCTCGGGCGAGTCGCTCGATCAGTATGCGACGAAGCATGTTTTTGGGCCGCTGGGAATGAAAGAGACGCGCTACCTTCCTCCTCCCTCGTGGCTGAATCGCATCGCTCCCACCGAAGATGACGAGAACCATCGCCTGCTGCGCGGAGCGGTGCACGATCCAACGGCTCGCCGGATGGGCGGTGTGGCCGGGCATGCGGGAGTGTTTTCTACCGCCGACGATCTGGCGATTTTTGCGCAAGCTTTACTGGATGGCGGGCGGGGAGTGTTGACTTCGCCTACGATTGCCAAGATGACTTCGCCACAGCAGCCCGTGAATGGAACGGCACTGCGCGGCTTTGGGTGGGACATTGATTCTCCTTTTTCCACGAACCGTGGAGAGTTGTTGCCGGTCGGCGGTTACGGGCATACCGGGTATACGGGGACATCGCTGTGGATCGATCCGGCGACGAAGACCTACATCGTCCTGCTCACGAACGCGGTGCACATGAATATGGTTCACATGAATACGCTGCCGCCGAAGGAGAAGGGAAGCGCCGTCTCGTTGCGAACCAAAGTTGCGACGGCGGTGGCGGCGGCGCTGGCGCTCGATCCGGCGGAAGCGGAGAAAATGCGGATCGCGGCCATTACCGGCTACAACGAAATGCAAAGCGCGGGACGCAAGCTCGCGCTGCGGAATGGGACGGTGAAGACGGGAATTGACGTGCTCGAGCAGACGAAGTTTGCGGCGCTGCATCCCGGCAAGAGCGGTCCGCCCCGAAGGATTGGACTGCTGACCAATCAGACCGGCGTTGACTCGGAAGGCCGGCGGACAATTGACGTGCTGGCGAACGTTGCGGGTATTTCGCTGGCTGCGATTTTCAGTCCCGAACATGGAGTGACGGGCACTCTGGATACGACCGACGTCAAGAATACGAAGGATGCCGCGACCGGGGTTCAGGTCTACAGCGTGTACGGGGCGACCGATGCGGCACGGCGTCCGCCGCTGGACGCGCTGAAGCGGTTGGATGCGGTGGTAATCGATCTGGCCGACGCGGGCGTCCGCTTTTATACCTACGAGACCACGGTGGGATATTTTCTGGAAGCGGCCGCCAAGGCGGGTGTTGAAGTGATCATCCTGGACCGGCCGAATCCGATAACCGGGTCGTTTGTGCAGGGGCCCATGTCCGATGACGGGCGAGAGAATTTCACCAATTACTTTCCCGAACCGCCGCGCCACGGGATGACCTTGGGAGAACTCGCAAAAATGTTTAACGCCGAACTCCACATTGGTGCGCGGCTAACCGTGGTTGCGATGGAGGGCTGGCAGCGCGGAGACTGGTTCGATTCCACGGCTCTACCGTGGGTGAATCCTTCGCCCAACTTGCGGAGTTTGAACGAGGCGACGCTTTATCCGGGAGTAGGGATGATTGAAGGGGCGAACGTCTCAGTAGGGCGCGGGACGGATACGCCGTTCGAGTTGATGGGCGCGCCCTGGATCAAGGCCAGGGAATTGGCGGCGTACTTGAACGGACGCGAGATTCAGAGTGTGCGATTCATCCCGGTTACCTTCACTCCGTCATCGAGTAACTTCGCCGGCGAACGGTGTGAAGGTGTGAACCTCATCGTTCTGGATCGGAATACGCTCGACTCGCCGGAATTAGGCATCGAGCTGGCATCGGCGTTGCACAAGCTCTACCCCAGCGATTTCAAGCTGGATCGAATGGCCGATCTGCTGGTCAATCAGCCGGTGCTCGAGGGCATTGGCGCTGGCGAAGACCCGAGACGGATTGCCGAGGACTGGCAGGACCGACTGGACGGCTTCGTGCGGCTGCGGGAAAAGTATTTGTTATACAAGTAGCTGCCGTAGCCGACTGCGCAAAGGCTCGGGGGTGCTCTTGATTTGGGTGGAGCCGCGCGCTGCAATAACCGGCTGGTTGTTCATTAATGGCTTCACAGGCTGCTGAAAAACTGCAATTCAACAGGGTATTGGGAGGGGCACGACTTGACTCGTCGTCCGGCCCAGACGTCTCAGTTACAATGGCTCCGCGTCCTCAGGTTGCGCGAAAGGCCCTTCTCAGCTAACCGGAACACGGGCGGGCGCATCTGAGATTGCAAGCGTGTTGCTAACATAAGCGCGAAAGAGGCAGGCCTTCGATGAGCATTCGTGCTGGTTGTATTTGGATTGTTTTATTGACGGGAATCGCGGCGGCACAGACCACTCTGGCTCCGAACCCTGCGGCACCTTCGGCGGAGTCTGAAAAGCCGACGCTGACCATTCCGGCGGGAACCAGAATTCCGCTCTCGCTGAAGCAGGCGATTTCGACAAAAACGGCCAAGACGGGGGACCCGGTCTATGCCGAGACTGCCTTTCCGTTTGTGGTCAATGATCGCATCGTGATTCCGGCGGGCACTTACATCCAGGGAAAAATCGAGCGCGCGCAGCGCGGGGGGCACGTGAAGGGGCGGGCCGAGGTCCTGATCCACTTTACCTCGATGATTTATCCCAACGGCTACACGGTGATGTTGGGAGGATCGATCGAGAATACGCCCGGGGCGGAGAAGACCTCGATGAAAGATTCAGAAGGGACGATTCGCCAGGATAGCGAGACTGGCAGAAAAGTTAAGTCCGCCGCGGAAGGAGCCGGCACGGGCGCGGTGATCGGCGCGGTAACCAACGGAGGTAAGGGAGCAGGGATCGGAGCCGGAATTGGAGGGGTCGCGGGGTTGGCGATCGGAATGCTCTCCCGCGGCGCCGACGTGACCCTGCCGCGTGGAACGTCGATTGAGATGGAGATCCAACGCGACGTGACGGTGGATGCGACTCGTATTTCCTCTCGGCGTGAGGTTATTGTCCGCAATAGCGACTAGTGTTTCATGAATAGTTTTGGGTAGGACACGGCGCGATTTTTTCCGCAGCCACTTCAGCCGTTCCCGCGTGTGAGCAACTACCACCTTTTTCCTGTCTCATTACGCATTCGGGGAACAGGAGTGTCCACCCAAACTACTTCAACACAAACATAGCGTTCACATGCGCCGTAACCGTCACCTTCTGGGGAGAGAACTCCTCGGTTGGGGTGGGGCCTTGCGCCGCCATCGCCATCGGCATGGCACGGCGTTGCATGGGCGCGATGATGCGGATGTTCTCCGAGGTGTCGACGGACGCATAAGAGAGTTCGCCAAGCGTGCGCCCGCAGGCGTTGGCGAGCGACTCGGCCGAAGCGCGGGCGCGGCGGTAGGCGTCGGCTACGGCTTTACTCTTCGCTTCGTCGGTCGAGTCGAGCGTGTAGCTCAGGGACTGGCTTTCACTGACGCTGGCGTCGGCAAGTTGCTGGGTGACGGGGCCGATCTTGGAAAAATCCTTAAGCTTCAGGCTGACGCTCGTCGTGACCTGGTAGCCGATGACTTTGTGCTTCGGATTCTTCCAGTCGTACAGCGGATTTACGGCAAAGAAGCCGATTTCCGCCGACTTCGGATCGATGCCGTTGGCGCGCAAAACCTGGCGCGTGGCCTCGGCTTGTTTCGCGGCCAGGTCGTAGGCCTCTTTGGCGCTGTCGGCTTGGGCTGAAATATTGAACTGGATGAGCGCGATATCCGGCGCCGTTTCAAACTTGCCGTCGGCGCCCACAAAGACGGTGTTCGGCATGGCGTTGAGCGTGGGACTCTGCGCGCTCGCGAGCGTGCTAAGAACAAGAACGGCGCAAACAGCGACCAGGGCGGTTTTCATGGGCTCTCTCCTGCATCTTGTTGATCTTGAAATCTACACCTTGGAAGGTGGATATCGAACCGGATCTAAGCCATCCGTTATACACCTCTGACGTTAGAACGCGCCGAGCTTCGCGAGTTGCGATCGAATGAGAAACGCGACCAGCCGACGGCAAGCCGCGTCTCTACTGGAAAGTTAAAGCGGCGAGCGTGTGTGTCAGTAGAGGGGAGCGGCAGCGCGCGATCGAGGCGCACCGCTTAACGGCTTGCAGAAAAAGCCGCTGTTGCACTTGATTTTGGGTGGAGCAGCGGTTCACCGCTGCAGTAAGTGCACGGTCTTGGATCCGGCTTTAGCCGCTGAGGGTAGGCTCTAGCTCACGGACGACTTTTTCCGCAACCTGTTAAGCCTTCTGGTGCGCCATGAAAACCGGTGTGCCCGCCAGATGTGAAACAGGCACATTCTGACGGGCGCCGGTTCTTTGCCCCAGAACGGCACAACACAACCGCATTGGGGCCCTTTGGATCAACTTCACTGTTTCCTTTGGATGATGCACCGAGGGTAAAACGATGCCCGGCGCTGGGCAGGATATGCAGGCTAGGGTTACGCTTTTTGCCTTGCAATCTCCGCCAGCGCTGTCCGTGATCACACCTTCGGGGAAGACGGATTCGGTCCACTGATGTCTCTGCGCAGGTCTTCCCAAATATTGTCGGGCATTTCGAGGAAGACCTTGACGATCTGGGGATCGAACTGGCGGCCAGACCAGAGCTCGATTTCCTTGCGGGCCGCGTCAAACGATTGTGCGGGCCGGTAGGGGCGGTCCATGGTCATGGCGTCGAGGGTGTCGGCGATGGAGAAGATGCGCGCGCCGAGGGGGATCTGGTCGCCCTTCAGTCCACTGGGATAGCCTGTTCCGTCGTAGCGTTCCTGGTGGGCGTGAACAATCTCTGCTGCCTGGGCCAGGAAGGGAATCTTGCTCAGCATCTTATAGCCCGAATAGGCGTGCTCCCGCATGATCGCCATTTCGTCGGCCGTGAGCTTACCGGGCTTGTTCAAGATCTCGTCGGGAATAGCGATTTTGCCGATGTCGTGCAAGAAGGCTCCGCGGGCGATCACCTTGATTTCTTCTTTCGGCAGGCCCATTTTGCTCGCAATGGCGATGGTGAATGCGGTGACGCGCCGAGAGTGGAACTCGGTCTCGTTGTCCTTGAGGTCGAGCGCATCGCCCAGGGCTTCGAGCAAGATGTCATAGGATTTCTCGATCTCGGACAGCGCGGTTTTCCATTGCTGGGTGCGGGCGGCCACCAGCGCCTCGAGGTTGGTGCGATAGGCGTCGTTTTCCCGCTTGAGGCGGCGATTCTCCAGCGCTCGGCGGACCGTGGCCAGCAGCTGCTCGCGCTCGAAAGGTTTGAGCAGGTAGTCGTACGCCCCATTGCGCAGCGCCTGCAAAGCGACCTGAATGTCGTGGACCGCCGTGACCATCACGATCGGCATGTCAGGGTACCGTTCCTTGGCACGCTCCAAAAGGGCAATCCCGTCCATTTCCGCCATCATCAGGTCCGACAGCACCAGGTCGAAATCTTCGCCCGATTCCAGAATCGCCAGGGCTTCGATGCCACTAGCGGCTTGCCGAGTCTGAAAATGGGCCCCCCCAAGCATCGAGGCAACAATCTCGCGGATCGTTTCCTCGTCGTCCACCACCAGAATGCGGTCGTTCACCATATCCTTGAGTGTAATGTATCGCTCATTCTAGGCCCGGAATTCACATTCCGAAAGTAACCTGTGACGGACGGAATTCCGGGAATCCTGGGGGTGGCCGTGGTATTCAAGAGTTTGGGAGTTCGTGCGTCTGGCTTTCGTGCGTCTATCTATGGGTCCAGCCGGGATATTCGGAAATTCGGCGGGTATGTGGACCGTCCCGTGGTTGACGGCTCGGGAAACTTCCGCCCTCATCGTAGTGGCCGTCAGTCTGCTCTTCTTCCGCGTTTTCAGGGAACGATCTTTGCTGGTCTGGGGTGCGGGCTGGGTGGCCTACGGGGCCTTTCTGTGGATGGCGGGTACCGGCGAACCGCACGCCGCATGGAAGACGACGACGGCGGCGGCATTCGCGCCCGCCGTTTTTGTGCTGGCGATGGGATTGTTTGCCGCCGCAGCGCTGATCTCGGCGCACGCGAAACGGGCCTTAACCGTGTTGCTGGCGGTCGCGTGGGTGCTGATGGTCTGTGCCGTAATGCGCCCGCTCTATTTTCCGGATTCGAAAACCATTGGGCTGGCGGTGGAGGTGGCCTGCCGGCTGATTGCGGCCGCGTCAGCCGTCGAACTGGTGCGCTACCGGTTCGGGCGTATCGGGCTGGGGCCTTTCCTTTTCGGCGCTGGCCTGGTGACGTTAAACCTGCACTGGTCTCGCTTTACCAGTCACATTCCCGGTGAAGGGTACCTGTTGGCGGAAGTGCTGTTCGCTTCGAGTGTCTTGTTGGTGGTGTTGGACGACGCCCGCCTGCGCGTGCGCCGGTTGGCGTTGTTGAACGAGTTGGCGGTCACGATTGCGCGCGGTCAGAATCATGCCCCGATGATGCAGACCGCTTTGCAGAAACTGCAAGCTCTAGTGGGGGCCAAGGCAGCGTGGTTCCAAGCGATGGAGAGCGACCAGTTGACGCCTACGCAGCAGGTTGGCCTGTCGCCGGAATTTCTGCGAGCCATCGGGTCATCGGGGGCCGATAAGACGACGGATGAAACCCAGGCCCGCGTGCTCCAGAACATATTCCAGAACAACGACAACCGCGCCGTGATCGTAAAACTTTCCGAGATGCCGGAGCCCTCCCGCGAACAACTCGGAAAACATGGCATTCATCACGTGCTCCTGCTGCCGGTGCTGGGCAAAAAGTCGGTGATCGGCCTTCTCTCGCTCGGCTGCTCCGGCGGCCGGGGCCACACCCGGGAAGAACTGGACTTTCTGGAAACCGCGGCGCAGACGCTCGGCATTGCGGCGGAGAATCTGCGTTTGCTCGAGCAGGTGCTGCGCTCGCAGCGGCAGTGGATGAACACCTTCGATTCCATCCAGGACCTGATCCTGGCGCACGACGCGGACTTCCGAATCCTCAAAACCAATCAGGCCCTGCTGCAGCGGCTGGAACGGGCGCCGGCCGATGTCCTGGGCAAACGCTGTGAAGACGTCCTGCCCCAAATGCGCGACTGGATCGGATGCCCGTATTGCGAACGCGGCTCCGGGCTGAACGAAGGCTTGGATCCGTGTTTCGGCGGGCAGTCGGTGGTTTCGACTTCCTCGTATGCCGAGCAGGGAAGCCAGCAAAAGGGCACCATCCATGTGGTGCACGACACGACCGCAAGGCAAGTCGCGGAAGAAAAGTACCGCATGTTGTTCGAACAGGCGCAAGAAGGCGTGTTCGTGGCGACGCCGGAAGGTGCCTTGCTCGATTGCAACGACGCCTTCGTCACCATGCTCGGCTACGGCAGCCGGGACGAGTTGATGGCGCTCGATATGGGCGGCGTGCTCCATGCGATTCCCGAGGAGGGAGAGGCTTTTCGTAAGGAAATCGAGGCGCACAACTACGTGCGCAATTTTGAAATTACGGTGCGGCGCAAAGACGGCGTGCTGCTCGCAGTGGCGCAGAGCTGTTTTGCCACCCGCGGCGCGGACGGACGCATTGAACGCTATCAGGGCTTCATGCTCGACATCACCGAGAAGAAACGCTCGGAAGACGAGATGCGCCGCCGCAATCGCGAACTGAACGCGCTCAACGCCATGGCCGTGATCGCGACCCAATCCTTCGATCTCGATGAAATTCTGAACCTGACGCTGCGCCAGGTGATCTCGCTGTTTGGAGCGGAAACCGGCTCCGTCTACCTGGCCGCCGAACCGGACGGCACCTTCCGGCGGCGCGCCGGTTGGGGGCCGCGCAGCGAGGCGCGCGTGCGCATGGCCGAAGTCGTCTTTCCCGAAGGCATGGGCGACCTGGTGATGCGCTCTCGCGCGGAAGTGGTGACCCAGGATTTTCTGCCCCACTTGCCGCCGGCGGTGGTCGAGTTTGCCTGCGCCGACCGCTTGCCCTACTGGATCTGGGTGGTGTTCTGGGGCAAGGACAAGCCCATCGGCATCATGGGCATTGCCAGCAAGGAAGACCGGCACTATTCCAGCAATGATGAGAATCTGCTGGTCGCCATCAGCCGCCAACTGGCGACCACCATCGAAAAGGTGCAACTCTACGAAGAGACGTGCCGCGCCTACGAAGACTTACGCCGGACCCAGGAGCAACTGCTGCAGAGCGAGAAGATGTCGGCCGTCGGCCAATTGATCTCCGGCGTAGCGCACGAGTTGAATAATCCGCTGACCGCTATCCTCGGTTATGCGCAGATGCTCGAAGGTGCAGGCCTCGATCACCGTTCGGCCGACTACGTAAGGAAGCTGTTCAAGCAGGCCCAGCGCACCCACCGCATCGTGCAGAATCTCCTTTCCTTTGCGCGCCAGCGCAAGCCGCAGAAGCAGGAAGTGGACTTGCGCAAGGTCCTGGAAGAGTCCCTGACTCTCCGCGAATACGATTTGAAGGTCAATAACGTAACCCTGGAACGCGAAATCCCCGAGGATGTTCCCTCGGTCGTCGCCGATCCCCACCAGTTGGAACAGGTCTTTCTGAACATAATCAACAACGCGCTCGATGCCATCGTGGAGGGCAGTGGCAGCGGTCTGTTGAAAGTGCGAGTGTTCAGAAAAGATGCCTTCGTGTGCGTGGAGTTCGACGACAGCGGCCCCGGATTCAAGGACCCGGGTCGGATTTTCGATCCCTTCTACACCACCAAGTCGGTGGGCAAGGGAACCGGCCTTGGGTTGAGCATCTGCTATGGGATCGTCAAGGAACACGGCGGGGAAATCGTAGCCCGCAATCGCGAAGAGGGCGGAGCGACCATTGAAGTCCGTTTGCTGGCCAGCGAGAAAGCGGCGCTGCCGGAGACCGTGGCGGCCCCACGCCGAGAGTCGGTGCTCAAAGGGCGCGTGCTGCTGGTCGAAGATGAAGAAGCGGTTCTGGAATTTGAACGGGACGTGCTGGTGGGCGCCGGAGCCGAAGTCACAACCTCCATGAGCGTGGACGATACGCAGGAACGGCTCCGGAATGGCTCGGTCGACGTGATCGTAATGAATGGCCGGATGCCGGGTGGGTGCAGCGCGCGGGAAATGTACGACTGGATCGCGAAAAACCGCCCCGGTTTGGAAAAAGGCCTGTTGTTCACATTTTCCACTCTGACCGACCCGCAGACTCGAAGTTTCCTGCAGGAACAGGCCGTGCCCTGGCTGGCGAAGCCCTTTGAAGTAGCCGACCTGATCACCCAGGTGCGCGCGCTGAGCCAGAGGGAAGGGCACGCACCCACGAAGACCGAGGAAAAGGAAGAAGAAAAAACCTCCGCCGCGACTGCGGGAACCTAGCCGGCGGTTTCGTATCAGGGCATCGCTTTAGCGATGCCGTAACCGTCCGAGATCCGACGTTTCGGATTCTAAAGCTGTCCCTTCAAGCCTCGCATCATTTCCGCAATCAATTTTTCGTTGCGCCGGTACCAGCGCCAGTGGCCCTCTCTCTTGGCTTCCACCACGCCGGCTTTTTCCAGGATGCGCATGTGATGCGAAACAGTCGGCTGCGCCACCTTCACACGCTGCTCGATGTCGCCGGCACAGAGTCCGGTTTCCTTGTCGAGAGAGCATCCACCTTTTTCCTTGAGCGCCAGCAGAATCCGGCGGCGGGTAGGGTCGGCAATGGCGTGCAGGAAGACATCGAGATGGGCAGCGTTCTCAGGCATTAGGGAAAATTGTAATTTGTAATTTGTGATTTGCAATTTAACCCCGATCCCACCTGTCATCTGAGGTTTTTCGAATTGCAAATTACAAATTACCAATCACAAATCTTGCTCACTTCTTCACGATCGGATTGTAGCCATCGCCGATGAGGCGGGCGCGCATTGCCTCCGCATCCTTCAACTCAGCATAGGGTCCCACCTGTACATGATAGAACTTGTCGCCGGCAGTATTGTTCGAGGTGAATGCGGGATACTGCTTTTTTTTCAGGGCCTCGACCAGCGCATCGGCGTCTTCCTGGCGGCTAACGGCGGCGACCTGCACGTAGTAACTTCCCGTCGTTTGTGATGCAGGCGTCGCAGTAGCGGCGTCAGCGGCGGCTTTTGGCGTTCCGTCCGCGTTTGGGGAGGTTGTGGCGGGAGCAGACTGCGCTGCCGAACCCTGGGGCGTTAGCGCGGGGTCAGCATTCTTCTCGCCCACCGCCTTGTAAAAGCTAAAATCGCCAGACCGCGGCGTCTGCTGGGGCGCTCCATTCTTTGCGGCCGAGGGCCGGACGATGGTCGCCGGAGTGGCGGCAGGAACGCTCAACAAGCTTCCCGCGCCCGCCATGGCGGTTCTACGGCCAAGCGAAAATCCGATAGCAAAGAAAACCGCGCAGACCAGGACAAACGCGAAGAAAATGGCCAGCATGCGGCCGGTGCCAAGGGTGATCTCCGTATCCTGCTGCGCCGTGGGCATGAAAAGTGTTGTTGACCTCCAGTAGCCTGCTGCCGTCACTAGCCTGCTGCCATCCGTGTTCGTATGCCTGTTGCCATCCGTGTTTCGTATCAGGGCATCGCTTTAGCGATGCCGCAACCTCCCCCCTATCGGACCCCTTTAGGGGCTGGGCGTCGGGGATCGCCTCCTCCGAAGTCTGCTAACTTCCTGCCGGCGCGCCGGGCGTAGGCACGCCCGCGAGCAACTTCTGCATGCCGGAGAAGAAATCGATCGGCACGGGGAACACCACGGTCGTGTTCTTCTCGACCCCGATTTCCGTGAGCGTCTGCAGATAACGCAACTGGATGCTGATCGGTTCGGTCGCCAACAGGTGTGCGGCATCCACCAGGCGCTGCGCGGCGGAGAACTCGCCTTCGGCGTGGATGATCTTCGAGCGCTTCTCGCGTTCCGCCTCGGCCTGCTTTGCCATGGCCCGCAACATGGATTCGGGCATATCCACCTGCTTGACCTCCACGTTCGCGACCTTCACTCCCCAGGGCGCGGTGTGCGTATCGAGGATGCTCTGCAGCCGCAAGTTAATTTTGTCGCGATGAGCCAGCAATTCGTCGAGTTCCTGTTCGCCGAGCACCGAGCGCAAAGTAGTCTGCGCAAACTGCGAGGTCTGGTAGACGTAGTTGGAAACCTCGACTACCGCTTTGTTCGGGTCGACCACGCGCAGGAAAATAACCGCGTTCACTTTCAAGGTGACGTTGTCGCGGGTGATGATGTCCTGCGGCGGAACTTCGAGCGCTTCCTGCCGCAGCGAAATGCGCACCATGCGGTCGACCGGAGCGAAGACCAGAATTACTCCCGGGCCCTTGGCCGTGCCTAATAATCGGCCCAGTCGGAAGATGACGCCGCGCTCATATTCGGCCAGAATCTTGATGGAACTCAGCAGATAGATGACGACGATGACGATGCCAACGGTGACCACCGGGAATCCGAGCTCCATAATATGCCTCCAGGCAAATCGTGATTCAGAGTATGAGCGGATTGTAGCGCAAGCGAGCGGGTATCGGCGGTGACAACATGTCCGCACAGTTATTGAGGAAGATTCGGGCACCCCACATAAAATGTCATCCTGAGCGGAGTAGCCGCTTCGCGAAGCGAAGCAGCTACGGAGTCGAAGAGCCCGCCCTGAGCGAAGCCGAAGGGACCCCTATGCTTGCCGGGCGCCCCACCCTTCGTCTTTTGAAGGGTAGGATTCACGCGGCCCTCCGCTGGCACAACCACGCCGTGGGTGCCCCACCCTTGCGCCTTTTGCAAGGGTGGGATTTATCGCCGACTTCGTAACCAAGCCCGCCAAGTTCTCTCCATAAATTGTCATCCTGAGCGAAGCGAAGGACCTGCTTGTGCCCAGCCACGGAGGTCGAGGTTCAAATGATCGCCGAGTGCCCCGGCCTTCCGCCGGCACAACCACGCCGTGCGTACCCCCTCCCTTCGCGTGCTTTTCGCGAAGGGAGGGGGCAGTTTGATCGGGCCATGGCTCCGCGCCCTCGCTCTGCGGGTAGCGCGTGTGCAAATCACACCCTACAATCGTGGCGATGGGCGCATCTGGCGTCGCGAGTAGCGTAGCCGGAGGATTAGAGAGAAGGTGTTATTCCAGTGAGCGGCTTCACGCCCCTGACCGACGAGTGGATCCAGGAGCGGCTGCGGCACTTCGGTGTGCAACCAGTGCCGAAAGCGCCCGTGGTGTGGAACGACACCACTCACTACATGAACATCGAGCGGGACCACATCGTCAACCTGCAGGGCAACCTCTTCCTAATCCGGTGCAATGAGCGCGAAGGACGATTCGGATTGGATGATCAGCCGAAGTTCTGGGTTAAGCGCGCCCTCGCTCTCAGCACGGGAGAGACTCACATCCTTAAGCTGACCATCCAGGAGTCGTTCAAGGTTCACGTCGGCGCGGTCGAGGTGCTCTGTGTTCGGAATGCGGAGAAGGAGGCGAAGGTTCTGGAACTCGTACGTGGGGACCCGCGGTTCATGCAGGGCCACAGCACGTACGATTCGGGCGGCAACCTGGTGCGGGTAATCGATTTTATTTTCGGCACCGACTTATTGACCTACGTCGACTCGATTCGGCTGCGGCACGAAGAATATTGCCGCACCATGCTTCCGGGGATCCTTGCCAAGGTGGCGGACAACATAGCAGCCCTTCAGCGCTTGCACGACGTCGGTCTATGTCACGGCGACATTCGGAACGATCACCTCCTCATTGAGCGAGCAACGGGCTCCTATAAATGGATCGATTTCGATCTCGACCAGCCTTTCGTTGAATTCGATATTTGGAGCGTCGGGAATATTCTGCATTGTGTCGTGGCCAAGGGATTCGTGTCCTTTCGCGACGCCCTAAAAATTCGTCCGCAGCTTTCTGGGGATCTTTCCCGGGACGATGCGTCCACCTTCTTCCCGCACCGCGTCATGAATCTGCAAAAGGTTTATCCTTACCTACCCGACAAGCTCAACGACCTGCTTCTTCGTTTCTCGTTCGGAGCGCGCGTTGATTACGATAGGATTTCTCAGATCGCAGACGATCTGGCGGAATGCGCCGCCGCGGCGGGCTGGTAGGGAGCGCGGTCTTCCTCCCGTCGTTCCGTACGTTTCTCTCGCATCTCCATTCGAGATCTTGTTTGTGGGTGCCCCATCCTTGCGCGTTCTTTGCGCAAAGGCGGGATTCGACGTCCGCCCACCGCGTGGAATTTTTCACTGACCGCCCGAATGGTTCGCGTCCGGCTGATATACCGCCCAGCCCTTTGCGATCGCGATCTCTTTCAGATCTGGATTTGGGTTGACGGCGAATGCATGGTTGGACATGGCGAGCATCTCGCGGTCCCAGATCGCGTTGCCAAACGCGCAGTCGGGCGCGGATTTCAGCACCGATCGAATCGCCTCGGGTTTGCCGGGTCCGCTGGGAACTCGAATGAGCCGGTCGGTGATGATGCCGTTTTCGATCGCCACTTCGGCGGCCAGAATGCGATTGTGCGGGATGCCGAACCAGCGCATGGCGGAGCGGATGATCCACTGGTTCGTAGAAGAAACGGCCCAGACGTCGCATCCGGATTCGCGTAGGCGCTCGATCAATTCACGCATTTCCGGGAAAATGTTGGGGGCGACGGCTTGGGCAAAATAGGCGTCGCACACCCGCTGTACGACTTCCTCACGCAGTCCGCGATGCATCGTGACCATTTCTCCGCACATGACCTCTTCGGCGACCTGGCCCGCTTTGTAGTCGGCATAGCGCGAGCGCGCCCAGCGTGCAATCTCAGCCGGCACCAGTCGTTGTTCCAGTTCCAATTCCCAGGAGAAAAAACCTTCTCCGGCATCTCCCGACCAAAGCGTGCCGTCGCAGTCAAACGCGGCGACGAGGGGCTTCAGGTTAAGTACACTTCCGATGAATTCGATTTGAAGAGGTGTGAGACGCGTCATGGAGTATTGGGCCTTGGCAGGAATTAACTAGATTGCAGAGGCTGTGGCGGCAAAGCAGCATACTGCTCCGGTGTATCCACGTTGACCGCTACCAGCGGGTCGTCCACTGGAACGTACTCGATCTCACTCAGGTGCGCGTGCTCGACATCGCGCGCATTCGATGTTTCCGGAGCCCTCAGAAAAGCCTCGATCATCTGGCGACCCAGCAGAATTGGATGCCCATGTTTTCCCTGGTATTCGGGAATCGCCGCCCATTTCCTTTGCGCCGTGGCCCGTTCGAACGCCGATTCGAGCGTCTCGAGCGTTTCCAAACGGACCGGCGGCCGATCGACGAGCGTGACCATCGCGGCATCGCGGCCGCGTGTCAGAACCTCCCGCAAGCCGACCCGCAACGAACTGAATTGCCCGCGCGCCGGATCGGGATTCACCACCAGAGACGCCCCATTCGCATAGACCACCGGAGCCACAGCGGCTTCATTGTTTCCGACGACGACCAGCACCTCATCCACGTGGGAAAAGAAGAGGCGTATGGCAGCGGAAAGGAACGTGTCACCCAACGCCAACGGAGGCCACGGCAGCAGCGCCTTGTCGCGACCCATGCGGGAAGACTCACCCGCTGCAAGTATTACTCCGCAAAAAGCTGGGGTTCGCCCCATAAGGGCACGATAACAAACTGCTACAACTCTGCCAAGGAGACAGGTCACGGCTATGCGTTAACGATCTGTGTTAACTGAAGGTCGGCAGTTTGACCAGGTCATCGTGCGGGACTCGCTCCAGCGCGTGTCCAGCCTTACGCCAGGCAGTCAGGCCGCCTGCGATCACAAATACTTTCCATCCGAGTTCCTGTAATTGACGCGCCACCCGGGCGCTCGTGGCTTCGCGCGCTCAAGTACAGTAGAGATAAATCTCTCGATCCTTGGGCAGGTTTTTGACTTCTTCGATGAGGTTGTTGGGTTCAATCCGGATCGATCCCGCGATCCGTTCCGAGTCGGCATCGTAGTAGCCGTGGCTGCGAACATCCGCGATCAGCAGCCGTTCGGCCGCATCGGACGCCACTCTTCCGGCCAGATCTTCCACCTGCACGCGTGGAATCGAGTCGAGCAGCCGGTACTTGCGGTAAACCCAGATTCGATACGCGACATAGACGACAAGCCCGATGCCCAGGATGACTTCGGCGGCAAAGCCCGCGGACCGCAGCCCGCGAGTGATGGCGCGAAGCGCGTCACTAAAAAGATATCCCGCGAGAGAATATGCACCCACGTACAAAACCGCGCCCAGGGTATCGAATTGCAGAAAATCTCCCAACCGCATTTTCATGCTCCCGGCCAGCGGCGGAGACATGGTGTTGATGCCGGGGATGAACTTGGCAAAAAGCAGCGTCTGCTTGCCGCGCCGGTAAAAATATTCCGCCGAGCGCAGAATGCAAGTCTCCGGATTCGCCGAAAGCCGGCACAGAAAGCCGAGCAATGCCCATCCGCTGACCCTGCCCATGAAGTAGAGGAGGACATCGCCCGCGACCATCGCCGCCAGACCGATGCCGAAGACAAGATAGAAATGAAGATCTCCATAGGCCGCGACTGCGCCGGCAGTCAGGATGGCGAGCGCGGCGGGCAGCGGAAGACCGACGGCTTCGGCAAAGCACACCGCCGCCAAACACAGGTAGCCATGGTGCGAAATCAATGAGAGCAAGTCGTTCATGGTGAGAAACGATTGCTTCAGTATACCAATCGCAAAACGGCTACCCCTCCTGACTCGAACCGCACCTCGCTCGAGCGGAAGAACTCCTGCTACAGTGGTACGACCTCAGGAGGAACCGTTGTCAACCCAGACCCGGCGCTACATCAATCTTCCCAATCGCCCTGCGGGCCTGCCTTTCAGCGACGCCGTCCTGGTGGGCGATACTCTATACATCTCCGGACGCATCGGCATCGACCCGGCGACGGGTGAGGCGCCAGCGAGCATGGATGCCGAAATCGATCTCCTATTCGATGGCTTCCAGGCTGTGCTCCGCCAAGCCGGCATGACCATGGACGACCTGGTGTGGGTGCAGGTCCATTCGCCCGATGTTTCGTTGTGGCACCACTTCAATGCGGAGTATGTGAAACGGTTCTCTCGCGAGTTCCCCGCCCGCGCATTCCTCGGGTCGGGCACGCTTTTGAAAAAGGGACGCTTTGAGATGCTGGGGATAGCCGTAAAGAGCTAGACAGTTTTTGGCATCTTTGCACCGTGTGAACACGGACGCGCTGTTTTTCAGCGGCCAATGCTCGATCTACCGGGTTTATGAATGATTCAAGGCTGTGCTAACGTTGCGAGCGTGAGGGCGACCAAGCGTATTGCCGTGATTGCCGGTGACGGGATCGGGAAAGAAGTTATCCCGCAGGCGGTAAAGGTCATGGAAGCCGCTGGTGCAGCGGTACAATTCACGACGTTCGACTGGGGAGCCGACCGCTATCTCGCCGATAAACTTACGGTCCCGCCAGACGGCTTCACCACCCTAGCCCGGGATTTCGATGCCATCCTCGTTGGCGCATTCGGCGATCCGCGCGTGCCCTCCAACATTCATGCCAGGGAAATTCTGCTGGGCATGCGGCGTCAAATGGACCTGTTCGCCAATGTCCGCCCCGTGCGCTTGTTGGATGCGTCGCTTTGCCCCCTCAAAGGCATGGAACCAGGAGACCTCGATTTCGTCGTGATTCGCGAGAATACCGAAGGCGTCTATGGCGACCTGGGAGGAGTCTTCAAGCAGGGAACGCCGGACGAAGTCGCCATCCAGGAAGACGTCAACACGCGCAAGGGAGTCGAGCGCATTATCCGCTACGCGTTCGAGTACTGCGCGAGCAACCGGAAGCTCGATGGGTCGCCACGACGGCGCGTGCTGATGTGCGACAAGTCGAACGCCATGACGCACGCCGGCGGCTTGTGGCAACGCACGTTCAAAGAAGTTGCCAAAGATCACCCGCGGATCGAGACGCAGCACATGTACGTAGATGCGCTCGCCATGCAGATGGTGCGCGATCCGCGCGGGTTCGACGTCATCGTAACCAACAACATGTTCGGTGACATCATCACCGATCTCGCGGCAGGATTGCAGGGCGGGCTGGGGATGGCCGCGAGCGGCAATCTGCATCCGGGGAAAACGTCGATGTTCGAGCCCGTGCACGGCTCCGCCCCGCCGATTGCGGGGAAAGACATCGCCAATCCTTTCGGCGCGATTCTGACGGCGGCGATGATGCTGGCGCACCTGGGAATGACCGCCGAGGCGCAGAAGATCGAAGCTGCCGTGCTCGAAGCGGTGCGACAGAGGAAAACGACGGCCGACATCGGCGGAAAGTTGGGCACGCGCGAAGCGGGCGAGTGGGTGGTGCAAAGAGTGGCCTCGTTATAAGTGCGTCGCTGCTGCGCGCGAACAAACCCTGTCATCCTGAGCGGAGCCGGAACTTCACGAAGTGAAGCTCCGGCGGAGTCGAAGGACCCCTACCCCCTCTAACGGCCCCAGCCGCGTCAGGGCCCTCCCTGGGCAACCGCGTGTCATTACGGAGTCGAAGGACCCCTACGTGGCAGTGCTGAGTTCTCCTAGTGCACGTGTGCTGCTAACATCGGAGTGCGCGCTGAGAATGCTTTGACGATCTTTGATGGCTCTCACGTGCTGGGGGTCCATCGACTCCGCACTCGCCTTCGCTTCGCGAAGGTGAGTACTCCGCTCGGGATGACAATTCGGTATGAAGATGAAAGAGTCGGCGAAGCTCCGGGGATGGTTTTCGGAACTTGCTCTGCTCGTGCTGTTGGCTGGCACGCTCTGGGGGCAAGCAGCGGGCGGGGCGGTTGCGGTATCGCAGGATCAGCCCCCCGCGGGCGAGGGCGCCCCCGCCACACAAGAAAAAATCGTCTCGCCCAAAGAGGCAAAGGAACTGTTTCGCTCGGTCGACGAAATCCTGCAGTTTGCCAGCGAAGACACGGGCCTGCCCATCGAGCACAAGGTGAAACGCCGCCTGACCAAGCGCGACGAGGTCCAGTCCTACATCGAGAAGAGTATGAAGGACGACAAGGACGCCAAGCGATTGGAGCGATCCTCGGCCGTCCTGAAGAAGTTCGGGTTAATCCCGCGGGACTTCGACCTCTCCAAGTTTCTGGTGGCCATGCTGCGCGAGCAGGTGGCCGGATACTACGACGCCAAAACAAAGACGGTGAATCTGCTGAACTGGGTGGACGCAGAACAGCAGAAGCCGGTGCTCGCGCACGAACTGACCCACGCCCTCCAGGACCAGTCTTTTGGCATCGAGAAATGGATGAAGGGATCGACAGAAAACGCTGATAACAAAAAGAATGACCCCAGTCCGGCTGACATAGTGACGGACGAAGAATCATCCGCGCGGCAAGCGGTAATCGAGGGTCAGGCGATGGTGGTGCTGATGGATTATTCGTTGGCGCCGACCGGAAAGACGATGCTCACCGCGCCCCAGATTGTCGAAGCCCTTAAGCAGGGCATGCTGGTGGGAACGGCGGATTCTCCCGCCTTTCGCGACGCTCCGATCTTTTTGAAAGAGGAGCTGACCTTTCCCTATCGCTTCGGACTCGACTTCACCGCTGCGCTCCTGCAAGCAGGCGGCAAGGAACTGGCGTACGCGGGCGCCTTCAAGGACCCTCCGAAAACGACGCGCGAAATCATGGAGCCGCAGACCTATCTGGCGCACGAGAAGCTCGAGCCGCTGAAGCTGATCGACATGGAGAAAGACTTCAAAGACTACGATCCCTTTGATATCGGCGCAATGGGAGAGTTTGACGTTGATGTGTTGGTTGAGCAATATGCGGGCCGCAATGAGGCCGACGCGATCTATCCGGAGTGGCGCGGCGGTTATTACTTTGCCGGCAAGCCGAAGGGAGATAAGTCGGCGCCGATCGGCGTGCTGTATATTTCCCGCTGGTCGAGTCCGGCGAAAGCGGCGGAGTTCGCGGCGGTGTATGCGAAATCCCTGGCCGCGCGGTATCAGAAGCGACAGGGCCTGGGAACGGATGGCAAAGTCGCGAACGACGCGCCGCCGGTCGATTCCTGGCGCACGCTGCGCGGACGTCATGCCTGGCTGACCGAAGAAGGAGTGGTCATGATCGAAGTCCGCGGCGATGCGGTACTGATCAGCGAAAGTCTGGATGACGAGACAACGAAAAGGGTGGAGGGGGATTTCTGGCCGGAAGAAAAATCATTGGAGAAAGCCGCGCCCGCCAAGCCGTAAGTTTCCGTCTTGTATAATCACCAGTTCCGCGGTCATTTCAAGCCCAATCAGGAGCGCATTTGCATCAGGCAGAGATAGGCATTATCGGCGGCAGCGGTCTGTACCACATGCCGGGCTTCAGCGACGCGCACGAGATCGTGCAGAAGACGCCGTTTGGAGATCCGTCGGACGCCTACATCGTGGGGACTCTCGACGGGCGCAAGGTGGCATTTCTGGCCCGCCACTCCCGCGGACACAAACTGCTGCCCAGCGAACTGAATTTCCGTGCCAACATCTACGGCTTCAAGCAACTGGGCGTGGAACGTATTGTTTCGGTTTCGGCCGTGGGGTCGCTGAAGGAAGAACACAAGCCGCTCGATTTCGTCATCCCCGACCAATTTTTTGATCGCACCCGGCATCGCGTGGACACTTTCTTCGGCAACGGTATCGTGGCGCACATTGGGTTTGGCGATCCGGTGTGCGGCGAAATGACGAAGATAGTCCGCGACGCATGCCAGGTTGCAGGTGTAACCGGGAAGCTGGGTGGCACTTACATCTGTATGGAAGGTCCACAGTTCTCGACCAGGGCCGAGTCGAACGTATACCGCAGTTGGGGCGCGGATGTGATCGGCATGACGAACTTGCAGGAAGCGAAGCTCGCGCGTGAAGCGGAGATCTGTTACGTCACCATCGCCATGGTCACCGACTATGACTGCTGGCATCCGCATCATGATTCCGTGACCGTCGAGCAGATTGTTTCCGTGCTGGTGAAGAACGCCGAGAACGGCGCGAAAGTAGTAAAGGCGACGGTAGCGGCGATGCCAAAGGCGCGGTCCTGTAAGTGCGGGCGAGCCTTGGCGAGTGCCATCCTGACCGATCCGGCCAAGATTCCGGCGGCAACGAAAAAGAAACTGCAGTTGATCTTGGGCAAGTACTTGAAGTAGTCGGTGTGGGGGCGGGCGACTCGCCCGCCCAGCCGGGCGAAGACGCCCGGTTCTAAAGACGAGCGAGCGCCTCACGGAGTCTCATGAGCATTCTGGTAGTTGGTTCAGTAGCCTTTGACACGATTGCCACGCCTTCCGGCCGAGTGAGCGACATCCTCGGAGGCGCCGCGACCTATTTCGCGCTCGCCGCCAGTTACTTCACGGAGGTACGCGTAGTAGCGGTCGTGGGCGACGATTTTACGCCCGAACACGAGGCCGTCCTGAAAAAGCGCGGTGTGGACACACGCGGCATCGAACGGACTCCGGGGAAGACCTTCCGCTGGGGTGGACAGTATCTCGACAACCTGAACGAAGCCAAGACCGACTTCACCGAACTGAACGTGTTCGAGAAATTTCAGCCGAGAATTCCCAAAGAGTATTCCGACACGCAGTTTCTCTTTTTGGCCAACATTCACCCCACCCTGCAATCGGCGGTGCGCTTAGAGATGGAGGATGTGCGCTTGACGGGCGGCGACACCATGAATTTCTGGATCAAGGGCACGCCCAAAGAACTGGCCGAAACCTTGAAGTTGGTGAACGTTCTCCTCATCAACGATACCGAGACCAAGATGCTGGCCGGGGAGAAGAATCTTCCGCGCGCGGCCAGAAAAGTAATTTCCATGGGGCCGAACGCGCTGGTGGTAAAGCATGGCGAATACGGAGCGACCATCTTTTTTCGCGAGGGAGCGTTTGGTATAGGAACGCATCCGTTTCGCGCGCCCGCGTTGCCGATTGAAGAAGTTATCGATCCCACCGGCGCCGGCGATTCCTTTGCCGGCGGATTCATGGGATACCTCGCGTCGCAGGGCGACGGCGGTATCAGTCGCGAGGTACTGAAGCGCGCCCTGTTCTACGGCGGGGTCATGGGATCGTTTGCCGTGGAACGCTTCGGCACCGAGCGCCTTCAGAACCTTACTCGCGGCGAAATCGAAGCACGCTTTCAATTGTTCCGCGAACTGACGCACCTGGAATAAGACCCCGATTCGTGTCCCGCAAGATCGCGGCATATATCTTGTCAAAGCAGCATAGATACACCTTGTAATCGCAGGATAGATATATCTTGTCAAAGCGGCATAGAGATATCTTGTCATCCTGAGCGAAGCGAAGGACCTGCTGTTCGCAAACCCTGGCGAAGGGATGACAAGCTTTGGCCGGTGCAGTTCGTTCACGAACACTCACCATGAACTCCAGGCGGTCTATTCTTAATCCATGACAAATCCCGCAGCGAGCGCAAAGTGACGGAAAAGACAAACCCCGTTCCCGACCGCAGCCCGGCCCGCGTGGCCGCAGTCGCTGTTCTGGTTTCCGTGTTTTCCTTTCTTTATTACTTTCAGCAAGGCGATCTTCTGCTCTATGGCGATGCCGTCGCGCACATCAATATCGCGCGACGCGTGTTCGATTCGCAAACGCCCGGTCTATTGCAATTGGGAACCGTCTGGCTGCCGCTGCCTCATCTGCTGATGATCCCGTTCATCTGGTCAAATTCAATGTGGCAGAGCGGGTTGGGCGGTTCCATTCCTTCGATGATCGCCTACGTGCTCGGGGTTATGGGGATGTTCCGCCTGGTGCGCGGCATGTTAAAAGCCGGTCTTCTCGCGGAATCAGGCACGGAACCGGGCAAGAACTCGTCCGCCACAGTGGGCGCGTGGGCCGCGGCATTCGCCTATGGAGGGAATCCGAACCTGATCTACATGCAGGCGACGGCCATGACCGAATCAATCTATCTGGCGCTATTCATCTGGGCCGTCGTGTACTTCGCGGAATTCCTGCGCGCGCTCAAGGCCGGCCCCGGAGGGGCGAACGTACGCGCGCTTAGAACCAGCCCCGGAGGGGCGATCCAGCTTAGCCCCGCGCCGGGGTCCCCAGCGCGCCCGCTTTTGGCGCGATGGGGTGGAGGGCTTCAGCGCGGGGTAGAGCCGGACAAATTATCAAAGTCCCGTAGGGACGACCCAACTCCCGCGCGCTTGCTGGCGCGCTGTGCCTGGTGTCTGGCGGGCGCGGAACTCACGCGCTACGACGGATGGATTCTGGCGACGGTGATGGGAGCGGCCGTCCTTGTCATCGCGCTGCGGCATTGGCAAAATCGCGACCTGCGCCGGGCCGCGATCTTCCTGCTAGGCATCGCCGTGGTCCCCGTCCTCTGGCTGGTCTACAACGGTGTGGTGTATGGGAACGCGCTGGAGTTTGCGAACGGTTCGTACTCGGCAAAGGCGATCGAGCAGCGTGTAGGTGCGCCCAACCCGGCACTTCACAGTGCCCGGGTCGCGGCCATCTATTTCTTGAAATCGGCGCAGTTGAATCTGGCCGAGGGAAACTGGGGCCGCTTCTGGCTGGCAGCGGTCTTGGTAGCCGCAGCTTTCGGAGTCTGGAAACTGCGGTCGCAATCGGCGCCAATGCTGTTGTTGTGGATTCCGCTGCCCTTCTACGCCATTTCAATTGCGTACGGTTCGGTGCCGATTCATGTCCATACCTGGTGGCCCTTTGCCACTTTCAATCAGCGCTACGGACTCCAGTTGCTGCCCATGTTCGCGGTTTCGGCCGCACTGCTGGCCGCGTCTGCATTCCTCTTGCGTCCGGCCGCGAGGCACGCTGCCAAACTGGTCGCCGTGCTATTCGCGCTGATGCTGGTCAGTTATATCTCGCTTTGGAAGGCGGGCCCGCAATGTTTGCAGGAGGCACAGAGAAACTGGAGACTCCAGAGCCCTCTGAATACCGCGGTGTTGCGTGTGGTCGAGACATTCCCGCGGGATTCGCGCTTTCTGATGGACCTCGGGGAACATGTGGGTATCATGCAGCGGGCGGGGATCCCGCTGCGGCAGGTGGTGAATAGCGAAAATCACCGCGTGTGGAAGCGGCCCTCGGACCCGGAAGGCCTGTGGGAGCGTACCCTGGCCGATCCGCCGCGCTACGTCGATTTCGTGATTGCCTTCGAGGGCGATGCGGTGGACCAAGGCGTGAATCGAGCCCACCTCACCTTGCTGACGGTAATCCACGCGACCGGTGAACCGCATGCGCTCATTTACGCGGCGCGGAGCGCCCCGAATCAATCGCGTTAACCCTTCCCGGCAGGCAGCACAGAAAGCGCCGGATAGCGGTGATAAAATTCGCTCCGGGTCGTGAGAGACCGCGCGCTTTTCGCGGACTGGGGTGGTGAAACCGGTGCGCTGCTATGAACTTATTCCATCAAGTCATCGAACTGCTGCGGAATGAATTCGGCGTGGTACTTAGTTCGACGCTGGCGCGACTAGTGTTGGCGGCGATACTTGGGGGCGTCATTGGCCTGGAGCGGCAACTGCGGCATAAACCGGCCGGCCTGCGCACCAATATGTTCATCTGTTTCGGCGCCGCGATGTTCACTGTGCTTTCCAACCAACTCGCGAGCACCCTGGGAGGCGATCACACCCGCATCGCAGCGCAGATCATCCCCGGCATCGGCTTCATCGGCGCCGGTTCCATCCTGCACGCAAGGGCCTCGGTGACCGGCCTGACGACAGCCGCGACCCTGTTCGTCGTGGCCTCGGTCGGGATGGCTGCCGGCGGCGGCCTGTATCTGACAGCGGTCTTCGCCACCGGCATCATTCTGGTTGCGCTGGTCGTGCTGGGGGGAATGGAGCGCACCTTCTCGCTGAAGTCGCTGATTACCACCTACGAAGTGATGGGCCACAATGTGGATGGGATGTTGCGCGAAGTGAACCGCCTTCTGGACGCCGAGCAACTCACCATGCAAGGCGTGCACATCACGTCTGCCCCCCCGGATTTCCGCATGGTGTTTTCTGTGGATTCCGAGCATGAACAGCAGATTGCGTTTTCCATCCGGCTGCACGAATCGACCGCGTTTGAAAGTGTCAGGGCTCTTGGGACCACGGAACACGAATGAGCGGCCCGCAGCAGCAGAACACTCGAATCCCGTTCACCAAGGCGTCGGCTTGCGGCAACGATTTTCTATTGGTGGAAGGCACACACGCTTCTGGTGACCTCGGAGCGCTCACTCGCCGGATGTGTGATCGCCATCGCGGAGTGGGCGCCGACGGCGTGGAATGGCTCTTTCCGGATGCGGAAGCCGACGTAAACGCACGCCTGATCAACGCCGATGGTTCAGAGGCGGAAGTTTCCGGCAACGGCACCCGCTGTGTAGCGGCGGAAATTTGTTCGAACCGCACAAACAAAAAGATGGAAGTTGTCGTGCGCACCGGCGCCGGACTGAAGACCTGCCACCTCGTCAGTCGGCAAAGCTCCACGTTTGAGTTCGAAGTGGAGATGGGCCAGCCCGAAGTCGGCGCCCAGTTGTTGATTGAGACGGCGGGGGTGCGCGCGCTGGGGACAAAAGTCTCGATGGGGAATCCGCACTTCGTAATTTTCGTAGAAAACTTTCACGATGGATGGCAGCGGCAGGCGGCGCTGATCGCGGCGCAGCCGCATTTTCCGCAGGGCACGAATGTGGAGTATGTGATGGTGCGTGGCGCTAACAAAATCGAGATCCGCCTGTTTGAGCGGGGCGTGGGAGAGACCGAATCTTCCGGCACAGGATCGTGCGCGTCAGCCGTAGCGGCGATCGCGAGCGGCAGGGTCACTTCGCCGGTGACGGTAATTGCGCCCGGAGGAGCGCAGACGGTGCGCTGGGACGACCAAGTGCATCTGCGCGGACCTGCGACTCTGGTCTGTCGCGGAGAATTCTTCGTTTAGCATTCGGCGAACGCGAGACTCGTATCAGGGCGTGCGCTAGTATTCGGTGTGAGACTCGCAATCGGTGTGAGACTCGCATCAGGCCGTCCTCAGTATTCGGTGTGAGGTTCGTATCAGGGCATGCCTTCAGGCATGCCGCAAGAGCACAAGCATCAAGCGCCTTTAGGCGCTGGGTTTGAGCGCCAGGATCGCCCAAGGCTGGTAAGATCGAATCCCAATGGTAGCCATTTCCAGGAACTCGCGAATCAAGCCACGCGTCCTCCGTCCCGGCGACAGGGTGGGAATTGTTGCGCCCGCCTCGAACGTCAACCGGGAATCACTGGAGGCAGGCTGCAACGGTCTGCGTCGCGCCGGCTATGAGCCGTTTTATTTCGAGTCGATCCTCGACCGCGATCTGTACTTTGCCGGATCGGTGGAGCGCCGGGCGCGCGAACTGGAAGACATGTTCGCGCGCGACGATGTCCGCGCCATCATCTGCGCCCGAGGAGGCTATGGATCGAACTACCTCCCTCTGATGCTGGATCCGAAAAAAATCGTTCCCCATCCCAAGATCCTGGTGGGCTACAGCGATATTACGACGCTGGTGTGCTGCATGGCTGATTCCGCGAACTTCGTCACGTTCCATGGCCCCATGGCGGCCAAGGATTTCACCATTGCCGACGGCCTGGATCTGGAGTCGTGGCAGAACGCATTAGGCGGCGCCACGGACTGGAGCATCGCGCAAGGTTCGGGAGCCAGGCCCCTCGCGCCGGGGCAGGTGGAGGGAATCCTTTACGGCGGGTGCCTGTCGATGCTGGTGGCGTCCCTAGGTACGCAACACGAAATTCGAACCGCAGGCACGGTCCTCTTTATCGAAGACGTCGCCACCAAGCCCTACCAGATCGACCGCATGTTGATGCAGCTGAAACTGGCGGGCAAGCTGAACGAGGTGCGGGGCATGGTCTTCGGCGAAATGCTGGATTGCCGGCAAGGTCCGGATCAGGATTACACGCTGGAGGATGTGATTCTGCGGATTGTCAAAGACTTGCGGATTCCGGTAGCGTTCGGGTTACGCTCGGGACATGTCTCGCGCGCGAACATCACCCTGCCGATCGGAGTGCGGGCGCGCCTGACCGTGGACGACACCGTAGAACTGCGGATTCTGGAAGCAGCGACGGTGAAATAGGAAGTCAGAAGTAAGAAGTCAGATTGCAAGAAGGAAGCTCTCACTTCTGCAATCTGACTTCTGCAATCTGCAATTCCACGAGATCGAATGTCCCAGAAAAAACACATTCACCTGATCGGCATCTGCGGCACGGCGATGGCTTCGCTCGCCGGCATGCTGCAAGAGCGCGGCTTTCGCGTCACCGGTTCGGACGCCGCGGCCTATCCGCCGATGTCGACGTTTCTCGAATCGTTGGGCATCCCGGTAGCGCAGCCGTTTGCCGATGCCAACCTCGATCCCAGCCCCGATCTGGTCGTCGTAGGAAACGCGCTTTCTCGCGGGAACGTGGAACTGGAGCGCGTGCTCGACCAGCGCATTCCGTTCTGTTCGCTGCCCCAGATTCTGCATGATGAATTCCTGGTAGGGAAGGACGTTCTGGTGGTAGCCGGAACCCATGGCAAGACCACAACGACGTCAATGCTCACGTGGATCTTCGAGACCGCTGGTCTTCAGCCATCGTTCCTCATCGGCGGCATTCCAGAGAATTTCGGCCGCAGCTTTGGGCTCGGCGAAGGCAAGCACTTTATCCTGGAAGGCGACGAGTACGACACCGCGTTCTTCGATAAGGGTCCGAAATTCATGCACTACTTTCCGGATTCCGTGATTCTAACCTCGGTAGAATTCGACCACGCCGATATCTACAAAGATCTGGATGCGGTGGAGACAGCCTTCAAGCGCTTGGTAAACCTGGTTCCGCGACGCGGGCGAATTGTTGCCTTCGATTCGAGCGAAAGCCAGAGCAAGAGCATCGACCGCTGCCTGCAGAAAGCCTTCTGTCCAGTAGAGCGTTACGGCGTTTTCCATTCGAAGGCCGATAGCGCGGGCTGGAGAATCGCAAATCTGAAGCTGGGCGAGGACCGAACGTCCTGGTCGGTGCTGCGCGAGGGAAAGCCCTGGGCCGACTTCAACTTTCCGCTAGGCGGAGAATACAACGTCTGGAATGCGACGGCCGCGGCGGCGCTGGCAGCGAACTATGGAGCTTCGAAAGATGCGATCGCGAAGGCTCTGGAAACGTTTCGCAGCGTGAAGCGCAGGCTTGAGGTGAAGGCCGAGGTCAACGGAATCACCATCATCGACGACTTCGCGCATCATCCAACCGCCATCGAGCAGACGATTCGAGCGTTGCGGGCGCGCTATCCCGAATCGCGTCTGTGGGTGGTGCTGGAACCGCGTTCGAACACCATGCGCCGCAACGTCCTGCAGGATGCGCTAGCCCGCAGCCTGGCGCAAGCCGATCAGGTAGTGGTAGCGGCCATCTTCAAGTCCGAGGCGATTCCCGAGGCGGAACGCCTGGATCTGAATCGCGTGATCGGAGAGATTCAGAAGCGCGGCAAGCCAGCGCGCATCCTCCCCGATGCCGAATCCATCGTGAACGCGATCGCGCCCGAACTGCGCCCGCGAGACGTGGTTGCCATTCTCTCCAATGGCGGATTCGGCGGCATCTATGAGAAGCTACCGCAACGGCTGCGCCAGCTCGGAGCACATGCATAACGGCGCGTGATAGGCGTGGGGTCGCATCGTGCATAGCCGCCACCCCTTATGAATTGTCATCCTGAGCGAAGCGAAGGACCTGCTGTTCGCCGCAGAGTGTAAACTCTTCGCTTCGCCAAGGATGACAACGAGTAGCGGGAGATGAATCCAGACGGGAGAACCTGCACTAGGTGTTTCGCACCATTCTCATGCTGCTGTTTTGGGCCGCGGCCCTGCCCTTCGCGGCGCTAGTCGCCATTCCCTGGACCTATCTCACCAAAGACATCAGGCTTTTGTACAACAGTTGCATGTGGGCGGCATTCACCGGTGTGCGCATCGCCGGCGTAAAGGTGCGGACGCTCGGCCTGGAAAAAATCGATCCGGCACGAACCTACATTTTCATGTCGAATCACATCTCCAATCTCGATCCGCCGCTTATGCTTCCGTTGATTCCGCGCCGCACTTCGGTGATGGTGAAGAAGGAATTGTTCAAGGTCCCAATTCTCGGCCACATCATGTTGATCGGCTCTCTCGTGCCCGTCGACCGCGGCAATCGCGAGGCCGGTATCGCCGCGGTGCGCGACGCGCTAAGAGTCATCGCGCAGGGACTGAACATGACCATCTACGTGGAAGGCCATCGCTCCTTCGACGGCAAGCTCCTCCCCTTCAAGAAAGGTCCGTTCTATCTAGCCGAAGAATGCGAAGTCCCGGTAGTGCCGATCACGATCTCAGGGACGGAAGAATGTATGCCGAAAGCGCGTTTCGCGATTCGTCCAGGGACGGTGACCGTCGAGTTTCACGATCCCATCGAACCCGCCGATTTCGGAGAACGCGAATGCCTGATGGCCAGAGTGCGAGCCGCAATTAACCGCGGCCTTCCGCCAGAGTTGCAAGAGTAGCGAAACCGCCGGCCCACCAAGTTGTCATCCACCCAGTTGTCATCCTGAGCGGAGCCGGGACTTCACGAAGTGAAGTTCCGGCGGAGTCGAAGGACCCCTACCCTCTCACTACGCCAGTCGGGTCAGGGAATTCTCCCCGTGCGGCGGGTGCCCTAGGTAACTCGGGTGCCCCACTCATTCGCGTACTTTGCGAATGAGTGGGCGCTGCGTGCTGCGTTCGTCAGTAAAGGTTTCCGGCGGACGCGCTGTGATCTCCAGTCGCCACTCCTGTAAGTTGATCCGGACCAGACCTTGCTCACCATGGAAATACGCGCGGAAGCTGCTCCATTTCCACTGATCGGGTTGCTCCACGAGTCCGCGCTTCACAGGATTGCGGTGCATGTAGCGCACTTTCTCGATCCGCTTCCGTTCGCCCCACACATTGAAATCGTAGAAGCGTTTCTGCCACACCGGGTCGGGAGAAGAATTCCAGAGCGCGATCTGGGCCGAGGCAGTCCGTTTTCGGAGTTGGTTCAGGCGCCGCGCAAAACGCTGTTTGACGACTTTCATCACCACCGAGGGATCGCCCACTTCCGGTTCGGTAATGAGCAGATGAAAGTGTTCCGGCATCACGACATATCCGTGTACGACGAAGCGGTACTTGCGGCGCGTTTCTTCGAGAATTCTTAAGAAAAGGTCGCGGCGTCGGGCAGTACGCAATTGGACCTGGCGGCCTTAGCAACTGCAGGTAATAACATGCAGGTGCGCGGTGCCATAGTAACGAACCAGTCCCTTCGTCATCCCGTAAGACTAGCGACAAGAGTTGAGTTTTTACGGTGATCCCCATCCATGCCGATGGTGACGAAACCCACTCATTCGCAAAGTGCGCGAATGAGTGGGGCATCCCGGCGCGGTGAGCTTACCGTCAGCCCGGCGCTGGCAGGCGTTGGCGCGTCGACAGTCACGCTCTCATCAAGATGTGACCCTTTTCATTGACAGGACGCGATCAGTCCTGTGTCATTAAGGCTGACGGGATTTATGGTTGGGATTGTTGTACTCTTCCTCGTGTTCGCGGTCTGTTATCTGATCATCAAAGCACTGTGCGATGGAGCAGAGCGCACCAAACCACCCGCAGAAGAAGGCAGCACAGCGCGAATCGCGTACCACGGCAAGTCGTACCCGTTTTCTGAGATCACCGCCGATCCGAACTTTCCTCACGTCCGCTCTATCCGTACGAAGATTAGAGGGGGTCACGAAGGAAAATCCCGACGGGGCCAATCGACAGGGGATAATCAAACAGTGGTGCCAATCTGGATACGCACTGTACTTAGTCCGCGAGCCAAACAACCCTGTGGACTGTAACGCGATCCAAGTGAGACGAGTCGTTTGTTCCGATGTACCAGATAAGCCGCGACTGGGAGAGCAGTAGGTTATCTCTCTCGCGACCTTGCCGAGGAACTCGCTCCGCGGATGGATGAAGGATTTGTTTTGATGGCGCGAATTGTGGGGGTCACAGGCGGTTCCCACGCTGTAAATTGAACGTGTGACAGTCCGCGTCTCAGGATGTGCCTAGAACGCAATAGGAAGCCCGCCGGTGGGCGGTGCGGCTGTTGGCGATCACCGCACATCAAGCGGTGACGCCCGTCACCACATGGACATGACCCCAGTGATAAACTCGCTCCCGGCGTATCCCCAGCGTTCTTCCCCGCATATAGACACTTCGAGTACGCGACCCCGGGTCGTTCCCGCAATCTAGCAGGGAACTTCATGATGTCGCGTTGAAGGGAGTCTCCCATGAAAAGAATCACTACGCTCTTAGTCGTATGTTGCTTGTGGCTGCTCGTCGCAGCAAGCACCTGCTTCGCACAGATGTACACGGTCGTTGACCTCGGCACGCTCGGCGGCACTTACGGCTCCGCCAGCGGCATCAACAACTCTGGCCAGGTTGTTGGCCAAGCGAGCACCACCACCAGCAACAGCACCTACCACGCCTTCCGCACGGCTCCCAACAGCCCCATCAATCCGGCCACCGATGACCTCGGCACGCTCGGCGGCACGTTTAGTGCGGCCTCTGGCATCAACGCCTCCGGTCAGGTGGTCGGCTATGCCCTCATCAGCGATAACAGCACCTACCACGCCTTCCGCACGGCTCCCAAGAGCCCCATCAATCCGGCCACGGATGACCTCGGCACGCTCGGCGGTATGTATAGTTTCGCCCAAGCCATCAATGCTTCCGGCCAGGCGCTCGGACGCTCCGAGTATGCAAGCGGGTCCGGAGCTCTCCACGCTTTTCGCACGGCTCCCAACAGCCCCATCACTCCGGCCAAGGATGACCTCGGCACACTCGCGGGTACGTGGAACGAGGCTGACGGCATCAACGACTCGGGCCAGGTGGTCGGCGCTTTCGGCAATCGCTCATCAACCTACCACGCCTTCCGCACGGCTCCCAAGAGCCCCATCAATCCGGCCAAGGATGACCTCGGCACGCTCGGCGGCACGTTTAGTGCGGCCTTTGACATCAACGCCTCCGGTCAGGTGGTCGGCTATGCCCTCATCAGCGATAACAGCACCTACCACGCCTTCCGCACGGCTCCCAACAGCCCCATCAATCCGGCCAAGGATGACCTCGGCACGCTCGGCGGTACGTTTAGTGTGGCCTATGGCATCAACGCCTCCGGTCAAGTGGTCGGCTGGGCCCTCACCAGCGGTGACGTCGCTCTGCACGCCTTCCTCTACAACAACGGCGTGATGTATGACCTTAACAACCTAATTCCGGCTGGCTTCGGCTTGTATCTATCCGGTGCATCCGACATCAACGATGCCGGGCAAATCGCAGCGAATGTTACCGGCGATGGCCGAGTGCATGCTGTTCGTCTCAACCCTATCTACAAGGCCTTCGTGCAGCGGCCCATCAACGCTGACGGCAGCAGTGTCTTCAAGGCACGAAGGGGAGTAGTTCCGGTGAAGTTCACGCTTACTGAAAACGACATACCAACCTGCACATTACCACCAGCGACGATCTCGGTGACTAGAACTGCGGGCGGAACGCTAGGTGCAGTT
Organism: Terriglobia bacterium; assembly: GCA_020073215.1. Classification (GTDB taxonomy): domain Bacteria; phylum Acidobacteriota; class Terriglobia; order Terriglobales; family Acidobacteriaceae; genus Acidiflorens. Next base: position 329,888 of record JAIQFO010000001.1, on the reverse strand, counting down.
GATGAAAACTCATACGGTATGGCGGCAGACAGTGGCTCAAATTTTAGGATTGATCCCACTGCTTGCCAGTACGTCTACAACCTTGCAGCGTCTTCGTTGGGCGTTGGCACGTACCGCGTAGACATCAGCATCAACGGAATCTTTGTCGGCCACGCAGTGTTTGCGCTCAAGTAGACTGGAATCCGGTTCTCTATCGGCTCTGGCGGGTGGCCCGTCCTATCGCGAAGCGAAGGGCGGGGCTTTCAGGCGGGAGCACGTCGCCGGATGGTAGGAAAGATTCCCTGCTTTTCGCGTCGGGTTGAGGTCCAGTGCGATTCGATCTCGACTACTACCTCTTCTCCGGGCACGAGTCAGAGGCAGCGGACAGGAGTGTCCGCTCTACACCAACCAATCTTCCGGACGCTCCACCAGTCCACGCTTTACTGGGTTTCGGTGAATGCAGTGCAGCTTCTCCACGCGTTTGTACTTACCCCAGACGCGGCGGGGGTGGAATCCCACTCTTCAAAATACGAAGGGTGGGCACGCGGCTCTGCACAGAACCACGCCCACCCCTGACTCCCTAGGAATGACTCCACAGCCCCGCGAGGCCTCGAGGGGAAGGCATGCCTCACCGGACCGGAGAGTCACGAGAGATGCGCGACACCATACAACAACCCCTTCCCCCGTTGAGCGCGTTCGCATCTTCTGTTCGGATTTCGTAACAGACAGGTGGCCCGTCCTATCGCGAAGCGAAGGGCGGGGCTCTTAGGCGGGCCAGCGTCGCCGGACGGTGGGAAAGATTCTCTATTTTTCGCGTCGGGTTGCGACCCTGAGCGAAGCCGAAGGGGAAGGATCTTTCGGCTAAGTCATTGGTTCTTAAAGACTTTACAAGCAAGTCCTTTAAACCCAAAGACCTGGCCGGAACCTCCTCCCAAGTCTTTGATTCCAAAAGACCGGAGAAAGGGGGGATAACGCTGCGGGCGAGCGCGCCCGCGCCACACGAAGGTCTCCGGCTAGTTGATGACCAGCACGAGCGTGGCCGAGTTTCCGCCGGGAGGACATCCTGTGGCCGATCCAACAGTCCTTACGGAAATCTGCACACTGCTCCCGGATGAGCCTCCAAAGTCAGCAAAGGTCTGTTGCGTAATGGTGGTCTGGAGGTGGTGCGAGTCCATGAAGACGGTAGGCAACGCGCTGCTGTCCCACAGAATCTGCGATTGCGGAGTAAAGTCGCTTCCGTTCAAGGTCAGCAGAGCTGAGTCGGAGTTGCCAGGAATCGCCCCCGGCGAAAGTGAGGTAAGTTGGGCCATGGGCTGCACGCCCTGACAGCTATTGAAATCAACCATCACGTTGCAAGTGCCCCAGCCAGACACCAACAGGGCGAGGACGACCAGGAAACTAATGCGAACCCAGGGATAGGGTCTTACGAGGCGAGAAGGCATACCGGCCTCCCGAAAACGATCCTTGCGCGTATTGTACCGCTGCCGCGCGGCGCCGGCGGAAAATCTTGGCGGCCGCATTCATTCTTCGCAGGAGAGAAAACGACTCACTCCCGCTCTGACAACTTTCTCACTGCCTTGGCAATCTCCGGCAGCCTGGCGTAGGCGGCGCAGCACTTCAACCAGAGTCGGTGATCGATGGCGGGAGCGCCACTGACCATGGCTCCGGCGGGAACGTCGTGCGGGATGCCGCTTTGGGCAATGGCGATGGCTCCATCGCCGATTTTGACGTGGCCGGAGACGCCGACTTGTCCGGCAAGAATCACGTTGTTCCCGACATCCGTAGTTCCGGCCAGGCCTACCTGCGAGATGAGGAGCGTGTCGTGGCCGACGGTGCAACTGTGGCCTACCTGAACCAGGTTGTCGATCTTCGAGCCGCGTCCGATGCGGGTCTCGCCAATGCTGGCGCGGTCGATGCAGGTGTTGGCCTGGATCTCGACGTCGTTTTCGATCACCACGTTGCCGGACTGGATGATTTTGTGCCAGTGGCCGGAGTCATCCTTGGCGAAGCCGAATCCGTCGGTGCCGACAAGGGCGCCGTTCTGTAGCACGACGTCGTCGGCCAGTTGACAGAATTCCCGGACTACGGCGTGGGCGTGCGCGAAGAAGTTATTGCCGACGGTGACTCCGCGATAGATGACAACGTGGGCCAGCAGAACGGCATTGTCTCCGATGACGACGTCTTCATCGATCACCACGTAGGGACCGATGTGCGCGTTCTTGCCTAGTTTGGCTTTGGGATGAACGACGGCGGTGGGATGGATTCCGGGGGCGTAGCTTGGCGGCTGGTAGAAAAGCTCTATGGCCTTGGCCCAGGCAAGATATGGATTCTTGCTGCGCAGCATTCCCGTAGAGATGGCGGGAAAGTTCTCGGCGACGATGACGGCAGAAGCCGTGGTGGTCTTCGCGGCAGCGTTGTACTTCGGGTTCGACACAAAGGTGAGCTGCCCAGGGCCGGCTTGTTCGATTCCGGCCACGGCGGTGATTTCGGTGTCGGGAGAAGCGTTGTCAAGACGGGCATTGAGGGCGGTGGCAATGTCGGCAAGTTTCATAGTATGGGTCCGGGAGAATTGTAGCGGAAGCGAATCCATAGGTCCTTCGCTTCGCTCAGGATGACAACTGTGACTTCCTACTGCTCGAACAGCGTGACTTGCCTCGTATCCGGCTGCCCGCCTTTGCGGCGGCGGTTAGCTGCTCCTATTACTGCCAGCACCGTCACCGACGTCAGCGCTTCGCGGGGCACGAAGACTCGCTGCGTGTTCGAGCGCAGATCGGGAGGGTTCATCAGGAATCCTTCGGCGGGGTTTTGCGTCAGGTCGTTGGGTAGGATGCCTTCGATGACGTCGTTGTCTTTGAACTTCAGCCGCACCCAGAGGCCCTCGGTTCTGGGACGGGTGGTGAAGGTCTTCCGGAGCATTACATCGCTGTCGGAGAACTCGCGGACAAAATAGACGGCCTTGATGTCGCGCAAGTCGATCGCGACCACGTTGCCGGCCGTATTCAGGAGTTCCAGTTTGCCCTGCACCACAAAGTTGGCGGGAGCGACGAAGCCGCTGACCGAGTCGCGGTCGTGTTTCCGCACGATCACTTTCTTGTGGGTAGAGGGCATGGCGCCTGGGACGCTTTGAGAGCCTTCCCCTGGCAAAACTCACCTGGCCGCCCGCGCTTGCCGGGGCCGAGTGGGCGGCCGAAATGGAGGCTCCAGATGGGATTCTCGCACTTTCCGTAGGAATTCGCCCACTTTGTGCCTTCGCAGTAGCCAAACGGTAAACGTTGTGTTATTTTCTGTTGTTTACTGAAACCAGGGTGGCGCGGTATAAGTCTAATATCTAGAGTGAGTTAGATTCTGCGACGGGGCAGTGTGGGAAGTTATGCGCCGCCCGCTTGTGGAAATCTTGTGATAAACGCCCCGGTCGAGCCAGCGAAGGGCCACCGCACGGCGACTAGGAAGGCATGGCCGATTACATATATACGCTGGAAACCCGGCTCTCGCCGGACCAACAAAAGGCAGTTACCCTGGTCCTAGACGCCGCCAAGGCGGCGGAGATGAATCTCTATCTGACCGGTGGCGCCATCCGCGACATCATTACCGGATTCCCCATTCGCGATCTGGATTTTACGGTCCAGGGCAACGCGCTCAAGCTCCATAAGGACCTGGAGCGCGCGGGAGCGGTGGTGGGCGACGCCGACGACGAAACGCGGACCTTGCTGCTGACGCTGCCAGGTGGTGTGCGCGCCGAGATTGCGATGGCGCGCTCGGAGCGCTACGACAAGCCGGGCAAGGCTCCGCAGATAGCTCCCGCCACAATCAGTGAAGATCTTCGCCGCCGCGATTTCACCGTGAACGCGATGGCTTTGTCGATGAACGAAGGGTCGCGCGGGCTGTTGATGGATCCATTTAACGGCACTGCCGACATCGAAGCGAAAGTGATTCGCGTGCTCCATAACTACGCGTTTCTCGAGGACCCGTCCCGCATGATCCGGGCCACGCGTTTCAGCACGCGTTTCCACTGGCCGCTCGAGGAACGGACGCAGGCGCGTTACGAATCGGGAAAAGAGAACGGCTACATCGAGTACATACGGAGTTCAAGCATCGGTTACGAGATCGAGCAGTTGGCGTATGAGGACGATCCGTACGGTGTTCTGAAAGCATACGAAAAAGAGGGCTGGCTGAAGGTGCTGAACCCGCGCTGGAGCACCGCCAAAGTGGATACGGCCGGGCTGGGCGCGCTGATGAAGACTCGTCAGCAGATGAACGAGCTCGGCTATACGCCAGAGGTTGCACCCGCGGTGCTGCATTTTCTGACCGAGCGGCTGGGCGACAAGGATATTTCGGATTTGCGCCGGGCGATTCCACGCAAGGATCTGGTCGAGTCGTGGAAGGATCTGGATGCGAATGCCCACAGCCTGGCGAAGCGCTTATCGGGTAAAGAGGCGGGCACGCCCGGGCGGACCTGGCAATTGCTGTCGTCGGCGCGTCCGGAGATGATTCTGTTTCTTGCGATCACGGCGCGGCAGCAGGCGGTGGCGCAAAAGATCAAGAATTTCTTCACGAAATGGCGGCAGGTGCAGCAGAAAATTCCTCTGCCCGAGATGACGGAGCTGCGAATTACGCCGCAGATGCCGGAGTACGCGAAGATCGCGAACGATGTGTTCTTGCTGTTGTTGGATGGCAAGCTGCGCTCGCGGACCGAGACTCTGAAATATCTCAAACCGCTGGCGCCGCCACCTCCGCCACCTCCACCGCCTGCGCCCACCAAGCGGGGCCGAGGAGGGAAGGCCGCTGCGGCTGCGGTTCCTGCAGCGGCGAGCGCCAAGCCGGGCGCGAAGGGGAAGGGAAAAACCGCTGCGGTGCCGGCAACGCAGGCTCAGGTCGCGCCCGTTCCTGCCTCGAAGCCGGCGGCGCCCGCGAAGCCGGTTTCACCCGCGAAGCCGGCCAAAGCCGCGAAGCCGCGTGTGGAGAAGCCCACCGGCAAGCGCCCTCAAGCCAAGAATAAGGCGAAGCGGAAAACCAAGCCCAAGCTCCAGCGGAAGAAGAAGTAATCCCCGGGAAACGCGCCGCACGATTGCCAGACCTTGTTTTCAGGGCGGGGTTATAATCCAATTTATGCGTCGCGGCCTGACCATTGCGGCGTTCGTCATTCTTGCGGGTCTCGTGTCGGCATCCGCTCAGCGCGGCGGCATGCGGGCTTCTGGCGGCAGTCGGGGTGTTGCCGTTGGACACGCATCGGGTGGCCGCGCCTTTGGCGGAATGCACCCAGGCCTGCGTACCGGAATGGGCCCTCGTTCTTCTCCTTCCTTCCGCACTCCCACTTTCCGCAGAGACGGTTTTGACAGAGGACGCTTTGGCGGTCACAGGTTTCATCGTTGCTTCGGCTGCCGAAGGAGCTTCGTGAATCCGTGGTTTGCGGGATTCGGTTACGCGGGCTATTACGATCCGTACTGGTGGTGGGACTCGTCTTCCTCATACAACTATGACGAGGATCAGGAGCGCGAACTCGCGCTGGCCAACGAGATGAACTCAGTCAATCTGGAGGAACAGCGACTGCGCGAACAGGAAGACAGGGAGCAGGATTCGTACGCGCGCCGCCCGCAGCCGCGCGAGGAAGAACGGGCTGCCGCAGGCCCCGCAACCGCGCTGGTTTTCCGCGACCAGCATGTGGAAGAAGTGCGGAATTACGCTATCGCCGGTGGAACGCTCTGGGTGCTCAATGACCACCAAGCGGGGAAGAAGATTCCACTCGCGCTACTTGATCTTCCGGCCACGGTCAAGATGAATGACGATCGCGGCGTGGATTTTCAGGTGCCGAGATAGCGCTTCCGTATATGCGCGCCGCAGCGATCCTGGCTCTCTTGTATTTCAGTTCCCTTGGTATTTCGGCGCAAAGCATGGATGGATCCCCGAAGCGTAGTCAGGAACTGCAGGCCATTCTTGACTATATCTCCTCCAGTTGGAGCGTTCTAAGCCGCTCGACCGCCGCTTGCGAAGGGGTTGCCGACCCCAAGCTGACCGGAACCGCCGTACTCTATCTACCGGCAGATCTGGCCATTCCCGCCGCATTACAAAAACTCTTGGCAGAATGCAAGGTGCGAGTGGAGCATCTACCCGACATCATTCATGGGCCCGGGCAGGTGACGGGGGATGATGTTCATCCACCCGGCTTGCTCTTTCTGGAGAACCCCTACGTTGTCCCGGGCGGGCGATTCAACGAGATGTATGGCTGGGATAGTTACTTCATCATTCGTGGACTGCTGCGCGCGGGAAAGGTCGACCTGGCGCGAGGCATGGTGGAAAACTTCTTCTTTGAAATCGAGCACTACGGCGCCGTCTTGAACGCGAATCGCAGCTATTACCTCACGCGCTCGCAGCCGCCCTTTCTGAGTTCCATGATCATCGCCGTGTACGAAGCGGAGAAGGCGCGCGGGCATGAGGATTTGACCTGGCTGGCGAAAGCCTATCACTATGCCGACCGGGACTACGAAATGTGGATGCAGCCGGCTCACCGGGCGGGAGAGACCGGATTGTCTCGCTACTACGATTTTGGTGAGGGGCCGGTTCCGGAGGGATTGCACGATGAAACTGGTTATTACCACGACGTGCTGGCATATTTTGCCAGGCAGAGGGGGCAAAGTCCGTACTTAGCGGAAGCGGAAACGGCCGGTGCGCTCAAGCACCCCGGGTATTCGCTGAGGTTGTGTGAAGACGATTCGCCAGAGGCGGATTCAAAATGCGTTCAGATCAAACACGTCGGGCTCAGTGACGATTATTACAAGGGTGATCGCAGCATGCGCGAATCGGGGTTTGATATTTCCTTTCGTTTTGGACCTTACGGGGCAGAGACGCACCACTATGCTCCCGTTTGTCTCAACAGCCTGCTGTATAAGACAGAAAAGGATCTGGAGAAAATCAGCGAATGGCTGGGGAACCGGGCGGCCGCCGTACAATGGCATCAACGGGCCGAGAAGCGAAAAGAGATCGTCCGCACCCTGCTTTGGGACGGTCAGCGCGGTCTGTTCTTTGACTACGATTTTGAAAAAAAGAAGCTGTCCTCGTACGAGTATGCCACCACGTTCTACCCTCTGTGGGTCGGGCTCGCGAGTCCAGCGCAAGCGAAGTCCCTGGCGCAGAACCTGCAGCGTTTCGAGCAGCAAGGCGGACTGGCAATGAGCACGAAGGAAACCGGCGTGCAATGGGACTATCCGTACGGCTGGGCGCCCATTCAGTTGCTGGCCGTCGAAGGATTGCGAAGCTATGGCTACAACCCGGAGGCGGACCGGATCTCGTGCGAATTTCTGTCGATGGTGCTGGACAATTTCGCGCGCGATGGGACAATTCGCGAAAAATATAACGTGGTCTCGGACTCGGCGAACATAAAATTGGCAGAAGGATACCGGGACAATGTTGTGGGGTTTGGATGGACGAACGGAGTTTTTCTGGAACTGCTGAATGGGCTGCCGCCGGGGCGTTTAGGCGGTCGATGCGCACAACTCCACTGACCAAACATCCGCGGGCACGCGGGTGAGGGCGCCCGCGCCACACGCGATTGCACCACTTTCAGGCGTTGCGCGATTTCCTCCAGCCATTAGAATGAATGCGGCTCTACAGCAAAGAAATCTTCATGTCCCAATCCTTCGTTCATCTGCACTTGCATAGTGATTATTCGCTCCTCGACGGGGCTTGCGACGTTGAGAAACTCGTGGACCGGGTTCAGAAACTCGGCATGCCCGCGGTCGCCATGACCGATCACGGCAATATCTTTGGCGCCGTGCATTTCGTGAATGCGGCGCACAAGGCCGGCGTCAAACCGATCGTCGGATGCGAACTCTACATCTGCAAGAAAGACGATCACGATATCGCGCGCACTCCGCCCGACGGCGACACCTACAACCATCTGCTGGTACTCGCCGAGAATGAAGAAGGCTACCGCAACCTGGTGAAGATCACGTCGGAAGCCTCTCTGCACGGCTTTTACTACAAGCCTCGGGTGAGCAAGAACTTTCTGGCGGAACATTCCAAGGGACTGATCGGGCTTTCCGGATGCCTCAAGGGCGAAGTGGCCGAGCGTTTGACGGAAGGGAACTACGAGGCGGCGCGCTCGGCCGCCGGATTCTACCGCGATCTCTTCGGCAAAGAAAATTTCTTCCTCGAGATTCAGGACCAGGGCCTGGAGATGGAGCACCGCATCCATTCCGGGTTGTTTCAGTTAGAGAAGGACCTCGGGCTGCCCCTGGTCGCGACCAACGACAGCCACTACCTCTGCGAAGACGACGCGCACGCCCAGGATGTGATGCTGTGCATACAGACGGGGAAGTCCATTCAGGAAACCAACCGGATGAAGTTCGAGGGCACGCAGTTCTACGTCAAGAACGGCGACGAGATGCTGCGCGTGTTCAAAGATTCGCCCGAAGTGCTTTCGCGCACGCTCGAGATCGCCGAGCGCTGCAATTTTCGACTGGAGAAAGTTCCCAGCCCGTTTCCGCGCTTTGACGTTCCCGGCGGATTCACCCCCGATAGTTATTTTGAGCACATCACGCGGCAGGGATTCGCCCGGCGGATGGAAAGCCTGCGCACGACAGCGGCCAACGGCCGGCTCAAGCATTCCCTTGCCGACTACGAACAGCGATTGGCGCGCGAAATTGCCATCATTCAGCAGATGAAGTTCTCCGGCTATTTCCTGATCGTCTGGGATTTCATCCGTTACGCCCGCGAACGCGGTATTCCGGTAGGTCCGGGGCGTGGCTCGGCGGCGGGGGCGGTAGTCGCGTATTCGCTCGGAATCACTGACATCGATCCCCTGCAGCACGAGCTTCTGTTCGAACGCTTCCTGAACCCGGAACGCATTTCCATGCCCGATATCGATATCGATTTCTGCATGAACCGGCGCGGGGAAGTGATCGAGTACGTTACTCATAAATACGGGCGGGAAAATGTAGCGCAGATTATTACCTTCGGGACGATGGCGGCGAAAGCTGCGATCAAGGACGTTGGCCGCGCGATGGACATGCCTTACAGCGACGTCGACCGCATCGCGAAGATGGTGCCGACCACGCTGAATATCAAACTGGACGACGCGCTCAAGGAGTCCGTGGCGCTGCAGGACGCTTACCAGAAAGATCCACAGGTGCGGCAGTTGCTCGACACGGCGCGGAAGCTGGAAGGTCTGGTCCGTAATTCCGGCGTACATGCCGCGGGCGTGGTGATTTCACCGCGTCCGCTGATTGAACTGGTACCGCTGCACAGAACCAAGAACGACGAAATCGTCACTGCTTTCGACATGAAGGCCATCGAGAAGATGGGCCTGCTGAAGATGGATTTTCTCGGGCTGACGACGCTTACCATTCTCGACGACGCGTTGAAACTGATCGCGCAGAGGGGGACGAATCTCACGCTGGACGACATCCCGCTCGAAGACCAGGAGACGTACGAGAAAGTCTTCCATAAGGGATTAACCTCGGGCGTATTTCAGTTTGAGTCGCACGGAATGCGAGACGTTCTGCGCCGCTATCAGCCGAATTCGATTGAAGATCTCACCGCCTTGAACGCTCTCTACCGTCCCGGGCCGATCCAGGGCGGCATGATTGACGATTTCATCGAGCGCAAGCATGGGCGCCGGAAGATTGAATACGAATTGCCGGAATTGAAAGAGATCTTGCACGAGACGCTGGGCGTGATCGTGTATCAGGAACAGGTGATGCAGGCGGCGAACAAACTCGCTGGCTACAGCCTGGGAGAAGCGGACCTGCTGCGGCGGGCGATGGGCAAAAAAAACGTCGAGGAGATGGCGAAGCAGCGCGAACGGTTTGTGCAGGGCGCGACGCAGCGCGGTTTCCCGCCCAGAAAGATTGAAAAGATTTTCGATCTGATGGCGCAGTTTGCCGGCTACGGCTTCAATAAGTCGCACTCGGCGGCGTACGCGCTGCTCGCCTATCACACTGCGTACTTGAAGACGCATCATCCGCTGGACTTTATGGCAGCCCTGCTGACTTCGGTGACCGGCAGCACCGATGACGTGGTGAAGTACATCAATGAGTGCCGCGAGATGGGAATTGCAGTAGAGCCGCCGGATATCAACGTCAGCGATGCGAACTTTACTCCGCACGGGCAGGCGATCCGCTTTGGGCTGGCCGCGGTGAAGAACGTTGGCGGAAATGCGATCGAGTCGATCGTCGCGGCGCGGAAGAAGCTCGGCCGGAATTTCCGGTCATTCTACGAATTTTGCGAGGAAGTGGATCTGCGCCTGTTAAACAAGCGGGTGCTGGAGTCGCTGATCAAGAGTGGGGCCATGGATGGTTTCGGTCACCGGGCGCAGCTTATGAAAGCGCTCGACACCGCGATCGAACAGGCCCAGAAAGCACAGCGCGATGCGGAGTCGGGACAGCACGGGCTGTTCGGCGTGTTCGCGGATGAAACCGCGCAGGCGGCGAACGATGCCCTGCCCCAAGCGCCCGAGTGGGATGAGCAGACGCGGTTGGCGGCGGAGAAGGAAATCCTCGGATTCTTTATTACCGGCCATCCGATGGAGAAGTACAAGGAGAAGCTCGCCGACCTGAATGCGCTCTCTACCGAGGATATTGGCGCCATGAAGAAATCCACCGCCAAGGACGAGAACATCACCACGGCGGGTTTGATTTCGGGGTTGCGAGTCGCAAAATCAAGAAGGGGCGAACTGTGGGCCCAAGCGGCGCTGGAAGATATGTCGGGGAAAGTAGAGTTGCTGGTCTTCCCCGAGGCCTACAGGAAGCTTGCGGAGAAAGTAAAGCTCGAGGTTCCGGTGCTGATTCGCGGCGGCGTGCGTATCGAAGAAGGTGCGAATCCCAAGGTTACGGCGGCCGACATCGTTCCGCTCGACGAAGCTACGGTAACCCTGGCGAAGGCGCTCCGCATACGGATTCCCCTCGGCAGTGCGACGGAAGACACGGTCGATGCCCTGCACGCGCTTTGCCGCGAGCGCAAAGGCGAAGCGCAGGTGCTGTTCGACGTGGAGCGGGAAGGTGATTTCATGGTAGTGATGGAGGCGGAAGGCTATAATGTGATGCCGGACCGCAGTTTCTTGAGCCGCGTGGAAGACTTGTGTGGGCGCGGCAGCGTGCGCAAAATCAGTTGATCGTACATAAGGAAGAGCATGCCAATTTACCGACGCGGCCGATGAGACGAATCAAGACAAGGCGGGCGGGAAAGTCCGATGCGACTGCGGAAAATGCCGCGGTCGCCAGTGCGGACTTCATGCTTTCAATTGTGGAAGCACATCATACGCACGGGAATGGGAACGTCATCAAGATGGATTCTGGATTGAAAGCGCAACAGGAACTGGAAAAAATCGAGCAGCAGATCACGAAGCTACAGACTTTGGAAGGGCAGAGCGCAGAAACACTCCGCCAGATCCGGCAATTGCATGACCGGGTCGACGGTCTTCGGCGCGAGATTTCTTCGCACCTGAACGCATGGGAGCGCACGGAACTGGCGCGCCATCCCCAACGTCCCTACACCCTCGATTATGTAGAGCGCATTTTCACCGACTGGAGCGAGATTCACGGCGATCGCAGTTTCCGCGACGATCCGGCGATTGTTTGCGGGATGGCCCGCTTTCACGGCGAGGAAGTGATCGTGATCGGCCAGCAGAAAGCGCGCGATGCGAAACAGCGCGTATATCGCAACTTTGGCATGGCGCACCCGGAAGGATATCGGAAGGCACTGCGAGTGATGAGGATTGCGGAGAAGTTCAAGCGGCCGATTCTAACCTTCGTCGACACCGATGGCGCCTATCCCGGACTGCACGCCGAAGAGCGAGGACAGGGGGAAGCGATCGCCCGCAACCTCCTGGAAATGGCGCGCCTGGAAGTGCCGGTCATCGCGACTGTGATTGGCGTCGGCGGCAGTGGCGGCGCACTGGCGATTGCCGTGGCCGACCGCGTCTTGATGATGGAAAACGCCGTGTACTCGGTGATTTCGCCGGAGGGCTGCGCCTCGATCATGTGGCGGGACACCAGCAAGAAGGACCTGGCGGCGGAGGCCATGAAAATTACGGCGAAAGACTTGAGCGAACTGGGCTGCATTGATGCCATTATTCCGGAGCCCGCGGGCGGCGCGCATACCGACCATGCGCAGGCCGCAGAGTTGCTCGACCGGGCCCTGCAAGAGGAGTTGGCTAAACTCAAGCGCCTGCCGCTGGGGGAATTGCTCGATACCCGCTACAAGAAATTCCGCAACATGGCGCAGTTCTTCCAGGTGGAAGCGTAACCGCGGCGAGGCTCTTTCGGCCGTCCATTGAATTGCATGGGTTGGGGAGGTGGCTGAAACCGCGTTTGCATCGCTGTCTCTTGCGTGATATCATGATATCAAATTCCCCTCACCGGAGGATGCAATGGCCCAGTTTGTTGTCCGCAACATCGAGAACGTCGTCAAAACTCGATTGCAGCGCCGCGCACGGCGGAACGGCCGCAGTATGGAAGAGGAAATACGGGATATTCTGCGCAACGCCGCAGTTGAGGAACCTCTTCCATCGGGCGGATTGGGAAACGAGATCGCTGCCCTGTTCGCCAAAGTCGGCCTCGAAAGCGACATTCCCGAACTGCGTGGACACGCGATCAAGCCTTTCGAGTTTGAGCCGTGATTATTCTCGATACGAATGTGCTTTCCGCGCTGATGAGGCAGGTACCGGACCAGAAAGTTGTTGCCTGGCTTGACCATCAATCCCGAACGTCGATATGGACTACTTCGGTAACGGTTCTCGAAATCCAGTTTGGGCTGCAGATTCTGACGGCAGGACGGAGACGCACGCTCCTGAGCGCGGCGTTTGCAGAGCTTCTGGCGAGAATTGGCCAGCGGGTGGCGACGTTCGACGTTGCGGCGGCGGGACAGGCGAGCGATCTGATGGCGGCCCGGCATAGGAAAGGGCGTCCCGTCGATCTGCGCGACACGATGATTGCCGGGATTGCGCTCGCACAACGCGCCACCCTCGCCACTCGAAACATTCCTCATTTCGAGGACGCTGCGATTCCACTCGTCAATCCCTGGACGACCTAGACCTCCGACAAACTGCAGATTCCTTACTACGCTCGGGATGGCAACTCCTGATGTTTCTTAGAGGATCGGCAAATGCAAGCACGGCTGCACCAGAAAATCCAGCGAGTTGATCTGCTGTAATGCCTGCTCCACCAGCGCCGCTTTACATTCTTCCAGCGTAATCAAGAAGGGCAGATGCGATTTCGGGCAGTTCGGTTTCTGCAGCACCGAATCGATGTTGATGCCGCATTGGGAGAGAATTGTGGCTAGGCTGGCGATGATGCCGGGGTGGTCCTTCACCAGAAAGCGCAGATAGTGCTTGGTGGCGAGATCGGCGGTGACGGTCGGAGTTTTCTCGTCGGGCTGCCCGGCATCCGTCATGGTCACTGCCGCTTGATGGGAGCGAGCGATGGCCAGAATGTCGGAAACGACGGCGACGGCCGCGGGATGTCCGCCGGCGCCGTGACCTCCAAACACCGTCTGGCCGCCGTAGGTTCCGGTTGCGATGACGAGGTTTTGGCTGCCCTCGACGCGCGCCAAAGGCGATGAAAGATCGACCAGCGCGGGTTGGACTGCGGCAAAGAGTTCGTCGCCTTGATGCACGGGGCTCGGCTTTGCGATCAGCTCTGCCCAGGAAATCTGGCGGATGGTGCAACCCAACTGGTTCGCGTATTCGAAATCGACCGCGTCGATGGCGGAGATGGAGCGCGCCAGGATGCTCTCGGGCCGGACGTTGCAATGCAGTCCGACGCGCGCCAGGATCGCGAGTTTGGCGCGCGCGTCGAGGCCGTCGATGTCTTCGGTGGGGTCGGCCTCGGCGAAACCAAGCTTCTGCGCCTCGCGCAGAGCGGTGGCGAAGGGAATGCCGTTCGACTCGATCTGGCTGAGAATGTAGTTGCAGGTGCCGTTGAGGATGCCGCAGATTTTGAACAGTTCGTCGCCCGCCAATCCCTCATGCAATCCGGAAATTACCGGCACGCCTCCCGCGACCGAGGCGCCAAAGTGAATTTGCCGCTTCATGCGGCGGGCCAGGTCGATTAATTCCGGGCCGCATTGCGCGACCAGCTGCTTATTGGCGGTGACCACCGATTTGCCCGAGGTGAGCGCGCGCCGGATCCAGTCTTCGGTGGGGTCAAGTCCGCCCATCACCTCGACCACGATGTCGGCGTTCGACGACAAAATGTCGTCGATCTTCTCCGTCCACTGCACGGAAGAGGGAAGCCAGTCCACTTTCTTTCGGGCCACGTTGCGATTGAGGACGTGGGTGAGACGCAGGTGAGTGTTCGAGCGCTCGCAGAGTATCTTCGCCACCGAGCTACCGACCGTTCCGAAGCCGAGGAGGGCCACGTTGCAGTTCTGTGCGGCGGTAGCGCTGGCGCCGCTGGAATCGAGTTTCGAAGTCATTCCAACTCCCGTGCTTCGGATTGTTCCCGCCTCGTTCTATTATCACCGAAGCTTTCCATTCCCGGGTGCGAATGAGTAGGGAGTTGGCAATCACAACGGAAGGTTTGGAACGCCGGCTGGTCTGCTCGAAACGCCCTAGACCACGATTGCTCTATCGGGGGAGACGAAAGGCTCTGGCACGTTTTGAGGTTCTTGCTTACGTACTTATGAGGCCTGGCTGTGCCAGCTCCGCGTGCTCGGCGTAGCACGTCGGGCAGAATGTCTCGCCGCAACACTCGCAATCCTCCGAGTGATGCCCGCAGACTTCGCGGTGGCATTTGGCGCAGTGAGCCAGATGCGAACGCACACATCCGGCGACACTGCAAGTCCCCACCGTGTCGACTGTGTAGTCCTCGTCTCGGGTCGCCATATCTATCTCCCTCGACGGACTTGTCTGCTGCCGCAACGTTGGAGGAAAAAGTCGCTTTCCATGCCTCCAACTATTGCATGTCGGGTGTCGTTCCCCTCCGTGATAAGTTTAAACCCCAGACCGGGCGCGAGTATGCCGGCAAACCATCATGTGCTGGGTAGTGGGTGAATTTTCAAATTCAGCCACTACCATTTGCTGCTGTGATTAACCCTCAGTGCTTTCGAGCGCGTATAATAAAGAGTTTTCCTGCTTTACTCCGCAAGACTTCCGGGCGAATGGGGTTTGCCCGGTCATGACGAGGGAAGGTGAAAGGGATGGCCACTACGGATGTCGTGCCCCAGGAGTCCTCTGGTCAATTGGGGCAAGCGCGTGTCGTCAACGACATGAGTATTCAGGTTGCGACCGTGAATGGGTCGGGTTCGCAGAGTTCCAACACAGTTTTGTTGCGCAGCATTTTCCAGATGGGCGTGCCGATTTCGGGGAAGAACCTGTTTCCTTCGAACATTGCGGGATTGCCGACCTGGTACACGATCCGGGCTAATAAAGATGGATACATCGCGCGCAAGAAGGAAATCGACCTGCTAATCGCGATGAATGCAGAGACCGCGCAGGACGATGTGAAGACGCTGGGGGCGGGCGCGGCCGTGCTTTATGACGAACCGCTGGCGCTCGACAAAGTGCGCGGCGATCTCATCTATTACGCTGTGCCCTTCGACAAGCTGGCGGCAACGGTGGGTGCGGAAGCCAAGCTGCGCAAGCTGATCAAGAACATGATCTACGTCGGAGTGGCGGCACGCCTGCTGGAGATTGACTATGCCGAGGTGGAGAAGGCAATTCGCAAACAGTTCGCGACGAAGGCGAAGGCTGCGGCTTTGAACCTGGCAGCGGCCAAGGCGGGACACGATTATGCCGCCGCGAATCTAAAGAAGCGCGATCCGTTCTACATCCAACGCATGGATAAGACGGCGGGCAAGATCATCGTCGACGGCAATTCCGCCGCGGCCCTGGGCTGCATGTTTGCCGGTTGTACCGTGGTCACCTGGTATCCGATTACGCCCTCATCGTCGCTGGTGGAGACGATGATCGATTACATGAAGGAACACCGCGTCGGCCCGGATGGCAAAGCGACGTTTGCCATCGTGCAAGCCGAAGACGAACTGGCGGCGGTAGGCATGGTGATTGGGGCTGCGTGGGCGGGTGCGCGCTCGATGACGGCTACCGCGGGCCCGGGCATCTCGCTGATGGCGGAGTTTACCGGCCTGGCTTATTACGTGGAAATTCCCGCGGTGATCTGGGATATTCAGCGGGTGGGGCCCTCGACCGGCCTGCCTACGCGGACTTCGCAGGGCGACGTGCTCTCGACCGCCTTCCTCAGCCACGGCGACACTAAGCACATCCTGCTGTTTCCGGATTCGGTCAGCGAGTGTTTCACCATGGCGCAGGACGCTTTTGATTTGGCCGAGCGGTTCCAGACGCCGGTGTTTGTCATGTCGGACCTCGACCTGGGGATGAATAACTGGATGTCCGATCCGTTTCCTTATCCTGACAAGCCGATTGATCGCGGAAAAGTGCTGAGTAAGTCAGATCTGGAGAAGTTAGGTTCTTTTGCCCGCTACAAGGACGTGGACGGCGATGGCGTGGGCTATCGCACGCTGCCGGGCACGGAGCATCCGGCGGCGGCATATTTCGCGCGCGGCAGCGGCCACAATGAGAAGGCGCAGTACAGCGAGCGTCCGGACGATTTCGAACGCAACATGGAGCGGATCAACAAGAAGTTCGAGACGGCGCGGTCGTTTGTTCCGCGCCCGGAAATGATGGGCGCGGGGAAGGCGAAGGTCGGGATTATTGCTTATGGCACTTCGCACTGGGCGATCATCGAGTCGCGCGATCAATTGTCCAAAGAGCACAAACTGGAAACCGACTACCTTCGAGTGCTCTCGTATCCGTTTACGCGCGAGGTGCATGATTTTATTGAGCAGCACGAGCGCGTGTATGTGGTGGAGCAAAACCGCGACGGGCAGATGGCCAGCCTGCTGAAGCTCGACATCAAGCCGGAATTGACGCCGCGTCTGCGGTCGATTTGCCATGTTCACGGATTGCCGATGGATGCGCGGTCCGTAACCGACGAACTCATGATGATGGAGGGCAAGTAAGATGGGGACCACACCTACGAACCCGCAGCCGCCGGCTTCTGCGCCTGCTCCGAAGACAAACCGCATTGGATTGCAGGTTATCGACTATCGCGGCGGGAAGACAACGCTCTGCGCCGGTTGCGGGCATAACGCGATTTCCGAGCGCATCATCGATGCGATGTATGAAATGGGCGTGAAGCCCGAGCGCGTAGCCAAGTTCAGCGGCATTGGATGCTCGTCGAAGAGCCCGGCTTACTTCATGAACCGCTCGCACAGCTTTAACAGTGTGCATGGACGCATGCCGTCGATCGCAACGGGCGCGATGCTGGCCAACAAGAACCTGATCGCGCTGGGTGTGACCGGCGACGGCGATACGGTTTCGATCGGGGCAGGGCAGTTTATCCATCTGATGCGGCGTAACCTGCCGATCATCTACATCATCGAAGACAACGGTTGTTACGGCCTGACAAAAGGACAGTTCTCGGCGACCGCCGATCTGGGATCGACGTTGAAGAGCGGCGTGGTGAACGACCTGCCTCCCGTCGATACTTGCGCTATGGCGATTCAGTTGGGAGCTACGTTTGTGGGGCGGTCGTTTTCCGGCGACAAGCGGCAGCTTCACACCATGCTCAAGGCGGCCATCGCGCACAACGGGACGGTGATGCTGGATGTGGTTTCTCCGTGCGTGACCTTCAACGACCACGAGGGCTCGACTAAGTCCTATAAGTACATGCAGGCTCACGAAGAGCCGCTGCACGAGGTCAGCTTTGTGCCGGCGTTTGAAGAGATCAACGTGGAGTACGATCCGGGGACGACGTTTGAAGTTACCATGCACGACGGGTCGAGCCTGCGGTTGAGAAAGCTGGAGGAGGCGTACGATCCTACGGACAAAGTTCATGCGGTGACGCGGTTGATGGAATCGCACGCGAAAGGCGAGGTGCTGACCGGCGTGTTCTATATCAATGAGAAGGCGCCCAGCTTTATTGACATGCTCAATGTCACGGATCAACCGCTGGCGACTTTGCCGGAATCAGCAGTACGGCCTAGCCGGGAAGTGCTGGCGCAGTGCATGGAGGAGTTGCGGTAGCGGAACTGACGGCCAGGGATTGAACAATAGACCATGTGGTGACGGGGCTTCGCCGCGTCAGGGCGGGGCGCAGGCCCGCTACCGCACCTCTCCTCGTAAGTGCTAATTTCTACCCACCCATGGTCAGTACTGCGCGAAATCTGGCGCGGCCACTGATCATTTGTTCGTAACCTTCCGCAGCTTTTTCGAGCGGGAATTTCTCGATCATCGGGCGGACTCCCGAGAGCGCGCTGAATTGCATCGTGTCTTCGGAATCTTTGGCGGTTCCGGAGGCCCATCCCTGGATGGACTTGCGGCCTGAGATTAATTGAATCGGACTGACGGTGATCGGTTCGAAGCTGGCGCCGACCACGACCAGTTTGCCGTTGGGCGAGAGTCCGTTCACCAGCGCTGAGATAGCTTTTGAATCGGGCGCGGTGGCGAGGATGACGCTGGCGCCGCCGAATTTCTGTAGCTCTTCGGCCGGATCGCCGGCGGCGGTATCCACGTAGTGAGCGGCGCCGAGTTTTCTGGCCAGCGCTTCTTTGTCTTTGCCCCGCCCGATGGCAAAAGTGCGGTAGCCCATCTGCCGGGCATACTGGATTCCAAGATGGCCGAGTCCGCCGATGCCTTGCACGGCGACTAGATCCCCTGCACGCGCGCCCGCATTGCGCAGCGCATTGAAAACTGTGATGCCGGCACAAAGCAGCGGGTCGGCCTCGGCGGCAGGGAGATCATCGGGGATGGCGGCGACCGCTTCGGCGGGCGTAACCACGTATTCCGCGTAACCGCCATCGTGGCTGATGCCGGTAATCTTTTCGACCTGACAGTTGATGAAGTCGCCGCGACGGCAGGGATCGCAGGTGAAACAATGGCCGCCGTGCCAACCGACTCCTACGCGCTGGCCGGGTTTCCAGTTGCCGACGCCGGCGCCGACGGCGTCGATGCGGCCGGCAATTTCGTGCCCGGGAACGCGTGGGTACTGCAGGCCGGGCCAATGGCCTTCCTTTACGAGTGCGTCGCTGTGGCAGATGCCGCAGGCTTCGACTTTAATTCGGACCTGATTGCGGGCGGGTTCGGGGATGGTTCTTTCGACGAGTTCGAAATTACCGCCGGGTTTGCCGACTTGGACAGCTTTCATCTTCGACATGGACTCTGCCTCGTGAGTTCAGGTTGGAAACGCTGATGGAAATGGGGAACGCAAAGGATGAGATGAGCGGGCATGGGGCGAGGATTCAGCGTCCAACTAGACGGGCTTGGACGTCGGAGAGATGGGGTTGCTGGACCCTTCGACTTCGCTCAGGGCAGGCTCGCGAGGCCGCCAGTCGCTCCATTATCTATTCTTTTGCGACGCTAACTGGTCACGAGTGCTCGGGACTGTGTCCGGGCTCGGGGAAATCGCTGTCGGCGCCGTCCTGCATGGGGTCGGGGTGGCGGTGGGAAAGCTGGCCTTGCATGGAGTTGTTGCCGGCTTGGGTGCGTTCGTCGGGTTCCTGGGAACCCTTTCCGCGGTCGGCGTCATTGTGCAGGTGGTCGCTGACACTTTTCGGCATGGCAGGCCTCTTGAAGTGCGTGCTTCGATGAGAATGATTACAAGGTTAGGTTACGCTGAAAGCTTGCGGTGGGCAATGCAAGTTCTTACATGACCGCCATCGGTAAAATTAATAGCCGGTTAACCTGATTTTGAATCTAATAGCGCATATGGATCGCAAATATCGGAAACATTATCTGTTTGCCAGCGACTTCGATAAGACGTTGACCTTCAATGACACGGGTTACGTGCTGAGCGAACTGCTGGGCATTTCGGTCGCAGAATTCGAGCGCAAGGCCAAGGGGATGACGAAACTGAACCTGGTTCAGCAGGGCGCCGAACTTTCTTATCTGCTGCTGCACGACCCCGAGTTCCGTACGCGGGTCCGGCGCGACCACCTGGTGGAGGTCGGGAAGCGCATTCGCCTCAAGGAAAACATCAAGCAGATTTACGAGATTCTCGACCGGCGGATCGACGGATTCCATTTTGATTTTTATGTGCTCTCGGCATCGCCGGTTGAGGTGATCCAGTCGGCACTCGAGGGGATCGTGCCGCAGGAGCACATCTTTGGCACCGAGTTCAAGTACAAGGCCTCGGGTGAAATCGAAAGCCTGGTGCGGGCTACTGCTGGATATGGAAAAGTAACGCGACTGGATCAACTCGAAGAACAGCTGGGCATTCCCGCGGACCACATTGTCTACGTGGGCGATGGCAGTTCTGACATTCATGTCATGCTGCACGTGAACCGGCGAGACGGCTTTACCATTGCCGTTTCGGAGTCGAAACTGGTGGCGCAGATCGCAAAGCGTACGGTGCTGGGCGACAACGCGCTGGCCACACTGGTGCCGATTCTGGAGGAGATCGCCGGGTGGCAGCGGCCGCAGATCCGTCAACTGTTCGAATCGTATGGCTTCCTGATTCAGGGATGGGATCGCGTGCAGACCGATTGGGTCACGCTGCGGCCCAGCGGCGTCGTGGCGGCGGAGGTGACATCGGCGGCCGACGCCAACTAAAACTCACCCTCGAGGGTTCCGGTTGTGCTTTCGTCCGCTTTTGGCGGCACTCAAGTCCCACTCATCACATAGAGCGCGATGAGTGGGGCACCCGCACTGAAATCCCACTCATCGCAGAAAACGCGATGAGTGGGGCACCCAGCGGGGTTTCGTGCAACTAATTTCTGTGCGCCGGGTTCTTAATCAGCTAGGGGTTCTGGCTCATGGGCCGGGAAGCCTCCGTCTAACCGTTTCTGCTGGATATTGAGGCGCTCTATGAAATTGTCGAGCATCGTTTTTGTTGTTTTGATCACTGTTTCTGCGGCCACATTTACCGAGGCGCAGCCGCAGCGCGAATGGATTCCTCAGGGCATTGAAGCTTTGCGGCAAAGCGCATCCTCGAAAACCGAGTTCACGCTGGACCACTCCATGCTGGTATTCGCGTCGAAACTCGATCAGGACAACGAAGATCTCCGTCGCGTGATCGCCGGCGTGAGCGGGGTCTCGGTGCACAGCTATCATTTTTCGGGACGCTGGATGTATGATCCGGCGGTTCTAAGTACCGTGAAAGAGGAGTACCGCGCGGCGGGTTGGAAGCAGTTGATGAACAACCACGAGAAGGATGGCGGCCCGGGGGTAAGCGATCTCTGGATCCGGCTGGAGAACAACGCGATCAGCGACATCGCGATTCTGGTGGCCCGGGCGAGTGAGGTCAACTTTATCGTGGTTTCCGGGTCTATCAGTCCGCTGGACCTCTCGCACCTGGGTGGGCACTTTGGCATTCCGAAGATTGAGGGCGGAGTGGTGGTACCGAATACTACGCGACGCCCGTAATTTGTGACGCGGACACTCCTGTCCGCGAAAAGCGGGCAGCGAAGGCGGCCTTGCGGCAGACAATTGTCCTCGACCAAACCAAGAAACAAGGCCCAACCCAAAAGCGACGGCAGCGGACAGGAGTGTCCGCTCTACACGGACTAGCGGTTTTTCGGCGCTGGCCCCACCTTTCGCAATCTCTCTCGGGCTTGCGTGGCTTCGGTGGTGCGGGGATAGCGCTGGATGACGTGCTTCAATTCCTGTGTGCCCTCGTCCGTTTTTCCGAGTTCCAGCAGCGCGTATCCCTTCTTGAGCTGAGCGGTGGCAGCCTTGTTTCCGCTGGGAAAATTCTGCAGCACCAGATCGTAGTTCGCGACCGCCTTTTTGTAATCGCCGGCCTTGAACTGAATTTCGGCTAGATAAAAATAAGCGTTTCCGGCCAGGTCGGTGTTCGGGTAAAACTTGATGTAGTCGTTGAATTCCTGAACGGCCAGGTCGTTTTTCCCGCTGGTGTAGTCGCGCAGTGCCTCGTTGTAAAGCACGTCGGGCGCCGGGGCTTGCGCCACGGCCTGAGCCTGCTGCTGCACTTGGGACTGCTGCGCCGCCATGGATTGCTGCGCCGCCTGCATATCCTCAAATTGCTTGCTCAGCTTGGCAAGGCGAACCTTGAGTTCGTCCATGGTGTCGTTGAGCGCTTGAATCTGACCGGAGATCTGGTCAACCTGTGCGGCGCGATCCTGCTGCTGTTTGTTGATCGACGTTTGCAGATCGTTGATGGCGGTGGTTACCTTGTTGGCGGCGTCGGTGTTGTGCTCGAGCAAATTCTTCATGACGCCCATGCGTTCGTCAAACGACTGCTTCATCTGGGTCATCTGCTGCTGCAACTGGTCGACCTGGGTTTGCAATTGGACGATGTCCTTGTTGGCGCCGTAGGCAGGTGCCATGCAGATGATGAGGAACAGAGCGAGGAGGAGCGAGATGCGATTGGATTTCATAGTTTCCCTATTTGGATGTCAACACTTCGCTTAGCGGCAACTCGCGATCCGCGCGGCCGTTGCCCTCAGCGGCTAAAGCCGCTGTTGATTTTGCGGCCCTTAACGGCGCGGCTGAAGCCGCGCCCCTTCAAAACAAAGTCAAGGCCCGGAACAAAGTCAAAGCCCGAGACAAAGTCAAAGCCAGAGACAAAGTCAAAGCCCGGGTCTTCCCAGGTTGATGGAGAGCAAGGACGGGCGAGACGCCCGTCCCTCCACCTCCTCTGCTTATTTCGCGTACACGAAGTGGCCGCGGCGATTTTGCTGCCAGCAACTTTCGTTCGACTCGGTGCAGAACGGCTTTTCCTTGCCGTAGCTGATGGTTTTGATGCGATCGCCCGACACTCCAGCCTGAATGAGCGCGTTCTTCACGGCATCGGCGCGATTGGTGCCCAGAGCCAGGTTGTATTCGGTCGATCCGCGCTCGTCGCAGTGCCCCTCAATCGTGATGTGGATGTTGGGATGCTGCTGCAGGAACCCGGCGTCGCCTTGCAACGAGCCCTGCTCGCTCGAGCGCACATCGTACTTGTCATAATCGAAGTAGATGTCCTTCACGTTTTGCGAGAACAGTTCCTCCTCGGTGGCGGAAGGCGGCGGTGGCGGCGGTGGCGGGGGCGCGTTGACGGTGACGCGAGCGGTGGCATCCTGGGTTCCGCCGGCGCCTTTCGCGATGAGATGGTACGTGGTCGAGTCCGCCGGGGTCACCTGGCGCGAGCCGTTCACGTCCACCGCGCCGATTCCGTCGATGCTGACGTCGGTGGCGTTCGTGGTCTGCCAAGTCAGGGTTGTCGATTGTCCCTTGTCGATCGTGTTTGGGCTCGCCGACAGCGTGGCGGTGGGAGCCGTGGGTGCGGGTGGCGGCGGTGGCGGTGGCGGAGCGGCCTTCTTGTGGCAGGCCGCCAGGAACATGATTGCGCTGAGTGCAAATACCAGGGTCGCCCATCTCGTCATCGTGGTTGTATTTCTCATTGCGTTGTTCACCTGATTCCTCCTGTTTCTGTGCGCCCGCTTGGTGGCATGGAATTTGCAGCTTGACGAAGGGGCGCACTTTCAGCCAGCCGCAAAACGATTCTGCTTAAAAGAACGTGGTGTAATTCCAATCTCCGGCTTCAGCGCCTTAAGGCGCCTTCATGACGTAACTCCTGCGGCACTCCCGAAGGCGTGCCCTGATCCGAACCTAAGTCTGATACGAAACATACACCCGATACGAACTCATCCCAAGAAACTTACGCCTCGGCACGAATCTCACTTGTGCCACAGACTGTTAACCAATCTACTTCCAACTCCAGTTGGGCTGCGTGTTCTCGCCCTTGAAAGTCAACTGCTTCACGTTGGAGCCGTCGGCCAGCATGGTCCAGATCTCGTCGGTTCCCGAGCGGTGGGACTGAAACACAATGTGGCGGCCGTCCGGAGACCAGCAAGGCGAATCGTTGCGCCCCGCATCGTGCGTGAGTTGTACCCACTGCTTGCTGGCGACGTCCATTAAATATAAGTCGTTGGCACCCGGTTCTCCGGGCCCGTACTTGCGCTGCCACGAGAACGTCAGGAACTGTCCGTTCGGCGACCAGTTGGGAGAAACGGCATAGCCTTGATCGGTGACCCGCTGCAGGTTGGTGCCGTCCGCTTCCATGGTGTAGATCTGCGGCAGGCCGGTCCGTCCGCTGACGAAAGCGATCTGGCCGCCAGTCTTGCGATTCCAGGCCGGAGCAATGTCGGGACCCTTGTCGTTGGTCAGGCGGCGCGAGTTTCCTCCCGAGGCATCGACGACAAAAATATTGGGGTAGCCATTGCGTGAGGATGAGAATGCGATCTTGCCCTCGGGCGACCACGACGGCGAAAGATTCATACCTCCAAAACGCGGGAAGGCGACGATGCGGTTGAGATCGAATGAGTACATCATAATTTCCCAACCACTCTTCGTCATGGAACTGAACGCCAGGCGCGAGCCATCGGGCGAGATGCGCGGCGACAGGGAAATGGTGCCGAGGTGCGTGACCTGCTGTTGATTCGCGCCGTCGTAGTCCATCATCCAGATTTCTTTGCTGCCCGTGCGCTTGCTGACGAAATAAATCTTGGTTTCGGCAATGCCGGGAATGCCTCCGCCGAGGCGGAAAATAATTTCGTCTGCAAACCGGTGCGCGATCACCCGCACCGCATCATTGGTTGCATTATCGGCGTACTGCTTGCCAAGGACCTGCGGCGACTTTTCATTCTTGACGTCGTAGAGCCATCCCTGCACCGTGACCTTGCCGGCGGCTGCGCCCAGGTTGCCGAAGGTGAGCATGGAGGCGTTCGGTGGGGGCGAATTCCAGGCGGAGAAATTGACCTCGGACGGTTGCCCGGCCACTTGCAGCGGATAGAAACTCTTGGAGACGAGATCGAAGATTCCGGCGTTGTCGAGGTCGTTCCAGAGTGTGTCGTTGAAGGTCTTCAGCAGGGCTGCGTTGTTGGCGTCGGCGGTCGAGGGCTTGAAGTCGGAGGCGGCCAGGCGCACGCGCTCAACGCCGAGCCCGGTGCCGGTGCGAATCCAGTCCTGGGCGGAGCTGGCGGCCGCCAAAAGAACCAGCCAGGCGGCGATCAGAGTACTAGAGATCAATGTATGACGACGGACGGGGCGAACTGAGTTACGCAATTTTGTGCTCCCTTTGTTGGTGTGGAGCGCCGGGCGTCCCCGCTCGACTGGACGGGCGAGTCGCCCGGCCCCCACACTTACCGCTTGTAATCGAACCAAAACTCCACCGAAACTTTGCTGCCCGAATAATCCGGCGGCAGCGGGCCGAAGGTATCAATGCGCTGGATCGCACGCGTGGCCGAAAGGTCGAGCGACGGTACTCCACTCGACTGCTCGATCGCGACATTCATGGGGTGTCCATCGCGCCCGATATCAAACGTCAGATACACCCGTTTCGCGTTTGTAATGCGCGGATCGATTTCATACTTCAACCAGTTCTCGGTTACCTTCCGCTGGACGCCTTGGACGTACCACGAAAAGCGGTTGCCGAAATCACCACCGCTTCCGGTAAAACCAAAACCGCCTTTGGCCCCGCCTGCGCTCATGGTGTAGGGGCCGCTGACCGGACCGCCCTCGCCATACGGAATCTGATTCGACTCCTCCGGTTCTGGTTGCGGCCTACGCTGCGTTGCGCTCTTGACCGGCGCGGGCTTCACTTTCTTTGCGCTCTTGTCGGGAATCGGAATCGCTTCCGGTTCCTTCTCCTGAACCGTGGGTTGCGATTTTGAAAGACCCTTCGATTCGGTTGCCAGAACGTTCTGGGTCTGGGTCGGATTGGCGGGCAAGGGAACGGAACTCACCAGAGTCGCGCCCATGGCCTCTCCTCCTCCGCCGCTGCCCCAGCCCTCACCTCGAATGCCGTTAATAAACACGGCATAGAGCACGACGAACGCCACGAACCCAAGGTGCAGGCCGACCGACCAAGCCAACGGCCGGCGCAGTTCGCCCCGTTCGGAATAGATGTCGAAATCAGCGACGGCCGCCATGGCTATCCATCGGCTGCGTAACGATGCTCACGTTGCTGATGCCCGACTGCTTGATGGCGTCCATCACCGTGGCGAAGGCGCCAAACGGGACATCTTCATCGGAGCGCAAATAAATTGACTGGTGTTGCGGATCGCGAATTTTCTGTTTCAGGCGTGCTCCGATCTGGTTGATGTTGATGGGATCGTTGCCGAGAAAAACTTTCTGCGACTTGTCGATGCTGATCACCAGCCGTTCTTCGGTGATCTCTTTGACGGTGCGGGTGTGGGGCACGTTGACTTCGATCCCGGACTGCAAGACCGGTGCGGTCACCATGAAAATGATGAGCAGCACGAGGACGACATCCACCAGCGGCGTGACGTTGATGTCGGCGAGCGCTGTCTGAGTGCGTCCGTTGGTGGAGGTGAAGGCCATTAGCGCCGCGCCTCGGTCACTTGCGGAGTCTGCTGGCGTTCGACCAGGTTGAGCATTTCGAGCGTGAAGTCGTCGTTGCGCGCGGCCATTTCGCGAATCGAGCCAATGATGAGGTTATAGGCAATCACTGCTGGGATGGCCGCAGCCAGGCCGGCGGCGGTGGTCACCAGAGCCTCAGAAATTCCAGGAGCGACCGCACGCAGGGTTGCCGCACCGGCTGTGCCCAGGCCGTGGAACGCGTCGATGATTCCCCAGACGGTTCCGAACAGTCCAATAAACGGCGTAACCGCACCCGTAATGGCCAGCCACGGGACACTGCGTTCGAGGCGGGTAATCTCTTCGGAAGAGGCGATTTGCATGGCGCGCTGGATGGCGGCGAGGTTGTGGACGGCTCCGGTCATTCCCATCTGGCGCCGGAACTCCTCGACTGCGCCTTGAAACACTCCCACCAGCGGGCTGGGACGAAACTGTTCAGCGACCGAGGCGATGTCCTGCATGCGCTGCGCCTTGCGGAAAGAGCGAACGAAACGTCCGTTCTGCCAGCGCGCGCGCCGGATCAGCAGCCACTTGGAAAGAATCACGGCCCAGGAGAGCACGCTAAACGCGATCAGAAGGAGAAGGACGGTTTTTGCGACCGGACCGGTCTGAAGGACGAGATCAACGATTTCGCCACCGGCAAAGAAGAGGAGGACGGTAAGAAAATGCATGGTTTCGGGAAGAACCCTGCCTAAGATTATAGACGAAGGGGGCGGGCGATTTTGCGGCGTATCGTATCGGTTAACATCGCGGGCCAGCCCATTTCCGAAAATTTGACCGCGGAGATCGCAGAGGTCGCAGAGATTCTTCTTGCATTTTCTCAGCGTGCTTCGCGTTCTCTGCGGTGGAATGGTTTTGCCTTTTTTCTCTTGGGTGCCCGGCGCAGCGGTATGTGCTATGCTGCGCGTCAATTACAGATAGTGAACTGAAGATCGCAGGACCCTTGTGCTGGCCGAACTTCGACTCGAAAATTACGCCGTGATCGACAATGTCGTGATCGAATTCGCGGCGGGCCTGAATCTTCTGACCGGCGAGACTGGAGCCGGCAAATCTATTCTGATCGACGCGCTGGGATTGCTCCTGGGGGACAAAGCTTCGTCGGATGTGATCCGGACGGGTGCGGAACGGGCTGTGGTTGCCGCGGTGTTTGAGAGTGACGGATCTGCGGCGCGTTCCATCGAAGAGATACTCGAGACCAACGGACTGGATGCGGAGAATGGCTCGCTGATTCTGCGGCGCGAGATCGCTTCGGGCGGCAAGGGCCGCGTGTTCATCAATAACCAGCCCGCGACCGTGGCGGTGCTCAAACAGATTGCGCCGTATCTGGCCGTCATCCATGCGCAAAATGAATCCATCGTAAATTTTGACGCCGGGGCGCGGCAGGACCTGCTCGACGCTTATGCGGGAGTCGAGTTGAAGGAAGTGTCTGACGCTTTCACCCGCTGGAAGCAGATTCGCGGACGCATCGCCGAACTCGAACGGGACGAGCAGGATCGCATGCGTCTGCTCGACCTGTGGAATTTTCAGTGCCGGGAGATCGAAGAGGCGCGTCTTCGGACCGGCGAAGATGAACAACTGGAAGCCGAGAAGCGCGTCCTGGCCAATGCCGAGAAAATCTACGGCGCGGCCATCCATGCCTTCGACCTGCTGTATGAGGGCAAAGCTTCCACTTCGTCGAGTCTGCGCGCTGCGCAGAAGCACGTAGAGGAACTCGTCCGTTATGAGCCGAAGTTTCAGGATGCGCTCGCGGCGCTCGACTCGGCACGCATCAGCGTTGAAGATGTGGGAGCAACGCTGCGCGATTATGCCGGAGGAATCCAGGCGTCCCCCGAGCGCCTCGCCGAGATTGAAGAGCGCTTGGCGCTGCTGGATCGTCTGAAACGCAAGTATGGGCCAACGCTGGAACAGGCCATTTCTTTCGGCGAAGATATCCGGCGAAAAATCTCAGAGATGGAGAACAAAGATCAGGTGTTACTTGAACTTCGTGCGATGCTGGCTGTGGCGGCCGACGAATATCGTAAAGCGGCCCGCAGCATCTCGCGCAAGCGGGTGGAGGCGGGACGCAAATTGGAGAAGCTGGTCGAGGCCGAGATCAACGACCTCGCGATGCGCGCCAGTTTTCGCATCGCAGTCGAAGAGAGCGAAGGCGAGGAGCATTGGACCTCTTCGGGAATCAATCAGGTCGTCTATCGCATCTCGACCAACACCGGCGAAGCGATGCGCCCCCTGGAGCAGATTGCGTCCGGCGGCGAACTTTCGCGCGTCATGCTGGCATTGAAGGCGAGTGTCGAAGCGGAAGCGAATCCGGCGGCCAATCCTAAGAAGAAGTCGGCGGCCGCGCAGCGCACATTAGTTTTCGACGAAATTGACACCGGCATCGGAGGCCGCGCTGCCGAGGCTGTCGGCAAGAAACTGAAGGCGCTCGCCAAAGGGAATCAGGTGCTCTGCGTCACCCACCTGCCACAGATCGCAACTTTTGCCGATCACCACTACCTGATCGAAAAGCGGGAATCTGGAGGCCGCGCCAAGGCTACCGTGCGCCAGATCACTGGCGTAGAGCGCACCGAGGAAGTGGCGCGCATGTTGTCGGGGGCGAAGCTAACAGAGACTTCGCGCAAGCATGCGGAGCAGATGATTCGGGCGAATGAATAAGATGGTTTCAGTCCTCGTCGATCTGAGCGTCCGGCGATATGGGATTTTTGCGGAAGACGTCCAGATCGAGAAAAAAATAAACTGGGGTGGTCACGAGCATACCTCTTTGATCGCGGGCTGGAAACGGAAGCCCGACCGATCCGCTACAGAAGGGTGGCTTCAGAAGCAGATTTTGTACCTGCCAACTATCGCTAGGCTTACAAAGGAAGGAACCGTAGAGTGCTACTCCTACATTGAACTCACGTTTGAGGAGGCGCGCGGTACTGGTGGGATGCGGGGGACTTTCGGCGACCTTTTTGCCGGGGTCAACGTGAAGAATTGTCTATCGGCCGTCAATCGGTCGCGCTTTCGGCAAAATGTGGATTTTAGCGAATACCTCAGAAAAGAGGGACTGCCAGAGTTTTGCGATTTTCTTTTGAAGCTGGATCCGTCGCTTCTCAGGCAGGCGCGTGAGTTCTACAACATGCTGCCAGTGTTCGAACAGGAAAGCTTAATGCAGTTAGAGCGTTTTAAGTCATTGTGTCGCCATCTCTCGGAAAGACACTATTCCGACGCTTTCCACTTGTGGACGGCGCAAGCCAACGGACCGGACTACTTTCTGACCTTGGATAAGAAATTCGTGAATGCGGTGAGCAGCATTCGCGACTACAATTTTAGAAGCAAGCCCATATTGCCTGAGCAACTCCTGAACGTGTTGGGTGTCACCAAGATTGATCCTCATCCCTTTCCCGGCAGCGATCCGCGATACTTTGAGTGAGGCTAGGCAGCGCGAGGACCACCTCCGCCCTCCGTTCACCTACCCCTTTTCCCCGTCTGCTGCTAATCCCCACACTCTCAAAGGCTTACGTTGACCTCGGAGTGCATCTTTCGATACCCTTAGAGCATCTTTTCCAAAGAAGACGTGTACCCTAGTGGGTGGGGGGTTGCAGCTTGTCTGAGACCGGGAATTTACACACGAAGACCCTATTGTTGTTAAAGCCGCGGGGATTCTGCGCCGGGGTGGTGCGGGCGATTGACATCGTCCGGATTGCGCTGGAGGCGTTTGGGCCGCCGATTTATGTGCGCAAGGAAATTGTCCACAACCGCTTTGTAGTGGAAGAATTGCAGCAGAAGGGCGCAATTTTTGTCGACGGTGTGGATGAAGTGCCGGAGGGCGAGCGCGTCATCTACAGCGCCCACGGCGTTTCTCCGGAAGTGCGCGACCGCAGCAAACTGCGGAAGCTGCGGGTGATCGATGCCACGTGTCCGCTGGTCACCAAGGTGCACGTGGAGGCGGTGAAGTTCGCCAAGGAAGGCTATTCGCTGATCCTGATCGGTCACCGCGATCACGACGAAGTCATTGGCACGCTCGGCGAGGCTCCCGCAGTGACTCAGGTCGTCGGTTCGCCCGCGGAGGTGGCGTCGGTGACCTTGCCCGACCCCAACCGGGTGGCATACCTGACCCAGACGACGCTCAGCCTCGATGAGACCCGCGACATTATCGCCGCGCTGCGAAAGCGATTCCCGAATATCAAAGGCCCGGCGGCGCAGGATATTTGCTATGCCACGGAAAACCGGCAAGTTGCCGTAAAGCACGTAGCCTCCGACGCCGATTTGCTGCTGGTGGTTGGCTCCGATAACAGTTCAAATTCCAAGCGGTTGGTGGAAGTGGCTCGAAGTTTGGGCACCGAGGCGCATCTAATCGATGACTGCCGCAATATTCAGCCGCAGTGGTTAAATGGCGTGAGGACGGTAGCCCTGACCGCGGGAGCTTCGGCTCCGGAACATCTGGTGCAGGAAGTGGTCGAGTACCTGGCGGGAAAGGGCTTTGGCGACGTGCGGGAATTGGAAATCATGCCGGAAAATGTTCGCTTTGGATTGCCGCCGGAGATCGTCGAAACGATTGCCGCGGCCCCGGCCATCGCCGTGGAGTCCTAAATGGAAGAATCCTCCCCTTATAGTTCGGCCTCTGCACCGCAGATGCGATTCGGAAAGATTGACGACCTGGAGAGCCGGGTCGCGGTAGCCGTCGATGCGGCGCGCAAATATCTTTTCTCGCGGCAGCACGAAGAGGGGTACTGGTGCGGAGAACTCGAGGCCGACACCACCCTCGAATCCGATTACATCCTGCTCCACGCGCTTCTCGGCACCGGCAGCCAGGAACGCTTCGACAAGGCCGCTCGCTACATTCTTAAGCACCAGAACGAAGACGGGGGCTGGAGCACCCACGCCGGCGGCCCTTCCCACATCGGCGCTTCGGTGAAAGCTTATTTCGGACTGAAGCTGGCTGGTTTCACGGCGGATCATCCAGCACTGGCGCGCGCCCGCAAGAAGATCCTTGCCATGGGCGGCGTGACCGAAGTCAATACCTTCACCAAGATCTATCTCTGTTTTTTTGGGCAGTACGATTACGACGCGGTTCCCGCGGTTCCGCCGGAGATCGTGCTCTTCCCGAACTGGTTCTGGTTCAACATCTACGAAATTTCTTCGTGGTCGCGCGCTATCCTGGTGCCGCTTTCGATCTGCTATGCCAAAAAGCCGTTCAAGAAGATTCCCGACGAAATGGGAGTGGAAGAACTTTTTGTGGGTGGGCGCGACAAGTCGCGCATGCATCTGCACTGGGCGAAGAAGCTGATTTCCTGGCGCAATTTTTTCCTCGTGCTGGATCGGATTACCCACTGGGCCGAGCGTGTGCACATTCGTCCGCTGCGCTCGCTCGCTCTCAGAAAAGCCGAGAAGTGGATGCTGCAGCGCTTCGAGATGAGCGATGGGTTGGCAGGGATTTTCCCGTCGATCATGAACTCCATCATCGCCATGCGCTGCCTGGGCTATTCGGTCGACGACCCCCAGGTGATTCGGGCGCTGGATGAGTTTGAGAAGCTGGGAATTGAAGAGGGCGACACCTTCCGCATGCAGCCCTGCCTGTCTCCGGTTTGGGATACGGCATACGCGCTGTTTGCCCTGGGCGAGGCCGGGGTCCCGGCGACCGATCCGCGCCTGGTGAAGTGCGCCGACTGGATGTTGCAGAAGCAGGTGCGCAAGCCTGGAGACTGGAAAATCAAGAATGCGAAGGGCGAACCGGGCGGCTGGTATTTCGAGTTCAACAACGAGTTCTATCCCGATGTCGACGACACGGCTATGGTCTGCCTGGCGCTGAGCCGTGTCGAACATCCGAACGGACGCTATCAGAGCGAGTCGGTGCAGCGGGCGATTGATTGGGTTTTGTCCATGCAGTGCAAGAATGGAGGCTGGGCTTCGTTCGACAAAGACAACGACCGCATGGTCTTCCAGCACGTCCCCTTCGCCGATCACAACGCCATGCTCGATCCGGCAACGGTTGACATCACGGGCCGCATCCTAGAGTGTCTTGCGGCTTATGGATACGACCAGAACCATCCAGCGGTGCAGCGGGCAATCAAGTTTATTCGCCAGGAGCAGGAGCCGGACGGAAGCTGGTTCGGGCGCTGGGGCGTGAACTACATCTACGGCACGATGCTGGTATTGCGCGGCTTGGAAGCGATGGCCGTAGACCCCAACGACCCCATGATCCAGCAGGCGGCGGAGTGGCTGCGATCGGTGCAGAATGCCGACGGGGGCTGGGGCGAGACGGTAGGGTCGTATGACGATCCCAACCTGCGCGGGCAGGGCGACAGTACAGCTTCGCAGACGGCGTGGGCAATTATGGGACTGCTGGCCGTGGGCGACACGCGCAGCGAATGCGTGACCCGCGGCATGGCGTATCTTTTGCGCACGCAGAAGAGAGACGGTTCGTGGGACGAGCCTTTCTACACCGGAACCGGCTTTCCGCGCGTGTTCTATCTGATGTACCACCTATATCGCCAGTATTTTCCACTCATCGCGCTTACGACGTATTCGAAGGTGATGGCGGAAAAGGGCGGCAGTTAGCACTTAGCATTTAGCACTCAGCTAGCCTGGGCCAGTGGAAGCTTTCGCCTCTCGCTCGCGCACCCAGCGTGAACTAAACGCTAAGTGCTAACTGCTAAATGCTGGCTTTCGTTACCGGCGCTACCGGATTCTTAGGCAGCCATGTTGCGCGCGTTCTGGCGGAACAGGGCGCGGAGTTGCGTCTGCTAGTGCGGCCGACCAGCGATCTGCGGAACCTGGTGGGCCTGAACGCCGATCGGGTCATCGGTGATTTGCGCGACCCGGCTTCGATGGAGAAGTCGCTTTTCGGCTGCCACGCGCTATTTCACGTGGCGGCGGACTATAGGTTGTGGGTGCGCGATCCCGACGAAATGTATCGCTCGAACGTCGAGGGCACCCGTTCGTTGCTCGAGGCGGCGCGGAAACAAGGCGTACGGCGTATTGTGTATACGTCCAGCGTAGCGACCGTGGGCTTCACTTCGAACCGCAGCGCTCGTGTAGGGACGGGTGCGCTCGCCCGTCCAAGCCGAGCGGAGTTCGCCAGCCTGGCGGACGAAGAAAGCCCAGTGGCGCTGGCGGACATGATCGGACACTACAAGCGTTCGAAGTTCATGGCCGAGCAAGTGGCCATCAAGGCCGCGAGATCAGGAGCGGATGTGGTGGTGGTGAATCCCACGACGCCGATTGGGGAGCGTGATCTCAAGCCGACTCCGACCGGGCGAATCGTCGTGGACTTCCTGAAGCGAAAGTTTCCGGCGTACGTGGAAACCGGCTTGAACCTGGTGGATGCGACCGAGTGCGCGCGCGGCCATATTCAGGCGCTGGAGAAGGGAAGATCGGGCGAGCGCTACATTCTGGGCGGAGAGAATCTTACGCTGAAGCAGATTCTGGACCGGCTGGCCGCCATCACGGGTTTGAAGTCGCCGAGCGTGAAACTGCCATACTTTTTTGCGCTGGCGACTGGGGTGGTGGACGAAATGGTGACCGGTCGGCTTCTGGGCCGCGAGCCGCGGGCCACGATTGACGCGGTGCGCATGGGGCGGAAGATGATGTTTGTGAGTTCGGCAAAAGCAGAACGGGAACTGGGCTGGCGGATGGTTCCAGTAGAGGGTGCGCTGCGGCGGTCGGTGGATTGGTTCCGCAGCAACGGATATGTCTGAAATGAAGATCGCGATCATTGCCGCGATGGAGCGAGAGGTGGAACCGCTAATCCGAAGCTGGAAGGTCAGAATGATCGAACACGGCGGGCGGCGCTATCGTCTCTTTGAAAATGGCGACGCGGCGTTGCTGTGCGGCGGCATTGGGGCGGAAGCAGCGCGCCGCGCAACTGAAGCGGTGATTCGGGAAGTGAGCCCGGTGCGGGTGATTTCGGTTGGTTTTGCCGGAGCGCTGGATGCGTCCCTGCATGTCAGGCAGGTGTTTGAGCCGCGCATGGTGATCAACGCTGCCGACGGCGTTCGGACAGACGTCGGCTCGGGTGAGGGAATTCTGGTGAGTTCGGCGGCCGTGGCGGGCAAGGAACAGAAAATTCGCTTGCGCAAAGCTTATGACGCGAACGCGGTAGACATGGAAGCCGCGGCCGTGGCGCAAGGCGCGCAGGCGCGGGGAGTGGAGTTTGGAGCTTTAAAAGCCATCTCCGACGCCGCCGATTTTTGCCTGCCGGCAATGGATCGTTTTGTGGCGGACGACGGGAGTTTTCACTCCGTGAGGTTTGCGTGTCATGTAGCGCTGCGCCCGTGGCTCTGGGGGACTACGATTGCTTTGGCGCGGAACAGCTCAAAGGCAAGCCGTGCTCTTTGCGCCGCGCTTGCGAGTTATCTGGAGCGACCGGCTTTAAGTTCTTCTTCCTGTAGAGACGGGGCTTGCCCCGTCTCCTCCGCCGCCGGAGACGCGGCAAGCCGCGTCTCTACGGGAGTTGGCATCAGGAATCGATAGGTAAAGAATAGAGTCTGCTATGGCAATTGCACGACCTTCAACATTAGCGGTTGAAAGCGAGAGGCGCGAAATTCCTTCCACCATGCGGGCGGCCGTGTATCGCGGTGTGAACGACGTCCGCCTGGAAGAAGTGCCGGTGCCGGAAATCGGACCCGGGGAGATTTTGGTTCGGGTCCACACCTGTGGAATCTGCGGCACCGATCTGAAGAAGATTTCGACCGGCTCCCACTCCGCGCCGCGTATTTTTGGTCACGAAACCGCGGGTGTCGTTGCGAAGGTGGGGGAGGGTGTTCGAAAGTTCAGCGTCGGCGAACGCGTGGTGGTGTTTCATCACATCCCGTGCCGAGAGTGTTATTACTGCAGCCAGAAAACCTTCGCGCAGTGCGCCACGTACAAGAAGGTCGGATGCACGGCCGGGTTCGAACCCTCGGGCGGAGGATTCGCGGAATACGTTCGGGTGATGGACTGGATTGTCGAGAAGGGAACCGTGCGCATCCCGGACGACGTCAGCTTCGAGCAGGCCTGTTTTGTCGAACCGGTGAACACATGCCTCAAAGGAATTGAAACCCTTCGTCTGCAGGCGGGGGAGACCGTGCTGGTGATCGGACAAGGTCCGATTGGTCTAATCCTCGCGACTTTGGCCAAGCGGGCGGGGGCTCGGGTGATTACTTCCGATTTGTATCCGGCGAGGCTTACAATAGCTAGTAGCTTCGGCCTAACACTTACAATTGACGCTTCCAAGGCTGACGCCGGACAAACGGTGCGCGGAATGACCGAGGGACGCGGGGCTGACGCTGTGATTCTAGCAGTTGGCGGGAGCGGCCTGATCCGGCCTGCCATGGATGCGACTCGTCCGGGGGGTCGGGTATTGCTGTTTGCGCAGACGGTACGGGGCGAGGTCACGATTGATCCGGCTGCGGTGTGCATGGACGAAAAGGCGTTGCTTGGATCCTACAGCGCGTCAGTGGAATTACAGGAGGAGTCGGTGCGGTTCGTCATGAACCGTGAAATGGACATGGAACGGCTTGTCAGCCACCGTTTCCCGCTGCAAAGCGGTGTAGAAGCGCTGAATCTGGCTGCCCATCCTCGACCGGACACGATGAAAATCGTCATCCAGCCGGGGAGCGGCGGGGCCCCCAGCACGCCCGGTTTTGGCGTGATGGGGTGCATCGCGTGGGAAGGACATCAACTGTGACTGGCAAGATGACGGCTGCCGTCCTGTACGGCAAAGAAGACGTCAAGATTGAAAGAGTGCCAATCCCGCCGGTGGGCGAAGGCGAAGTTCTGGTCAAGGTCCACGTGGCGCTAACCTGCGGCACCGACTTGAAGGTGTATCAGCGGGGCTATCACGCCCGCATGATCGTGCCGCCGGCGTTGTTCGGGCATGAACTGGCCGGCACGATCGAGCAGGTTGGGGAAGGTGTGCGCGGCTTCAAGAAGGGAATGCGCGTAGTCGCGCTCAACTCAGCTCCCTGTGGCATGTGCTTCTATTGCTCCAAGCACCAGTTAAACCTCTGCGAAGATCTGCTGTTCAATAATGGTGCCTACGCCGAGTACATACGGATTCCACGCCGCATTGTGGAAACCAATATGCTCGTCGTGCCTTCGAATGTGACCTTCGAAGATGCCGCGATGACCGAACCGCTGGCTTGCGTTCTCCGGGGCCTGCATGAAACCGGAGTTGAGATCGGCGACACGGTTGCGGTGATTGGCGGCGGGCCGATTGGTCTGATGTTTGTACAAGTGGCGAAAGCCATCGGCTGCAATGTGATTGCGGTGGTCAAGCGGGATTCGCAGGTCTCCCTGGCGCGCAAGAAGGGCGCGCACGAGGTGGTGCAGATTACCAAGGTGAAAGATCCGGTCGAGGCGGTGCGCGAGTTGAGTCCGGAGAGGCGCGGCGCCGATGTCGCGATCGAAGCCGTGGGCCGCCCGGAAGCGTGGGAGTGGGCCGTGCAGATGGTTCGCAAGGGCGGCACGGTGAATTTCTTCGGCGGGTGCGCCACGGGAACCAAGGTGCAGTTGGACACCAACCGCCTGCATTACTCGGAAATCACGTTGAAGGCGACTTTTCATCACACGCCGGAGACGGTCCGCCGGGCCTTCGGTTTGATTGCCGAGAAGAAAGTTTGCGGCAACGACTACATTACCGGCGAAGCGCCGCTTTCGCGTTTGCAGGATGTGCTCCGCCACATGCTGAACCGCAACGGCGATATCAAGACCGCGATTATCCCGGGTCACTAGCGTCGTGATCGCGTGATGAGTCGTACGATGGAGCGACGGGCGTCTCGCCCGTCCGCCGGGCGAGGACGCCCGGCTCTCCACGAAACACGTTCTGTCCTGTGGGATTAAGTTTTGATGACAACCGCTGCCAGCCATCCCTCGACTGCGCCGCCCGCCTCCGCCTGGAGTGCGCTGCCGCCTGAGTACGCCATTCCCGAGCACGCGCCTTCGGAAGCCGAGGCACTGGAATATTGCCGCCGCCTGGCGCGCTCGCACTACGAGAATTTTTCAGTTGCGTCGTGGTTTCTTCCGGAGCGGCTGCGCCAGCACTTCTTCAATGTCTATGCCTATTGCCGCATCTCCGACGACCTGGGCGACGAAGTGGGCGACACCGCCGCATCTTTACAGATGCTCGAGCAGTGGGAGGCGGAGCTGAACGCGTGCTACGACGGTCATCCCCGCCATCCCGTATTTGTCGCGCTCGCCGAAACGGTGCGCCAGTTTGAAATTCCGAAACATGAATTCGCCGACTTGCTGACTGCTTTCCGGCAGGACCAAAACGTCAGCCGGTACGAAACGTTCAACGATCTGCTTGGCTACTGTAAGTTTTCGGCGAATCCGGTCGGCCACCTGGTGCTGTACCTCTGCGGATATCGCGATTCCGACCGCCAACAGCTTTCCGACTGCACCTGCACCGCGTTGCAGCTCGCGAACTTCTGGCAAGACGTGAGCGCGGACTTTGCCAAAGGACGAATTTATCTTCCCCTCGAAGACCTGCGCCGTTTCGGGGTGAGCGAAAACGTGATCCGCGACCGTGAAAACACTTCCGCGTTCCGCGAGATGATCAAGTTTGAAGTCGAACGCGCCCGGGAATGGTTTCGGCAAGGTTTGCCGCTGATTGCGAATGTTAAGCGCGAACTGGCCATTGATATCGAACTCTTCAGCCGCGGCGGACAGGAAATCCTGAACGCAATTGAGCGCCAGAATTACGCCGTGCTCGGCCGGCGTCCCGCAATCTCCAGGACGCGGAAGCTGGCCCTGGTCGCCCGTGCCGCGCTGGGGAAACTCCGATGAGTACGGTCGCGGGAAATGCGCCCGTGCAATTTTCTCCGACCCCTTCCCAGCTCGATATGGCGTACTCCGTCTGCCGGAGCATCGCCCGCTCCGCCGCCAAAAATTTTTACTATGGATTTGCGGTACTTCCGCGGAGAAAACGGAATGCGTTGAGCGCGGTGTACGCCTTCATGCGACGCTGCGACGACATTACCGACGACGCCACGCTCAGCCCCGAGGATCGCCATAACCGGCTGGCGGACTGGCTCGATAAAGTCCACCGCGCATTGGCGGCACAGCCAACCGACGATCCAGTGCTGCTGGGGCTGACCGATGCGCAGCGCACCTACCAGATTCCGGTTGGCCTTCTCGATCAACTCGCCTACGGCACGGCTGCTGATCTCGATCACGCGCAGCCAGCCTACACCGGTGCGCCGCTGGTTGCGCGTTACCAGACGTTTGAACAGTTGCGCCAGTATTGCTACGGCGTGGCGTCGGTGGTTGGATTGGTGTGCATCAAGATTTTCGGGTATCGCGATCCCGCCGCCGAGTCGCTGGCCGAACACTGCGGTCTCGCCTTTCAGCTTACGAACATCATTCGCGATGTCAAAGAAGACGTCGCCATGGGCCGGGTGTATTTTCCGCAGGAGGACCTCGCGCAGCACGGACTCTCGGCCGCCGATCTGGCCACGCCGCAGGTTGACATTGCCTGCATCCGTCCGCTGCTGGCGATGGAGGCGGATCGGGCGCGCGACGGCTACCGCTCCGGGGAAGAACTGATCCCGCTGGTGAATGAAGACAGCCAGCCCGCCTTATGGGTCTTGATCACCATTTATCGCCGCTTGCTCGAAAAGATGGCGGCGAACCAGTACGACGTCTTCAGTGAGCGGGTCCGGTTAACGGTTCCGGAAAAACTTTCGGTCATGGGAAAAGGAATCCTGAAGCGTCTGCTGTGATGCCGCCCTCGATCTCCACTAACACGACAAACCCTTCTACCGTCGCTATCGCTGGAGGCGGGTTGGCCGGTCTGGCCGCTGGATGCGCGCTGGCGGAAGCAGGGTTTCGCGTCACCCTGTTTGAGCGCCGCCCCTATCTCGGTGGGCGCGCCTCTTCTTATCAGCATCCTGGCACCGGCGAAATTGTGGACAATTGCCAGCACGTATTGCTCGGCTGCTGCACCAACCTGCTCGATTTCTATCAACGCACGGGAGTGCAAGACAAGATCCGTTGGTATGAGAAGCTGACCTTCCTTGAGCCCGGAGGACGTGCATCGGTGATCGCCCCGTCATGGCTGCCGGCGCCGCTGCATACCGCGCCGGCGTTTCTCCGGGCCGAGTGTTTGAGCTTTCGCGACAAGATGGCCATCAGCCGCGCCATGCTGGCGCTCGCTCCTTCCATTCCAGCGGACGAGGGTGAGACATTCCTCGACTGGCTCAAACGCCACGGACAAACCGAGCAAGCCATCGAGCGTTTCTGGAGAACCATCCTGGTCAGCGCCCTGAACGAAGATCTCGATCGGGTTTCGGTCCCTTACGCGGCCCAGGTGGTGCGTGAGTCGTTTCTTAAGTCAGCCGCGGCCGGGCGCATGGGAATTCCAACCGTGCCCCTCACCGAACTGTATGGCACCGCCGGAGACTACATCCGCGCCCGTGGCGGAGAGATCCAGTTTCGTGCCGGCGTGGAATCGTTCCGCTCGGAAGCCTTTGGCGTAGATGTGACCACGAACGGGCAGGAACAGAGATTCGACTATCTGGTTCTGGCGGTCCCTTTTGATGGTGTCGCGCGCATGTTGCCCGACACTCCGTCGGCTGCGCCTCTGGCCGCCGCGCTAGGCCAGTTCTCGTCCTCACCGATCACCGGCATCCATCTCTGGTTCGACCGGCAGATCAGCGATCTCGATCACGCCGTGCTGCTCGACCGAACGATCCAGTGGATGTTTCACAAATCGCGGCTCATTGAGGCCCGGAATACTGAGGTTCGGAACAACGACGCTCACAGCGACGAAGCTTGCGAGAACGGCCTCGGCAGCTACGTTGAGTTGGTCGTGAGCTGCTCCCGCGGTCTGGTGGAAAAGTCGAAGACGGAAATTGTCGACCTGGCGATGAAAGAAGCGCAGGAGTTTTTCCCCGGCGCGCGCGAAGCGAAACTGCTGAAATCGACCGTGATCAAGGAAGTGCACGCAACCTATTCGCCGCGCCCGGGAATCGACCAGCACCGTCCCAAGCCCGATACGGCATGGCCGCGAGTCTTTCTCGCCGGCGATTGGACCGCAACCGGCTGGCCCGCCACCATGGAGGGCGCGGTGCGCAGCGGATATCTGGCGGCGGAAGCTGTGGCACGATTCGCCAGCGGTAAACGCCCCAGCTTTCTCGTCTCCGATTTAGCCCCGCGTGGATTGATGAAACTCTTTCATTAGAGCCGTCAAACTAAACAACCAGAGCCGTGAAAACTAAGCAACTAGAGTTGTCATTTTGAGCAGGTAGAGTTGTCATCCTGAGCGAAACGAAGGACCTGCTTTCTCCCGGTGCACGCGAGAAGGATGACAACTCCAGTTGCGGCATCTGGACGAGACTCGCCTCGACTTTAATTACGTCAGTTTCGAATCCCGGGTTACCGCGATGTTCCTATCAAGTATCCGTCCCGAACGCACGATCTAATAAAGATGGCTAAACGCGACGGCGCGGACAATGTTCGGGAGAACCATGTTCTTGCAATCGACGATCGCCGCGATAGCCCGCGATTCAGTTGTGGCGGGCACGCCACCATCAGCCGCCTCCCGTCCGACGGCATCATTCTTCCAGGGAAGATTCGCGACCTGAGCCTCGGCGGATGTTGCGTCGAAACCACTTCGCCGATAGCTCCCGGCGTGCGGGCCGAACTCGTGCTGCGCGTCAACGCAGCGTCGTTCCGGGCCGTGGGTGAAGTAAGGGCGATTCGGGGCCACTCCGGAGCCTGTCTGGAGTTTGTTCTGTTGAGTGCTGGTGGCAAGGGTGTGCTCGCGGATCTGATCACGGAGTTGGCCAGGTTGCAGGCGGTCATGAACGACATCAGGACCACACGGCGCGAGATCGATCCCGAGTCATTTCGCCGGCAACTGGATTACCGGAGACTGCAAGCGACCAGGTTGAGCAGGCGGTTCCCTTTGCTGGGAACAACGCTGCCGCCGGAGAGTTCGGGCGGGAGTTCGGGAGTAAGTCCGGAATCGGACGATGCCGCATCTACGGGAAAAGATCCGGGCGAGGAAGAGCGGCTCCTGGTCGGCCCCGTCGATCTATTCGGTTAGGTGCAATTCAGACCGCCATTAGCACCACGCCACCTGCGACCAGCAAGGCCGCAATCCAACGCCGTCGCCCTACGCGTTCGTGCAGGAAGATGCGCGCGGCCAGCGCATTCGCCACAAAGGTGAGCGAGGCCGATGCCGGTACGACCAGGCTGAGGTTCCCCCATGAGAGGCCAAACAGCAGGCTGTAGAACGCGACTCCCATCGCCATCAGGCCAAGCGCAAACGTGGGCGTGGTGACGATGCGCCCAATCACCGCCAGCAGCCCGCTCCGCTGCCAGAGTTCACCCACGTGTCCCACTCGTTTCATGGAGTAGGAGAGCAGTACGTCTCCGGTGGTTGAGGCCAGAATGATAAGCGCAATCGCTGCCCACGCGTAGAGTTCATTCATGCTTACTCCACCTCCTGGGAAACGGCATCGTGTGCAACCTCGGCCGAGTTGTCGCGGTGGAGACCAGGTGTGACCGAAGGGCCGGCAGCGACAAAGCCTACGCCCGCGGTGATCAAGGCAATGCCAAGCCAGCGTGTGGCCGAGATTTCTTCATGAAGACGGAAGTGCCCCACCAAAGCGACGAGCACATAGGCGAGCGACGTGGCCGGCAGGACATACGTGAGGTCAGCCCACGACAGCGCGGACATGTAACAGGCGAAAAAGGTCAGCAGGAAAAGAATTCCGAGGGCAACCCAGGGATTGAGAATAGCCAGCAGCAGGCCGAAAAGATTGTGCAGGGAAAAGCCGCCGAGCTCTTTCATCCCACGAGCCAGCAGGGAATCACCCGCGGTGCTGAATGCCGTGATTCCTGCCAGGACAAGGTATTTTCGAAATGTCACTTACGAGGTAACTCCCGTGGAGCGCCGGGCATCCCCTCCCGGCTGGACGGGCGAGACGCCCGTCTCTCCATCACGCCTTGGCCGGTTCCGGCGCAGGCGCTTCGTCC
Organism: Terriglobia bacterium; assembly: GCA_020073215.1. Classification (GTDB taxonomy): domain Bacteria; phylum Acidobacteriota; class Terriglobia; order Terriglobales; family Acidobacteriaceae; genus Acidiflorens. The sequence continues at coordinate 287,641 of JAIQFO010000001.1, read as the reverse complement.
TTGCGGTTTTCCTTGACCCACTTGTGGCGCTGCGCGCGCAGTTTCAAGAAGGCCCGCGCTTCTTTGTACAAGCGCTTGCGTTCGCCGCCATCGAACATGGCCTTTCTCAAAATGCGGTACGCGGCCTTGGGACGGAAATAATATTCATCGTAAAAGTGATGAACCCCCTCGAGCACTTCCGCGGCGGGCAGGCCGGGATACTCGATCTGCACCATCTGGTGTCCGCCATCGTCCACCATTTTCGACTCGCTGGTGACAAAACCATTTTTCATCGCGAACTCGTGCAGTTCCGTTCCAGGGTAGGCATGTGCCACCGAAACCTGGATCGTCTCCACGTCGAGTTCCTTGGCAAATTTGATCGTGTTCTTGATGGTCTCGCGACTCTCTCCGGGCAGGCCGAGGATGAAATCTCCGTGGACCACGAGTCCCAGTTTGTGGCAGTCTTTCGTGAACTGGCGGGCGCGCTCGACGGTCGCGCCTTTCTTGATGTTCTTCAGAATCTGCTGGTCCCCCGATTCGTAGCCCACGATCAGGAGCCGGCATCCGGCTTCTTTCATGGCCTTGAGGGTTTCAAAGTCGGTGGTGACTCGCGACGTGCAGGACCAAGTCAGCCCCAGCGGTTTCAACTTGGAGCATAACTCGACGGTGCGGGCCTTCTGCAGGTTGAAAGTGTCGTCGTCGAAGAAAAATTCCTTCACATACGGCCAGTATTCTTTCGCCTTGGCCATCTCGCGCGCTACGTCGTCGCTGGAGCGTTTGCGCCAGGGGTGTCCGCTGAGCGTCTGGGGCCAGAGGCAGAAGGTGCACTGCGCCGGGCATCCACGCGAGGTGTAGAGGGCCACGAACGGGTGGAGCAGGAAAGGCACGTTGTAGCGGCGGACATCCAAGTCGCGCCGGTATACGTCGGTCACATGCGGCAGGGAATCCAGATCCTGAATCGTCGGCCGGTCGGGATTATGCACGACCCCGCCGTTCTTGCGGTAGGAAATCCCCAGAATGTCTTCGATCGGTTTGCCTTGCGCGTATTCGACGATGGAGTAGTCGAATTCCTTGCGGCAGGCTACGTCGATCACCTTCGCGTCCAGCAACGACTTTTCGGGCAGCACGCTGACGTGCGGTCCGACGAAAGCGATCTTGATATGAGGATTGCTGTCTTTGATGGCCTCGGCCATGCGGACGTCGCCGGGGAACCCGGGCGTGCTCGTGAACAGCACGAGCAGTTCATAGTCCTTGCAGGTACGGATCGTTTCTTCCGCCGTGATGTGGTGAGGCGGGGCGTCCAACAAGCGCGCGCCCTCGAGCATTCCGGTGGGATAGGCGAGCCAGACCGGATACCAGTACGATTCAATCTCGCGCGTGGCAGGCCAGCGCGAGCCCGCGCCTCCATCGAAATTCTCAAACGAAGGCGGGTTCAAAAACAGTGTTTTCAGAGGCATAGTGAGTCTCTTATTTTAACATTAGATACACACACTCAAGGCGCACACACACCCGGTCGACGCTACCATCCAGGTACGTCTTCAACCCCTATAAAAAGCGTGGAAGCCTTTATGCTAGTGTGCCTTACAAGGCCGCAGATGGCAAAAGAACCTTGCTGAACGTCGCTATTGCGCATTGAGAGGCGAGAATCGGGTTCGGGCGGGAAGCGGTTGGGTTCTCCCGTGTGACTCTGTGTACCCCGTGGTAGAAGAACGCCTTAACCCCAGGGTACGCAGCAGTTCACGGAGGAAGACGGTGCCTGTTTCTATTCATTTCGAATCAGGGTTTATGAAGGGCCCAATTCTCTAACTCCCCTGTTGTACGCAGCAGATTCAGCCGCACCCGCTGGTACTCAAAATCGGCATCCTGGAAAAGCAGATAGCGTTCGGCGGCCTGCGCGCGCGCATCGGCCAATTCGTGCAAGGTGCCAGTCTTGGCATCGATCCGGGTCTGGGCCGCCTCCAGGCCCGACTCTGCCAATTGATATTCCAGCTGCGCGACCTCGCGGGCGGCCTCGAGTTGCTCGGCGGCACGCTGTAGTTTCAATGTTTCCTCCGCCACCTGATTGCGAGCCGCCTCTGCTTGCTTCTTTGCCTTTAGGGCATCGGTCGCGGCCGCATCGGCCCGCGCGCGCTGGCTGGCGTTGAACAGCGGGATGCGGAGGGCCAAGCCGACCGTGGCATTGTCCTTTTGGAAGGTGCCGGCCGGGAAGTATCGGGTGTAGTTATTGAAGGTTGAAAACCTTGCATACTGGGCAGAAAAATCAATTGACGGATACAAAGCTCGGCGCTCGCCCGAAGCCCGCATCGCTTCCGCCAGAGAATGTTGCTCAGCAGACTTGATCGCGGGACTGGTGGCGATTGCCTTTTGCGAAAGATCTTCTTCCGCAGCGACGGGTGGCAGAGCCGGAATGGTTTCGGGAGCGAGTTCGATAGAGGAAACCGGCAAACCGGTCAGCGTCGAGAGATGCCGCCGCAGGACGTCGGCGGAGCCACGCGCCTCAGCCCGGTGTAGACGCATACGCGCCGCGACGAGTTTGGCTTTGGTCAAGTCGACGCTGCTGTCGACGCCCTCCTGTACGCGCTCGGCTACTGCTTGCTCCATCTGCTGCGCCTGCGACTCGTCCTGCTGCAAGCGCACCAGTCGCGCCTCCCACTTCGCCAGCTCAGCGTAGGTCAGCGCCACATCCTGGATCACGGCATTGCGCTGGTCTCTGTCCTGAAACAGGGAGGCGCGCCAGTCCGTTTTCGCCGCATTCATGAACTGATGCTGCGAAGGGTTGAACACTGAACTCTGCGCGACGACATTCGCCAGCGCCGGTGCCGATCCCTCGATGCTGAGGGGGTATCCATAGGTCCAGCCGAGGCCCGAACCGAGGATGAACTGTGGCATGTAGTTGTTGCGAAGTTCGCGGTAGGAGGCAAAGGCGCGCTGCACGTCGGCATTCGCGATCGCCGAACCGGTGCTGTGCGCGAGCGCGAGTCGAATGGCGCGCTCCAGCGGCAGCGGTTCAGCCTGCCCGCGCGCTGCAATCATCAGCGAAGCCGTAATTATGGCGAGCACATTCGTGGAGCGTGACCACCGCGGCAATCGAAATTTCATTTCGTCACCTTCATCCCGTCATTCGTCAGGCTGCGGGAACCCCGGGGTTCGTGTCAGGGCGTCCCTTTAGCGATGCCACAGGGTCGATGAAATGAGATGCCCCTTCAGGGGCTGGGCATCGACGTCCGACTTTTCCCAGGGATCAGGCCGCGGCTCCGCCGCGACGCACAAATTGTAGTGCGCCGGACGCCAATGGCGCAGTAGCTTCGGAAAGTCATTGGGGATGCCACTCTGCGCGAGGGATTCTTGCCATCCTCAGTGGACAACTCGATTGAGCGCTTGCTGGGCCATGTCGTAGCTTCGGAACAAGGCCAGGGAGGCGCGATACTCGCGCGCCGCGCCTTCTTTATCGCCTTGCTTTTCCAGTAGTGTGCCGAGGAGATAGTGAGCTTTGTGCGCCGGAGCCGCTTCCACTGGCCCTGTGGCGAGATACCGATGCAGCAGCTCCATGGCGAAAGGATACCTTCGCCCGGTGCGATACAACATGCCGGAAGCTTCCTCCAGAACCTCAAGTTTGGTCGTCGGCGCCTGGCTGAGCTTGACGATGGCTTGCTCCATTTCGTCATAGCGCTTCTGGTGGCGGAAAAACAGCGCCAGGTTCAACCACGCTTCCGCGTCCCCCCTGCTGAGATCAATGTACTGGCGATATTCCCGTTCCGCGGCGGCAGCGTCTTTGTTCTTTTCGGCGATGCGGGCGTAAACCCAGTGTTCACGGCCCGAGTCCATGGTTGCGATCAACCGCGCTTGCTCGCGGGCCTTCTGCTCGCCCCCGCCCACGATGCCGGGCGCTTCCAGGTAGAACTCCGCCAGATCGAGCCGGGCATCCACATCTTTCGGATTCAGTTGCACTGCGCGCTCGAACTCTCCGCGGACCTTTCCCGCCAGGCTCGCGGCGCTCAGGAAATTGGCGCGATCCGCCTTTTCGCCATACACGCGCCCCAGCCAGAGATGGAATCGCCCGTTGCCCGGATCGAGCGACACGGCTTTTCGGCAGGAAGACTCCGCCCGGTCCCAATCGTCGACCGCGAAGTAAGCGCGGCACAGCAGGTTCGCCGATTCCGCGTCCGTCGGCGCCGACGCGAGATGGCCGTTCAATTCGGCGATGGCTTTATCGATGCAGCCGGCCGCCAGCATGTCCTTGGCCGAATCCGCTACGCTGGCGTTCAACGAGGCAAGCAGAGTGAGGAAAACGAGAAAGACTCTGGAAGTGCGTGTCATCATCTAAAACTTGACCTGCGTCCGGTCGCCGATCGGTTTGCCATTTGACGAGTTGATCGCGATGACGTCCTTGGCGGAGAGGCCGCTCGTGATTTCGACCTGCGTGAGATTGGAAAGGGAAGTCTCCACATTCCGGCGCTTGAGTTCGTGGCCCGCCACCAGCAAGACATAAGGTTTGGAATCGTCCATTCGTACTGCCTCGCGCGGTACCACCAGCACGTTGTCGTGCTCGGCGGCGACGATCGTTACTCCCACGTTGATATTGGGCAAGAGCTTCAAGTCCTTGTTATCTACGATGCTGGTGGTCTCGCCGACGTTGCGCGAACCGCGCAACTTCACCGTTGATGGGATGCTAGTCACCGTGGCCAGCCACACCCTCCCAGGGACGGCGTCCCAGGTAATCTCGATCGGATTTCCCGGAACCAGCCTGGCCACGTCGGGTTCATCGACGAAAGCGCGGACCATCACCGTTCGCAGATCGGCCAACTGCAGTAGAAGATCTCCGGCCGCGACGAAACCGCCTTGCTTCGCGGGCAGCGAATACACGATGCCATCAAACGGGGCGCGGACATTCGATTTCGCCAGCACATCCTGCGCCGCATCGTAGGAGGCCTGGGCCTCAGTCCCCTGCGCTTCGACGTGCGCTATCTCCGCATGCGAATATCGCTTCGTCCGTTTTTGCCGGAGAAAGGTGAGTTGGGCGTCGGCGCGGGCCAGAGTATCTTCCGCATCTCGCACTTCTCCCGCCGAGGCCGCACCCTGAGACGCTAGTTTCTTCAGCGCGTCCAAAGTCCGCTGTGCGGAATCTCGGTCGGTGCCGGCCTTGACCAGTTGCGCATCCAGACTCAGCATTTCTTCCCGGTTCCCGCCGCGTTCCGCGGCGCTCAGGTCGGCCTGTGCGCCTTTCATTTGCGTTTGGGCGCGAGCCGCTTGTGCCCGTGCGTCGGCGTCATCCAGAACGACCAGGAGTTGACCCTTCTTTACATGATCGCCCTCCTTGACCAGAACGCGCCGGACACTGGTCGAGATCGGAGCGTGGGCCTCAAAGTTATTGACCGGCTCAATTTTTCCGTTGGTGGAAACCATGCTGCGAATGTTGCTCTGCTCGACCACGGCGGTCCGCACCGGCACCCCATCATCGCGATGGGAGACAAACGCCGCCATCACGATCACCGCCCCCAGGATGGCAAGCGCGGTCATCCACCAGCGCCGAGGCGGGCGTGCTGAACTGTTTCCATTCAGTGGCATACAGAGAAAGGCGTAAGCTTCAATGTACCACCCAAGCCGGGTACCAGGCAGGCAAAAAGCTTACTTCGGGCTACCTGATTGGATGCGCCGCGACCCCCATTTGCACCGGCCGGATTGCGCAGTTTAGATCGCGGAATTTTGGGCCGTGGAATTTTGCGGGCCCCCAGCGAGGCTCGCTACAATAGGCCATGCCGAAACCGCGCCGCTATACCGACGAGCACGCCAGCGCCGGGCTCGATCACAAGTTTCCCGAAATCGAGACCTGGCCCAACCAGTTTCCCGCCTACGAAATTGTGGTGGACGATCCCGAATTCACGTCGGTCTGCCCCAAGACTGGCTTGCCGGACTTTGGCAACATCGTGATCCGCTACGTGCCCGACCGCCGCTGCCTCGAGTTGAGGTCGTTAAAAGAATATCTGCAGGCGTATCGAAACCTCGGCATCTTCCAGGAGAACATCGTGAACCAGGTGTTGGAGGACGTTGTCCACTGGGCCAAGCCGGTGTGGGCCGAAGTAAAAGGCGAGTTCCGTCCGCGCGGTGGGATTTCGACGGTGGTGATCGCGCGGTGGCCGCGGGTGAAGAAGAGTCAGAAGTAGAAAGCGGGATTCCGGAAGTGAAGAGTGGTAGAGGGATTCGTATCAGGGCGTCGCTTTAGCGATGCCAAAAGTTCCGGAATCCCGCGCCCCCTTCAGGGGCTGGATCCGGAACTCAACCTCACACGGCGTTAGCGAGAGGCGGCTGCTGCTCGTGGCTTGATGAGTTCGATCTCGCCCGCGTGCTCAGCTTTGACGCGGCTGATTTCGTAGGCTCCCTGCAAGTTCAGCCAAAACTGTTCGGTCGTTCCGAAGAAGCGGGACAAGCGGACAGCGGTGTCGGCGCTGACCCCACGCCGTTCCAGAACAATGTCGTTGACGCGAGGCGCGGGTACGTGCAGCCGTTTTGCCAACTCGTAGGCGGATATGCTCAATGGCTTCATGAACTCCTCGCGCAGGATTTCGCCAGGATGAACTTTCCAGTTTGGTGTGCCTTTTCTGACAATGCTCATGCTAATCAGCCTCAACGATAATCCGTGATTTCCACATCGTAAGCATCCGGTGCATGCCATGCGAAGCAATATCTGTACTGATCGTTAATTCGTATGCTGAGCTGCGCCTGCCGATTACCGTGCAGTTTCTCCAGCCGGTTGCCGGGCGGAACTTTTAAGTCGTCTAGCGTCAGGGCAGCCTCGAGCATGGCTAGCTTCCGTTTCGTCACACTGGCTGGCGGCGCGCCCTTGGTTTTGCCGGTTCTCCAGATTTCCGCCGTCTCTTTGTTGGCGAAAGTCTTGATCACTTCGTTATAATAACGGCAAGCATTAATAATGTCAATCGTTATGACCAGACTCCGGGTCAGCCACCGGCCGTGTTATATTCTCTCGACCCCGTGCCCGCGGCAAAACTCTATCCTCGAACGGCGCTGGCGCTGCTGACGGCGCTGAATTTGCTCAATTACATCGACCGCTCCGTGTTGTTCGCGGTTCAGGATCTGGTTAAGGCCGAGTTCCATCGCAGCGACCTGGCGTTCGGCCTGCTCACGACCGTCTTTTTCATCTTCTACATGTGCGCGGCGCCTTTCATGGGGCCGCTTTCGCTGCGTTTCTCGCGCAAGCGCGTTATCGTCATCGGCGCCCTGGTGTGGAGCTTCGCGACTCTCCTCACCGCCTTCACCAAGAACTTTGATGAACTGCTCATTCGTCATACCCTGGTCGGCATCGGTGAAGCCAGCTTCGTCATTCTTTCTCCCACTTTTGTCGCGGACATGTTCCCGCCCGAGAAACGAGGGCGGGTCATGGGAGTGTTTTATCTCGCCATCCCGGTCGGAACCGCGCTGGGGTACCTGCTGGGCGGGTACATGGGTCCAAAGTACGGCTGGCGCGCTCCATTCTACGTGGGCGCCGCACCCGGAGTTCTGCTCGCCTTGCTGCTTCTGTTGATTCCCGAGCCGGAGCTCGGCCAATTCGATCCGGCCGAGAGCAAGGTTCCCGAGCGGGACACGCTAAGAAGCTTGTTCCGCAATCCCGCATTCCTCACCGCCACCTTTGGCATGGCAATGATGACGTTCGCGCTCGGCGGACTCCAGGTCTGGATGCCAACCTTTCTGCACCGCGCGCATGGTTACAGCCTGGGGGAGGCGGGCCTCGTTTTTGGCCTGAGCACTCTGGTGAACGGGCTGGTCGCGTCTCTGGCGGGCGGCTGGATCTCCGATCGTGTGCTGCGGCGAACCAAGTCGGCCCACTACCTGGTCTCCGCCGTCAGCCTTGGGTTGGGCATTCCGGCCATGTGCATCGCTTTGTTCGCCAGCGGCAGGCCCATGATCGTCGGCATCTTCGTTTCGGAATTCTTGCTGCTGCTGAACACCGGCCCACTGAACGCCGCCGTGATCAGTTCCGTTGGACCGCACGTCCGCGCAGCGGCCCTGGCCGCAAACATTTTCATCTTCCACCTCTTCGGCGATGTGCCATCGGCCGCTCTCATCGGCTACATTTCCGACAAGTACTCGCTGGAACTTGCTTTTCTGGGGCCGGTCGTCGCGATCACGCTCTCTTCTGCCATACTGTTCTATGGCATGCGATTTGCGCCGCCCATGCGGATCCGCGAGGAATCGGCGCCGTCGCAAGTTCCCTCAGGAGCATCTTCCTAGCAGAATGCATTGGCAAACCGTTCACTGGATTGCAGGCGGCATCCTGGCACTGGCCTGGTTCTCGCGCATCGTGGAAGCGGCGTTCGGCATGCCGCGTATCACCGATATCGCGCGTCCCGAATGGGATCGCACCCCGGCGACTCCAAACGGCGAGCCTGGAGTCAGCATCATTGTTCCCGCGCGCAACGAAGAAGAACATATCCGCGAGACGCTGACGCAGTTGCTGGCGCTTGAGTACTCCAACTACGAAATCATTGCCGTTAACGATCGCTCGACGGATCGCACCGGTCAGATCATGGATGAGGTTGCGGCCTCAGCGAGCCCGCGTGGCGCGGGTACCCCCGCCCGCGTGCCGGCAGTACCCGCACCGCAGACAGGCGCGGACAAGCAGGCCCTGAGCGCAGTGGAGGGGAGCGTCTGCGCGGCACCGCTCAAGGCGATCCACATTACAGAACTGCCCGCCGGCTGGCTAGGCAAAACCCACGCCATGTGGACAGCCGGCCAGCAGGCGAGAGGCGACTGGTTACTATTCACCGACGCCGATGTGCGCTTCAAGCCCGATTCCCTGCGGCGCGCCATTGCCTATGCCGAAGCCGAGCGAGCCGATCACGTCGTCCTGTTCCCGCGCATGATCATGAAGCGGCCGGGCGAGAGAATGATGATCGCCTTCTTCCAGGCGCTTTTCGTTTTCGGACACCGTCCCTGGAAAGTAGCCGATCCCAAAGCGCGGGACCACATGGGCGTGGGCGCTTTCAACCTGGTCCGGCGCTCGGTCTATGACGCGGTCGGCACCTATCGAGCCTTACGCATGGAAGTGCTCGACGACATGAAGCTCGGCAAGGTGGTCAAGAACGCGGGCTTCGCCCAGCGCAACGTGTTTGGGGAAGACCTGATTTCGCTTCACTGGGCCAAGGGAGCTTTCGGCATCGTCAACAATCTCACTAAGAACTTCTTTGCAGTGCTTTCCTTTCAGTGGCCGCGAACCGTGGTTTGCATCGTGGGACTGGGTTTTCTGAATCTCGGGCCATTCCTTGGCGTCTGGATGGCACACGGCTGGGCGCGAGTTCCTTACGCCGTCGCACTCGCTTCGCTGTTTCTGATTTATTACGGCATGTCCGCCAGGTCGGCCGTTCCCGCGTATTACTTCTTTCTGCATCCGGTCAGCAGCAACCTGTTCATGTACACCCTGCTGCGCTCCATGATCCACACCTTCTCGAATGACGGCATCGTGTGGCGGGGGACGAAGTATGCGCTGGAAGAACTGCGCAAGGGCTTAGTGTGACCTAGGTCACGAGTAACCGTGACGAGGTTTTCCTATGTCTAGACATAACAACACTATCTATCGGTCAGTGTCACATGTAATGTGCAGTTTTCTCAATGCCGGTTTCTACTATAACGTGCGCTGCAAAACGCATTTCATACAGACGAGTACGGCGCGCAGCTTGTTAAGAATGGAACAGGCAGCCCTGGCATTAAGGGGCGACAGTCCGAGTTAAATTTCGCAAAGGAGAAAAGTGTGAAAAAGTTTCTAATTCTAGTTCTTTTTGTGGGTTTCTTTTCGATCCCATTAGTGGCGCAAGAGTATCCCAAAGCGGAGGTGTTCGGCGGTTATCAATTCCTGCATTCTGAGGGCGAAAACTTCAATGGCTGGAACGCTTCAGTGACAGGTAACGTTAACAAGGCGTTTGGAATCACAGGAGACTTTAGCGGCTCCTACAAAACGATCGGTGGCATTGATTTCAAGGTGTACTCGTACACCGGAGGGCCTGTACTCAACTTGAATCATGAGGGCACGGTGAATCCATTCGTTCATGCGCTATTCGGCGGGGCTCATTTTGTGGGGTCGGCAGGCGGCGCCTCGGCGTCTCTTAATGGTTTCACGATGCTGTACGGCGGAGGAGCGGATGTCAAAATGAGCAAACTGGTGGCCCTGCGCGGTCAAGTGGACTGGGTCTACTATCACGTGTCCGGCGCCAACTCCAGCAAGAACGTCAGACTTTCCACCGGCGTCGTGTTTCGCTTTTAGGTCTTTGACCGGTGACAAGGGGCTGCTTTGGGCCACCAGGCTTAAAGCAGCCTTTTTTATTGCGGCTCTTCCGGATCTTCGATCGAAACCGGCCGGCCTTGCTTGGTATGTTTCTTCTTGGCCTTGTGACGGGTGGCCCTCCCTGCACTGTAGTGGCCCCGGCGCTCGACGTCGTATTCCGTGGGCACGGCAGGAATCACGAGGAACGCCGCTTCGCCGAGTTGTTGGGTGTGGCGCAAGGTGATCCCCGCGCGCCCCTCGTGGTCCTCGATCGTGCCCTTGATTTCAATCTGCCGGCCTTCGAGTTGGCGAATGTCACCCACTTTTCTGAGGTCGTCTGGCAACACAATCACTGTGAAGGGACACGCCTTGGCGTCTTGGCAGAAGTTGAGGAACGTGAGGCCGTTGCCACCCTCGTCCACGTGCAGCACGGTTCCGCTGACGCACTGGGTCGTGCCCACATGCTGGCTCGCTTCGGCGAAAGAGACGCAGTCATGCTTGGGAGCATTGCGCGCGAAGCCAACGCCGTTCATGGTAAGAACGGCAACAAGAACAGTTACGGCCAGGAAAGTCAGAATTCGAAAACGCATGGTGACTGAGGCGCGGAAGAGTGCATCCTCAGTTTCATTCTAGGCGTGGAGGAGAAGTCCTACGCGGAGTAGAACGAAAAATCTCGCGGCCCTTTCCCGAAAAAGGAACAGAAGCGCCCCGGGGGCCCGAGCACGCCGAATTTTTGGCGGGCTCGGGTGGAGTGCCGGGTATGAGACCGGCGTGCCAGGCTTCCCGCGCGCGTCTACTTGCCGAAAGACTTCACGGCCACTGCTTCGTCGTCTTTCACATCGAAGACGGTGTAGAGTTTCGTGATCTGCAGCAGGTCGTGCACTTTCTTGGTAAGGTTAAGCAGTTTGAGTTCGCCGCTCTGGTTCTTGCAAGTCGTGAAGGCACTGACGAGTTCGCCAATACCGGAACTGTCGATATAGTTTACGTCGGCGAGGTTCAGCAGGATCTTTTTCTGGCCCTTGGAAACCAGGTCGCGCACGGTTTCGCGCAGAATCACGCTGCCTTCGCCGAGGGTGATCCGGCCGCTGAGGTCGACGATCGTGACGCCATCCACCTGACGAGTACTGGACTTCATGCTCACTGGAGAGCCTCCTTGGAATCCGCGGGGTTGCCGTGGACATGCTTGATCATTCTAAGTTCGGTGCCCGCTTTGGAGGGGTGGATTTCCACCACATCCATGAACGAGCGTATCAGGAAAATACCTCGACCCGATGTCTTCATCAGGTTATCCGGAGCCAGCGGGTCCGGGATTCTGCTGGCGTCAAGCCCCTTGCCCTGATCGCGGACGACTATGACCAGGTCGTGGGCGGTACGCTCAAACGCTAGTGTAACTTTCTTGCTGGGGTCGTAAGCATTGCCATGCAAAACGGCATTCACAGCGGCTTCTCGCACCGCCATGGAGATCTTCATGATCTCCTCGTCGTCAAATCCGGCCTCGGCCGCCATGCGGCCAGCCGTCTCTTCCGCGTTGTTCACCGTCTCCAGCGTCGAATCGAGCGTGTAGGAGACGCGGTTTGCGGACATAGGTCGAACAGTTCCCCGAGTAGGCCTCCGCCTTGGTTTCTGCGGTTACGCCGGGCTCAAAGTGTCGCCCGAATGCCTGTTACGGGCGAACAGAGAGTTTGCCTGTAGGGGCCGCAAAAGTCAACGCGATACCCCGCGTGTGTCATACCACAATAGAAATGTCCCCTATCGCGGCCTGTCCAATACAAGTGCGCAGCCAGCTACGGAACGACCGTCAGGGTCACGTTGCTCGGGTTGTAGGTGACGCTAAAGTGCCCGCCGGTACTGATGGTCGTGCCGTTGACGGTGCTGAATTTGCCGCTGACGGGGTTGCCCGTCAAGATGATGAAGGTGTTGCCGATCGCAGGAATAAAACCGCTGATCACCTTGATGTTCAGTGTCCCATTCAGACTGACCCCGTTGCCGACGGCCAGTTGGCTGTATTGCGTGCCGGCGGTCAGGCCGCCGATTTGGACGTTGAGGCTGCCGGTCGATTGCTGCGTGTAGGTGCTCACCGAGAGCATGCCCGCCTTGGTGGGGGTATCTCCCGCCGTCACCGACGCCTTCGAATTTACGCTGGCTACAACCGTGCCCGTGCCGAACAACTTGCCGCCTTGCAGGCTCACATTCCCCACCGCGACCGTGAGAACACCGTCGACCGTTGTCGTCCCGGCCGTCTGCACATAGTTGCAGACGAACGTTGGCTTGCAGAGAACCTTGAAGCCGCTGTTCTTGGCGGCGGTCACCTTCCCGGCGTTGCTGAAGTTGCCGCTGAGTGTGGTGGAGAACTGCTGGCCGCCGGTGACCGTGAAAGAGCCGGTGGTCCCGTTGGTGGAGAAACCAGTCAGTGCATTGACCGCGCTTTGGTTGCCGATCAGGGCAGTAGTGCCGGTCAGAGTGATGCCGGCGGCATTATTCGCAATACTGGCGCCATCAAATAACAGGCTTCCCGTCGCCATGTATTTGCCGCCGGTCAGCGTGTTGCCGGAGAAATTGGAGAACAGTCCGCCCGAGATGTAGAGCGTCTTGCCTTTACTCACCTTCAGCGTTCCCGGACTGCTGACGTTGCCATTGATGGTCAGGTTCTGCGTGGCGCTGACGATGTGCTGATTGATAAAGTTGTTGCCGGAACTGGGATTGATGGTTCCGCCGCCTTGGATCGTGCTCTGATTGGTCAGCGTGATACCTGGGCTAGGCTGATAGAAACCGAAGATGGTGTTGCCGGGACCTCCCATCGTGAGCGTGCCGGAGCCGTTCAGGGTCGCGCTGCCGAGAATGTCCAGATTCACATTGTTGCCGGTCGTCCCCAGCATCTGAAACGAACCGTTGTTGGTGACGGTATTGGTCAGGTTCTCGTATGAGCTGATGACCTGGTGAGTGCCGCTGATCGTCACCCCATCAAGCGTGCAGGCGCCATTGCTCCCATTGCACTGCGTCTTGCCCGTGCTGCTCGATGTGAGATTCCCGTTCTTGACGATCGCACTGTCGTACAACACAACGGTCGAGCCCGCATCCGCATGAATGGTGCCGCCGGAGTTGTCGAAGGTCCCGGCGCCTTCTGCATTACCTTCTAGAACCAGGGTTCCGCCATTCGTCGCCTCCAGCGTGCCGGTGTTCGCAGAGGGCCCGTTGCAGATGCTGATGTATAGCGGCGTTGATTGGTTCGCGTTGACGATGTGTTGGTTGTTAAAGGTGTTGCTGCAGCCTGGTTGGATTGTTCCAGATCCCTGGATCGTGCTCTGATTGGTCAGGGTATCTCCCGTACCCTGCCCGTAGCCGAAAATCGTGTTCCCGGAAAGATTCGACATGCTCAAAGTCCCGGTGCCTTTGAGAATCACATTTCCGGAAATGTCCAAATTCACCCCGGTGCTGATGGTCCCCACTTGGAAGGAGCCGTTATTGGTTACGGTGTTGGCCAGGTACTCGCCACCCGACACCACCTGATGGGTGCCGCTGTTCGTGGCCCCATCGAGGGTGCAGAATCCATTGTTTCCGGCGCATTGGACCACGCCGCTGCCGCTGGTGGTTAGTGTCCCGTTCTTGACAATCGCACTGCCATACAACTGCACGATGGAACTGGGGTCGGCATGGATGACACCGCCGCCGGTGTTATCGAACGTTCCGGCACCTTGCGTGTTGCCTTCCAGTGTCAGCGTGCCTCCGTTGGTGGCCTCTAGTGTGCCCGTGTTCGTAGACGGCCCGTTGCAGATGCTGAGGATCAATGGGGTTGACTGGTTCGCATTGACGATGTGTTGGTTGTTAAAGGTGTTGCTGCAGCCTGGTTGGATCGTTCCCGATCCCTGAATCGTGCTCTGATTGGTGAGCGAAGCCCCGGTTCCCTGACCATAGCCGAAGATGGTATTGCCGGAGTAATTCGACATCGTCAAAGCCCCGGCACCGGTCAGAGCCACAGCGCCGCTGATGTCTAAATTAATCCCGCCGCTGGTCCCGCTGAGGAGGAACGCGCCCGCGTTGCTGATCGTTGGACCATGTACCGTGAGCAGGGATCCATTCGCCAGCGTCAGGCTGTCGTCGCTGTCGATGGTGAGGCCGGCGCTTTGCTCGACGTCGCTGACCGTGACCGCAGAGGCTTTTGCGTTGCCCTTGTCGATAAACACATTGGAGGTCGAAGTCGGTAGGCCAGCGCTCCACATCGAGCCAGTATTCCAATTCCCGTTGCCGCCAAGCCAGGTGTCGGTCTGAGCAACGGCGAGCATTGGAGACAGGCAGGCCGCCAGCAAAACGGCGAGTCGCACAGGGGTTTGCTTAGTGAGTACTGCAAGACACACTTCTTCGCAGGCTTTCCAGAAGGATCGGGTCATGGTCACACCTCAACGAACTTTTTTGTAAAAAGTAGGTTCCAAAATTCCGAGGTTGTGACGGCTCCCCAAAGGAGCCTGATCAAAGGGTTCGGTCTGGGGGGAGAAACGTGTTATCGAGACCGAAACGGCACAAGTAGACTACTGGCAAATCCCCGCTGTCAAGGGCAAAAATCTGTACATGTCATCGTGCGCCCGCATTGCGCACCGCGGAGAAGAAGCGCTTTAGCTTGGTCGCATCCAGCCTGCCATCGGTTCGCACGCCGGAACACACATCGAGCCCGAACGGACCCACCTCTTCAATGGCCTGCCCGACGTTTTCCGGGGTGAGCCCTCCGGCGAGAAACAGCGGGATGCCGATGCGTTCGCGGATGGCGCGGCTGAGGGTCCAATCGTGCGTTCTGCCCGTACCGCCTAACACCTTGACCGCGAGCTTCTGGTTGCCGGAATCGAGCAAGATCGCATCCACATGCGGCGCGATTTGCACGGCCTGCTCGACGGACTCCGGCCCGGTCATGTGGATGACCTGAACCAGGGAGATCCCAGGCAAAGCATCCTTCAGGTCGCGGTGCGTGCCAACCGCAAGATGATCGCAAATCTGGATCGTATTTGTGCGGCAGAAACGCTGTTGCTCGACGATGTCGGCAACATTTTGCCGCGAGGTCAGCAGGAAAGTCCCGATCGACGGTGGAACGGTGGCCGCAATCTCCGCGATGCGCTGGTCGCTGATGACGCCCGGCCCGCTCGGCATGTGTGAAACCAGGCCCAGGGCGGAAGCTCCGCACTCTACGGCCAGAGCCGCTTCGTCAACACTGCCGATGCAGCATATTTTTACTCGGGGCCGGGCATTGGGACATTGAATCATTGAGACATTGAATCATTTAAGACCCGCTGCGGGCCAAGCTTTTCAATGATTCAATGACTAAATGACTCAATGATTCAATGCCTCTACTCGCCGTAAGGAACCCAGATGTTTTTGACCTGGGTGGCGTGTTCAAGAAACCAGCGGCCCTCGGCCAGTTTCGGGTTGAACCAGTCGATCACGCGGCCTTCGTTCGTCCAGACCTGCTTCAGATTGCCTACTGACATCGCCTTGGCCGCGGCGGCGCTGGCCTCATCACCAAAACACCAGATCGCATCCACATCGTCATGTTCGGCGAGCGTCTTCAGAAGTTGCGACGTGTATCCGGTCACGATATTCAGTGCGCCGCCGGGCAGATCGCTGGTGTCGAAGAGCTGGTAAAGATCGCCGGTGATCAACGGATAGGCTTCTGAAGGAACCGCGATCACCGTATTTCCAACCGCGAGTGCAGGCATCACGAGAGAAAGAAAACCCAGCAGCGGCGCTTCGCGTGGACAAATGACACCAATCGTCCCAATGGCCTCATTCATCGCGAGGGCGACATTCCGGAATGGAGGATTGTGCACCGCGCCATCGTACTTATCGGCCCACGCCGCATACGAGAAGATGCGCTCGATGCCGAGATCCACTTCCACGGCCGCCTGCTTTTCGCCGACCACGGCAGCGAGGCGATGCGCAACCTCATCGCGCCGTTGGGAGAGATTCTCCGCGCAGTAGTAAAGAACCTGCGCACGATTGTGCGCCGTGGCCTTTGTCCACGACGCGGCCTTGCGCGCCGACTCGACGGCATTGCGAATGTCTTTGCGATTTCCCAGCGGTGCTTCACCCAGCAGCCGTCCGTCGGCCGCGCGCACTTCCATGCTGTAGCCGGAGTCGGGGCGGGCCTGCTTGCCGCCGATGTAGAGCTTCACGGTTCGGTCAATTACCGGAGTGCCGTCAGAAGTTTCGGCGGCGGAAGTACCAAAGGAGTGAGCGCCCGAGTCTCCTTCCAATTCCGCTTCAGGTGGCGCGACTGCCTTTTCTGCTGGAAGCATCGGGGCGTTCTTGAACCATGCCGGCTCCATATATTCCAGCAGGCCTTCGCGTCCGCCCTCGCGACCGTAACCGCTCTCGCGGTAGCCGCCAAAGCCGCAGGAGGCGTCGAACAGGTTCGTGCAGTTGACCCAGACCACTCCCGCTTTAAGCTGCGCGGCAACATGCAAGGCAACGTTGATGCTCTCGCTCCAAACGCAGGCTGCCAAGCCATATACCGTATTGTTCGCCAACTCCACTGCTTCCGCTGGAGTGCGGAACGTCATCGCCGCCAGCACCGGTCCGAAGATTTCCTGCTGCGCGACGATCGAGGTCGGATGCACATTGCTCAGCAGCGTCGGCGGATAGTAGAACCCGCGCGCCGGCAACGCGACCTGCGGCTGCCAGCACGTCGCGCCGTCGGCTACGCCCTGGTCCACCAGCTTGCGAATGCGATCAAGTTGCACGCGCGCCACGATGGCGCCAATGTCGATTGCCTTGTCGAGCGGCGCGCCGATGCGCAGGGTACTCATTCGCTCCTGCACTTTCGCGATCAGCGCTTCGGCAATGCTCTCCTGCATCAGCAGCCGCGAGCCCGCGCAACAGACCTGTCCCTGATTGAACCAGATTCCGTCCACCAGGCCTTCGACCGTGCTATCGAGGTCGGCATCTTCAAAGACGATGAACGGAGACTTTCCGCCCAGCTCCAGCGACAACCGTTTGTGGCTCGCAGCCGTGGCGGCGCGAATCGCACGTCCGACCTCGGTCGATCCCGTGAACGCGATCTTGTCCACGTCCGGATGCTTGACCAGCGCCTCGCCGGTTGATCCGTCTCCGGTAACGATGTTGACCACACCGGCGGGCAAGCCAGCTTCCTGGCAGATTCCGGCGAAGGCCAGCGCGGTCAGCGGCGTGAATTCTGCCGGTTTTAGAACGACGGTGTTACCGGTCGCGAGCGCCGGTGCAATCTTCCACGCCAGCATCAGCAACGGAAAGTTCCACGGAATGATCTGACCGACAACCCCGCACGCCACGTATTCGGGAAATTCGTGCTCCAGAAGTTGCGCCCAACCGGCATGGTGATAGAAATGGCGCGCGACCAGCGGAATATCAATGTCGCGACTCTCGCGGATAGGCTTGCCGTTGTCCATCGTCTCGAGCACCGACAGCAACCGGGAATGCTTCTGCACCAGTCGGGCGATGGCGTACAGGTAGCGCGCGCGGGCATGCGGTGTGAGCGCCCGCCATCCGGAAGACGCCGCCCGCGCGGCCTTGACCGCCGCGTCCACGTCTGCCGCCGATCCTTGCGCCACCGATGCGAGTTTCTGTCCGTTCGAAGGATCGACGGTGTCGAAGTATTCTCCCGCTGCGGGAGCCTGCCATCCGCCGCCGATGAAATGTTGGAAGCGGAAGGCGTGGCGTTCCAGCCAGGCGACGGCTTCCTTCGAATCTTCTGGAGCCGGCCCATATTCCATGCTTACGAATTTTTCAGCAATGCTCATTGGCGTGCTCGATTCCTTTTACCGCGCTAAATGAACCGCGTGTCATCCTGCGCAGTCGAAGGACCCCTACCTGATTCGCCCTGCCGATTCATGCCGGCGTTACGGTTCTCACTACTCTTATGCCATCGGATGCCGATGCTCCGCCGAGTACCGCCCGGTGGCATGGTGCTCCAGTTGCCGCTCGATGTCGCCCAGCAAGCCGCTGGCTCCGAGGCGGAACATTTCCGACCGCATCCATGACAAGCCAAGCTCCTCTTTGATCATCGCCAGCCAATCAATCGATTGCTTCGCCGTGCGAATGCCGCCCGCCGGCTTGAAACCCACCGCCATCCCGGTCTGCAGCGCATATTCACGGATGGCCCGAGTCATCACCAGGCCGACCGGCAAGGTCGCGTTCGTCGGCTCTTTCCCCGTCGAAGTCTTGATGAAGTCAGCGCCTGCCATCATGGCCACCAGGCTCGCGCGCGCCACGTTGCGCAGCGTCATCAGGTCTCCGGTTCCAAGAATCACCTTCATGTGCGTCGATCCGCACGCCTGCTTGAATGCTGCAATTTCGTCGTAGAGCGCCTGCCAGCGTCCGCCGAATACATGCGCCCGGGTGATCACGACATCGATCTCATGCGCGCCCGCCTCCACCGATCGGCGTATTTCCGCCACCCGCTCCGCCAGTGGCGATAAGCCCGCGGGGAAACCGGTCGACACGGCTGCGACATGTACACCGCTGCCTTCGAGCGCGTGCAGAGCCGTCTCCACAAACGTGTGGTACACGCAGATGGCCGCAACCTTGATTTGCAACTCCTCGATCCCAAGCTTTCGTTCCAATTCCTGCTGGATCGGGTGCCGGCCCTTCGCGCACAAACGGCGAACGCGCTCCTCGGTATCATCTCCGGAAAGAGTCGTCAGATCGATGCAGGTGATGGCCCGCAGCAACCATGCCGCCTGCCATTCCTTTTTCACGGTTCGTCGCGCAACCTGCGATTGAACGCGGCGCTCGACCGCGCTGGTGTTCACCCGCGCTTCCCCGACCCAATCCAGATTGAGGGGAATGCCGGTATTCCGGAGCAGAGGCCGCCCGGAGAGCGTGGCAATCGCGCCGTCGTCGCGTGTTTCGAGTCGCGCTCGATTCCGAGATTCGTTGTGTTCGACCGGCATCCAGTGCTCCACTAAAGAAACGCGCTGTAGAGACGGGGCTTGCCCCGTCTCCCTCTGCGGCCGGAGGCGCGGCAAGCCGCGTCTCGCCTGGGAGTTCGGAAACGAGCAGAAGAACTCCGAAGTCCCACGGCTCGCCCTTTGCCGTTTGATTGTACGGCAGGTACGTCCGAAGATGTATCCCGGTTTCGCCTTGACACTGGGACTTTGTGAGGCATACGCTCACGGCGCGATTCCAGCATCCTGCAATCCGCATTCTGGAGGTCCGTTCTGATTATCCCGTGCAGTCGTTTCCGAGTTCACCGAAAGTTCTGCTTTGCCGCCGCTCTCTCTGCACTCATCGCAATGACGCTGGCCATCCCCGCGTCCAGCACTACCAGAAAAATCATCCTCGATACCGACCCCGGTTCCGACGATGCCATGGCCTTGATGCTGGCGCTGAACTCCCCGGAGTTGGACGTTCGCGCCGTCACCGTGGTACCGGGCAACGTAACCGCCAAGCAGGGACTGGAGAACGCGCTGCGCATGGTCTCGCTGGCCAACCGCTGCGACATCCCCGTCGCGGCGGGAGCGCAGCATCCGCTCTTCCAGAAGTTGATCACCGCCGAATTCTGGCACGGCAAGAACGGCCTGGCCAATATCGAATTGCCGCCCAGTAAATGCAAAGTCGATCCCCGCTACGGCCCGGACCTGATCATCGAAATGGTGCACGCGGCTCCGCACGAAATCACTCTGGTTCCGGTCGGCCCGCTCACCAACATCGCGCTCGCCGTGGAGCGGGACCCATCCATCGTCCCGCTGGTGAAAGAAGTCATCCTCATGGGCGGCTCGATCACGGGCGGCAATTCGACCGCCGCCGCCGAAGCCAATATCTACAACGATCCCGAAGCCGCTCAGATTGTGTTCCAGGCGGGCTGGCCCCTGACCATGGTCGGCCTCGATGTCGGCGACAAAACATTGCTCTCGTCGAAGTATCTCGACCAGATAGGACAGACCCACGGGCCAGTGAATGATTTCATCTACCAGGTCGCGCACTACCTGATTGATCTCTCGGCGCAATTCGGTTTCAACGGCACGCCGATGTATGATCCCCTCGCGGTCGGTGTGGCCATCGACGCGACGCTTGTAAAAGCGCCGCCGATGCACGTGGAGGTCGAAACCCGAGGCGAGTTCACGCGCGGCGAAACAGTCGCCAACCGCCACGGCGCGGTAGAGCGCAACGTGCTGCACGGGGATCGCTACATGGTCGAAGGTCTTGACAAAGTCGAGCCCAACGCCAAGGTTTGCACCGAAGTCGACGCCGACCGCTTTCTGCAGTTGTTTGTTTCCAGAATCCGCGGCAAGTAGGGTATGTTTCGCATCAGGGTATCGCGACCGATACCGCTAGTTTCAAGATCCGACGCCCTTTCAGGGGCTTCTTAATTTCTAAGGAGAGGCGATGTTCACTCCCCACAGTCTGGGTATTGCGCTGTTCATGATGATCACGAGCGCCATCTGCTGGGGCTCCTGGGCCAACACCTACAAGGGTGTCAAGAAGTATCGCTTCGAGCTGTTCTACTGGGACTATGCCATCGGCATCTTCCTGATCTCGCTTATCCTGGCGTTCACCATGGGAAGCACGGGCAACGATGCTTCCAGCTTCCTGAACAATGTGCGGTCGGCCGACAGCGGCAGCATCGTCTCCATGATGATCGGCGGAGCCATCTTCAACCTCGCCAACCTCTTGCTGGTTGCCGCCATCGACATGGCTGGACTCGCGGTTGCTTTCCCCGTCTCGATCGGGATCGCCCTCGTCGTCGGCGTGATTTTCAGCTACATACGCCAGCCCAAGGGCGACGCCGCGCTCCTCGCCGCCGGCGTGGTCTGTGCGCTCGTTGCCGTAATCCTCGACGGCAAGGCCTACGGCAGCCTGGCCATCGCCGGCCGTTCGATCTCGAAGAAGAGCATTGTCACCTGCGTCGTTTCTGGTGTCCTGATGGGCCTCTGGCCCTACTTCGTGGCACGCGCGATGACCCACGGCAACCCGCTCGGTCCCTACAGCATTGCCGTCTTTCTGACGCTGGGCGCGCTGCTCTCCTGTCTCATCTGGAACGTCTATTTCATGAAAAATCCGCTGGTCGGAGAGCCGGTGAGTTTCGCGGGATATTTTAGCGGACCCATTTCCGGCCACGCCCTCGGACTGCTCGGCGGATTCATCTGGGGCGTAGGCATGGTCTTCAATCTGGTCGCCGCCAGCTTCACCGGCGTGGCAATCTCCTATGCCATCGGGCAATCCGCCCCAATGGTCGCCGCTCTCTGGGGAGTACTAGCGTGGAAAGAATTTGAAGGCGCGCCCAGTAAAGCCAAGATCTACCTCGCCCTCATGTTCGTCTTCTACTGTCTGGGGATAGTGTTGGTGGCCCGGGCAAACGGCTAGATCTCGCTCGTGTGGGGACGGGCGCCTCGCCCGTCCAAGCCGAGCGCAGCTCGGCAGATGCTCGTGGCCACAGTGATTCTTCATGCGCGACAATGTTGCCGATTGTAAGATTCTCCCTGCTAGGATTCTCCCGGGGACACGGAATCATGAATCGCAGGCTGGCTGCGGCTGTCGTCGCGCTGTGGGTACTAACAATTTCACGCGCAGCCGCCCAATCGCATCCCGCCGCTCCTCCGCCCACTCCTCCCAAAGTGAACTTCGTCGACCTCGCAGAACGCGCCGGCCTGACTGCCAAAACCGAAGACGGAGGCGACAAGACCAAGCGCTACATCATCGAAACCACCGGCAGCGGAGCCGCTTTCTTCGACTACGACAACGACGGCTGGCCCGACATCTTCGTAGTCAATGGCAGCCGCCTCGAAGGTTTTCCCAAGGGCCAGGACCCGACCAGTCACCTCTACCACAACCGCCACGACGGCACGTTCGCCGACGTCACCGAAAAAGCCGGCGTCGGCCTGGTCGGCTGGGGGCAGGGAGTCTGCGCCGGAGACTACGACAACGACGGGTTTGTAGATCTGTTCGTCACCTTCTGGGGACACGACGTGCTGCTGCACAACAACGGCGACGGCACCTTCACCGACGTCACGCGCAAGGCCGGCCTCTGGCACGACGACGCCCGCTGGTCTACCGGCTGCGCTTTTCTGGACTATGACCGCGACGGACGTCTAGATCTCTTCATCGCCCACTATGTCGACTTCGATCCGCAGCACACGCCCGAGCCCGGCAGCGGCGCCGCGTGCCTGTGGAAGGGGATGCCGGTCATGTGCGGTCCACGCGGCCTGAAAGGTACGCGCAGCGAGCTCTACCACAACAACGGCGATGGCACTTTCACCGACGTAAGCCAGGCATCGGGAGTGGCGAAGACCGGTTCCTATTACTGCCTAACCGCCCTCACCGGCGACTTCGACAACGATGGCTGGCCCGACATCTACGTCGCCTGCGATTCCACTCCCAACCTGCTCTTTCACAACAACCGCAACGGTACCTTCACCGAAACTGCGGTCGAGGCCGGTGTCGCCTTCAATGACGGGGGCCGAGAGCAGGCCGGCATGGGAGCCGATGCCGCCGACTACGATGGCGAGGGCTGGCTCGACATCGTCAAAACCAGTTTCTCCGATGACACCGCCACCCTCTATCACAACAATCATGACGGAACATTCTCCGATGTCACCTCCTCCGCCGGCCTCGCCAGGAATTCCCAGTTCCTCGGATGGGGGACACTCTTCGTCGACATAGACAACGATGGCTGGCCCGACCTCTTCATGGCCAACGGCCACATCTATCCCGAAGTCGATAATAAGGGTCTGAACAACACATTCCGCGAGCGCAAGATTCTCTACTGGAACGAGCGCAATGGCAAATTTCGCGACATCTCGCTCGATGCCGGCCCTGGCATCACCACTCCCTTCAACAGCCACGGCGTAGCCGCCGCCGATTTCGATAACGACGGAGCCGTCGGGATCCTCGTGAACAACAGTCACGATCGTCCCAGCCTGCTGAAGAATCTGGGCGATCGCGGGAACTGGATTCTGCTGAAACTGGAAGGCACAAAGTCCAACCGCGACGCCATCGGGGCCAGGGTCACCGTCCGCGTCGGCGATCACCAGCAGTCGCAGGAGGTCCGCAGTGGCGGCGGATACATTTCGCAAAGTGACTTTCGCCTACATTTCGGGCTAGGCAAAGCTACCAAAGCCGATGCCATCGAGATTCGCTGGCCAAGCGGCCAGGTCCAGCGCCTGGAAAACGTCACCGCTAATCGAACCGTAAAAATCCGTGAAAGCATCAATGCAAAAAACGACGTTATGAAAAATTGAATTCCCAACCTCGTCGCCTGACATTCGCGGCGCAAACAAAAACTCTTGACTTTAGAAATCTAATCTATTTAGATGACCCATCGTGAAAAAGGGGCGCGCCACGTCTCCGACGCGACTATTCGCCGTTCGTTGGCTCGCGAAGAGAAGAGTGGCCGCTAGGGGGAAAGCGATGCTGCAAAGAAGAGCGCTGGTCGTAGCGGTCCTGGGTTCCGTGTTTTTCCTCAGTCCACTTCTGTATAGCCAGGCGAGCGGCAGTCTTTCCGGAACCGTTGCCGATAAGACCGGCTCGGTCATCGCTGGGGCGACGGTCAAAATCACCGCGCAGGAGACGGGCGCCACGCGCGATACGAAGACCGACGGGTCGGGGCACTACCTCGCACCGTTACTGCCTGTAGCGCATTACACCATTCGAGTGGAGTCGCAGGGCTTCCAGACCACCGAGCAGAAGGACATTCGTCTGCAGGTCGACGAACAGCGCGAGATCAATTTCTCGCTCAACCCCGCGTCGGTCACTTCGACGGTTGAAGTCAGCGCTACTGAAGTAGCCGTGGAGACCACGAATCCAACCCTCGGCCAGGTAATCACTGCTGAGCAAGTGGCGAACCTACCGTTAAACGGGCGCAACTTCGTGCAATTAGCCACGCTCACTCCGGGCACGACCCAGCAAACCAACCCGAACAGCTTTTTCAGTCAGGGCGCCAGCAGCGAAGTCGCGGCACGCGGTACCTTTTCACTTTCCGTCGGCGGATCGCGCGAGCAGAGTACGGATTGGCTCCTCGATAACAACAACAACGACGAAACCACGTCAGGCGGGATCGGGGTTCTGCCCACTATGGACTCCATCCAGGAATTCAAGGTTCTGACCTATAACTATTCCGCGGAATATGGAACGCGCGCGGGTCCGACGGTGCTGGTAACGACCAAGTCGGGGACCAACAAGTGGCACGGAGCACTCTACGAATATCTGCGTAACACGAAATTCGACGCCAAGAGCTACTTTGCCGCCTTCAAGGAAAAATTCAATCTTAATCAGTTTGGTGGATCGCTGGGCGGACCGATCCAGAAAGATAAGACCTTCTTCTTCGTGAATTACGAAGCCAAGCGCCAGCGAAAAGGTATTCCGTTTACCGGACTGATTCCGACGCAGGCGATGATGGGGATTAACACTACGTGCGGGAATCCTGCCGTCCCGTGTGCGGACTACACGCTCGATCCCTTAGGCGGCACGCGCGGTGTGACGCAATATAACGGTCTGATTGCGTTCCCAAATCTCGTCAATCCTTACGACTTCCTATCGTTCCAGTGCGATGCGACAGGAGCCCCTACCGCCGTAAACGCTGACGGCAGCCAAGTTACAGGTGTTAACTGCAACAAGATTCCGATCACTGGTGGTCCGACCGATTACGGCCTGGCCGATCCGATCGGCCTGCAGATGATCGCTCTGTATCCGCAGAGTGGAACGCCAAATCCGGCAGCGGGCGTTAATTTCGCCAACGTTCCCGTGAGAAAGCTCAATGAGGGCAATGCCACCATTCGGATGGATCACAGTTTTTCTAGCAAAGACGCTTCCTTTGCGCGCTTTACCTACGACCAGGCGAACTCGTTCGTGCCCGGCGGTTCAGAGACCTGGGCGGAGCAAAACGCCTTTGGCAGCAACCAGCTCATCAGCAACCACGCGCGCAACGCCGTCATCTCCGAAACTCACATTTTCAACTCGAAAAATATCAACCAGGCGTATGTGGGCTATAACCGGATCTTCAACCACATCATGTCCTTTGGCGAATTTGGCGCGCCGATCTGCCAGGCGGCGAATATCGGCATCCTCGGAGCGGACCTCAATAGCAAGTGTCCGAATGCTCCCCCGGGACTGACTCAGACTTTGAAAGATTGTCTAAGCTGCGGAATGACCAGCGTCCTATCAGCCCAGTACTGGGCGCTGGGCGACCGCGGTTTTGCACCCTTCCAGGGCGGCACGAACGTATTTACGTTCTCCGATACCTTCGACATGATTCGCGGCCGGCACGATCTCCGCGTGGGCATTGGTGTCCGTTTCAACCAGATGAACGTAATGACTAACGGCTTTCAGGACGGAGTCATTTTCCAGGGCGGTGCCGGTGCGTCATTCACATCTTCGTTCACCGGAGACAATATCGCGGACCTCCTGATCGGCCAGACGGAGTCAACTCTCCACGATCAGACGTTTTTTGGCGCGACCACGGGGCGACGCTGGAAGATGTTTCGTCCGTTTGTCCAGGACGACTGGCGCGTGACCAACAACCTGACTTTGAACTTAGGGCTGGCTTGGGCGCTAGTGACTCCGATCACGGAGGCACAAGGGCGTCAGGCAAACTTCGACTGGGCCACGAAACAATTCCTTATCGCCGGCAAGGCGCCGTTTAACGGCTGCACGATTTGTGTTCATACAGACGGAGCAGTAGGCATCAAATTCGACAAAACAGCTCTCGAGCCGCGCATCGGCCTCGCATGGACGCCGTTTGGCCGTCAGAACACTGTTATTCGAGCAGGTTACGCCATCTATCACGATTCCGGCTGGAGCCAGGGCGCGCAGGGACTGTGGCAGAATCCGCCCTACTACGCCGAGACGGACAACTTTAATTACGGCAATGGGTTTCCTTGTCCATTCGGAAACTGGACTCTCACAGCAAGTGATCCGAATGTTCAACCCTGCGGACTGAAATACACTTTCATGCTTGGAAATGGATTCACTCCTCCGCTCACGCCCTATCTGTCGCCTCCAAACCCGCAGGCCTTTACTGGAACGTATCTGTCTCAGAATCGGAATTTCAAGCAGGGCATGGTGCAGCAGTTCAACTTCAACGTCGAGCGCCAGCTTCCCGGAAACATCGTTCTGACGGCCGGATACGCGGGAACGCGCAGCACGCACATCCTGTTCTACGGGCTGAATCTCAACACTACGTCGCCGCTGGCATGTTTTCCACAATACATGCCCGGTTTCCCGTTCGACAATACGGTCGTTGCGAACCTAAACTACGACCCGAACTATCACTTGGGGTGCACGACCGCGTCATCGTCTCAGGTATACCCTGTCTACCCCTATCCGGCGGCACCGTTTGCGTTCCCATCCTTCGTCTATAACATCAGCGATGGAGCTCGGGCCCGTTATGATGGTCTTCTGATCAGGGCTGAGACGAAGAGCGCTCGCCACGGGCTCTATGCGCTCCTCAGCTACACCTGGTCGCGCACGTTTGACACCGGAATGGCGGATGGCGATGGTACTACACCCGGCGCCCAGTTCTGGCCTCTGCCCGGAACGCGACGGGCCGACTGGGGTCTTTCGCAGCTCAATCTGAATGACCAGTTCACAGCCAGCGTCCTCTACGACCTGCCTTTCGGCAAAGGCAAGCACTATGGCGGCGGCTGGAACGCTGTTGAGGACGGCGTGCTCGGCGGTTGGCAGGTCAATGTAATTGAAAAAGCCACTTCCGGATTCCCGTTGTTTATCGTCGACAGTGCCAACAACTCTGGCGCAGCCTTCTTCTGGAATGCAACTCCTCTGAACCGTCCGGATCAAGTTTGCAATCCCAAGCTCAGCCACCCCACGGTGAACGAGTGGTTCAATACGAGCTGCTTCGTGCCTGCCGCACCCGGGAAGCTTGGAAACGCGTCACGCGCACCGGTGTACGGCCCGCGCTTCGTGAATACGGATTTCTCAGCCCTTAAGAACTTCCGTCTCCACGAGGGATACAATCTCCAGTTCCGTGGGGAGTTCTTCAACCTTTTCAATCACTCCGAGTTTTATCTCAGCGGCAGCAGCGCGACGCTCATGCAGGACATCGAAAGTACTTCAACCTTTGGTAAGGTAAATGGAACTGTCAACACCGGGCGAGTCGTGCAGCTTGCTCTACGGCTTGATTTCTAGCGTCGGAATCAGGCGAACAACTGGAACCATCGAGCCGAGGCTTACACTGACCCGTAAGCCTCAGCCTTTGTTGTCAACTCAGGCAATTCATGCGTTTGCACGTATCTGCAGATACGGAATCAGATAGGGGTTCCTGCGCTAGACTCGCAACTGCTTATTCCTCAAAGACCTGGAGTAGCGGGTCGAAAAATCGCTTTGCGACAACGCCTATGTCATTGATTTATAAATACCTTACAAGCAAGTCCTTATTTCTCAAAGACCTGGCAGGAGTCGCTTCCTAAGTCTTTGAATTTGAAAGACCGCTACGAGGGGGGAGAATCCGTTGAGTTATCATCACAAGCTCACCCAATGCATTCATTCTTGAACCGAGTCCTCAAATTCCGATGGCTTGCGGCAGCAATCACCCCGTTGCTGCTTTCGATCCAGTTTTCCGCCGACGAGTGGAAGCCGCGCCATGACCTCGTCTCCCATACTGGCGTTATGAATCTGACGGAGCTTCCGCCGCCCAGCGAAGTCTTCTTTCCCGGGCCCGCCAGTCCATCCGACCAACCCGCATGGCTCGAAGGCCTGAAAGCGTGGCGCAATGATCGCAGCACTCTCCTGCGCTACAACCCTGCGCAGTACGAGCGTCCTGACCTCGAATGGACGCAACATATTTTCTCCCAGGTCCAGTTGCTCATCTGGGACCGGAGTTTCTACGACCCCGACAAGGGCGAGTACACCGTCGACCGGTTCCTTTCCGAAACCGAAAGCCGCATCGGTCCCATCGATGCTGTCCTTATCTGGCATGTCTATCCCAACCTGGGTATCGACGATCGAAATCAATTCGATATGCTGCGCGATCTTCCCGGTGGCATTCCGGGTGTGCGCCGCATGGTTGAGCAATTTCACCGGCGCGGCGTGAAGGTATTTTTTCCGCTTCTTGCCTGGGACACGGGGACCCGAGACGAAGGCGCGGCGCCAGCGACGGTCATGGCGCAACTTCTCAAGGAAGTGGACGCCGACGGAATCAACTTCGATACGCTGGAGAGCGTCCCGCCCGGCTTTCGCGAAGCCTCAGACGCGATCGGCCATCCCCTCGCGCTCGAGCCCCAATTTCAACCGCGCGACGCTTCCATCGCCTGGACCAACCTCAGCTGGAACGACTGGGTGACCTGGGAAGGGAAGCAGTATCCCTTCATTCCGATGGTCAGCAAGAACAAGTGGATGGAGCCGCGCCACACCGTAAATGTTACGGACCGTTTTACCCGCGACAAGACCGACAGTTTGCAGCACGCCTTTTTCAATGGCCAGGGCTATGCCACGCTCGAAAATCTCTGGGGTTTCTGGTACGAAGATAATCCCCATGATGCCGAAGCCCTGTTGCGCATCACCCGCATCGAGCGCGTCATGGCCGATTTTCTACGTAGCCCCGGCTGGGAACCACATGCTCCAGTCTTGCAAGCAGGAGTATTCGCGAGTCGCTTTCCTACGGCGAAGGGAACGTTGTGGACAATCATCAACCGCAACGAATACAACGTCGCCGGTTCTCAGATCGAGGTCCAAAACCGAGAAGGGATGCACTATTACGATTTGTGGCACGGCACCGAATTGACGCCTGCCGTAGCGAACGGCAAGGCCACCCTGAACTTTGACCTCGAAGGCCTCGGCTACGGTGCTGTTCTGGCCACGGAAGGGAAACCGGACGGAAGTGTTCAGAACCTACTGTCCTATATGGCGGAGCGTTCCAAGCGCCCTCTCGCCAGCTACTCGCGGGAATGGAAAGCCGTCCCCCAGACTGTGGTTGAAATCCCAGCGACCGCCACGTCCCAGTTGCCGCCGGAAGGAATGGTGCGCATTCCCGAGGCTGACTACGACTTTCAGGTGAGCGGCATTGAAATCGAGGGCGGCAATGATCCTGGGGCGGATGTGCAGTATCCGTGGGAAGATACGGCGCGCCGTTTCCATCGGCATCGAATGCACATTCATACTTTCTATATCGATCGGACGCTAGTGACCAATGCTGAGTTCAAGAGATTCTTGAACTCGACGCACTATTCTCCAAAAGACGATCACAACTTCTTGCGCGCCTGGAAGAATGGCAGCTATCCCCAGGGTTGGGATAACAAACCCGTCACCTGGGTCTCGATCGAGGATGCCCGCGCGTACGCAGCCTGGAGCCACAAACGCCTTCCCCACGAATGGGAATGGCAATACGCAGCGCAATCCACCGACGGCCGTCCGTATCCCTGGGGGAATGAATGGAACCCTCAAGCCCTTCCACCGGCAGATTCAGGACCCGCTTTGCGTCCTTCCGCCGACGTAACCGCTTTCCCGAAGGGAGCAAGTCCCTCTGGCGTTCTCGATCTGATCGGCAACGTGTCTCAGTGGACAGACGAATATCGCGATCCGCATACTCGGGCGGCGATCCTTCGCGGCGGCGCGGCTTATCAACCGAGTGGTTCGATTTGGTACTTCCCGCAAACTTACCGGCTGGATGAACACCAAAAGTATCTCTTGATGTCCCCGGGACACGACCGAGCGGGCACGGTTGGCTTTCGCTGTGCTGCCGATGCGCCGTAAGGGAACGGACCTCAGAAAGATCGCCCCATGGGCCCTGCGGCTCCGCTCGTCGATACGGTTCAAGGCTGCGGCTGCGACGCGGAATTCTTGTCCCGCAGCAAGATCACAAACTGCTGAATCTCGCGCCGTTTACGCTCCGCATCTTCTTTTGTTTTCATTGCTAACTGCCGATGAAGTTCAAGTTCTTCTTGAGCTTTGGTTTTATCGCCGGTCCGCTGGTAAGCTTGCGCCAGCCGATAATGCGTCTCTTCCAGTGTCTGATCGAGTTGCGGGCCCACTTCTTCCGGACTGACTTCGATGGCTTTTTGATACGCCGCAATCGCCCGTGAAAAATCCCCGCGCTGAGAATAGAGAATCCCCAGTTGCAGGTACGCAGCCCCCAGCTTCGGATCGAGACCCACCGCCTTCTGCAACAGCGCTTCCACGCGCGCTGAATGCCCGGCGTCACCGTCCTCCGCACCAGCCGATTGCTTCCCCGATTCTTTCGCAAGACTGACGGCGTAGTAGTAGTTCGCGAGCGCGTTGTCGGGCTGCAGTTGCGCGAATCGCCCCAATCTTTCCACCGACCCTTCGAGCGCGGTCGGCTCCACGGTTTGCATTCTCCCCAGAAACAGATAGGGAGTCGGATTGCCGGGATCGAGGTCGGACGCGCTCCCAAGACTCTGTACGGCGTGATCGCAGGACCCGCGAGCGTACCAGGCGACGCCGAGTGCAACCAGCATTCGCACTGACTTCGGAAAGCGGCGGCTGCCCTGCGTCAAAACCTCAGTGGCCGGTTCCAGCGCCCGATGAGTGAGAAGTTCGGTTCCCCAGTCAAACAAATACAGTTCGCTGGGATCCAGTTCCGCCGCGCGCTGGTACTCCCGCACCGCCTCCAGTGGATTGCCCAGCTTCTCCTCGATGTCGCCCAGCCGGTGATGAAGTTCGGCATCCTTGGGGTCGCGCGCCACCGCCTCGCGCAGGGAAGCCTCTGTCGCGGCGGAGGTCATCGCCGTGGAACTCGCAGCCGGTTCCTTGCTCAACGAAACCGTGGCCCGGGCGAGCGCTTCCGTGGTTCGCAGCACAGTATCGGACCCGTGACCTCCCGCGCTGGTAGCTTGGGTTACGCCCGCCACCGTGAATTGAGGTTCGTCAAAGAACTCGGGCGCCGACGCGGCCGCTCCTGGAGCTTTCACGGGTGTGAGCGTGAGGTCGACCTTCTTCGTCTCGCTCGAAGCGAGACGCACGGGACCCACGATGATGCGAGCATATCCGCTCATCTCCGCCCGCAGAATGTAAGCGCCCTCTGAAAGCGCAGAGAAGCGATAGGCCCCCAAGGAATCCGCATGCGTAGTCTGGATCTGCGCGGGGGGAGTGCCGGTTCCCGCCGTGGGCTGCAAGAAGACGGTCGCGTTCGCCACCGCCCGCCCAGCAGAATCACGCACAGAGCCTTCCAACGCCCCCAGCGACGCGGCGTTCGCGGCGGGATCTTTAGACTGTGCGAGGGCTCCTGCCACCGCCAAAACGCAGGCGGCAACATAAATTCCAGTTCTTGCGAAGCGGCCGGAGGTCACGCGAATCAGCTCCTGGGGAGTGGGCTTTACAAAGGGCCCGCCTTCCATGCGATCCTACATCAAGTGCAAGTGAATGAGGTGTGCGAATGAAACTGGATCGATTCCTGCGCTGTACCGTGGTCGCAGGCGTAATTCTGATGACCTGTCTTGCTGCCCAAAGCCAGAGTAAAGACAAGCGCAAGCTCATCATCGATCAGGATGCGGCCGGGCCTGCGGGCACTGACCAGCAATCGATCCTGCTGCTGATCCAGTCTCCACAAACGGAAGTCCTGGGCATTACCGTGGTGACGGGCGATGCCTGGCTGACGGAAGAAGTCGCGCACACCCTGCGCATGCTCGAAGTCATCGGACGAACCGACATTCCTGTCGTACCCGGAGCCGAGTATCCTCTCGTAAGAACCAAGGAAGAGACGGAGCAGTGGGAGCAACAATACGGCTTTGTGGCGTGGCTCGGCGCCTGGACTCCGCACTTGTATCACGCGCCTCGCGAACTGGGAACAATGCCGGAAGGCAAGCCCACCACCAGGGCCGCCGATGAAGACGCCGCCCATTTTCTGATCCGCATGGTTCGTAAGTATCCGCACGAGGTCACGATCTACGAGGGCGGACCCATGACGAACCTGGCGCTTGCAATTTCCATCGACCCGGAATTTCCGGCGCTGGCCAAAGAATTGGTATTTATGGGAGGGAGTCTGAGCCCGCAGACCGATGATCCCGAGTTCATTGACACGCCCCGCCGCGAGTTCAACCTGTGGTTCGATCCGGAGGCCGCTCACATGGTGCTGCGCGCTCCGTGGAAGAAGATTATCTGCACTCCGGTCGATATTTCCGTGAAGACAAGATTGACCAGTCAGCTGATCGACAACATCAAAGCCAGTAACTCGCCGGCGGCGCAATACATTGGCAAGTATGCGCGTCTGCGGAGTTCCTATAACTATCTGTGGGACGAACTCGCGGCTGCGGCCTGGCTTGATCCTTCGCTGATTACCAAAAAAGAAAATCACTACATGGACGTAAACCTCGATCGCGGCTACAGCTACGGAGACACCCTCAGCTGGTCAGACTGGAATAAGCCCAAACACGATGTCCGGCCGGTAGAAGTGCAGTTCGACCTGGACGCGGAAAGATTCTACAAGTTATTTGTGGACCTTCTGAAAGCGCCGACGCCGCAGCCGGGCAAGCCCTCAACGCCCAAATGAGTTGTCATCCTGCGCGAAGCGAAGGATCTGCTTTCCTGTCATGCAATCGACAGCTGGCCCTACGCTGTGCTCAAAATGAGAAGTCGCATTGATGTCGCGTATTGATGGAAACTGCTACTGACCCAACTGCGCCAGCATCTTCTGTGCCTGCTCGTGTCCCGGATGTTGCTTGAGCAGGTCAAGCAACACGGCTCGAGCTTTTCCCGGGGCGCCCTCGATGACATAGACACGGGCCAGATTCAAGTAAGACTGATCGAAGGCAGGCGCCACGCGGATACACTGCTCAAAACTCGCCACGGCCTCATCCCGGCGCTCGGTGCGCAGATAAAGAATTCCCAGGTTGTTCAGCGCTTCGGGGTAAACCGGACGCAGCGTCCGTGCTTTCTGCAGAAGATCGAACGCCCGCGCGGTGTCGTCATTTTGCGCATACACCATCGCCAGCCCGTAGTTTGCCTCCGCGTCGCTGGGGCGGAGCTCCAGCGCACGCTCGTATGTTTTGCGAGCATCCTCCCATCGCTTTTGTTGGCGATAGGCGCTGCCCAGGTTATCGAGCGCAATGATGTGATCAGGGCTCAGCTTGAGCGCCTGTTGAAAATAGCCGACCGCTTCGTCCGTGCGGCCTCCGCGCCCAGCCAGCAAGCCCAGGTTGTTCCACGAATTTGCCAAAGTATCGGGATAACTCGCCCGAAGCTTAAGGGCGCGTTCAAAACTGTCGCGGGCCTCTGCCGCCTTCTGCTGGTTCAGGTAGACGCTTCCAATACCGTACAGAGCCTCAGCGCTCGAAGGATCATCGCGCAGAGCAATGCGGAATGAAGCTTCGGCCTGGTCCATATAGCCGCGCTGAAAAAACACCGAACCGTAGGAAAGATAGTTGCGTCCAAACTCAATCGTATCGGTGACGCCGGAAAAGGGAAGAGCCCTGGCTAATCGTTCCGCGCCGGTTTGGGGAATGTGCCGGAAGTCCTCGTCAACATGCTGCGCGTCCACCGGCCCCTGATAGACCTTCACGATCTCACCTGTAGCGTTGATCAGGAACGAGGCGGGAAGCGCGAGATCACGATGCCGGTCAAACAGGTAACGAAAAACAATGTTGTAGATAGCTGCCACGTCGTCGGAGCCGCGGAGGATTGGAAACGAAAGACGATGCTCACGCACCACTGCCGTGACCCTTTCCGTATCGGCGGCGGCGTCGAGATTCACGGAAAGGAGTCGAAGACCCTGGGCCGCCCAGGCTGCGTGTCGCAAGTTGAAAGCAGCCCACTCTTCCTTACATCGCTCTGCGCCAATCGCCCAAAAGTTAAGCAGTACCGGCATACCGCGCAGTGAGGATAAAGTCTGCATCCGCCCAGCGAAATCGGGCAGAGAAAGATCGGGTGCTTCAACCGGCGCCAGTAACCAGGTCTCAGCCGTGGTGGGCAGGATTTCGATTTGCTGTCGCTTGGCGCTGGTTGGCTCAGCGCCAGGAGCTTGGCCTCGCCCCGAAGGGGTCCTGAAGGCCTCGATTCGAGATGGCTCGGAGCCTTCTTCAACCCACACCCGGTGGTTGATCGGCAGCTCGTGAAGATCCTGCACCAGTCCGCTCGGCCAGCGAATCGAGGCCCGCACCGGGCCTTTCGCCGCTCCCAGGCCGAAAAAAACATCTTTGCTGTGCTGCGAGAGGAAGCCCGATCCAGCTTGCAACGATCGCGTCTGGCGGCTCGTTTCCGTTTCCAGCGTGACCACCGCGCCGATACCGTCCCGATTGCTTTTCGTTCCGCGCAATCGGAACGCGATCGATGGAGGTAACTCCTCCATGACATTCTTCAAAAGCCGCAATTGCGGGCCGCTGCGATTCTTCAGAAACAATTCCTGACGGCCGTCACAGTCGAAGTCGGCGAGCGCAAAGGCGCGGCCGTCTTCCAGAAAGTCCAGCCCGACCGCACCCGAAATATCGGAGAACGTCCCATCGCCATTGTTGGCGTAAAAGACGTTTCGTTCGTAGCCGCTCCACGTGCCATCGGCGCGGATCAACTCGTTGATCGCGCTCCATCCCTGTTCGTAATCGTGCGACGGCTTTGGCTCCTCGGGCGAATTGGCAACCACCTGCCGCCAGAAGAAGCTGTTCAGGTCTTCGTCTTTGCGCGAGGGGCCAGTCACCATGCCGTTGGCGATATAGAGATCGGGAAACCCGTCGTGATCGAAATCCCAGGCGTCGCTCGACCACGCCCAGCGCCCAATTCCGACGCCGGCGGCGACAGTCGTATCCTCGAATGCGCGGCCCTTGCCAAGCGGATTTCGAAAGAGCGAGTTACCCATGGCATGCTGGTGATAAAGCGCGCGCGTCTCCTGGGGCGCGTTTGGCTGGAAGATATCCTGCATCGTGATGCGTTCGCCCGCCGCGGTCCACATGTTCGCGACGTAGAGGTCTTCGGTGCCGTCATTGTTGAAATCAGACCAGCAGACGGCCATCCCGGCACCGACATCCTCCACTTCCGCTTGGGCGGCAATGTCGGTAAAAGTTCCATTGCCATTGTTACGGTAAAGATTCTTACGTCCGAAATCGTTCACCACGTAAAGGTCGGGCCAGCCGTCGCGGTTGAAGTCGCTCCACCCGCAAGCAAAGCTGTAACGCGTGTTGTTCTGGTTAAGTCCCGTTTCCGCAGTTACGTCGCGAAACGTCCCGTCCCGGTGGTTACGCATCATGAAATTGGGAGGCCCGTTGTTGGCGTCATAATAAGGAGACGGATACTTATACTGGTCCGTGCCCTGGTAATAGACATAAAGGCAGAAGTAGATATCGAGCCAGCCGTCGCGGTCATAATCGGCCACCGCCGCTCCGGTGAAGGTTCCTTGCGGCGGGCTCGCAAACTGAAACGCGTCCGCCTTCTGGCGAAACTTGCCGCCGCCTTGGTTCAGAAATAACATCGGACCGTTGGCCCGCACGACGATCAAATCCTGCTGCCCGTCATTGTCGACGTCGACCATGAGCGCGCACGCCGTGTTTTCCAGGACGCCGACGCCCGCCGCTTCCGTGATGTCCTCAAACGTGCCGTCGCCTCGATTTCGATAAAGCCGGTTCGGAAGCCCGCCCGGTTGGCATACATAGAGGTCGTCAAATCCATCGCCATCGATGTCGCCGACAGAAACGCCGTTGTGGCCGTAGATATCAATCCCACAAGCGCCGTCGAGCACGGATCGCCAATAATCCGTTCCGTGCAGAAGCTGCGAAGCGTGGGACGCATTGCCCCCAAGCGCAGCGGCCGTGATGTCGGCGTAGCCGGGGCCAGCGGCCCGGCTCTGCGTTTCCTCCAGTGCCTGCCAACTGCGCACGCGGAACTCGCCGGAGGCAGATGGTTCCCAAACGATTTGCCAGTAACCGACACGTTGTTCACGGTAGAAACCGCGGCCGGTGCCGACCAATTCGTATCGGATGCGAGTTTGCAGTTGACCGGGAACGAGTGCCGCGCCGGGCATGGAACCCGCGTCAATCGCGGTTACCTGAAAGTCAGCCGTGAGAATCTCCGCCAATCCGCTCCAGGAGGAGCGCAGTTCCTGTAGGAAAGCGTCCCGCGTAAGGGTAGTTTCCCGCTCGAACGAGTTGCGGCGGACTTCGATCGCCCGCCCCGGGCGCACAATCGCAGATGCAACCGGCCGTGGGGAGAATCCGGAGAAATTCGGCAGAAAAACTTTTTCCACCGCGCTCACATTTTGCGGAGACTGCAGCAGCCCCGAACTCCACTGTGCGAGGATGGCTGCGATCTGGTCAGCGTATTTTTCGGCGACAAAATCGTCGAGACCAGCTAGCGTTTTGAGAAACAAGGCCTCGAGAGGCCTGGGCATCCGATAATGAGGATGCAGGTGGAATTCGCGCCCCGGCAAGTCGGTGTCTGTCGACTCAAAGTCGTAGAAGAAGCGCCAACCGAGACCGTGCAGACCGGCAGGAATTAAGGCCGCCGAGGCTCCCTGGCAGCACCGAATCAGAAAGTCGCGCCGGCGAAGGTCCACGGGGCTCGGGACGGAAAAACTCGGTATCTTCTCTCGCCGGCTCAGAACGATGTCTCCGGGATACCCACGTGTGGCCTGAAATTATCACCCGCACACGCGAGCGTCAAGATTGGTTGCAGGTCAGGTTCGCGATACATCTACAACGAGTCGCGGGCGCGAAAATCTCTGCTGGCGAAGCTGGTTCACGCGTTACAATGGCCCACTCTTGTTCTTCAGCAGAATCGACTTGCATATGCAAAAGCCGAAGGTTTCCTCTGCAACGCGCGAACGCCTGCTCCGGTCAGCGCGCAAGGTAATGAAGAACGCCTACGCGCCCTTCTCCCACTTCAAAGTAGGCGCAGCTATTCTCACCTCGAAGGGCCAAGTGTTCGCCGGATGCAACGTCGAGAACTCTTCCTACGGAATGACCAACTGCGCCGAGCGCACGGCGATCTTTTCCGCTATCGCTAAAGACGGTCCAGAGCTCGAGATTCGCGCCGTCGCCGTGGTCGCCGCTGGGGAAAAGGATCACGGAGTGCCATGCGCCCCCTGCGGCGCCTGCCGCCAGGTGATTTACGAATTCGGGCCGCGCGCCGTCGTCTTCTACAAGGGCGCAAAAGGTCCGAAGCAAAGTCTCATCACCGATCTTCTGCCGGAGGGGTTCCGCCTCAAGTGAGCCAGCCGAGTCTTCCCCAGACGCCGTTCCGCGTCATCGATCTCATCCGCAAAAAGCGCGATGGCGGTGCGCTAACCGCCGCTGAAATCGAATATCTCGTGGCCGGTTGCACCGACAGTAGCATTCCCGATTACCAGATGGCGGCATGGCTCATGGCCGTCGTGCTGCGTGGCATGACGCGCGAAGAAACCGCCGCCCTCACCCATGCCATGTTGCATTCCGGCGAAGTCCTCGACCTCAGTTTCCTGCCCGCAAAGAAGGTGGACAAACACTCGACCGGCGGCGTCGGCGACAAGACCTCGCTCGTGCTGGCCCCGTTGGTCGCTGCCGGCGGTCTCTACGTCCCCATGATTAGCGGCCGCGGGTTAGGGCATACCGGAGGCACGCTCGACAAGCTCGAATCCATTCTCGGATTTCGCGTCGGTCTCACCGTCCCCGAATTCCACCGCGTGCTCAAAGCCTGCGGATGCTCGATGATTGGACAGACCGAAAAAGTCGCTCCCGCGGATCGCAAGTTGTACGCATTGCGCGACGTCACCGGCACGGTCGAGAGTCCGTATCTCATCTGCGCCTCCATCATGAGCAAGAAGCTGGCCGAGGGCACCGACGCGCTCGTGCTCGACGTGAAGACCGGCTCCGGCGCCTTCATGAAAAAAGAGGAAGACGCGATCTTCCTCGCCGAGCTCATGGTCGAAACCGGCGAACGCATGGGCAAGCAGATGGTCGCGCTCATCACCGACATGAACCAGCCCCTCGGCCGCATGGTGGGCAACGCGCTCGAAGTGCAGGAGTGCATCGAGGTCTTGCACGGCGGTGGTCCGTCGGATCTGCGCGACCTGTGTTTACAGTTGGCGGCTTGGATGTTCTACCTTGGCGGCGCCTCAAAGACGGTGACTCAAGGCAAGCAACTTTCGACGGAAATGATCGCCTCCGGCAAGGCCTTCGAGAGGTTCCGCCAGATGGTCGAGTTGCAGGGCGGCGACATCAGCGCGATCGACGATCCGACCCGACTGCCCGGCACCGAGCACCGCGTAGAAGTGCCCAGTTCCCGATCCGGGTATGTGACCGCCATCGCCTGCGAGCAGGTCGGCACAGCCTGCGTGATTCTCGGCGGAGGCCGCGAACGCAAAGAAGATTCTGTCGATCCCGCCGTAGGCATCGCGGTTCATAAAAAGATCGGCGACAAAGTCTCGGCTGGCGAGTCGCTCTGCACCATTCACTGCCACTCCGACGCACAAGCCGCGCGCGCTAAAACGCTGCTGGAAGAGAGTTATCAAATCGCCGAAGCCGCGCCCGCGCACAAACCGTCCTTGGTCCATCGCGCGATCTATAAAGAGCAACACTGATTCATAAAGGGGATAAAGATGGGACGTTTCACTGGCATTCTCGGGCTGCTCACCATGTTGGGGCTCGCCTACGCCTTTTCCACCAACCGCCGCGCAATCAACAAGAAGACGGTTGTTTGGGGCCTGGGCCTGCAAGTAGTGTTTGCCATCTTTGTGCTGAAGATTGAAATCGGCAGAGTGCTCTTCCAAAAGGCAGGAGACGCGGTCAATCGCTTGCTGAGCTATGCCTTCGAAGGATCTTCATTTGTGTTCGGCGCGCTGGGTGCAAAAGGTTCGTCGATGGGATTCTTCTTCGCCTTCCAGGTGCTGCCAACGGTCATTTTTATCGCCGCCTTCTTCGCCGTGCTCTATCACTACGGAATCATGCAGTTCATCATCAAACTCGCCGCCAAGGTGATGACGCGCTTCATGGGTGCGAGCGGCGCCGAGTCGTTGAATGTGGCGGCGAGTATTTTCATGGGCCAGACCGAAGCTCCGCTCACCATCCGCCCATTTCTTCCCGACCTTACTCGGTCTGAGTTGATGACGGTAATGACCAGCGGTATGGCCCACGTTTCCGGCGGCATTATGGCCGCCTACATTGCCTTCGGCATCGAACCCAAACATCTGCTAAGCGCGGTCATCATGACTGCGCCCGGCACGATCCTGATGTCGAAAATGCTGGTGCCTGAGACGGAGGTTGCGAAAACTGCGGGTCGTGTCGTGATGAGCGAGGAAGAAGTGGATGCCGAGAAAAAGGAAAACTTGCTGGGCGCGATTGCGCGCGGAACCACGGACGGGTTAGGACTGGCGCTCAACATCGCCGCCATGCTGATTTCATTCCTCGCCCTGATCGCGCTTGCCAACGGCATCCTCGGCGGCATTCATAGCTGGCTCGGACTCACTTGGTTTCCTTCCAGCCTGCAGCAGATATTCGGAGTATTGTTTGCGCCCGTCGCCTGGGTCATCGGAATCCCCTGGCACGATTGCACCGCAATCGGCAATCTGCTGGGCACGCGCATGGTGTTGAACGAGCTTGTCGCCTTCTCCATGCTGGGACCGCAGAAGGCCATGCTCGACCCGCGGTCGTTTACCATCGCGACCTTCGCGCTCTGCGGTTTCGCCAATCTGAGCTCGATCGGAATTCAGTTAGGCGGCATCGGAGCGCTCGCTCCCAACAAACGAGGGGAACTGGCAAAACTGGGCATTCGCGCCATGCTGGCCGGCACCATGGCCAACCTGATGTCGGCGTCGATTGCCGGCATGCTGCTGTAGAAGCCCGACCCAAAGACTTGTGATCCCGAACGGAGTGAGGGATCTGCAGTTGCTAGTTACGTGCTCTCGCCATTTGCGCGAGTACCTCGTCGGTGGTTACCAGACGGGCCCCGAGATCCCGAAACTCGGCCAGCGTCTTCTCTCCAGCTTGCGGGGTCAGGGTTTCAATCGCGTCACGGACCACCGCCACGCGCCGCTTTCGCCTCAGCAAACCTTTAACAGCGCAACTGACGCAGTACTCGGTCACCACTCCAAACACCACAAATTCCGCGTCGTCCCCCAAACGTTCGACCAATCCGTCCACGTGGCGGGACTCGAAGATATCCAGCGTCTGCTTTTCCAGGATGATTTGCTGATACTTGGAAAGATCCTCCGGCAATTTCGCATCGGCAGTGTTTTCTACCCGAACGAAATTGTCCGTCAGCGCTTCCGGAACCAGCTCTGCGCCAGGCGTTCCCCTCAGGCAGTGCGGCGGAAACTGTCTGAACTCAGGGTCGTTCGCCGCATGAAAGTCTCCATGCGACACCAGAAACACATCGCTGCGCCGCGCCGCGTCCGTCAGCCTGCGGATATTGGGCAAAAGTTTCTCGGCTCCGGGAACGTAGAGCTTGCCGCCAGGAAGCATAAAATCGGCCTGCACATCCACTTCCCAAAAAACGTAATCACGAGATTGCATTCCACACCCCGTCATTTCGATGCCTCGGATGGATCCTTCGACGGCCGCCAAAGCTTGGCTCACAGTTGCTCTTCTCTACTATATTCGATGCCCACGGGCACTCGGTGACGGCGATTGCGCGTGGAGAATGCGCATCGCAGGTTTCAGGGCCACACGCAGCAGGCCATACTCAAGCCGACGCCAATCGCCTACAAATCCATTGCGCTGCAATGCGCTCCGTGCAATCCTGTCGGCGCAAACAATCCAAAAGTACTGGGAGAGTCCTGATGCGAACCAACATTACTCTTGCTGCGATCGTCTTTTTCTCGCTGACGCTATTCGCCGCCGACAAGATCGCGCCACTCAACATCAAGGAAGGTCTCTGGGAAATGACCGTGACTCATTCCATGACCGGCATGCCCGCTATGCCGTCCATTCCTCCCGACGCTCTCGCCAAAATGCCTCCCGAGCAGAGGGCCCGCATCGAAGCCATGATGAAGGGCGGGCCAACCACCGACGTTCGCAAGGAATGCGTCACCAAGGAAAAACTCGAAAAGCAATCGGCCTTCAGTGATGACCGCAAAGAATGTACCCGCACCGTCTTGAATTCCACGGGCAGCAAGCTCGAAATCAAGATTCATTGCGAAAAAAGTGGCGAGCTGGGGTCGATGGATGGAACTCTCTTCGTGGAGGCGATCGGTTCCGATCACGTCAAAGGGAAGATGGATGCGGTTACGAACGCCAACGGTCGAACCATGAACATGAATTTCACCTTCAGTTCCAGGTATCTCAGCCCGGCGTGTGGAGACGTCAAGTAGAGCCTCTAGCTAGGCCATGCCGGGAGATCGCGCCACGTTCCCTTCCCAGAGGGAAGTAGTCGGGGCCGGGTTTAACCGGCTCCAGTGGCGCATGCGTCCGCTTGACCTCGGTTATGCCTGCACGGGGTCACGTCTGAGAGCGAGCACGGGGCGTAGTGGGGCACTCAGTCCGCGCATCACGCGCTCGAACTGCGCAAGGTCGAGAGACTGCGGCCCGTCGGAAAGCGCGCGCTCTGGACAAGGATGCACCTCGATGATGATGCCGTCGGCTCCGACGGCAATCGCAGCTCGTGAAACCGGCCCAATCAGGCTCTGTTTGCCCGTGCCATGCGAGGGGTCGGCCACCACTGGCAGGTGCGAGAGCTCCTTGGCAAGGGCGACGGCGGCCAGGTCAAATGTGTTGCGCGTGGCGGTTTCGAAGGTCTTGATGCCGCGTTCGCAAAGTACAACCTGGTCGTTCCCGCCAGAAAGCAGGTATTCGGCCGCCAGCAGCCACTCCTTCACCGTGGCCGAAGGACCGCGCTTGAGCAGAATCGGCTTCTTGATCGTAGCCAGCCTTCGCAGCAGCGCAAAGTTCTGCATATTGCGGGCGCCCACCTGGAGCATATCGGCGTACTCGCAGATCAAATCAACGTCTTCGGTACTCATGACCTCGGTGACAATCGGCAGACCCGTGAGTTCGCGAGCTTCGCGCAAAATCTTCAGCGCTTCTATTCCCAGGCCCTGGAACTCATAGGGCGAGGTGCGCGGTTTATAGGCTCCGCCGCGCAGCATGGCGGCGCCCGCGCGCTTTACTCCTTGAGCCGTCTCCAGCATTTGCTCGCGCGACTCCACCGAGCAGGGGCCGGCAATGACGACCACTTCGGGGCCGCCGATCTTTACTCCGCCGACGTCGACCACCGAAGCTTGCGGCCGCGTTTGACGGCTGACCAGCTTAAAGGGCTGCGCGATCGCGACCACGTTGTCCACCCCGGGCGCGACCGAAAGCGCCTCGATTTCATGGCGGCGCCCGCCGCTGCCAACCGCCGCAACGATGGTGCGCTCCGTGCCCCGGGTGACGTGCGGTTGGAATCCGGCTTCCCGGATACGTTGAATGATGTGGTCGATCTGTTCTTCGGTGGCGTTGTCGGACATATTCACGATCACGGCGATGACCTTTCTATTTGCCGCCAAAAACAAAAGCCGCGATTCTATCGCGGCTTTGGCGGAATCTCTTGAGCTGGTTTCTTACGCTGCTGAATGGCTCCGATTCTGCACCTCCGCCGCGAA
The DNA here is from genome assembly GCA_020073215.1 of Terriglobia bacterium. Classification (GTDB taxonomy): domain Bacteria; phylum Acidobacteriota; class Terriglobia; order Terriglobales; family Acidobacteriaceae; genus Acidiflorens. The sequence continues at coordinate 245,000 of JAIQFO010000001.1, read as the reverse complement.
TGGAAATCCAAAGCGGCTAAAAAAGCGGAAGTTGCTAAATCGTGTCATAGAGGCAAATCCCGATGTCTTCCAAAACTTGTGAAACCGGCGCTACTGCAGAGAACTGGCCACACTGGAGAATGCGGTGTTGGCATTGGTCCCGATCAGGCGCACGGTGCCGATCACCAATACCAGGATGACCGCGAGCATGACCGCATATTCGGCGATGTCTTGCCCCTGTTCGTCCCTGCAAATGTTGCGTAAAAACTCAACCATAGATCCTCCGGGCCTACCCGGGATAAGTTTCCCGGCAAACTTGTGTAGCTAATAATGCCGACTCGGAAGGCGCTTGTCAATCGCTGGGGAACTGTTTTTTGCGGACGGCGGCGTCCCCTGCCGCATCAGAACCCAATCTCCGAGCGAGGTTTAACCCGATTGGCCATCAGTCGGTGTTCGCGGTGCCTGTGCGGCTTATTTTTCGGCGGCAAGAGCGCTCGCCGATGCCGTGGGCGCTGTGACATGCACAAGTTGCCGGGCGGAACGAGCGCCGTAATCGAGCACGCGTCCCGGCAGCACCCCGAGGTAAAGCGTAGCCAGTACGCAAACCGCAATGGCGAGCCCTGCCGCAGCGGGCACCGGAGCAACCGGGACCTCGCCCCGTGGCTCCCGCATGTACATCATTACGATAATCCGCAGGTAATAATAGGCGCCTATTGCGCTATTCAACACCAGAATGATCGCCAGGCCAACTAGGTTCGAATGCAGCGCGGCGGTCAGCACGTAGAACTTCGCAAAGAAGCCACCCGTGATCGGGATGCCGATCAATGACATCAGGAAAAATGTCAGGGTCGCGGCCAGTACCGGAGACCGCTTGCCCAGGCCGGCGTAATCTTCGACCGCGACATACTTCTCGCCCGCGTTCGCAAAGTGACTGACGACGGCAAACGCTCCCACGTTCATGGCGGCATAGGCCGCGGTGTAGAACATAGCCGCGGACGCGCCCAGGTCCGGCTGGGTCGCGAACGCGGCCAGCAAGTATCCGGCGTGGGCAATCGAGGAATACGCGAGCAGGCGCTTGACGTTCCCCTGCACCAGCGCACCCAGATTTCCCAAAGTCATGGAAAGCGCAGCCGAGGCCCAGATCAACCAGAACCGCCCGGGTGCATTCGCCTCGAACAAAACGCGCAGCAGGACCGCGAAAGCCGCCGCCTTGGGGCCGGTCGACATCAGTCCCACGATCGGTGCCGGGGCTCCTTCGTAGACGTCGGGAGTCCACACATGGAACGGCGCGGATGCGACCTTGAAGCCCAGGCCCACGAACATGAGCGCCGTCGCTACATATGCCAGCACCGGCACGTTGCCGGAGCCCAGCGCGTGGCTGATCGCATCAATGTTGGTGGATCCGGTCGCGCCGAACATGAGCGCAACACCGTAGAGAAAGAATGCCGTGGCGAACGATCCCAGCAGAAAGTACTTCAGCGACGATTCACTGCTGGCTGCGTCGTGCCGGCGAAATCCTGCCAGTACGTACGTCGAGATCGATGAGATTTCCAGGGCAATGAAAATAAGTACAAGTTCGATTGCCGACGACATCAGGCACATCCCCACCGTGCCGAACAGGATGAGCCCGTAATACTCCCCGGCGCGAATGCGCTGTACCGCCAAATACTCGTAAGAAGAAAGGATGACCACCGCCGCGATCGCGATCACAAGGACGTGAAAGAAGACGCTGAAGCCCTCCACCCGAACCATGTTCCAGAAAGCGGTTCCGGGATACCGCGCCATCCAGAACGTCGACGCAAGCGCGGCAAAAGCACCGATCAGTGCGATCGTCCCCAGCGACTGGTGGCTGTTTTCTTCGTCGAGCAGCGGATCGACGATCATGATCAACATGCCGAAGATCGAGAGCACCATCTCCGGTAGAATGCGCATGTAGTCGGCACTTTGCGGCAGGGAAGTCTGCACCTGTGCCAGCAGGCCCGGCAATGAGTGCGAAAATACCGCCGTCATCATCGCGGTCCCAATCATTGTCATTGTCATTATCATTGGCCCACCAGCTTGCTGGCCAACTGTGTGAAGGGGGCGAGAGCGTATCGTTCGACCGCCGGGTCAATCGCGCTGAGCCACAGCAGGGGCGCAACGCCCATCACCAGGGCGGCAACCGCAATCGGCCAAAGTGCAGCCTTCTCCCGCAGGTTGAGGTCGGGCAGCGCGTTATTGACGTCATGCGTAACCTTGCCGAAAAAAACTCGCTGATACATCCACAGCAAATAACACGCGCTCCAGATCACACCCGTAGCTGCCAGGATTCCATAGATCGGACGAGCCTGGAACGCTCCGCTGAGAACCAGGAATTCGCCGATGAAACCATTCAGCAAAGGCAATCCGACCGAGGCCAGTACGGTGACCAGAAAGAGGGTGGCGTACTTGGGCATGGGGGTCGCCAATCCGCCAAAGTCGGTGATCTCGTAGGTGTGGCGGCGTTCGTAGAGGATGCCCGCCAGCATGAAAAGCCCACCCGTAGCGACGCCGTGCGCCAGCATGACGAAGACGGCTCCGTTCAAGCCGGCCGCGGTGAAACTGAAAATCCCGAGGACGACGAACCCGAGGTGGCTGACCGACGAATAGGCGATCAGCTTTTTCATATTCGGCTGCACGAGCGAAACCAGCGCACCGTAAATAATGCCGATCAGAGCCAGCACCATGATCCAAGAGGCATTGCGGTGGGCCTGCTCTGGAAACAGGCCGACGTCGAAGCGCAACAGGCCGTAAGTTCCCATCTTCAGCAGAACGCCCGCCAGCAGCACCGAGCCGGCGGTGGGCGCCTCCACGTGCGCGTCGGGCAGCCACGTGTGCAGAGGGAAGATCGGAACCTTAACCGCAAAGGCGATGAAGAAGCCGAGGAAGAGCCACAGCGAGGCGTGTTCGAACCCGGGCACGCTGCCGCTTCGAATCGCGTTCTGAATGACGGCAAAGTCGAAGCTGCCTGTCTTGGCATACAGCCAGATGATCGCCGCCAGCATGAACATGGACCCGATCATGGTGAACAGGAAAAACTTCACCGCGGCGTAAACCCGCCGACCGTGGCCGTACATCCCGATCAGCAGCGCCATCGGAATCAGCGTAGCTTCCCAGAAGAAGTAGAACAGGAACAGGTCGAGCGAGGTGAAAACGCCGATCAGGGCCGTTTCCAGGATCAGCAGCAGGATGAAGAATTCCTTGACCCGTTCGTGAATCGAAGTCCACGAAATCAGCACGCACAGCGGCGTGAGGAACGTGGTCAACACCACCAGCCAGACAGAAATCCCGTCCACGCCCATGTGGTAATGAATGTTGGGAGTCGTGATCCAGACTTTATCGATCTCGAACCTGAAGGTGCCGATTTCACGATGCAGGTGCACCGGCAAATGAAGCGAGGCCACAAATGCCAGGATGGAGACGACCAGCGCAAACAGCTTGATATCGCGATCGCGGCGGGGAATCAGCAGAATCAGCAGCCCGCCCGCGGCTGGGATGAAGGTCACCAGCGAAAGAACGATGGGACTGAGGCTCTCCATATTCACCGAACCCATATTCATCGCACTCCCATCCAGACCATGTAGGCGATCACGACTGCCGCTCCGGCGGCGACCCAGCCTGCATACGAGCGCAGATTGCCCGACTGCATCTGGCGCACGTTGTCCGATACATGCCGCGCGGCCGTGGCGGAGTTATTCACCGTGCCGTCAATCGCTCCCTGGTCGACGCCGTGCCAGAGAATCTCGGTCGAGCCGTCCACCAGCGGCTTGATGAAAAGGACGGCATAAAGTTCATCGACATAGTACTTGTTGGCGACCGCCTGGTAGAACGCACCGAGAGAAGCCGCGATGCGAGCCGGAAGTTGTGGGCGCCGGAGATACAGGGTCCAAGCGAGCAGCAGGCCAAGAATGGCCGCAGCGACGGAGATCAGCGTGAGAAGTGTTTCCGTTCCTTGGCCCGCAGCTTCCCCTGCGGTTTCGCGCGCCAGTTCTGCGGAGGCTCCAGTCTGGAAAACCGGAGCAAGGAAGTGCTCGAAGCGGCCACCGATCCCAACCCAGCCTCCCACAACCGACAGGAGCGCCAGGATGACCAGCGGGCTCAGCATCACCCACGGGCTCTCGTGGGGTTCGCCGTGATCATGACCATGCCCATGTCCGTGTGGCGCGGGCGCCCCCGCCCGCGGCGAGTCGTGACCCTCATGAGCGATTGCCCCGCGGTAATCACCGAAGAAGGTCAAAAACCACAGCCGGAACATGTAGAACGAGGTGATGAAAGCTGTGGTTACTCCGAACAGCCAGTACACCCAACTTCCGTTGGGACTGGAGTAGGCCTTCCAGAGAATTTCGTCTTTCGAGAAGAAAGCAGCCAGCGGCGGGAAGCCGGCAATCGTGAATGTGGCGATCGTCATCGTCGCAAACGTCCAGGGCATGTACTGCCGCAGCCCGCCCATTTTTCGCATGTCCTGCTCGCCGCCAATGCCGTGAATCACCGAACCTGCCGCGAGGAACAACAGGCCCTTGAAGAACGCGTGGGTCATCAGGTGGAAGATGCCCGCTGAAAACGCTCCCACGCCGCAGGCCATAAACATATAGCCGAGCTGCGAGACGGTGGAGTAGGCCAGCACCTTCTTAATGTCGGTCTGGGCAATGCCGATGGTCGCGGCAAACAGAGCAGTGAGCGTTCCAACGATGGCGACCACCGTCATCGCCATAGGCGCGCGCTCGAAGATCGCAGATGACCGCGCCACCATGTAAACGCCCGCCGTCACCATGGTCGCGGCGTGGATCAAGGCTGAAACAGGAGTCGGGCCTTCCATGGCGTCGGGCAGCCACACATAGAGTGGAATCTGCGCCGACTTACCCGCCGCGCCCACCATCAGCAACACACCAATTGCCGTGAGTAGCCCGACTCCGGCAGCTTCCGCAGGCCGCGTGCTGACCTGCTCAAATACCTTCGTGAAATCCAGCGAATGAAAATGCTTGATGATCAGGAAAAGCGCAATCAGAAATCCAAAGTCCCCGATGCGGTTGACGATGAAAGCTTTCTTGCCGGCCGCCGCCGCCGAGTCTTTGGTGAACCAGTAGCCGATCAGCAGATACGACGCCAGCCCCACGCCCTCCCAGCCGATGAACATGACCAGGTAGTTCTTCGCCAGCACCAGCGTCAGCATGAAGAACATGAACAGGTTCATGTACGACATGAAGCGGTAGTACCCGTCGTCATCCCACATGTAGCCGACGGAATAAATATGAATCAGGAAGCCGACGCCGGTAACCACCATCAGCATCACCAGCGAAAGCTGATCGAGATAGAACTCAAAATCGACGCTAAAGCTTCCGGAGCGGAGCCAGTGGGCGAGGCGGAACGAATAGGGCGCGGATGCGGATGAAAAATTCGTCGCTATAAGCAGCGCCACGAAGAACGCCGCGCCACAAAAAAGCAGCGCAACCGCCGTGATTGCCTTCTTAGACGATCGGCGGCCAAAAAAGCCATTGATCGCCGCCCCGGCAAGCGGGAGAAGCGGAATCGTGCAGAGTAACGGACTAAGAGTCTGCGGCGTCATAGCTTGAGCAGGTTCACCTGGTCCACATTCAAAGTTTCACGCGTGCGATAGACGGCAATGATGATCGCGAGTCCGACAGCGGCTTCAGCGGCGGCCACCACCATCACGAAGAAAACGAAGACCTGTCCGCTGAGCGCGTGCCAGTGTGCCGCGAAAGCCACGAACGAAAGATTCACCCCGTTCAGCATCAGCTCGATCGACATGAAAATGGTGATGATGTTGCGCTTGATCAGGAACCCCAGCACTCCACAGACGAACAGGATTCCGCTCAGCAGCAAATAGTAGGAGAGAGGAACCATCAGTGATCCTTTCCTGCCGCAACCAGATCGCGAGCTTCTGGCGGCGCCGGACTGCTGTCATGAGACCGCGCGACCGCCTTGGGCCGACTGGCGAGCACGACCGCGCCCATGATGGCGATCAGGATCAGAATCGACGTGACTTCAAAGGGCAACAGAAAATCGTGGAACAGAAGCCGGGCAATATCCTTGGGTGATCCCCATAACGCGCCGATCGAGACCGACTGCGTTGTGGATGACCGTCCGACGAGCGTCCAGGCCACGAGCACTGCCCCGATCAGCACGCCGGGAACACCGAGCAGAATCGCGACCCTGCTCCCCTTGGTGCGCTCTTCCTTGCCAGCGTTCAGCAGCATGATGGTAATCACAAACAACACCATGATCGCGCCGGCGTAGACGATCACTTGTACGGCGGCGACAAATTCCGCGCCCAGCAGAAGATACTCGGCCGCCAGCGAGGCCATCACCACGATCAGCGACAGCGCGCTGTTAATGGGATGGCTCTGCGCCAGCAGGTTGATGGCCCCCGCCACGCAGATCAAGCCGAAGAATAGAAATAGAATTAAGTGAAGCATTTTGCTTTAAGTTGTCAGTCTTCAGTTGTCAGTTCTCAGCAAAACCACACCACAACACTGGGTACTGAGTACTGGGTACTGCCCTTAAGCTCTCCACGCCACAATCAGCGCGGTAACCACGATGTTCGCAACCGCCAGGGGAAGCAGTATCTTCCACCCGAACGCCATCAGTTGGTCATAGCGGAAGCGGGGAAGAGTCCAGCGCACCCAGACGTACAGAAACATGAAAAAGAAAACTTTCAGACAGAACCAGACGACGGGCAAAACCATTTGCAGGATCGGCGGTCCGAACACCGGACCCAGCCAGCCCCCGAAAAACATCAGCGTCGCCAGGCAAGCCACCGTCACCATGTTCGCGTACTCGGCCATGAAAAACATGGCGAACTTCATGGCGCTGTACTCAGTGTGATATCCGGCCACCAGCTCCGACTCGGCTTCCGGCAGATCAAACGGCGTGCGGTTGGTTTCCGCATAGGCGGAGATCAAATATATGAAGAAAGCGACTGGCTGAAAAAGAATGTTCCAGTGTAAGTGTCGCTGCGCCTCCACGATGTCGCGCAGGCTAAGGCTGCCCGTCACGATCAGCACTCCCACCAGCGACAGGCCCAGCGAAACTTCGTAGCTGATCATCTGCGCGCTGGCCCGCAGTCCGCCGAGCAGCGAGTACTTACTGTTCGAGGACCATCCGGCCAGCGCCACACCGTACACGCCCATCGACGTGATGCCAAGCACGACCAGCAGTCCGATATTCAAATCGGTGATCTGCAGATACGTGTCCCAGGGGCCGACGGAAACCATATTGCCGAACGGGATCACCGAAATAGACGTGATGGCGAAAACCAGCGCGATCATCGGCGCCGCGATGTAGAGCCGCTTGTACACATGCGGCTGGGTCAAGTCTTCCTTGAAAATGAATTTGGCGCCATCGGCCAGCGGCTGCAGCAGGCCGAAAGGCCCGACCCGCGTTGGCCCCCAGCGGTTCTGGATGCGCGCCGACACTTTGCGCTCCAGCCAGACGCTGTACGCCACCGCCGTCAGCAGAACGCCGATGACGGCCAGCGACTTGACGATCGAAATGATGATGAACGTCGTTATGCTCAACGAAATGTCTTTCGTGTGCTCATGTGGCGCGGACACTCTTGTCCGCGTGGTGTTGATCGTAGGTTCTCAGTCAGCCGCAACTTCAGATTCCGAGGATTTATTTTCGTAAACCGAATTTAAAGTCTTTGAATACCTTCCAAGCGTGCCCGAGCTGAACAAATCATCGTTGGCCGGGAGAATCAGCTCGGGGTTCTGGATCGCGCCCGTACCGCTCTTGGCAATTTCGAGATGCTGATCATTGCCCGCCAGCAGATTGACCCGCGAAATGTCATACCCCGCGACCACGCGCTGGATTTCATCCAGAATCGCCATGGGGTCGAACGGAGTCATTTTCGGCTCCAGATTGTGCGATTCGAGCCACACCGCGTGGCGATCCGCCTCGCCCGATTGCGCGCCGCGAGTCTGCCCCATATCGGAATGCGTGCCGCTCCCGAAGGGCACCAGGCTGCGCACGTCGAAGCCCATGGCGTCGCCGATGCGGACGATCATTTCGAAGTCTGACTTCGTATTCGTGACTTCGCCCGCCTTCTTCACCAGCTGCAGATCGCCGCAGGTGTTGGTATAAGTTCCCGTTTTTTCGTACGCGTTGGCCGCAGGCAAAACCACGTCGGCGAGCGCGGCGGTTTCGGTGAGGAACATATCCTGAACCACCACAAAGCTCTTCGAGAACACAAAAGGATCAATGCCCAAGCGGCCCACAGGATTGGAGCCCACGACATAAAGTGCTTTGAGTTTGCCGGCCTTCGCCGCTTCCACCATCTCCGGAAGGCTCAGGCCTTTTTCAGACGGCAACTTGCCCCATTCCTGCTGGAATCTAGCCGCGCCGGCGACGGGCTCGAATCCCGGAAGAAGGTCGGGATAAAGCCCCATTTCACTGGCTCCGCGCGAATTCGCGTAATCGCCCAGGCAGATCAGCTTCGCTCCGGTCAAGGTCGAAGCGAAACTCACCAGCTTCTCGATGTCAGGACCACGCAGCTCGGAGCCGAAGGCGATGACCAGGTTCTGCTCGCCGCGGATTTTGTCGCGCAGAGCGATCCAGGCTTCGCGGTTTGTACTGCCGCTGGTTTTGGAGTCGACCAGCGAATCGAGCAGGGAATCGTCGCCGCCAAGGAAGGCGACCGCTTTCGCTTCAGCGCCGGCTGGAAGCAAGCCGAACCCCGCAGCCTGCCGTCGCAACTTGATAGGCGCGGAGTTGATGACGTAAAGTTTCGCGCGCCGCAACCGGACATTCGTTCGTATCTGCCAAGCCAGAAGCGGATGCTGATTCGTGGGGTCGTTGCCGATCAGCAGAATCGCGGGTGCGGTCAACACGTCACGCATAGCAGCCGTTTTTCCAGGCTTGCCGTGCAGCGCAGCCGCGAGGGCAGGGAAGTCGGCGGTGCGGTTATGATCGACGTTATGGGTCTGGAGCACGACCCGCGCAAATTTTGACAGAAGATAATTTTCTTCGTTGGTCGTGCGATTCGACCCAACCACGCCGATCGCGCTCCCGCCATCGCGATCGCGAACTTCCCGAAACCGCTTGCCGATCAGTTCAAAAGCTTCTTCCCAAGTCGCCGGCGTCAGCTTGCCGTTCTTCCGGATCAGCGGCTCGGTAAGGCGGTCTTTGTGATGCGCGAAGTCGAAAGCATAGCGGCCCTTGATGCAGAGAAAGTCGTTATTGATGCCGCTCTTGTCCCGATTGTCGCCGCGCACAATTTCCATGCCCGTGTCGCAACGTCGGACGCCGAGCGTGGTCTTGCATCCGTCCCCGCAGTGCGTGCAGATCGTGCCCACGTGGTTCATTTCCCACGGACGCGTCTTGTAGCGGTAAGCCCCGGAAGTAAGCGCGCCGACCGGGCAAATGTCGATGCACATGCCGCATTCTTCGCACTCGAGATGGTCGTCCTGGTTGGGCGCGATGATCGAACTCACACCGCGGTTCTGCACGCCGAGCGCCCAAACGTCCATGCCTTCGCCGCAGACGCGCACACAGCGGTAGCACAGGATGCAGCGCGGACGATCGAAATACACCACCGGAGACCACTGCTGTTCTTCTTTGTGGTTCTTGGCCTCCGCGAATTTCGATTCGGAGGCGCCGTAGGCAAACGTCATGTCCTGTAGTTCGCATTCGCCGCCGGCGTCGCACACCGGGCAATCCAGAGGATGGTTGCCAAGCACCAACTCGAGCATCGCCTTCCGCGCCTGGCGCACCTCGTCGCTGTCGGTCGCAACGATCATGCCCTCGGTAACCGTCGTGGTGCAGGCGGTCTGCAGCTTGGGCATCTTTTCGATCTTCACGACGCACATGCGGCAAGCGCCCTGCAGCGAGAGTCCGGGGTAATAGCAGAACGAGGGGATTTCAATGCCCACGCTCTTGCAGGCTTCGATCAGCAGCGAGCCCGCGGGGGCCGTGATCTTTTTTCCGTCGACAGTAAGATTTACGTCCGCCATGAATCCTTAATTACTTCCTGAGTGCGGCGCGATAGGCTGCACTCGCTTTGATCTCTTCGATTTGCTTCGCATGACATTCCGCGTGTGCCGCCGCCAGCAGCAGGAATTGGTGAATGTCGAGTACTCCCAAAGCATGTTCCACCGAAAAGCCGCGGAAGTTTTCGTTCGTGTGCTCAGCGAAGGCAATGGTTCGTGCCCGGGCTGCGCGGAACTCCTGAGCTGCCTTTGCTAGCGTTGCGTATCTGCCTTTGGGCCATGCTCGCTCTGGCGCAGAGCGTTTCTCAGTTCTATCCGCAACCCGGTTAACAAACTCGTCCTTAGCTCGATCAATCGGTTCAATTACGGGTTGGCGACCTTGGAGACGGACATGCCAGGCGATTTCCGCGATCACTATATGTTCCACGCAATCGATCGCAGACCAGCGATCGTCGGAAGGCCGAACGCGACATAGCTCCTCTGGCACATCGGCCAACGAGCCGACAAAGCAATCTCGACTCTGCCGCAGACGGCGGATCAGAAGCTGCCGCTCGACTGTCTGCTCATTCGCCATTTGTAGAATTGCGTTCATGCTCTCCGTACGATCTCCGTCAAACTAGCGCTGGCTCTGCCGCTTCCACCTTTTCGAACCGGCACGGCTTGCCATCCAAATGGTCTTCAAATTCTTTTCGAAACTTTTTCACGAATGCCATAGTGGGCATCGCCGCCGCGTCTCCCAGCGGACAGAATGTTTTCCCCAGCATGTTCTCCGCGAGGTAGTAGATGTTGTCGATATCTTTCTTCACGCCCGCGCCGGCATGGAAGCGTGTCAGCGTCTTCTTCAGCCAGTCCGTGCCCTCCCGGCACGGGATGCACCAGCCGCAGCTTTCATGCTGGTAGAACTTCATGGTGCGCAGGGCAAACTTGACGATGCAAGTCGTATCGTCGAGCACCACCACGCCTCCGGAGCCAAGCATCGATCCCGCCTTAGCCACCGAGTCGAAGTCCATGGCGATATCAATTTCCCCCGGCAGCAGCACCGGCGTGGACGATCCACCCGGAACCACCGCTTTCAAACCGCGTCCGTTGGGAATGCCGCCGCCCACCTCATAAATCATCTTCTTGAGGTTGTAGCCCATAGGAAGTTCGTAGACGCCCGGCTTGTTGAGGTTTCCGGATAGGCAGAACAACCGCGTTCCGCCGTTCTTCGGCGTACCAAGTTTCGCGTACCAATCCGCGCCACCCAAAATGATGTGCGGCACAGCCGCGAGCGTCTCCGCATTGTTAATGACCGTCGGCCCGCCCCACAGTCCAACTACAGCGGGGAAGGGAGGCCGGATGCGGGGAATGCCGCGCTTGCCTTCGAGCGATTCCATGAGGGCCGATTCTTCGCCAACTTCGTAAGCCCCCGCGCCGCCGTGCCAGTAAACGTCAAGATCGTATCCGCTACCGAAAATGTTTTTGCCGAGGAATCCTTTGGCGTAGGCGTCCTTGATCGCCTTCTGCATGATCACCGACAGGTAACGATACTCGCCGCGAATGTAGATGTACGCCGTGTGCGAGCCGACGGCGAGCGCGGCGATCATCGCGCCTTCAATCACGGTGTGTGGATCGTGCTCGAAAATCAGGCGGTCCTTGCAGGTGCCGGGTTCGCTCTCATCGCCGTTGCAGAGCACATACTTTGGCTTGGCCGATTGTTTCGGAACAAACGACCACTTCATCCCCGTGCTGAACCCGGCGCCGCCCCGTCCGCGCAAGCCGGAGTTCTTCACCTCGGCGATGATGGCGTCCGGTTGCATGGGGAGCGCCTTCTGCACGGCCTTGTAGCCGTCCAGTTCGAGATAACGATCGATATTCGCAGCGCCCTGGCCAAAGCGCTTCGAGATCACGCGTACCTCGTCGGGATGGGAAACCAAATCGGCCATTGAGTGATTTATCCATTGAGTCATTGAATCATTTGAACCTGGCACCAAATGATTCAATGACTCAATCTTTCAATGATTCAATCGTTTTTACTGCGTTCCCTTCTTCTTGTACTCGTCGAGAACCTTGTCCATTTTCTCGATGGTGAGGTTCTCATGAAAATCGTAGTTCACCTGCACCGCCGGAGCCCAACTGCACGCGCCGATGCACTCCACTTCTTCCAGCGAGAACAAGCCATCTTGCGTTGTGCCCTTGTGGCCGATCCCCAGCTTCTTCTTGCAGTGGTGGAGAATTTCTTCCCCGCCCCGCAGCATGCACGCGATGTTGGTGCAAACCTGCACGTTGTACTTACCGCGCGGCTTCGTGGTCAGCATGGAGTAGTAACTGATCACATTGCGGACTTCGAGTTCGGTCAGATCCAGCCGCCCGGCCAGTTCCGCGATCACTTCATCGCTTAGACTGCCGATCTCATCCTGCGCGTAGAGCAGCGTGGGGACGAGCGCCGAGCGCTTAGTCGGATAGTGCGAAAGCATCTCGTTGAACCGAGCCTCGAATTCTTCGGAGAAACGCATTAGCGATCAATATCTCCTAGCACCACATCAATGCTACCGATGGCCGCAACCACGTCGGCAATCAGTTGCCCTTCGCACATTTTGGCCAGCGTCTGCAAATTCGCGTACGACGGCCCGCGCATGTGCACGCGATATGGTTTCGCCGTTCCGTCGCTGACGATGTAGTATCCCATCTCGCCGCGCGGCGATTCGATCGCCTGGTAAACCTCGCCCGCCGGAACCGTGAAGCCCTCGGTGATGATCTTAAAGTGGTAGATCAGGGCTTCCATCTGGGTCTTCATCTTCTCGCGGTCAGGCAGCACGACCTTGGGCGCGTCAGCTTTAATCGGTCCTTCCGGCATTCCCGCGAGCGCCTGCTGCACCATGCCAATCGATTCGCGCAACTCCTCGACGCGGCAGATGTATCGCGCGAACACGTCGCCTTCGGTGCGGACCGGCACCTTGAACTTGAAATTTTCGTAGCCCGTGTAGGGAGCATCGCGCCGAAGGTCAATGTCAACCCCGCTGCCGCGCAGCGTCGGACCGCATGCGCCGAGAGCAATGGCATCCTCCGCCCCCAGGCGGGCGACGCCCTTGGTGCGCATCACGAAAATCGGATTCCCGGTCAGCAGCCCTTCATATTCATCCACGTTCCCAAGGAAGCGGTCGGCGAACTTCTTAACTTTCTCGAAAAATCCCAGGGGCGGCTCCAGCGCCAGCCCGCCAATGCGGAAATACGACGTCATCATCCGCTGTCCGCTGACCATCTCAAAAAAGCGCAGAACATCTTCGCGCTCGCGGAAGCAATAAAGGAAAACCGTCATCGCGCCCAGGTCCATGGCGTGCGTTCCCAGCCAGACCAGGTGCGAATTGATGCGGGTCAGTTCATTCATCAGAACCCGCATCCACTGCGCTTTCGGAGGAATCTCCAGCCCCAACAGCTTCTCCACTGCCAGGCAGTAGGCGAGATTGTTGGTCAAGGGGCAGAGGTAGTCGATGCGGTCCGTGAGCGGAACAACTTGCTGGTAGAACTTGGCTTCGCAGGTCTTCTCGATGCCGGTGTGCAGGTAGCCGACCTCTGGCCTAAGCCGCACAATAGTCTCGCCGTCGATTTCGAGCACCAGCCGCAGCACCCCATGCGTCGAGGGATGTTGCGGCCCCATGTTCAGGACGACAGTGCGGTCACCCGAGGTAGTTTCCCGGCCAGGCTCAGCGACAGTAGGGCGGAATTGCGTCATGCGCTATCGGTAACCTTCCACCGGGTAGTCCTTCCGCAGCGGATGGCCTTCCCAGTCATCGGGCATCATGATCCGTTTCAAGTTGGGATGTCCGGTGAAGCGCACGCCAAACAAATCGAACACCTCGCGCTCATAGAAATTGGCCGAGGGCCAGACCGATGTGACCGATTCAATCGCAGGGCTCGACCCGTCAAGGCGGACTTTCAACCGAACCCGCTCCTTGGTCGGAATCGAAAGCAGATGATAGACGACCTCAAACCGCGGCTCCGAGGGATGCCAATCCACGCAAGTGAGGTCGGCCAGATAGTTGAACGGGCAATCGCTGGAGTCGCGTAATATCGCGCAGGCCTCGCGAATCGATTCCTTCGCGATCCAGATCGTAAGCTCGTCGCGATCGAACTTCACCGCCTCGACCACCGAGGCATTCCATCCCACCAATCGGCCCAGGGCGGGATGCGACTTCAACTGCTCGATATCGGTGATGGGGGGAGCGAGCGGCATCAGAAATCACTCCGCTTGGCGGCGGTCAGTCCCCAGTCGAGCACGCCTTTTTTCCACACATAGAAGAGGCCGACCAGCACGATGCCGATGTACACCATCATTTCCCAGAAACCAAACATCTTGAGTTCCCGCAGGATGACCGCCCAAGGGTAAAGAAAAACGGCTTCCACGTCGAACAAGATGAAAAGCATGGCCACCAGGTAGAACTTGACGGAGAATCGTCCCTGCGCGTCGCCGATCGGTTGAACCCCGCACTCGTAGGGCGAAACCTTAGCTCGACCCGGCTTATGCTGGCCCACGAGCTGCGAAAGGATCACAATCGCGCTCGCCAGGGCCGTGGCGATGCCGAAATGCATCAGAAGGGGCAGGTAGCGAGCGAAGTAATTGTCCGGCATAGGAGGAGCTATATATAATCTTGCGGCAAGCACAACAGTAAACGTTCTAGATTAGTTTTGGCTGGCGGAAGTGTCAAGGCGAAGCGCGTCTCTTAACAAGCTGTTTCATGTTGTGGAGCCTCTCGACAGGCCGGGGAGAACCTGAACCGCATGATTTTTGGCTTTAATACTGATATCCGACACGAAGACACCGTCTACCACGTGCAAAGCGAGGCGCGCGAAGGCGAGCAGTTGCTGCAGACGCAAGTCTTCGTGCGCGGACGATGCATTGGGAAACGCGCGATCCCCTATGGCTCGGGCGCGGCCGACAGCGAAGCGGGTTCTCCGAACCGATCTAACAATAACGATCAGGATCGAGAGAAGATGCTGCGCGAACTGCATCGCGAGGTGCTGGACGCCATCCGCGACGGCAAGCTCGATTCCATCTTCGATAAGCGCGAAACGCCGGAAACGCTGGCGGCCGTGAAGGAGCTTGACCTCGAGTGGGTCAACGCCGGGTCCGTGCATTCCGGCGGCGCTCTGACCATGC
Organism: Terriglobia bacterium; assembly: GCA_020073215.1. Classification (GTDB taxonomy): domain Bacteria; phylum Acidobacteriota; class Terriglobia; order Terriglobales; family Acidobacteriaceae; genus Acidiflorens. The sequence continues at coordinate 229,922 of JAIQFO010000001.1, read as the reverse complement.
AGATCCGAGTCACCGACGGAGGCGCCACCGCCGCAGGCGCGCGCCTCACGCTCCGCTTCACCCGGCCCGACGCTGCGCCTTACTACGCGCAGGTCCTCACTGACGCCAACGGCAACGCCGAAATGGGCGTTCAGGTGGATGAGAAGTCGCTCCACGATTCTTCGGTCATCGTGCAAGCAAGTTTTGCCGGACGAACCGCCACTCGCAAGTTCCAGTTGCGCGCCGCCAGCTAGAGTTGCCCGTGTGGGGACGGGCGCCCTCGCCCGTCCAAGCCGAGCGCTGCTCGGCAGTGCCTGCGCTGGCCGCAACTCTCGATTCGCCATTGTTTCCGCTTTTCCCGGGGCTCCAGAGGCTGCAAAATGCGAATACGAAATGCGAGAATTGACGTCATGAACCTAACCATCAATGGCGAGAGCCAGATTTTTTCCGCCGAAACTCTGAGCGCGCTCGTCGAGCAACTCGGCATGAAGGCCGACCGCGTGGCGATTGAACTGAACCGCCAGATCGTCTCGCGTGAGCAATGGCCACAGACTCGACTGCACGATGGAGATCGCCTGGAGATCGTCCATTTCGTCGGGGGCGGATGAAGCCGGCTCACTCTGGTTTGGCAACCGGTTTCGCGACCTGCTAACCTGATTTCTTGTGGCCCCGTCGTTCAACGGATAGGACTTCAGTTTCCTAAACTGAATATGCAGGTTCGATTCCTGCCGGGGCTACCAGCGCTTCGTGATTCTCCGAAATCCGGCTTCTTCCCACCAAGACCTCGACGCGGAACAATTTGCTCCCCATCGGTCATCCTTGCACTGTGCCAATTCTCTCGGTTCGCCTGTAAGGAATCCCATATCAACAACTTAAGGCTCGCGCCATCTGTTGGCAGCGGAGTTGCAACTCCCAGGTCAAAAATAGCAATCCCTCCCTCAAGGAGAGTGCGATGCACAAAGCACGATTCGGTTTGTCCATGATGTTGCCCGTAATGGCGCTGACGGCCGTACTGTGTTTCCAAAGCCAGCCGGCCTTCGCTCAGCGCACCCAAACGAGCGATCCATCAGCGCAACAACAGCCCGTGCAACCTGACAATCAGAACCCGGCGACTGCGTCCTCGGAGAAGGCTTTCAGCGGGAAGATTGTGAAATCCGGTGGCAAGTTAGTCCTGAAGGCGGCCGACCGCAAGACCACCTATCAGATCGACGACCAGGAAAAAGCCCAAGACTTCCTGAACAAGAGTGTGAAGGTAACTGGAGTTCTGGATGCCTCCACCGGAACGATTCGCGTCACGGCAATTGACCCGCTCTGATCCCCCATGGATAGGGTGCCTTGAGCAGGGGTATTCCTGGGGAAGGGGGCGGTGTATAGCCGTCCCCTCTTTCCAAGTTTCAATGCAATCCTTAAACAACAAACCGGTCCTGGGACGGCAACACCATTCTTAAGCATTCATGATTCTCGATCTTTACATCTTGAACTGACATTTTGCGCTAAACTAAGGCCTGTCTGAGCGCTGCCACTTTGTCTCGATCGGCTTGACGGTCAAGTTCCCGGGAGGAGGGCTACGCCATGCGATTGTTGAGTCTTCGCCTCATCATTTCCCTGATTGTCGGGATCACGCTGGTCTCTTCTGGCTTTTCCTACTACGAAGTGCTGGGTGAAAAGCGCACTCTGCGCAGCGACTTGGAGCGCCGCGCCGCATTGCTGGGCGAAAGTCTCGCCGGTAATGTTGAACGGTCGTGGAATGCAGGGGACAAAGAACGGTCGGACAGGGATCTGCAGCGACTGGTGCAGCGCTTCGGAAACCGGGAGCACCTGATGGGTGTGGTCATTTACGACCAGCAGGGCGCGTTGGTGGCCACGACCCCGGAACTGGCGAAGACGCTCACCGTGAGTCCTCTGGTGGTAACGCAAGCCATTGCGCAGAATCACGAACAGAGTGCGTTTCTGAAGCTGGGAAAAGTTCCGGTTCATATTCTGGCGCTGCCGATTCGCCGTAAGGATGAAGTGTTGGGTGGCTTGGCCGTAGTCTACGATGTGAGCTACATCCGCGCCCAGAGCCTTCTCGTCTGGCGCCAGTCCTTCTTCCGTGTTGTGGTGCAGGTCTTCTTCATTGTCCTGATTACTCTGTTGATTGTCCGTTGGAGCATCACCGGTCCGATCGCGCGGGCAGCACTCTGGATGCGCGCGCTCCGCACCGGGAAGATTTCTTTCCAGGAAGTGCCCGACCTCGCGATGTTTCGCCCCTTGGCTCGCGAAGTGGCCACCATGGCCGAGAGCCTCAGCCACGCCCGTAGCGCCGCCGAAACTGAGGCGCGTTTACGCGATGCCGCGGAATCGCTCTGGACCGCGGATCGTCTCTCGGTACAACTCCGCACCCGACTCGGCGACAGCCACCTGTTTGTCGTCTCCAACCGCGAGCCCTACATGCATTGGCGTGACGGCAAGACGCTCGACGTGGTCGTTCCCCCGAGCGGCCTGGTCACCGCGCTCGAACCCGTGCTCAACGCCTGCGACGGCACCTGGATCGCTCACGGCAACGGCAATGCCGACGCCGAAACCGTGGACGCCTACGACCGGCTCCGTGTTCCTCCCGATGATCCCCGCTATAGTTTGCGCCGCGTGTGGTTAACCAAAGAGGAAGAACAGGGTTACTACTACGGCTTTGCCAACGAAGGCCTGTGGCCCCTTTGCCACATTGCGCACACCCGCCCGCTGTTTCGTGCTTCCGACTGGCAGCACTATCAGGACGTCAACCGCAAGTTCATGGCTGCCGTGCTCGAGGAAATCAAGAATGTCGCCAAGCCCGTCGTGCTCGTCCAGGACTATCACTTTGCCCTGCTGCCTCGGCTGATCAAGGAAAAGCGGCCTGACGCGCGCGTGGCCATCTTCTGGCACATCCCCTGGCCGAATCCGGAAGCCTTTGGCATTTGTCCCTGGCAGCGCCAATTGGTGGATGGTTTGCTCGGCGCCGACCTGATCGGATTTCACATCCAGTCGCACTGCAACAATTTCCTCCAGACCGTCGACCGCGTAGTCGAGTCGCGCGTCGACTGGGAACATTTTTCCGTGCAGCGCCAGGACCACCGCACGCTGGTCCGGCCCTTCCCGATCAGCGTTGCCTTTCACGACGACCAACCGGCCGAAAACAATAATCATGGCCTCCACTACCTCGAGCGCACAGCTCTAATGCGAAGTCTGGGTGTCGAGGCAACCTTCATGGGGATCGGCGTCGATCGCATCGACTACACCAAGGGAATTCTGGAGCGCTTCCTCGCGATTGAACGGTTTCTAGAGAAATATCCGAGCTATCAGGGCAAATTCACGTTCGTCCAGATCGGAGCGCCCAGCCGTACCCACATCAAGCGCTATCACGACCTGGTCGCCGAAGTGGAGGCGGAGGCCGATCGTATCAATTGGCGCTTCCAGGGCGGAAAGTGGAAGCCCATCGTGCTCCTCGTGCGCAACCATAGCCACCGGGAGATAGAGCCTTATTACCGCGCCGCCGATCTCTGCCTGGTGACCTCGCTCCATGACGGCATGAACCTGGTGGCCAAGGAATTCCTCGCCTCACGGGTCGATGAGAGTGGTGTGCTGATTCTCAGCCAGTTCACCGGAGCGGCCCGGGAACTGCGTGACGCCCTGCTGGTCAATCCCTACGACATTGATCAGACTGCCGAAGCCATCCGCGCCGCGTTGGAGATGGAACCCGAAGACAAGCAGTTGCGCGTACGCCGGATGCGCAAGGAGATCAAGGAGCACAACATTTACCGCTGGGCCGGCAAATTGATCACCGAACTTTGTGAACTGCGCTTGGACGCGCCCGAGGAAGTGCACGAGAAATCTCGCGCCAGCGTGTCCGTAGCCTGATGCACGGCGAGCGAGCGGTTCAAAAAGGCAGAACGAAGGAGCAACGCGTTTTGAGGCCAGAAGTGCAATCCCAAGTCACGCCGTTTCTGCAAAGTGTTGCCCACGCATCGCACGCGGTATTGCTGCTCGATTACGACGGAACCCTGGCGCCATTCCACACCCGGCGCGACCAGGCTTACCCGTATCCCGGAGTCGCGCTGCTGCTGCAGGAGATCGTACGCAATGGCCGCACGCGAGTGGTGGTCATCTCCGGGCGCGATGCGGATGACGTTCTCCCGCTTCTCAACGTTCACCCCCGTCCCGAAATTTGGGGAGTTCACGGGCTGCAGCGCATGAACACAGACGGAAGTACGGAGATGCCGCGCCTGGATGAGCGCACGCTCAAAGGCTTGTCCGATGCCGACCGGTGGCTCGGCTACCAGCAACTGCGCCATATGGCGGAATTCAAGGCCGGAAGCATCGCCGTTCACTGGCGCGGCCTGAGCCAAAACGCGGCGGAGGAGCTGCGGGCTCGCGCCTTGCTTGGGTGGCGGCCGATCGCGGAACACAGCGGGCTCAACCTGCTGGAATTCGACGGTGGCGTGGAAATCCGCGCGTACCAGGCCGACAAAGGCGATGCCGTTCGCGCATTTCTCGGTGAAATCGGTCCCGACACGCCGGTCGCCTATCTGGGCGACGACAACACCGATGAGTCGGCGTTCCTGGTCATGCAGGAGCGCATCGAGCAGGGCACTGGCATCAGCGCGCTGGTTCGTCCTATCTGGCGAGAGACGGCGGCGCAGTTCTGGCTGAAGCCTCCCGGCGAACTCCTCGACTTCCTCGGTTTATGGTTGAAAGCCTGCTCCGAACACCAAGCCTTGGAAGGCGGCGCCGCCGCCGCCGTGAATGGATGACGACCGCAGCGCAGTTACCGAATACGCCGCGGAACCAGGCCGGAGCGGTCACGAACATGTCAAAGAAAACTTCCTGATCACAACGAACATCAGGCTCTGGCTGCTGCTGCGGATACTGCTGCGGAAGTGGATGCCTTGAAGGATTGTTGCCGTCCGCGACCCTATCCAATCTGTCATCCTGAGCGGAGCAGGAACTTCACGAAGTGAAGTTTCTGCGGAGTCGAAGGACCCCTACATCTCTCGCTCGCGGACCAAGTACGGCGGGTGGCCGACTTCTCCGGCGCCGGCACGCAACTCCTCCTGGAAATTTTGAACTCGGAAAGAACGAGGGTAGCCCGTCCTATCGCGAAGCGAAGGGCGGGGCTCTTAGCGCGCAGTCGGACGGCGCGAGCAGTTCCCGCTCGCGCCGTGTCAGTCATAAGAATTCGATTTGACAGCGGCGCTGAGACCTCGTCAATTTTCTCATCACAATCACCCTGATCGAAATCCATTGACTTAAGCGCCGCTGTGCGCAACGATAGAGATCTGATTGGGGCAGTTCTGAGGTGTTATCCGTCAATCAAGACGGCCCTCGAAACTGCCCCAAACCCATTTTCAGCGCTCCTTAACAAGTTAACTCGTTGGTTCTTAAATACTTTACCAACAAGTCCTTTAAATTCAAAGACCTAGCTGGATCCACCTCCCAAGTCTTTGATTCCAAAAGACCGAAAAAAGGGGGGGTAGGGGTACGATAACGTATAGGTTAATACCCGAAGAGTAAATATAGAAGAGTAAATATAAAGGTTTGAGCGCGCAGAGTACCGACGTGCTTCGTTCTCGGCAAACACCTAAGACCTGATACTGATACCTGAGAACAACGCCAACGTCAGCGAATCAGTTTTGCCGGTTCGTTCCGCTTGAGCGTTTCACTGAAAGCTCGCCGAAGCAACGTCTCACGGAAGTTACTTCGAAGGCTGCGTCCCGCTGCCGTATAATCAAAAACACTGTGCTCAAATACTCCATCGTAGTTCCTCTCCACAACGAGCAGGAGAACGTCACCGACCTGTACGCGCGGCTTAAAGCCGTGATGGAAGCAAGCGGCGAGACTTTCGAGATGGTGCTGGTCGATGACGGCTCCATCGACGGCACGTTCGCGCTGCTCGGTGAGATTGCCGCCGTCGACAGCCGCGTGACCGTGGTCAAGCTGCGCCGTAATTTTGGACAGACCGCCGGCCTCGCCGCCGGATTCGACCATGCCCGCGGAGAATATATCATCGCCATGGACGGCGACCTGCAGCACGATCCCGCCGACATTCCTCTGTTCCTCGAAAAAATTGCCGAGGGCTACGACATCGTCAGCGGCTGGCGCAAGAATCGCGTCGACAATTTCTGGTTGCGCCGCATTCCTTCGCGCTGCGCCAACTGGCTGATGGCCAAGTTGAGCGGCGTCGACATCCACGACTTTGGCACCACGTTTAAAGCCTACCGCCGCGAAATTCTGGGGCAGGTTCCGCTTTATGGAGAGCTTCACCGCTTCATCCCGGCGCTGGCTTCCTGGTATGGCGCGACCATCATCGAAGTTCCCATCAAGAACATCGTCCGCGAACGCGGGGTTTCGCATTACGGCATCTCCCGCACCTTCCGCGTCTTCTTCGATCTCATCACCATCCGCTTCCTGCTCAAGTATCTTTCCCGGCCGTTACACTTCTTCGGCACGGTGGGGATGCTCAGCATTCTGGCGGGCTGCGCCGCCTCCAGTTGGCTCATTCTGCAGAAGCTCCTGCATGGCACCGACATCATGTACCAGCACGGCCCCTTGATGATCTTCTCGGCCGTCCTTCTTCTGGCGGGGCTGAACATGCTCGCCGTTGGTTTGCTGGGAGAAATGCAGGTCCGCCACTACCACGAACCCACCCAGCGCGCGCCCTACTCCGTCGATCGCGTCCTGCGGGCGCCGAACGAAGAGAGCACCATCTCGGAATAATTGCAGAGGTCAGAAGTCAGATTGCAGAGGTGAAGATCTGCACATGACTGCTGGTTATTATCTCTGCAATCTGACCTCTCACCTCTGACCTTTGATTTTTTATACCTCTGCAATCTGACCTCTTACCCCTGCCCTTGTCAGCTCGTCACAAGCCGTGGTGATCTTTGCGATTGACCCATCACCGTTGCTGGCGTGACAATCCAATCAGGCCAAGCCAGCCTTGAGGCGCTATAATGCCAACCGCCGCTATGCCAACCAGCACACAATTCGACCTGCGCCTCGCCAGCCGGATGTCCCGCCTGGGCACTGAAACCGCCTTTGAAGTCCTCGTCCGCGCCCGCGCCCTGGAAAAACAGGGCAAACAGATCATTCACCTGGAAATCGGCGAGCCCGACTTCGACACGCCTGCCAATGTCATCGAGGCCGGAGTCGACGCGCTCCACAAGGGATGGACCCACTACGGCCCCTCCGCCGGCCTGCCCGACCTGCGCCAGACCATTGCCGACTACGTGAGTCGCACTCGCAATGTCCCGGTGGCGAGCGAGGAAGTGGTCGTCGTTCCCGGCGGCAAGCCGATCATTTTCCATACCATCCTCGCCCTGATCGATGAGGGAGACGAAGTCATCTATCCCAATCCCGGCTTTCCCATCTACGAGTCGATGATCAACTATGTTGGCGGACGCGCGGTTCCTATCCCCTTGCGCGAGGAGCGCGATTTTTGCTTCGATGTCAACGAGTTTGCCTCTCTGATTAACGACCGCACCAGGCTGATCATTCTGAACTCGCCGCAGAACCCGACCGGCGGCGTGCTTACCAGGAAAGACGTTCTCGCCATCGCCGACGCCATCGGCGACCGCAACATCCTGATTCTGTCGGACGAAATTTACAGCCGCCTCATCTACGACGGCCACGAACATTTTTCCATCATGAGCGTGCCCGGTTTCAAGGAGCGGACCATTCTGCTCGACGGCTTCTCGAAAACCTACGCCATGACCGGATGGCGCATGGGATACGGTGTAATGCGGCCCGACCTGGCCACACACATCGCGCGGCTGAATACGAACTCGATTTCCTGCACCGCCAGCTTCACGCAGATGGCCGGAATCGAAGCGCTGCGCGGCGACCAGTCGTCGGTTGACAAGATGAGCGCGGAATTCAAGCGCCGCCGCGACGTCTTCGTTGCCGGCCTGAACAAGATCAAAGGCTTCTCCTGCCGCACGCCCAAAGGCGCGTTCTACACCTTCCCCAACATCACGAAGACGGGCTGGTCTTCAAAGAAGCTGGCTGATGCGCTGCTCGAGCAAGCCGGTGTCGCCGCTCTCTCCGGCACTGCCTTCGGCGCATACGGAGAAGGCTATCTCCGCTTCAGCGTCGCCAACTCGCTGGAGAATCTGAACAAAGCCCTGACTCGAATTGAAGACTGGGTGGGGAAGAATCTGCGCTAAAGTGACGTGGAGCGCCGGGCGTCCCCGCCCGGCCGCCGAACCGCAGGACGGGCGAGACGCCCGTCGCTCCATTGGTGTAAACTTCTGCCCGCGATGACGAACGTCGATCAGCATCCCGCCGGCTCCTTCTGCTGGATTGAACTCCACACCACCGACCAGAACGCCGCCAAGAGCTTCTACAACGCGCTCTTCGGCTGGGAAGCCCACGACATGCCGATGGGTCCGAACGATTTCTACACCATGTTCAAACTCCAGAACCGCGATGCCGCCGCCGGATGCACGCTGCGTCCCGACGAGCGCTCGCAGGGCGTTCCTCCCTACTGGATGATTTACGTTACTGTCGACAAGACCGACGCAGCCGTCGCCAAGGCGCAGCAACTGGGCGGCAAGATTCTGGCCCCGGCGTTCGACGTGATGGATGCCGGGCGCATGGCGGTCATCCAGGATCCCACCGGCGCTGTTTTTTGCCTGTGGCAGCCCAACCAGAGCAATGGCATCCAAATCGCGCACGTCGCCGGAACGCTCTGCTGGGCCGATCTGAGCACACCGGATGCAAAACGCGCCTCTGATTTTTACGCGGCCCTTCTCGGCTGGCAGTTCATCATCGACCCCAAAGATCCCTCCGGCTACCTGCACATCAAAAACGGCGAGCATTTCATCGGAGGCACTCCCCCCGCGGCCACTCGCGAGCCTGGAGTGCCGCCGCATTGGCTAGCCTACTTCTCGGTCGATGACGTGGATGCCTGCGCATCGAAGGCCAAACAGATGGGCGCCAATCTCTATCTCGCACCTATGACGATGGAAGGGGTCGGCCGCTTTTCGGTGATCGCGGACCCGCAAGGCGCGGTATTCGCCATCTTCAAATCGGCGCGCTAGTGCGGTTGAGGGTAGCGCCGCCGTCCCGGCGGCTGTCCGGCGGGCGTCCTCGCCCGCCGCGCCGAGGGCGAGACGCCCTCGGGACAGCCGGCAAGATGCCGGCGCTATTTGTTTTCCGGGCCGTAATCAGCAAGCGATCAGGGCGCGGTAGTGTGATGTCGTGAGAGCGCGCAGCCTAACCCCACAATTCATATCTGCGTTTCTGCATGAATTCTCTCGGAGTGCTCCGCGACTCGGCGGTGAAAAACCGACCGACCGGACGGGAGTTTTTGTCATGTGTCACGCCCGCCTGTGATCTCGCTCACTGATGGCTGCGACCGCTCCGTCTACGCTCAATCTGCAAGTCTATGCGCCGTCTTTTGCCCTGTCCGACGCCCGGCGTACGCGAAGGAGCAACCCCATGTCTATTCAGAATTCAAACACCGGCGAAGTTCTGCGTTCCTACAGCATTGACGAACTGAAACAGCAGGCCAACTTGATGCGCGGCTACAACCTGGCCGTTCTGTGCGCAGCCACCTCCGGACACGCCGGCGGAACGCTCTCCATCATGGATATCGCCGCCGCGCTCTACCTTCGCGTTGCCGACCACGATCCCAAGAATCCCAACTGGCCCGACCGCGACCGCATCGTCTGGTCCACGGGCCACAAGGCGCCGAGTCTCTACCTCGGCCTCGCCTTCGCCGGGTTCTGCCCGAAAGAAGACGTCGCTCTCCTGCGCAAGCTCTATTCGCAATTTCAGGGGCACCCGCACTGGCTCAAGCTGCCGGGCGTTGAAGTATCTACCGGATCGCTCGGCCAGGGCCTGAGCATCGCCGTCGGCATGGCGCTCGCCGCGCGGCTGGACAAGAGAAATCACCACGTCTTCTGCATCATGGGAGACGGCGAACAGCAGGAAGGCCAGATCTGGGAAGCCGCGATGGAAGCGGGCCATTTCAAGCTCGACAACCTCATCGGCATTGTCGACCGCAACCGGCTGCAGATCGACGGCTGGGTGAAAGACGTGATGAACGTCGAGCCGCTCGAAGATAAATATCGCAGCTTCGGATGGGAAGTCGTCACCATCAACGGACACGACATGAAGCAGGTCGTCGAGGCCCTGGAGAATGCCAAAGCGAAAGCTGGATCGGGCAAGCCCACCGTCATCATTGCGAATACGGTCAAAGGCAAAGGCGTCAGCTTCATGGAAGACGTTGCCGGCTGGCACGGCAAAGTGCCCAACCTGGAAGAGTTAAACAAAGGGTTGAAGGAACTCGGGCTCGAAGGCCAGGTTCCCGTCGAGCAGCTTTTTGCCCACGCCAAGAAATATCAAGCCGAGGTCGAGCGCAAACTCGACGCCAAGATGCCAAAGTTTCACCGCAATTACTGGTGGAACGCCACCGAAAACATGAAGGTCCAGATGAAGCCGACCCGCCTCGGCTTCGGCCAGTCGCTCGCCGCCAATGGCGACGATCCGCGTGTAGTCTGCTTCGGGCTCGACATTTCCGGCTCCATCACCATCAGCGAATTCTACGCCGGTAAGCCCGAGCGCAAGGCGCGCTGGATCAGCATGGGCATCGCCGAGCAGTCCGCCACCTCAGCCGCCGCCGGACTCGCCCGGGAAGGGAAGCTTCCCGTCTTCGGCACCTACGCAACCTTTGCCGCCGCCCGCAATCTCGACCAGATTCGCACCTCGATCTGTTATGGCAATTTCAACGTCCTGGTCGCTGGAGCCCACGGCGGAGTCAGCGTCGGCCCCGATGGCGCGACCCACCAGGCGCTCGAAGATTGTTTCGCCATGTGCGGACTGCCCAACATGAGCGTGGTCGTCCCCTGCGACATCATCGAGACCCGCAAGGCCACCGACTACCTGCTGCTGAAGCACGTTGGCCCGAAGTACATCCGTTTTGCCCGCGAGGCGACGCCCATCGTCACCGACGAAAAGACGCCGTTCGTTTTCGGAAAAGCCAACGCGATTCGCCTGCGTCGCGAGGCCGCGAACTTCATCGAAGCCTTCGAGACGAAGCTCGAGTCCGACTACCGTGACGAGTGCGAAGATCTGACCATCGCCGCCTGCGGTCCTATGGTTCCCGAAGCCATGCGCGCCGCCTGGATCCTGAAGCAAGACTTCGGATACGAAACCCGCATCCTCAACCTGCACACCCTCAAGCCGCTCGACACCGAAGCCGTCGTCCGCGCCGCCCGCGATACCGGCGTCGTGCTGACTGCCGAAGAACATCAGATCGGTGCGCTGGCGTGGCCGGTTGCGTGCGCCATCACGCAATCGCCCGCGCTCTACGGCATCCCCGTCATCACCGGCGCCATCGGCGTGAAAGACCGTTTTGGAGATTCCGGGGCCCCCTGGGAGTTAATTAAAGAGTTTGAAGTATCCGCCGAACACATTGCCGCCAAAGCAGTTGAGCTGATCGGGGTAAAGAAGTCGCAAACCGGGCCGCCGGTGTCGGAAGTGCACTTGGTGGGGACGAAGTAAGGCCAGCAGCCATGGCACAAATCTCAGGTGGAGCAAGGCTTCGCAGCCAGCGGAAAGAAGCCTGGTTCTCGTAGAGACGGGGCTCGCCCCGTCTCAGATCGCTGAACAACACTGGCTTGCTCGGGCTTGGGAAATCTGGCTTCATTCGTGGGTATCTATAACGTAGATACAGTGGGATATACTATGTGTTATGGGGAAGGAGCGAGGATATGAAGACGCAGATGGTCAAGTGGGGCAACAGCCTGGCTGTACGCATTCCCAAGCCCGTGGTTGAGGAAGCCAGGTTGAAGGAAGGTGATTCCCTGGAGATCGAAGCCACTGAGGGCCACGTCGAACTGCGCCGGCCAACACAGATTCCCACGCTCGCGCAACTTGTTTCCCAGATCACGCCCGAGAACCGCTACACCGAGATCGCGGTCGGCGCGGAAGTGGGGAAGGAAGCTGTGGAATGGTGACTTCTTACGCTCCGGAAGCTGGCGATATCGTGATGATGGATTTCGATCCGCAAATTGGCCGCAAACAAGCCAAGCGACGCCCGGCATTGGTGCTGACGGATCAAAGCTACAATCGCGCCAGCGGCCTTGCCGTGGTTTGTCCGCTCACGAGCAAGCGCAAACCCTATCCCTTCGCTCTCCCCGTCACCGTTGACCAGGTAGAGGGAGCGGTTCTCGTCGATCAGTTGAAGAGCATGGATTGGGCTGGTCGCAAGGCGAAATTCCACTCTAAGGCTGCGCCTGCGTTAGTCAACAAAGTACGGCAGTATGTCGCGGTTCTGCTCGGCCTGCGCTGAAAGACGAAGTGACCGTTTGCCTCCCTCACGCTGCGAATGGTACAAACCTTTCCGAGGCCACCGCTCGTGAAGAGAATCGCCCTTGTCTCCGTTCTCGCTCTTTCGTCGCTTATTGCGGTGTTTGTGGTCGCACGCGCCGCCGATCGTCATCGCCTAATTAATCTTCCGACCAGCAAGAAGCTGACGCTCCCCGTTCCGGGATACCTCGCCCGCACCAACAGCTTTCCCACGACCATCGCGCTCAGCCCCGATGGCCGCTACGCCGCGCTGCTCAACCAGGGCTACGGCACGCAGGAAGCGGGCGCGCGCCAGTCGATCGCCATCCTCGATCTCAGCAACAATCAACTGCACGACTTTCCCGACGACCGCCTGAGCGACGAGTATTCCACGCGCCAAAGCTACTTCATCGGTCTCGCTTTTTCGAGCGATGGCAAGCATCTCTATGCCTCGATGGGCTCGATCACCGACCCCACCGGCGAAAAGCCAAAGAGCACCGGCAACGGCATCGCGGTCTACAGATTCGCGGACGGAAAAGTCACGCCCGAACGCTTTATCAAGATCCCGCCCCAGCCCATCGCCGAAGGGAAAGAAGTCGCGTTCGGCGTGCGCAAAACTCCCGCCGGAACCGCGCTCCCATATCCCGCCGGCCTCGCCGTTCTCCCAGGCCCCAAGGGCGACCGCCTGCTCATCGCCAACAATCTTTCCGACAACGTCATCGTCCTCGACGCAAGTTCCGGCGAAATCGTGCAGTCGTTCGATCTCAGCCGCAGCCGCTATATTCCGAGCGCGTATCCGTACACGGTGATTGCCAACAGAGCTGGAACCAAAGCCTGGGTCAGCCTGTGGAACGGAGGCGCCCTGGCGGAACTCAGTCTTGAGACTGGCAAGGTCACGCGTTGGATTCCCGTGCTGCCCGATTGGGGGCAGCGGAAAGATCCGGTGGCACCCAGCTTGCATCCGACCGCGATGGTTCTGGGCCGAAAGGAGGACATCCTGTACGTTGCCTTGAGCAATGTTGACAGCGTCGTCGCCATCGACCTTCAACAGGGAAGGTTTTTTCAGATTTACTCCCGAATTCACGTAGGGTCCGAAGTTGCCGTAGGTACAGTTCCGGAGGCAATAGCCCTTTCAGCGGACGGAGAGCGCTTGTACGCCGCCATGGCCGCGCTCGACGCGGTCGCCGTATTTGATCTGAGTACGGTGGAACAAGAGAGAAAGCGACTCTCGGGCCGCTCCACATTCATTGCGCCTGATGTCAGTCCTGTGCCCCTCGGTCTTATCCCCACCGAGTGGTATCCCAGCGCGCTAGCGATCGCGGGCAACGACCTCGTCATCGCCACCGCCAAAGGCCAGGGCAGCGGCCCCAACAACATGCAGAGCACGCTAAAAGGTGAGCGCAAGCGAAAAGAGCATCCCTACATCCCAACTCTGATCGGCGGTTCCATCCAGCGCCTGAGGCTCGCCGACATCGACAAGAATCTAGCTGCCTACACGCACCAGGTCGAGCAAGACAATCTCATCCATTCCGACGGTGGCAAGTTCAAGTTTGCATTTGCCGGCGGAAGCAATCCCATCCGACACGTGATCTATGTACTGAAAGAAAATCGCACCTACGATCAGATTCTCGGCGACCTGCCCGCAGGCGACGGCGACCCTTCGCTCACCATGTACGGCGCCGACATCACTCCGAACGAGCACAAACTCGCGCTACAGTTCGGAGTGCTCGACAACTTCTACGACAGCGGCGAAGTTTCCGGCGACGGCCACCTCTGGTCCACCGCCTCGACCACCTCGGACTACAACGAGAAGACCTGGCCCATCGGCTATCGCAGCAAGGAGCGCACCTACGATTCCGGCGGCAGCGTTGCCGAAGAATTTCCGCTCGAGCAGGGGATCCCCGACGTGGACGATCCCGGCACCGGCTTCCTCTGGGACAACCTCGCCCGCAGCAACCTCACTTATCGCATCTATGGAGAATTCATCGCCGCCGTGTGGTGCAAGAATAAGAAGTCGCCGAAAATGACGATGGGTTCGCCGAAGGAAGGCACGCCGTCTCCCTCGTCAGCGACCTGCCCGGTGGCCGAAATCAAGCAGGGGGATCCTTTACCTAAGAATGTCGGCAACCCGCACGGCGGGCCGAGCCCGTGGCCGTGGCCGATCCCGCAGCTGAAGCGCATGCGCCCGACCAAGGCCGCCCTGCGCGACCACTACGATCCGCAATTTCCTGACTTCAATGTCGACTATCCCGACCAGCTCCGCGCCGCCGAATTTCTGCGCGAGTTCGACGAATTTGTGAAAGCGCAGGGAACCGCCAAGGAGCTGCCCCGGTTCACCCTGCTCTACCTCCCCGACGATCACACCGGAGGCACGCGCTCCGGCAAGCCGACGCCGCGGGCCTCGGTCGCCGATAATGACCTGGCGCTCGGCCGCGTGGTCGATGCCGTCTCCCATAGTTCCTATTGGGACGACACCGCCATCTTCGTAGTCGAAGACGATGCACAGGACGGCGCCGACCACGTTGACGCTCATCGGTCGATCGCCTTGGTCATCAGCAAGTATTCGCCGCGCGCGACCCAGCCGTTTGTCGACCATAACTTCTACACCACGGTGAGCGTGATCCACACGATGGAATCGCTGCTCGGATTGTCCCCGATGAATCTGTTCGACGCGCACGCGCCGCTCATGGCGCTGCTGTTCGCGGGTCCGGGAACGCAGCCGCCCTATACCGCCGACGACAAGAATCTGCGCAGCGGGCTGATCTATCAGGTGAACGAAAAGAAAGCTGCCGGAGCGAAGGAATCCTCGCGGATGAATTTTTCCCGGCCCGATGCGATCGATGCCAGGAAGCTGAATGCGATCCTGTGGCAGGATGCAAAAGGCAGCGTTCCAATGCCAACCATGGAGCGCCACCGCTGAACACGCAGATGGGCTCTCAGCCGTCAGCCACCCAAGGTGGGACGCCGAGGTCGCGAGCTAACCCTTCGACTTCTTGTACTCGTCAAAGGCATCCAAAAACCGGTCAATGTCTTGCTTCGACAGATAGTAAGGAGTGGATAGCCGCAGCTTGTGTGGTTCGGCGCCGCGAATGCGAATCTTCTTCTCCTTCCACATCCAGTTTTCGAGGTCCATCCGAACGAGCGGCGGCACGTTTACAGTTGCTATCGCGCAGCGCATCGAGGGATCCGGAGAGGTCCACGACACCGCGCCGCGCTTGATCATGGCTGCTAGAACGTAGTCGCAGAGCTGGCGGTGGCGGCGTTCGATCCGGTCCATTCCGATGTCGTTGGCCAGTTGAATCGAGGCTCGCAGTCCCCACAGTGCGGGCACGTTCGAGCTGCCGATGCGCTGGAACCGTTCGGCGCGGAGCTTTACGTCGTCCCAACCCTCGGTTGCGATTGTGTTCCACACGCGGTCAATCATCTCGTCGCGCACATAAAGAAATCCCGAGCCCTTGGGAGCCTGCAACCATTTGTGTGGGCTTGAGGAATACATGTCGCACCCGAGTCCGTGCAGGTTCAACCGCAACATTCCCGGAACGTGGGCTCCATCCACAGCGGAAATAATTCCTTTGCTGCGAGCGAGTGCACAAAGTTCTCTGGCAGGCAGCACGACTCCGGAAAACGTACTGATGTGGCTGAAGAACAAAACGCGGGTGCGCGGCGTAATGGCGTCGCGGAACAGGTTCAGCGCCTGCGCGGGATTCTCTACCGGTTTCGGCAGCGCGACCTTCTTCACCACGATCCCGTAACGTTTTGCCCGCAAATTCCAAGGGTGCTCGCCTCCGGGATGCTCCTGGTCGGTCATCAGCACTTCGTCGCCAGGCTTCAGATCGACGCCGTTCGCAATGTAGCTGTTGGCCTCGGTGGCATTTCTGAGAAGCGCGATCTCGTCGCGGTTGCAGCCAACAAACGCTGCCAACGGATCGCGGAACTGGTTCCACGAGGCATATCCCCAGATGGGATAATCCTCAGGATCGGCCTCGTTTAGCTTTTCGCACGCTTCATAGCCCTCAAATACCGCGCGCAGTACGGGCGCGGGGCTGGAGCCGACGGTGCCGTTATTGAGGTAGATCTCGTCTGCGGGAATCAGGAACTGCTGGCGGAGTTCGCGCCAGTAGGCGTCTTCGTCGTGGTCGAAAAGGGAGCGCTCGGGCAGCTTGGACGGCAATGACTCAAGTTGCGCCCACAAATTTCCGCGCCAAGCCAGGCCGGCGCTTACGGCGAGCGATGATGTGAAAGCCGACGAGAGGAAGCTGCGACGGTCCAACATAACTGGGTTCCTCTTTCCGAAAACGCGCTATGGTACACCGGCGGCCGAAAAACGCAAAGGGCGCTGGCCCGCGAAGTGACGAAATCAATCAGGAAGGGAACAACCGCAAAGGCGATCTTAGGCACCCGTTGCACCAGCGTCTTCGAAAAGAACCCCAACTGCCGCGTTCCGTGAAAATAACGGGTAACTTTCCAGCGCGAGGCGGCGTCCAACTAGGTGGGAAACTCCGTCGAGCCCGCCTTGCTATTCGGAGGTATAATCGTCTGAGCCGACTGAGCTTCCACGGGGTGCTCAAATGAACTTCCGTAAGGTGCTGATTTCCCTGAGTTTACTCGCGCTGATGGCGGTGCCCGCGCTGGCGCAGAATCAAACCTCGCAGACTTCTAACCCGCAACCGCCAGCAACGCAGCCGCAGACATCATCAGACCAGACCGCGCCGCCGCAGAACCCGCAGCCCACAGCCGGTTCAACCACGGGCTCGACGCCGGCTCAGCCGCAGGATCCCACGGCAACCCCCAGTCAAACTCCGGCACCACCTGCGGACTCCTCTGCGACCAGCGGTGAGGCGGCTCCCACGGAACCACCTCCCATTCAGGAGCCAGACGACAGCAAGGTCAAGCACGACGGAAGTAAGAAGGACGTGGATGCCATTGGCAACCGCAAGGTCGGCGGGCGCGGCATGGGCAACTGGTACTCGCTCGAAACCGAGATCAAGATGGGTCAGCAATATGCGATGCAGGTCGAGCAGAGTGTGAAACTGGTTCAGGACCCGGTGGTCACCGAGTACGTCAACCGCATCGGTCAGAACCTGGTGCGCAATTCCGACGCGCAAGTGCCTTTCACCATCAAGGTGATCGACTCCGACGAGGTGAACGCGTTTGCGCTCCCCGGTGGATTCTTCTACGTGAACTCGGGCTTGATCCTGGCAGCGGACGAAGAGGCTGAACTAGCCGGGGTGATGGCACATGAGATCGCGCACGTAGCCGCCCGCCACGGAACCCGGCAGATGACGCGCGGGAATTGGGCGCAAATCGGCACCATTCCGCTGATTTTCGTCGGGGGTGGGATAGGTTACGGAATTTACGAAGCCAGTGGCCTGGCTTTGCCGCTGACGTTCATGAAATTCCAGCGCAGTTTCGAAGCGGAAGCCGACTACCTCGGCTTGCAATACATGTACAAAACCGGATATGATCCGCAAGCTTTCGTCAGCTTCTTTGAAAAGCTGCAGGCAAAAGAGAAGAAGAAGCCGGGCACCCTCGCCAAGGCGTTTGCATCGCACCCCCAGACGCCTGACCGCATCGAGAAGTCGCAACAGGAGATCGCGACGATCCTGCCCGCGCGAGCGCAATACGTCGTTTCCACCTCGGAGTTTGACGACGTGAAGTCGCGGCTGGCCGTCATCGAGAACCGGCACAAGGTGATCGAAGAGAAGGATGGGAACAAGCCTAGCCTGCGGCGTACTTCCACCAACGACAAGACGTCGAACGGTTCGGACAAGAGCGACGACGATCGGCCGACGCTGAAGCGGCGGGACGATAATCCGAACCAGAACTAACACGAACAAGAGATGGAGATAACAAGAAACCGGCGGGCCTGCCCGCCGGTTCTTTATTGGGGGTTAAATTGTACTTGTCATCCTGAGCGAAGCGAAGGACCTGCTTTCTTATCAGTGCACGAGACCTCAGGTCATTCGCTTTGCTCAGGATGACAAGTTGTTTTGGTTGCCATCCCGCTTACGATCCCGCGGCCACCGACTTTACGGCGACGGTGGTGCCGTCCACTTCTCCGGTCACCTTGGCCTTCGCTCCCGCCAGATCGTTCAGTTTGTCGAGCTCAGCCTTATCGGTGGTTTCCAGGGTGTAAACCTTGTCCCCAACCACCAGCGCGTACTTCGACCCATGCTTGATGCACGCGCGCGTGCATTCCGCTGGGTTGCCGGGCATTTGATGTTTCGCACCGCACATGGCGTCGCTCACTTCGCCCGTCAAGGTCTGGCTCTTACCGGCCGCCAGCGCCGGAAACACCGCCAAACCGGCCAACATCTGCATTCCAAGAACCGCAGTCGCAATTCGATTTATCTTCATTCTGCTTTCATCTCCTGTGAAAAGCATGATCGTTCAAGGTGAAGATCCCAACCTACTATAGGATTCTCATTTCAGCGCTGCGTTACAGAAATATTTTCCCCTTTAGAATCACGGGTTCTCAGCGCTACTGCTGCTGGAAGCGGATCTCTACGTCCACGGTCTTGTCCTTCGAATCCAGGGACTCATGAATACTGGTAGCCCACTGAACGCCACGGGGAACGATTTGCCGGGTATCGTCCAGATATTTCTTTGGATAATCGGCGTCGTAAGGCTGACCTTCGCGCAACGTCCAGGCTTCGTGCATGCGTGCTGCCGCCTGCGTGTCGAGTCCCAGGATTTCCAGCTCTCCCATTTTGTAGAGATCGCCTTCAGTGACGTTGAGGGCATAGTGCACGGTGCTTTTCTCGTCGTCGAACTGGGCTTCGGGCTTGACTTGAACCGTCATGTAGCCGTGGCTGCGGTAAAGCTTGCCGACGGCTTCAATGTCGCGGAGCAAGCGCACGGCATCGGCGGGTTGGCCGGGCGGCAGATGGATGAGAGGCGCGACTTCGCTTGTCTTGAGGGCAGAATTGCCCTTCCAGACGAAGCCGGAGGTTGAATATACCTTGCCCGGAGTCACTCGCATGATCGCATCCACTTCAACGTCGGCAGGGCCTTGCGCACCCTCCACAGAAGACGGGTGGGGCACAACGCGTGCGTCGGAAGGCCCGAACGCGGCCTTCAGATATCCGCGCTGCAGATATACCGGGAGCAGGTCGAACTTGGCAACGGCCGCGAGACCGGACCGTTCGTAGCTTGCTGCGATGGACCGGCGCGCTGCGGTTGCGAGCAGGGCCGCCTGCTCAGGCGAAGCTCCCGGGAATTCGAAGCCGCGAATCCGTATGCTGACTTCCTCGACCCGATACACGATGGCGTGCAAAGGCCCCCCGGATTCGTCTCCCTCACTCAGGTAATTGACCCGTCCGGGAAAGCGCTTTTCGGTGAGGATGGCTTGCAGGGCCTCGGAGACTTGGTCGGGAAGATTGCCGTTGAGCGGCAACAGTTGCTTGAACAACGGAACGCGGCGTTCGACGAAAGTGCGCAGTTGGTCGTCGGTAAACCAGACAAAGTTTTCGAACTGCGCGGGAACCAGCTTGTTCTTATCGGTATCGGTGAGCTGCAGTTCGAGTTTCACGCCGGCGCTGGAAGAGGAATACGAATAGACGATCTCGCCGAACAAGCCGGAATCGCCCAGGCGGCGCACGGCTTCTTTGAAATCGCCGTCGGCGGCGTCCTGACCCAACTGCAGTCCGCTTGCGGCAAGAATTTCCTGGTCGGTGTAACGCGCCGTTCCCGTTGCCTTCAGCGCGATGAGCTTGGAGGCGCTGGCCGGGGAAACTTTGCTGGCGGGATGCTTTTGGGCCACACCAGCCTGTGTGAGCACCAACAAGCAGAGCGCAAAACGCGCGGCCCGGTTCATTACAACCTGGTTCACTACAACCTGCATCATTTGGATCGCTTCCCAGCCCCAGCCACCGACGTCGAGAAATTCCTCTGTTTGACGGCGATATCCATGAAGGCTTTGGCGGCGCGGCTGAGCGACTTATCTTTGCGGAAGACGAGCGCGAGGTCGCGGCGGATTTGCGCGTCGGCAAGCGTGATCGCCACCAGCGCCTTCGCCCGGATGTCTTCCTCGATATTGGAGCGGGCGATGAATCCCACGCCGACATCGGCCGCGACAAAACGCTTCAGCAGTTCGCTGGAATCGAGTTCCATGGCCAGGTTCGGCTTCAAGTGATGGTCATAGAACAGGGCGTCGAGTGCGTCGCGGGTGTGGCCGAGTTTGGGCACGACGAGCGGATAGGCCGAGACTTCCGCCAGCGTGACGCTCGACTTCGCTGCGAGCGCATGACCCGGGGCCGTAATCACGACGAGTTCGTCGCGATGAATCATTTGCGCCTCGAGCCGGTTGTCGTTCACGGGCAGCGAGACCACACCGAAGTCCACTACATTTTCGAGGATCGACTCGAGAATCCGGGCGTAGTCGGAGCGCCGGATGCTTACCGCGACATTGGGATAGTCGCGCTTGAATTGCGCGAACACCTCGGGCAGGATGTGCAGGCAGGTGCCCTCGTTTGCTCCCACAACTATTTCGCCGCGGGGTACGCGCTCGGTCTCGGCGATTTCGGTAAGGATGGTCTTGCGCCGGTCGAGGGTCTCCTCGGCGTACTTGAAAAACAATTTGCCGGACGCGGTGAGCGAGACGCGGCCTCCGGAACGGTCGAGCAGACGCGCGCCCACTTCTTCTTCCAGTGCCCGGATCTGAGAGGAGACGGCGGGCTGGGTGCGAAAGCGTTTCTCCGCCGCGCGCGAGAAGCTGGAGAGGCGCGCTACTTCCAGAAAGATTTCGAGCTGATCAAAGTCCATCGTGTGCTGGTCTCAGACACTATAGCGAGCCTGGGGCGATCACGAAAGAGAAATTAGCGGAATGGTAATGGGCTACTTTGAGGCTGCGCGGCGAAACTCCCACATAAATCCAGCCAAGAATATCAATGTAGCGATCAGCCAACACAGCGGCCGATTCGCAAGTTTCGCAAACGAAACCGGGTCCCAGCCTATCGACTCATGAGCTGCCGGTTTTTGGACGACATAAAGATAGATAACAATAATCAGCGGCGACAGGACCGTAGCGACGATCAGCGTCGCAAGCCCTGCGAGCAGGCTCTTGACATAGACCATATTCGCCTCACTACTCTGAGGTACGGGTTCTTCCCTCCGTCGCAACTCCAGAGCCAGCGCGTCGCCGGTGGTACATTGCTGTTGTGGAAACCGGCTTACGGCGCCCCCTCGGCAGAGACGGGGCAAGCCCCGTCTCTACAAATGGCCTTGCCTAGACGTTGATCACACCGACGAGTTCTTTCACCGCCGCCGCGCTCTTGTCGAGGGCAGCTTTCTCTTCCGCCGTGAGCTTAATCTCAATGATCTGCTCGATCCCCTTGGAGCCAAGTTTCGCCGGGACGCCGACGAAGAGTCCGTGGATGCCGTACTCTCCGTTGAGGTACGCGGCGCACGGGAGAATCTTTTTCTTATCTTTGAGGATAGCCTCGACCATTTCGGTGGCGGCGGCCGACGGGGCGTAATACGCCGATCCGGTCTTGAGATATTTGACGATCTCGGCGCCGCCGTCGCGGGTGCGCTGCACGATGCGATCGAGCGTGGCCTTGTCGATCAGTTCGGTGATCGGAATGCCTGCAACGGTGGAATAGCGGGGCAGCGGGACCATGGTGTCGCCGTGTCCGCCGAGGACGAAGGCGGTTACGTTTTCGACGCTGACGTTGAGGTGCTGCGCGATGAAAGCGCGGAAGCGGGCGGAGTCGAGCACGCCAGCCATTCCGATGACGCGCTCACGCGGGAAGCCGCTGATCTTGTAGGCGGCCTGCGCCATGGCGTCGAGCGGATTGGAGACGATGATGAGGATGCAGTTCGGCGAGTGGTGCACGACCTTGCCGACAACGTCGCTCATGATTTTGTAGTTGGTATTGAGGAGGTCGTCGCGGCTCATGCCGGGCTTGCGTGGAATTCCGGCGGTGATGATGACAATGTTGGAGTTGGCGGTGTCGGCGTAATCGTTCGTCCCGAGAATTGCGCAGTCGCGCTTCTCGATGGGCATAGCTTCGAGCAGATCAAGGCCTTTGCCTTGCGGAACGCCCTCGATGATGTCGATGAGGACGACATCGGCGAGTTCTTTCGAAGCGATCCAATGAGCAGCAGTGGCGCCTACGTTTCCGGAACCGACGATCGTTACTTTATTGCGCATGAAGTTTCCTCCTGATATTTAGTAATTTCCTGTAGAGACGCGGCTTGCCGCGTCTCCCGCGGCGGAGACGGGGCTAGCCCCGTCTCTACAGCTAAGTTGCAACTTAGTCGGCTGCTACTGCGACGGTCATGTTGTCGATCATGCAGGTGGCAAACTCGCTGGTTTTTACTTTCGTTGCGCCTTCCATCAGGCGCTCGAAGTCGTAGGTGACCTTCTTCTGTTCGATGGTGCGCTCCAGGCTGTGCTCAATCAGATCGGCGGCTTCGGTCCATCCGAGGAAGCGGAACATCATGACGCCTGAAAGAATGACGGAGCCGGGATTGATGACGTCTTTGTCGGCATACTTGGGAGCGGTGCCGTGCGTGGCTTCGAAAATGGCGTAACCGTCGCCGATGTTCGCTCCGGGCGCGATGCCGAGGCCGCCGACCTGCGCGGCGCACGCATCGGAAATGTAGTCGCCGTTCAGGTTGGGAGTGGCCAGCACGCTGTATTCATCGGCTCGGGTCACAACCTGCTGGAAGATGGAATCGGCGATGCGGTCGTTGATCATGAGCTTCTTCTTCCACGCACCCTTTCCGTGCGTGGCGTAGATGGAATCGAGACAGGCCTTCACTTCTTTGTAGATTCCCTGGCGGAACTCCTCTTGCGCGAACTCGAGGCCGGGTTCGATCAGATTTGCGTTTTCTTCGATGCTGAGATCGGGATTCTTGTCTTTGTTGCCGAGAATCCAGCTCTCGCGCTCGGTGACGACCTGGGCTCGGAATTCTTCGGTGGCGAGTTCGTATCCCCACTTGCGGAACGCGCCTTCGGTAAACTTCTGAATGTTGCCTTTGTGGACGAGAGTGACGGCCTTGCATTTGTTTTCGAGAGCATGCTTGATCGCCATGCGCACCAGGCGCTTGGTGCCGGTCACGGACATGGGCTTGATACCAATGCCGGAATCGAGGCGGATTTGCTTCTTTCCGCCTTTCAGCATCTCTTTGTTGAGGAATTCGATCAGGCGGGCGACCTCGGGCGTGCCTTGTTCCCATTCGATGCCGGCGTAAACGTCTTCCGTGTTTTCGCGGAAGATGACGATATTCATGCGCTCGGGATGCTTCACGGGCGAGGGAACACCGGCGTAGTACTTCACGGGACGCACGCAGCCGTAGAGATCGAGGATCTGGCGCAGGGCGACGTTGAGCGAGCGGATGCCGCCGCCGATGGGCGTGGTCAGCGGTCCTTTGATGGCAACGCGAAATTCGCGGATGGCACTGACGGTGTCGTCGGGAAGCCAGTTCTGAAAGCGGGACTTGGCTTTCTCGCCGGCAAAGACTTCGTACCAGACCACGGCGCGCTTGCCTTCGTAAGCCTTTTCGACTGCCGCGTCGAAGACGCGGACGGAGGCCTTCCAGATGTCGCGGCCGGTGCCGTCCCCCTCAATGAAAGGGATGATGGGATGATTGGGGACGGTGTACTTGCCGTTGCTGTATTCGATTCTCTGTCCGTTAGGGGGAATGGGAACTCCGTTGAATGACGCCATGAAACCTCCAGAAGGTGGGAACAAACACTCATTATAAAGAATAATGAGGGTGGGGATAGTAGGCCCGCACGCACAGGAGCGTGTGACGCACCTCACAGCGAAGAGCTGCCGAATTAGAATTGCGGTGTCGCCTCGCCGCTCAGTTCAACTCTATGGAATCCCACTCATTGCAGAATGCGTGATGAGTAGGGCACCCGGCGCGGATTGGGCGCACTGAGGGCGGGCGAGGGCGCCCGTCTCTCCACGGATTGCTAGCGCTCGATCTTCACTGACTTCACCACCACGTCTTTGTTGGGACGGTCCTGGCGGTTGCGCGCTACTTTCGAGATTGTCTCCACCACCTCGTATCCTTCGACTACCTCGCCGAAAATCGTGTGTTTGCCGGTAAGCCAGTCAGTGTTGCCGACGGTGATGAAAAACTGCGATCCGTTGGTGTTGGGGCCGGCATTGGCCATGGCCAGCTTGCCAGCTTTGTCGAAACGATGCGGCGAGCCCTTGGTTTCGTCTTCGAACTGGTAGCCGGGACCGCCGAAACCGGTGCCCATGGGATCGCCGCCCTGAATCATGAAGCCGGGAATCACCCGATGGAAAACGGTTCCGTGATAAAGGGGATCGGTGGTCTTCTTGCGGGTGGTGGGATGCGTCCACTCGCGCTTGCCTTCACTGAGGTCGACGAAGTTGGCGACCGTCTTGGGGGCATCCTTCTCAAACAAGCGGCAAACGATGATGCCCTCGCTGGTTTCGAACACGGCATAGGTTCCGGGTGTGCGGGTCATAGGTTCCCTTCAAATTCGTAAATGGTTATTTCTGTAGAGACGCGGCTTGCCGCGTCTCCCGCGGCGGAGACGGGGCAAGCCCGTCTCTACCCCATCGATTACTTCACGCCGGTCGGTGTCTTGGGCGCCGCCGAAGCATTTTGGATTTCGATGTCTGTGATCTTGACCGGACGAAGCGGGCGTTCACCGTCCTTGGCCATACGAGCGATTTTCTTGACCAGTTCGACGGCGGCCGGATCGCACTGGCCGAAGATGGTATAGCCGCCGTTAAGGCTGGGGTAGGGAACTTCCGTGATGAAGAACTGCGAGCCGTTGGTGTTGGGTCCGGCGTTGGCGTAGGCGAGACGGCCGGGGCGATCGAACTTGACGGCGGAAGTAGTCTCATTCTTGAATTTGTAGCCGGGATCACCCGTTCCGTCGCCCTTCGGGTCGCCACCCTGAATCATGAATTCAGGGATCACGCGATGGAAAATGGTGCCGTCGTAAAGTGCGACACCGGTCTTCTTGGCATGAGTGACGGGGCTGGTCCAGTCCTTGGTGCCGTTAGCAAGACCGATGAAATTCTCGACTCCGATCGGAGCCACTTTCGGAAGCAGCGTGCAATGGAGGTCGCCGGCGGTGGTGTGGATGATGGCGGTGGGCTCGGCAGTGGCGGCAGCTTTGTTCGGGGGCGGAGTTGAGGCTGCCTGTGCGGCGACGAGCAGGGAGGTGGAGACGATCAGAACGAGCGTATGAATTAGAGTTCGCATGGAGGCTCCTGTAGGGTATTTTGCAATTTCCAATTGTACGACAGGCCATTCCACCTTGTCGGTGGAGAGCCGGGCGCCCCCGCCCGGCCGCGATGCGGCTGCAGGCGCACTGCGGACGGGCGAGGCGCCCGTCTCTTCATTATTTTCCGGCTTCCATTTCCCGGCTGACTCGTTCCGCTTCACGGAATACGCGGAGCACATTGCCTCCCAGAATCTTGCGGATATCGCTGGCGCTATAACCGCGGTCGACGAGGGCCTGTGTGATCTTGGGGAGGTCGGCGGCGGAGTCAATGCCCGCGGGAGTCGCGCCGCTGACGCCGTCAAAATCCGAGCCCAGGCCGACGTGATCCACGCCCGCGACTTTGGCGATGTAGTCGATGTGATCGATGAGCGACTTCAAGGGAGGCCGTGGGATCTTGGCCGCCCACTCGCGCTCGATGCGGTCCGCGTCGAGATACGTAACGGTTTTTCCGGCGGCCTTGAGTTGGTCGGTGTAGGCTTTGACGGCGGCATCGCGGTCTTTTGCCTGCGCTTCATCCGCTTTGCGGTAGTTCTCGTCGATGAAGGCGTTGAAGAAGTTGACCTGGACGACGCCACCGTTCTTGGCGATGGCGCGCAGCATGTCGTCGGTCATGTTGCGCGGATGGTTGGTGAGGGCGCGGGCGGAAGAGTGCGAGGCGATCAGGGGCGCCTTGGTGACGGCGAGGGCGTCGTAGAACGTCTTGTCGGCAACGTGGGAGATATCGACCAGCATGCCAAGGCGGTTCATTTCTAGAACGATCTGCTTTCCTCCCTCGGTGAGGCCGTTGTGGTGCTCGATTTTGGGATTGTCAATGTCGCCCGAAGAGTCGGCCCACTCGTTGGTGTTCGACCAGCTCAGGGTCATGTAGCGCGCGCCGAGCCGGTAGAAATCACGGAGGACATGAACATCGTTTTCAATGGAGTGCCCGCCTTCAATGCCGAGTAAGGCAGCGAGTTTGTGCTCGCGGTGAGCGCGTTCGATGTCGGCGACGCTGAAGGCCATCATCATCCGGTCGGAATGGCGGGTCGCCTGTTCGTAGACGGAATCGATGAGATCGAGCGTGTGGCGGGCGAAGTGGCCCTGGTTGGTTTCCGGCTCCACCCAGATGGAAAAGAACTCGGCGCCGAGGTTGCCGGCCTTGGCCTTGTCGAGACTGATATGGCCGAGGTCCTTGGGATCGGTCGATCCAATGTCGTAATTTTCGTCGAGGAAACGCTGAGGAGTATCGGCATGCGTATCGATGACGATGGCGGAGTTGTGAATCTCACGAGCTTTGGCGCTGATGGTTTGCGCGTTGAGGGGAACGGCAAAGGCGAGTGCAACGGCGACGGCAAGGATTCTCTTGTTCATGGCGGCCTTCATCATGGTGAAGCAAGATTCTATACGAAGCGAGGGAAGCGGCAACCAGCGAGCCAAGAGTTCGTGGCGAATGTTTGCGCGCGAGCCACACCAACCATTGTCATCACTCATGAATTGTCATCCTTCGCTTCGCTGAGGATGACAACAATTTTGTAAATCAAGCGGCGATCGCAGGTTCTCACTTGGCGGAGGCGGAGTTCAGTTCGAATGCCAGGTCGGGGTTCAGCTGGAGCCTCAGTTGGAGGCGCCCATTCCCGCGGCGGTGGAGGTGACAGTGACCGGCGGCGTAGAAGGTTCTTCCAGGGGCGGACGTTGAAAAATCGTCTGGCTCTGGCGCCACTCGTTGTAGCGGTCGGAAACCATCACGTGGAAACACCAGTGGCGGCGCTCTTCCTCGGGTTCGACCAGACCGAGCGCCTTCAAATAGAACAAGTAGTGTTCGACGAAGCGAATCTCGTCTTTCGTCAAGCCGCGGCGCTGGAGATCGACGGTAATGCCGGCGAGATGAGACGAAGCCGTGTCGCCTTCGGCCGGAGCCGCGTTGCGATTGCGCCGACGCAGCTTCTTCTGCACCTTGACGGTGCGGACAGCGGAGTTTACCTGGATCTGATCGTGGAATTGGCGGTAATAAACTTCGGACAGGTCGGCGACGAAATCGCGAGTCCAGGGACGGCAATAGCGGCGTGAGGGATCAAGACTGCGCTCAATTTTCAGCGACTCGCTCTCCTCGATGGGTACCAGTGCGCCCGACGCCTTGAGTGCTTCCAGTTCCGCGTCGTCCTGAATTCGTGGCAGTTCGAGGCGGTTAATCTCTTCGTTTTGCCGGACCAGGGAATCGTGCGAGGGACGGAACATCGGGTTCCAGAGCAATCCGCGATGGAAACGGAAGCGATGCGAATGTGTCCGGTGGTAGCGATGGTCAACGCGGTGCAGAGCAAAAGCGGTTCCCGGCGCCAGGGCGGTGACCGAAATCGCGAAGGCCATCAGCGCTCTGAGCAGCGTTCTCGGCAGCTTGTAGCTTCTCATCATTGCGACGGTATCGTTACCTTAGACAGCTCCGGCCTTGGAACTTTTCCGGGGTAGAAAAGTATCCATTTCCCTACAGGCTCTCGAATTGTAAATGAGAGATCAATAATTGTGTGAAGCAATTCGTGTGAACTCACATTACCTAAGGAAGTTGCGGGTGGTTACCGGCGGTATTTTGCCGGTTTGTTGTACCAAACGTCGGAAAAAGTCCGTTTGGCGAGTGAGAATGCCTTCTGATTCCCCTGTAGAGACGCGGCTTGCCGCGTCTCCCGCGGCGGAGACGGGCAAGCCCCGTCTCTACAGGAGGAAGCAGGTTCACTTCCGCAGGAGGTCGCCGAGGGCCTGCTTCGTGACCTGGCCGCCGACTTCGGCAATCGACGTGGTCAGCGGAATACTCTTTGGGCAAATCTCAACGCAGTTTTGGGCGTAGCCGCATTCCTGGATGCCGCCGTCTCCCAT
Source organism: Terriglobia bacterium (assembly GCA_020073215.1). Classification (GTDB taxonomy): domain Bacteria; phylum Acidobacteriota; class Terriglobia; order Terriglobales; family Acidobacteriaceae; genus Acidiflorens. The sequence continues at coordinate 201,574 of JAIQFO010000001.1, read as the reverse complement.
GAGCGCTGACAGCCGCTCGCGCTTCAGGGCCGCGCCGGTGGGATGCGTGTTGAACAGGCGGACTTGCGAAATGGTGGCTGCGCCTACGAATCCGGTGTCTTCATTGAATTGCGGACAGGCTTCCATGCAGCAGCAACACGAAATGCAGTTCGACAGAGGATAGGCCTTTTCCTGGTCATCCATGGTCATGCGCGGGCCGGGACCGAGGTCGTAGGTTCCATCGACCGGCACCCAGGCTTTGACCTTCTTCAAATTCTCGAAGAGCACGCTGCGATCAACGGCGAGGTCGCGAATGATGGGAAACTTCGAGAGCGGCTCGAGCTTGATCGGCTGATCGAGGTGGTCGAGCAGCGCGGAGCAGGCCATGCGGGCACGTCCATTGATCAACATGGCGCAGGAGCCACAGATCTCCTCGAGACAGTTCGAGTCGTAGGCGACGGGCGTGGTCTGCTTGCCGTCGCGGGTGATGGGGCGGGCCGCGATTTCCATCAGCGCCGAAGTGACGTTCATGTTCGGTTTGTAGGGAATCTCGAACTCCTCCCACGACGGCTTGGCCTCGGGGGTGAGTTGGCGTTTGATCTTTATGATTACGGTCTTATTGTTTGCCATTTAGCTCTTAGCCTTAACCTCGCTTGAAAATCAAACCTGCGCCTGCGGTTTTCTCTTACGGAAGGAGTATCCTCCGAAGGGCCCGTATTCCTTAAACTCTTCCAAATCGTATGCCGCAATCAGGATTGCTTTAATTTCCTTAACCCGGTTGCATAGCCGCACGAATAAAACGACGAGCCAGACAGAAACAACACAGACGACAAGCAACAGCAAAGTGCTTAGGCCTTCATTAACCATTGTCTGCTCCTGCCGCTATCGGTGTCCGATGAGGCTGCGTTTCTTTCGAACATCAATGCTTTCGTGGTTGCAAGGGCAACTCTCGATTCCACATGTCCAGTTGACGCCGATAGTCGGGCCGAGATGTCCCGTTTTGAAAATAGCGTCCTTCGACTGCTTTCTGAAAAAATAGTTGGGATCCAGCGCTGCATCAATGGCCTTTTCGCCGGGCTTGCCTGTTCCGGGGTAGGTACGAACCGCAGGAAGTTGAAATCCGCCTCCAGGCCCGATCACCACCGTGACTCCATCCACTTCCGTGAAAACAAAGCCGTCGTCTTCACCCCTAATAGGCAGCTCTTGGACTATTCCGTGCTTCATTGACAACTCGTTTTGAAGTCGGTTGAGTGCGGCCTTTTGTCGATTATTCACAGCTTTGCCATTAATTCCTAGCCTCTGGATCGCTATCAGTTTCTGGTTTACCGCCAGCACGTGGCAGCGCGCAGCTATCGCCTCAACCGGGAGCAAATGCGCCATAAGCCACGATTGCGGCGCCTAAAATGACAGTCAGCCACTGCCGTTCGATAATTCCGTTGGCCATGATTACAACGCCCAACGCCGCGAAGATGAAACCGCGAACCCGTTTGAACGTGAGGATGCGGTTCATGGACGTGCTTGACGGCATCAGTACTTCCTCGGCCGCGGCGGAATCAGCGCCGCATCGATCGGTTCGAACTCAAACTTCGGCTCGTCCAGATCGGGCGCAAACGTCGCCTTCGTGGTCTTCATCCAGTTCTTGTCGTCGCGCTCCGGGAAATCCGGTTTGTAGTGCGAGCCGCGGGACTCGTCGCGCATGACCGCTCCCTGCGCGATGACCCGTGACAACTGCAGCATGTTGTAGAGCTGGCGCGCGAAGGCGATGGTCGTATTCGCCCACTGCGCGCGATCGCTCAGGTTGATCTTCTGGAAGCGATTCAGCAGCTCTACCACTTTGGCGTCCGCCTCCGCACACTTTTTGCTGTAGCGGATGACGGTGCAGTTCTCGGTCATGACCGCGCCGAGTTCGCGCCAGAGCAGGAACGGATTCTCGTTGCCGTCGGCTTTCATCAGCATGGCGTTAATTTCTTCCTGGCGCTTGCGCTCGGCGTCGAAGTGGCCGTTGCCGGGCGCCGCTTGCAAATTCTTCGCATACTGCACGGCGTTGGGGCCGGAGACGAAGCCTCCAAAGATGCATGACACCAGCGAGTTCGCGCCCAGGCGGTTCGCGCCATGGTATTGGTACTCAGCCTCTCCGGCGGCAAAGATTCCGGGGATGTTCGTCGCCTGTTTGTAATCGATCCAGAGCCCACCCATGGTGTAGTGCATGCCGGGGAAAATCTTCATGGGCACGTCGTGCGGGTCGACGCCGACAAACTTTTCGTAGATGTCGAGAATGCCTCCAAGCTTGCGGTCGAGAGTCTTGCGGTCAATGTGGGTGAGGTCGAGGTAGACCATCGGCTGGCCGTCGATGCCGAGGTTGTGTTTGTAGATGACCTCGAAGATTTCGCGGGTGGCCACATCGCGCGGGACCAGATTGCCATATTTTGGATAGCGCTCTTCGAGGAAGTACCAGCGCTCTTTCTCGGGAATGGATTTGGGATCGCGCTTGTCGCCCTGCGTTCTGGGCACCCAGACGCGCCCGCCTTCACCGCGCGCCGATTCCGACATAAGGCGCAGCTTGTCTTCGCCGGGGATGCAGGTGGGGTGAACCTGGATGAACTCGCCGTTGGCGTAGTAGCAGCCTTGCTGATAGAGGGCCGACTGCGCCGATCCGGTGCAGACGACGGAATTCGTCGACTTGCCGAAGATGGCGCCAACGCCGCCGGTGCAGATGATGATGGCATCGGCGGGGAAGGTGCGGATTTCCATGGTGCGCAGGTCCATGGCGCAGATGCCGCGGCAGACGCGCGTTCCGTCGAGCACGGCGGAGAGGAACTCCCAATGCTCGTACTTCTTCACCTTGCCTTCGGACTCGTAACGGCGGACTTGCTCGTCGAGCGCGTAGAGAAGTTGCTGGCCGGTCGTGGCTCCAGCAAAGGCAGTGCGGTTGTAGAGCGTGCCACCAAAGCGGCGGAAGTCGAGCAGACCTTCGGGAGTGCGGTTGAAGGGGACGCCCATGCGGTCGAGCAGATCGATGATGCCGGGCGCGGCCTCGCACATGGCCTTGACCGGCGGCTGGTTGGCGAGGAAGTCGCCACCGTAAATCGTGTCGTCGAAGTGAATCCAGGTGGAATCGCCTTCGCCCTTCAGGTTCTTGGCGGCGTTGATGCCACCCTGGGCGCACACCGAGTGCGAGCGTTTTACGGGGACGATCGAGAACAGGTCAACCTCACCGCCCATTTCGGCGATCTTGATCACGGCGGAGAGACCTGCGAGACCCCCTCCGACTACGATAATTTTCGGAGCTGCCATGCTGTATGAGTCCGATCTTTTGTGAATATGGTTCCCGAGCTGGGCCCGGGCCTGCAAGTACAATCCCTACCGCATTACGATGCTTTCTGAAGCTGCATTCGAATCCGAAGGCTGGTACGGCCGGCTCAGGAATCCGTACATGCTGGCCGCGCCGATCGAAACCAAACCGAGGGCGAGGGCCAGGCACAGATAGCCAAAGCGGCGGCGCGCCTTTTCCCCGGTGGTGATTCCCCACTTCGCGGCAAACAGCCACAGGCCGTAGCTGAAGTGCCAGGACGCGGCGATAATGCCAACCGCGTAAAAGGCGATCATCCACGGGTTCTGAAATTCTCCCTGGACCTTGGCGAACGACTGCATGGGATGCGTCGGCAGGTGCACGCCGGTGAAGCGCAGGTAATAAGTGTGTTGCACCATGTAGACGAGCGCGATGATGCCGGTCCAGCGCTGGGAGGTATAAAGCCAGTTGCCCTGCCACGGATAGGCGGCGACGTTGGTTTCGCCTTGATACCAGATATAAACGCCATAGAGGCCGTGGTAAAGAATCGGAATCCAGATGAAGAACAGTTCAAGGCCGACGACGAACGGCAGGCTGTTGAGAAACTTGACCTGCTCGCCGTAGGCCTGAGCGCCCTTGAAAGCTTCGGCGTTCGAGATGAAGTGTTCGAGAAGGAAGGCTCCGATGGGAACGATGCCGGTGAGGGAATGCAGACGTCGCAGCAGAAACGAATATCCTTCACCGGCGCGCAGCGAAGCAACGCCCGGTTTGATTCTGGAAGCGACGGGACTAGCAGCTGATGCCACGATGACTGCTCCTTGCGGGGTCCAAAGTTAAAACTAACGATTATCGTCGCCCGCGGGAAGGGAAGTCAAGAAGAGATCACGGCGATCGGTTCGCGGGACCTCGAAACCAGAACTACGGACGATACGATTCGCCAACTGAAAACACTATCCTTTTGACGGCATCGGGCGAAAGGTCTCCGTTCACCGACACTTGTCCGGTCCGCAGTCGTGATTTATGGGAACCTCCGATGAATGAGCAAAATGATGTCGGGGCCGCATATCGACCGGGCCTCGCGCCATTGACGGAATCGCAGGCGCAGAGATCAACGGGCATGTCCCACCTGGTTTACCGGGGCGCGGGAACTGTGATCATTGCAGGAACGTGCTTTCGGCGCGTCTACGTATTTTCGCCGAAGCAGCCTGAACAATGGGTAGAGGCCGAAGATGTGGGCGCCCTTATGAGTACAGGCTATTTTCTGATCCGGCGCTAGGTCGTACGGCACCACTCCAGGAAAGCGCGAAAAGCCGCGCCCCGGTGGCTGTAGCGCGCTTTCTCTTCCGCGCTCAGTTCGGCAAAGGTCTTGCCGATTTGCGGAAAATAAAACAGTGGGTCGTATCCGAAACCGTTTTCTCCGCGAGGCACATCTAGCAGGACGCCTTCAGCAGTCCCGCGGAACGTCTGCAGCGTCTCGCCGCCACGGGCCACCGCCAGGACGCAGACGAAACGCGCGGTGCGTTTTTCCGCGGCTACGCTCGCAAGTTCGCGCAGCACGCGCGCGTTGTTGGCTTCGTCCTCAGTGTTGCACTCGGCCGCGTGCGGTTCATCAGCGGCATACCTTGCGGAATGCACGCCGGGCGCTCCACCGAGCGCGTCAATCTCCAGGCCGGAGTCGTCGGCCAGTACCAGCTCGCCGGGTACGGCCAGACTGTAGGCTTTTGCTTTCTTGCACGCGTTCTCCTCGAAGGTGCTCCCGTCTTCGACAACCTGGGGCAGAGACGAGAAATTTGGGATGCTTGCGATGGTAATGCCGTAGGGCGCTGCCGCTCCGCCAAAATCGCGAAGCTTACCGGCGTTCGAGGTTGCGACTAGGACGCGACGTTGCATCTTATGTGCTCACAGTGGCTTTCCCCTGTGCGCCTCCGTGTACCCTGTGGTTAAACAAAGATCTGATAATCACAGAGTACACGGGGGAACACGGGGGATTACACCTGGGTGTCCTGGCCTCGCTTTTGGCTGCGTCATGCTCCACGCTGCAATCACCAGTCCGAAGCTGATCAGCGAGACGACGTTTCCGATTACACGATCGTTTGTCCGGCGGAAATAGATATGCACATCGCTGGCTCCAGCCGCCAGGGGAATAATCATCAAGCCGGTGACGTTGGTGCTCCGCGTTCTGACGGGCTTGCCGTTTACCTCGACTTCCCACGCCGGGTAGTTGAAGACGCGCACGGTCAGATTTTGCGGTGTCGCAGCATGGACCATAAAGTGTCTTTCGATCGGCCCCCACATTAACACCTGGCTCGGAACCGAGGTTCCCGTGTTGTCGCTGATGAGGGGCAGATTCTTGTTTAACTCGTAGGAGTCTGCTCCAGCTGGGACGTATTCGTCGGTGCCCTCATAGCCGGTCCCGTCGGCGAGGGCATCGTGCATCTCGCGAATATCGCTGGCTGTCTCCCACCAAGGCGGCTGGAAACGGTACCCCGCGACGATTACCGCGGCCAACAGAAGGGCAGACGCCAGTGCGCGCGACGGCCAGCGCCTAGCGGACATGGTCAGAAGCATCGCCAACGCGGCATTCATGCAAAGCAGCCAGCGGAAGGGAAGTTGCACGAAGCGAAGCTTTGGCAAGTGTTGCCAGAGCAGATCAGTCACAGAAAGCATCAGGGCCGCGCTGGCGGCGCCCCAGGCGGAAAGAGGGAGCCACAGCGTTTCGAACCCCGTCGCGCCGCGCTCGACCGGGCGGCCGAACCACTCCAGCCCGTGAAATGCGCGCGGTCTGGGGGTCGCGGTGGGGGCGGCTGTCACTACCTGTTTCTTCCACCAACGGCGGGAAAACCAGATGGCCAGAACCAGGACGCCGATCTCCGCAATCGCCACCGTCGAAACCAGGAAGTTGAAACGGTTGTGATCAGGATCGGCGAGGGTGGTGAAAAGAAAATTGTCTTGCGGTCGCACGCCCGGCGACAGCACCTCGCCGATATTCACCCATCGCATTTCATAAACGGTGGGAACCAAATAGAACGACGCCAAGCCTGCGCCGATTGTGATGGCTAGGGCCGTATCGCACAGCGGACGCCAGGTTCGCTTCCGCGCCGCGAGAATAACCGCCAGCCCAGCCACCGAGTAGTGAATCATGACGGCCGCGGGTGCGTTCGTGAGCCAAGCTGCGGCCAGCGCGAAGCTCAACCAGAGCATCGGGCGAAAGCCAGGATCCGATTGCCGCGAAAAGATCCGCAGAAGACAGAGCAGTACGAGAGGCAGCAGGATCGCGGCCAGAAGTTCGGCGTAGGCGCTTCGCCAGTAGACGACCAACAAGTGGTAGGGATTCAGCGCGTAGAAAGCGGCGGCAAAGAGAGCGTCCGGGGCGGGGAGCCACTCGCGGGCCAGCCGGTACATTGACGCTCCGGCGAGCGTGAGCACAATCCAGCAATACGCGCCCGGTACCACCTTCCAAGGCAGAACTGCCCCGAGCGCGGCGCCCAGAGCCCAGGAAGCGGGCGGATAAAACAGGAAGCGAGCCTCGCCGTATCCCCAGTATCCGAGCGCCGCCCACCGGGGATAGACGATGCCGTGCTTCCACTGGCCCAGGACTTCCATCCAGGAATACATGTGGAATTCGAAATCATGCCCGGACGGATTGCCCCACCAGAAGAACGGCATGATGGCCAACAGGCAAACGCCGGCCAGCAGAAATGCGCGCGAGATCGGGGTTCTGAGCAGTGTGAAGTTCACCTTAACGTCGTGGAGAGATGCGGCTGGCCGCGTCTCCCGCGTAAACGGAGACGAGGCGAGCCCCGTCTCTACGGGCAGAGCAATTCTATTGCATCAGAGAATGTCCGGAAAATTAACCGAAGCAAAACCATTCAGACGGAGGGGCGAGGTAGTCTCCGATCAACGAGGTGGAACCGACGACCGGGAACCGTTCCGGCACCAAAGACGGGGTGTCGATCTGGTTCCCGGTTCTTTGTGGTGATCAGGAAACGCTGGAGAGACAGTGCTTTGTGACGGGCGGGCGATGGGTTCGTTCTATTGGTCCGCCGCGGAGGGAGTTCGCTGGCGCTGCAGTTCGGAGAGAAACGCTTCTTCCTCCAGCGCCGATCCGGTCCGCAACAATCCCAGCAGGGGATCTTCCGCCTCGGTTTCAGCACTGGCGGTGCGGCTGAGATCGACCGCGTTGGCGACCAGAGAACGCGGAGAAGTTTCCAGTTGCGGAGTGGCGCCAGGTTGGCCGGTGAGGAATTCGATGAAATCACCGACGCTCTTGCGCTGCTCTTCGGTGCGTGCGGGGAATTCAATGCCCATCCCATGTCCGGGATGCATAACTCGCACCAACCCTTCGGCGTGAATCTCCATCCCGGCGGCACGCAGGCACAGGTCGACGGCGGAAGACTGCGGGAAGGGCGATTCGGTTTGCACGTAACACCCGCCCAGACTGAGGTCGGTGAGTTTACATTGCGTGACCGCGTCGGGCTCTTCGGGCAAGGCATCCTGCGAACGGGCAGCCAGCCACTCCCCCATTTCGCCGCGCATCTTGGGGTCCATGTCGAGAAAGCGCAAGCCGGTTTGACCGTTGGCGATACTCCAGGCAACTTCCGCGTCCCCTTCAATGCCCACGCCGTCAGGAAGTTGAAAGGAGATGCGAACCATCGTCCCAGAGGGCAGTGTCTTGGCCGCCAGCACATCCACGCCGCCGGTGCTCAGGTCGAGGAGGATGCCTTCGACCGTACTGTGGTCGTCCATCTGAATCGAAGCGGCCGCCTGCACGGCGACGCGCAGTGATTGCCGCCGTTCGCGCTTCAGCAGCGCCGTCGCGGCGCGGAAGGTGGCTTGAGCCTGTTCGGGCGTGACGGGCTTGGTGAGGATGAAATGAGTTCCCGCGCCCAGGATCGAGCGGATCTGCGAGGCATCGTGCAGCAAGGCTACGGTGACGGGTGGCTTGCGCTCGGGGCCGACCAGGCGGCGGCAACCTTCCAGCAGTATCGAGGCCGCTTCGGGATCGTCGAAATCGACAATGACCTGATCGAAGCGCTCCTCTCCCAGTCGCGCCACGGCGACATCCGCCGCGTTCGACCGGTCAACCGCAACGCCGAACTGCGACAAAACCTGAATCAGCGTTTCCGCCGCCGGTTCGTCCTTTGTCACCAGCAATGCCTGCAATATCATGCGACCGAGCCTCCCGCCTCGCGTTCGCGCTCTACGGCCAGCGCGGAGTTGTGCTGCGGGCTGGTTTCGACGCGGCCGTTGCGGATTGAGCGCCGGCCTTGGCAGCCATCGCGTTGGAGTTTTCCTCGTCCACTTCCGTCAGGACTGCGCTATCGTCCTCGCCATCGCTTTCCGCAAGTAAAGGCGCGACTTCGCGCAATTTTTCGGCAGCCTGCTGCAACATTTCGATCTGCTTTCCCAACTGCGTATACTGCGCTTGCTTGCGGCGCAAAACCTCATGGATATCCTTCATACAACCCCCTGCGCCTGACTGTAGGTTTGGACAACGGTAAGGTCAACGCCAAAGGCATCATGGGTCGTTACGGCGGTAACCGAAGAAGAGGGTGTGGCGGAGGTGCCTCAAAGCGGTCCGAGCCCCGGTTCGGCTTGGGATACTAAGCGCTGGTCGTCAGGGCGATCAAGCAGCGCGTATGGCAAAAATCAAAAGCCCCGCCTTGCGGCGGGGCCATGAGTTGAGTGTTTTGGGCGAACCAAGAAATCTAGGTTATGCTCCCATCAGCTTGCGTCGGAACATTCCAGCGAGACCCACCAGCCCGGTTCCCAACAGACCCAAGGTTCCGGGTTCCGGTACGGGGAACTGCGTGTCGCCCGTGCTGATGTGCCCGACGCCCAACGTAAATTGCGCGTTGGTCGCGAAGAAATTCTGCGTGGTCATTCCACTCACAACACGACCGTTCCATAGCGTGCCGGTGACCATCCCGCTCAGCTGAAAAGTACTGCCGAAACTTCCGCCCCCGGTTTTTGTCCAGGTAATCGGACCGACGAAGCTGCCGGTGAAGAGGGTGCAACCTGAGCCGCAGTTTGATGCTCCGGTTAATTTCTTTGCCCAAGAGCCGATGCCAGTGATGATAAACGTTGTGCCCGCGCCGCCGGCAAAGGTTCCATTGCTCAATACGCTAGTGCCTGAGAAAGCGCCGGTCGAGAAGCTGACTTTACCCAGATTTCCGGATGTGTTCTTGTTCCAGCTCTCCAAGGTTGAACGGTGGGTTCCCCCCACGACAATCCCTGCGGTCGTAACCGAAGCCGAGCCGAATTGGTTCGTAATATCAAACGTGTCCGCCCACGCGACAATTGGCAACGCCAATGCCAGTAACGTCAAAACTACCACTCGCCTCATGTGATTTCCTCCCAGAACCTTCTTCTTTTCCCCACGATTACCTCGGGAACTGTTGCCCAAGGTATAGGTCGCCCTGCTCTTGCAGTGCACTTGCTGTTCCAAAACTACCGCATGCGGGTTGTTATTGTTTGTCAATAACTTACAAGCCAAAACCTCGGACGCGTCAAATCCAGGGATGCAAACTGCTGCACACTAGCAACAAATCACTTCCGCCAAAAGCCCAGTCCCGCAGGCAGTCCCGGCTGGCCATGAAGGGACCAAGCTTCAATGTCGGAATCAAGCCCTGGTACTCACCCACGAGCCACCTCAACCCCAGCGGAGACCGCTTCCGCAACCTAGCCTGGCAGATCGCCGGTCGCGAGGGGCACCATACTACAGCGGACCCGGCGTTCGCCAAGTGGCCCGTCGGTGCCATCCCAATCCCTCGAGAGTGGTATTCCGCTCCGGGGCGGATTGCCATACCCTGTGCATTGAGCAGTTCTGGGGAGGGCTGTTCGGGCGTCCCGTGATCCTCTTGGGTCCGGGGCGCTTCTTAATTGGTGCTCAAGTGGCCCGGGAGCATCGAACTTCTGTGCGATTTGCGCTGGCTTTCTGTCCCGACTCACAACGACTGCCTGCCCGGATCATCTGCGAAGATTGGTATCAGTTCGCTCTTCCCTGCGGGCAAGCTGCGGTAGGCAGCGTCCAATATGATCTGGTTCCGCCAGCCTTCCTGACCGGGTGCGGGAAACATTTTCCGGCCTTCGACCGCGGCGGCGAAGGCATCTACCTGCCTCGCATAGGCAAGTTGATTGGAAACGGTTTCTTCAGCTACGAATTGTCCGTCACGCCACAACTCCAGCTTAACCGGCCGTTCGACATTCAGGGCATCGTCGGCCCGCAGGACGCCGGCGTCGCCGACAATCTCCAAGGGCGTGCGATATTGGGCGCGGGTTGAGACCAGTACCGTGGCCAGCGTGCCGCGACGAAACTCCAGCGTCAGTACGGCCGCCGCTTCGACGTCACCCGATCCTTCATCTGACCGGCCGACTGCGCTCACCCGCGAGGGCTCATCCTGCAGGATGTAACGCAAGGCGTCGATGCAATGGACGCCCACGTCGGCAATGGGGCCGCCTCCCGCTATCGAACGGCTGTAGAGCCAGGTTCTGGCATGGCCCAACCCTGGATACGAGAACTCCACTCGCGCAAAGATCGGGCGGCCAATATCACCAAGGGCAACGCGCTCGCGAAATCTCGCCGTGCTCTCTTCAAAGCGAAAGACCTGGGCCACACCGAGGAGAACGCCGGCGTGGCGCGCCGCTTCGACCATCCGGCGGCATTCGTCGGCGTCCATGCCCATCGGTTTCTCACACAGCACCGGTTTGCCCGCGGCCACCGCCGTGAGAACGTCCTGCAGATGGCAGGCGTTGGGAGTGGTGACCAGCACCGCTTCGACGTCCGAGCAGCGGCAGAGTTCTTCGGTGGAAGCAAAGACGTGCGGGATGCCGTACTGGGCAGCGGCTTCGCGTGCTTTGCCAATGTCTCGGCGCGACAGCGCAACCACTCTGCAATTTCGAGCGAGCGCGAAGCCCGGCATCAAACGCCGCACGGCATGCAAACCGAAACCCGCGATACCGAAGCGAATCATGTTCATTTCACTGGTTCGAAACCGTTAGGTGTATGGATAAAAAACGAAAAATAGCAGCGACAAGGCAGTCAAACCCCAGAGGGCCGGACGAACCTCGCGCAAGCGTCCTGAAACCAGCTTGCAGAAAGGATACAAGACGAACCCCGCTGTCATGCCAATCCCCACGTTGTATGTGAAGGCCATCAGGACGATGACCCCGAAGGCCGGAACCAGTTCGGTGAGGTCGTCGAAGGGAATACGCGTGATCGGAGTAAGCATCAGCAATCCGACGAAGATGAGCGCCGGTCCGTAGGCCTGTGGCGGAATGGCGGAGATGAAGGGCGCGAAGAATAAAGTTCCGGCAAAACACAGCGCCGTGATCACCGCGGTCAGACCGGTTCGGCCACCGGCCTCGACTCCGGTGGCGGACTCGATATAGGCGCCTGATGTGGTGGTTCCAACCACGGCGGCGAAGGTGGTGGCGAGCGCGTCGGCCATCATCGGGCGCTCGATCTGCGGCAGGTTGCCGTCTTTATCGAGGAAGCCGGCTCTTGCCGACACACCGATGAGCGTGCCCATGGTGTCCACAAATGCCATGATAAAAATCGTCAGAACGACAGGGAAGAATCCCCAGGTGAACAGACTGTGCAGATCGAACTGAAAAAATAAAGGCTGAAGACTGGGCGGACGGCTGACCCAACCGGCCGGGGCGGGAGCGACCCGGGTGACAAAACTGAGGAGAGCGGTGGCGAGAACTCCGCTAAGAATCGCGGCGGGGAACCGGCGAATGGTGAGCACCGTCATCAGCAGGAACCCGAAGAGGGAAAGCAGCACCGAAAGCGAGGTGAGATGGCCCGGCCGAACCGGCGCGCCGGGAGAACCGATGGTAACGATGCCAGTCTGATTTAGTCCGATGAAGGTGAGGAACAATCCGATGCCGACGGCGTAACTGTAACGGAGCGTTGGGGGAATGGCGTCGACCATCCACTGGCGGAGTCGGAACAGAGTCATCAGAATAAAAAGGATTCCAGCCAGAAACACCGCGCCCAAAGCGCTTTGCCACGTGTATCCGAGCACATGAACCACGGTGAAGGCGATGAAGGCGTTTTCGCCCATGTAGGGGCCGATGGCGAAGGGGCGGTTGGCATAGAAGCCCATCAGCAGCGTTCCGAAAATGGCCGTGAGAATGGTAGCCGTGAGCGAAGCGCCCGCTGGCATTCCGGCCGTTTTCAGGATGGCCGGATTAACGGCTACGATGTAGGCCATGGTGAAGAACGTGGTGAGTCCGGCGACGACTTCGCGGCGCACGGTCGTCTGGTGGTGAGCGAGTTCAAAGAACTGATCGAGCCAGCGAGTCACGATTCAGAGTCTCCGCAATAAGTCGAAAATTGAAGAAGTCAGAAGTTAGATTGCAGAAGTGTATCCTGACCGCCGGCACGACTCAGGTTTTACTTCTGCAATTTGACTTCTCACTTCTGACTTTTCCGCAACTCGGCGAGCAACATGGGATCGATGTTGCCGCCGCTGATCACGGCGACGTTGATTGTCGAGTTAGGCAACGCGTCGGCGTGAAACATAAATGCGGCCGGAGCGACAGCTCCACTCGGCTCGGCCACAGTTTTCGCGTTCACGCTTAGAGCGAGCATGGCCTCGCGAATCTCGTTTTCGGTCACGCTGACGATGTCGTCCACATAGGCGCGGATGTGTTCGAAATTGATGGCTCCGACGCTTTGGGTGCGGAGGCCGTCGGCCAGCGTCTGCGAAACTTGCGCAGCAGGGAAGGAAACAATACGTCCCGCGCGCAGGCTGGCTTGTGCATCGGCCGCAAGTTCGGGCTCGACGCCGATCACCTTCACTTTGGGATTGCTGAGCTTGATGGCAGCTGAGACGCCGCTGATTAGACCGCCTCCGCCTACCGGAACCAGCACGGTCTCAACCTTGGGCAGGTCCTCGAGGATTTCGAGGCCCACGGTTCCCTGGCCGGCAATGATCTTTTCGTCGTTGTAGGGAGGCACGATCGCATAGCCGTGCTCAGCGGCCAGTTCCTCCGCCCGCAAGCGACGCTCTTCACTGCCGGGACCGACGGTGACGATCTCCGCGCCGAGGGCGGCAGTGGCTTCGAGTTTGTTCTTCGGGGCATTGCCGGGCATGACGATGATCGCCTTCACGCCCAGCGCCCGCGCCGCATAGGCCACGCCCTGAGCGTGATTGCCGCTCGAATAAGAGATGACTCCGCGGCGGCGTTCGTCATCCGTTAGAGAAGCGACTTTGTTGTACGCCCCGCGCAGTTTGAAGGCGCCGATGGGCTGCAGGTTCTCGAGTTTGAGGAAGAGCGTGCGTTGATCTGACGTGCTCGTCCATTCGAACAGGGGAGTGCGGACGGCGATGCCGTGGAGAAGCGTTTGGGCGGCGCGAATGTCGTCGAGTGAAACCATCGTTCTCTTTGAGCCTGCCCTGTGCTGGCATTTTTGGCAACTCGCAATTGAGTAATCTATAAGTTACAATGCCAAATAATGAAACGCAAGAGCATATCCCATGACGAAGCTACGGTTCGTGAACTGCGCGACAGCCCGGAGTTCGCCGCCGAGTACCTCCGCGCTGCCTTGGAGGATGACGACGAGCCGAGCGTGCTTCTGATCGCCCTGCGCCGCATCGCCGAAGCGCGGGGGGGCATTGCCAAGGTGGCCAAAGCCGCTGGCATTGAGCGCGAGAGCCTGTACCGCGCTTTGTCGCCTCGGGGAAACCCCCGGCTTTCCACATTGTTCGCGGTAACCAAGGCCGTGGGGTTGAGGCTTACGGTGGAAACAGCTGGATGAGATGGAGCCCCAGGCGGCCGCCAATGTCCTTGGACTCGGGCAAGGTCTTTAGATACGATTGATAGCAAGGTCATTATTGCAAATGAGCTCGGATATCTTTGAGATTCTTCGAGGTGCCGATCTCCTGGCTAAAGGACAGGTCAGCCGAGACATCGTCACCTCTCTTTCCGCTCCGAAGATATTTGACATCGCCGAGGCTGTAGCTGAGGCTACCTTGCCTGTTGCATCCTTCAAAGCAACTTCCAGCTTTAGGCACTCAGCCTCTCTGTCATTAGCAGGAGGACGAGGCGAATGCCATTATTTGGGGTGCAGGCTACAGCGAGTGGAGGAATTGGCAAGATTCGCATTGATGTACAGTGATGCTACCTATGTTCACAATCCTCTGGCCAGCTATGCGCCGCGCCAGCCCCGCTTTGCATCTAGAAACCTAGATTTGCTAAGAGAGGTCTTTTACGATGATCTTTGCGTGCTCGAGAGGTTTGAGCCAGTTGTCAAGAGTGGCCACGTTATTCTTTTCTCTCCGTCAAAACATTTTCACCGATCATGCCTCGCGGACGCTGCCCTCGGTGCCGGCGCGGGAGAAAAGCTAAGAAGAGCGCAGTTACGACTGGCGGACGAGTACCTTTCACGAACTAAGGGAAGCGTACGTTTTCTGTCCTCGGACAAGACCCATGAATTCTCTCTTAAAGGGCCGGCATTATATTACGACCATGGTGGCCTTGTGTTTACCCGGCCACTCTCCCCTGATTCAAAGTTGTTCAAGGCGGTGCAGCAACAGGGAGAGGTACTGCTGTCCCGCGCAGCCTTGAGGACCTTGGGCTTCCATGAAGAGCTGGCGGCGGCGGTGGTCGCCAATGTCTGCAACCATCTCATGATGAACTATGATCTTAACTCCTTCTTTCTCACCGAAAAGGACATTCACATACGTTTCTTACAATCGCTAACCCAAAACACTGATATAGAGAAACGCAACTCCGTAGCGTTCAGAAACCTTACATCGATTGTTCCTTTTGTTGAGGACATTCCCCTCAAAGAACTTATAAAACTCCGAAAAAGGGAACAAGAATCCTTCATTTCCTATCGTGCTGCGCTCACCCAAGCGATCGACGCTCTTAGATTTCAAAAATCGGAATTTACCGAAAGAGACGCCCGCTTGTTGTACTCCGAGGTTATCGCGCCAAGACTGGCCTCCCTTGAGCTACGTATCAAGAGCGCCAAACGGGACCTGATCACGAGTGCGTATCGACCCATTGTGGGATGGGTCGGGGCCATGTCCTTCGGTATCTATAGTGGACTAATACCTGCGCAGCTAGCGGGACTTGCGACGGCAGTGGGTTTCACACAAGCGGCCTCGAACATTTTGCAAAAAGCCATGGCTCTCGGCGACTGCGAGCAGCAAGCGCGGACGAATGATTTGTACTTCCTCTGGAAGGTGCAGAGAAAAGCGAAGAAGAAGCCATCCTGAATAGCCCGGCTCCGCAAGCCCTCCGAGCCAGGGCCTAAATCTCCAGTATCACCGGCATAATCAGCGGCCGGCGTTGCGTCTGGCGTGAGATGTAGCGCTTCAGATCCGTGCGGATTTTCTCTTTGATCACGCCATAGTCGGCTTTCTCTTCGGCGCTCGAGGCGTCGAGCGTTTCCATGACGATTTCGCGGGCGCGCTCGATGAGTCCGTTTTCGCCCGGGTTGAAGCCGCGCGTCACAATCTCGGGCGCGGTTTCGACCAGTCCGGTGAGCTTGTTGATGGCGATGACCGGCATCACGAAGCCGTCTTCGCTGAGGTGGCGGCGGTCTTTTATTACTAAATCTTCCACCACATCCGTCCGCGAGCCGGAATCGATGCAGACGCGGCCCACGTTGATGCGTCCAGCCTTGCGGGCGCCGTGCTCGTCGATTTCAAGGATGTCTCCGCTTTCGATCAGCAGCACGCTGCCTACCGAGCCATGCATCGACCCGGCCAACTCCGCGTGCAACTTGAGCTGGCGATATTCGCCGTGGATGGGGACGAAATACTTGGGCCGCACCAGGTTGATGATGAGCTTCAATTCTTCGCGGCTGGCGTGTCCGCTGACGTGGATGGGCGGGTACGAGCCGTCGTCGTAGATAACGTGCGCCTCGCGGCGGAACAGGTGGTCGACCACGCGGAAGATGGCTTTTTCGTTGCCTGGAATGATACGTGAGGATAAAACGACAGTATCGCCTTTTTCGATTTTGGCATGCTTGTGGTTGTCCACGGCCGCCCGAGACAGCGCAGACATGGGTTCGCCCTGCGTGCCGCTGATCAGAACGCACACTTTTTCCGGAGGGAAGTTTCTCATCTCGCCGGGATGGATCAGCATGCCTTCGGGGATCTGTATATAACCCAGGTCTTCGGCGATCTCGGAGGAGCTGTTCATCGAACGGCCGATGAAGCAAATCTTCCGGCCGTGGTTGCGGGCCATGTCGACGGTCAGCTTGATACGGTGAATCGAAGACGAAAAGCAGGAGATGAACAGGCGGCGTTGCGTGCGGGCAAAGACCTCTTCAAACTTGCGTTGGACGGCGCGCTCGCTGGGCGTGTAGCCTTTGCGCTCGACGTTGGTCGAATCCTGCAAGAGCGCGAGCACTCCCTCTTTGCCGTACTCGGCGAAACCGTGCAGGTCGAAGAGGCGGTTGTCGGTAGGCGTCGGATCGACCTTGAAATCTCCGGTATGGATGACGACGCCGAGCGGCGTGTGGATGGCGAGCGCGACACAGTCGACCAGGCTGTGCGTTACCTGCAGCGGGTGGATGGTGAACTGTCCAACCTTGAAGCGTTCTCCAGGGCGAATCTCACGCAGGTCGGCGTCGTCGAGGAGTTGGTGCTCGTCGAGCTTGTCTTCGACGTAGGCCAGCGTGAACTCGGTGCCCCAGACGGGAACGTTGAGTTCGCTGAGAATCCAGGGCAGAGCTCCGATGTGGTCCTCGTGGCCGTGGGTAAGGATGATGGCGCGGACATGTTTGCGGTTTTCGAGCAGGTAAGAAATGTCGGGAACGACGATGTCGACGCCCAGTAACTCGGCTTCGGGAAACATCAGGCCGGCGTCCACCACGATGATGTCATCGCCGAAGCGGATGGCCATGCAGTTCATCCCGAACTCGCCCAGCCCGCCCAGCGGAATTATGTGCAGTTTTCCGGTTGGCATTCTCAGAGTCGATGCTAGCACAGGGTGACACTCGTGTAGAGACGGGGCTTGCCCGTCTGCATTGGACGCGGCAGCAGACGCGGCCAGCCGCGTCTCTACAGGGGAGCATAGTTGACGCCAAGGCGGCTGATAAACTCATACTCACGGTGGCTGACGAGAGAAAATCGTGGATGCGGCGGCGGGTTGAAGGTGCCATCCGGGGCGGCCTGACTCGCACCTACGACACGATCCGGGTTGACCCCGGGCGCTTCCTGATGCAGCTGCGCGTGGCGCACGGGTTGCCGCTGGCTACCTTTCAGGGCGTGTATACGCTACCGGTGGAACGGCTGGACGATGTCGCGGAGTCGGTCATTCGCGGCGGGATGAAGCTGGCAGGTGCTGAGGGCGCTGGACTTGGCCTCGGCGGAATTCTCACCATCGTGCCGGATCTTGGCATTCTTTCCGCGATTACGATGCGCACCATCCAGAAGCTCAGCCTGATTTATGGGTTCGAGTTGAACACCGACGATGAAATCGCCGAGCTTTGGATTGCGGCGGCGAGCGCCGCTGGCGTCGACATCAGCCGCGAATTGCTGGAAAAGGAAGTGATCAACCGCTTCGTGCCCCGCGTGATCCAGCGGATCGCTGTCAAGGCCGGCGCCGAGGTGGTGGAGAAGTGGGCGGGACGCCTGATTCCGGTGGTCAGTTCGGCCATCGGAGGCGCGCTGAACTATTACTTCGTGCGCGCGTGGGGCGAGCGGGCGCGGGCGCATTTTCGCCAGAAACATCTGGAAGCGCGGCGCAGGTTCGCGGAGGAGCAAATGCGACTTCCGGGCAGATCTTCGGCGGCGTTGCCGTCGTGACTGCAATATTCTGCAGAACGCGCACGAAGGTTGTCTACCGAAGCCAGTCTTCCAGTTCAATCCCTCGCTCGGTCTTTTCGTCGCGATACTTCACGATCACCGGCGTGTAGAGCGAAAGATTCCACTCTGTACCTTTTCCTTTTTTCACGGCGCGCGAGCCAGGGACGACTACGGCATTCTCTGGGACTTCCAGCGGGCGCTCGGAGGTCGCGCGGTAGATTTCTCCTCGTACCAGATCGTAGAGCGGAGTGGAGCGGGTGAGGATCGTTCCCGAGCCCAGCACGGCGCGGGCTCGGACCAGCGTGCCTTCGTAGATTCCGCAATTGCCGCCAATCAGCACGTCGTCTTCGATGATCACCGGGGCGGCGTTGATGGGTTCGAGCACCCCTCCTACCTGCGCGGCGGCGCTTAGGTGGACGCGCTTGCCTACCTGCGCGCACGAGCCTACCAGAGCGTGCGAATCGATCATCGAACCTTCGTCTACATAAGCGCCGACGTTGATGAACATGGGAGGCATGCAGATAACCGAGGGCGCCACATAGGCGCCTTCGCGGATGGAAGAGCCTCCAGGCACCAGGCGAATCCGATCGGCAAGGGTTACGCGGCGGGCAGGGAACGTGTCTTTGTCGACGAAGGAGAGCACGTCGCCGTCCGACATTTCCTTTAGCTCTCCGAGACGGAAGCCGAGCAGGATGCCTTGCTTGACCCAGGCATTCGTGGTCCAGCGGCCGCCGATCTTTTCGGCGGCGCGAACCTCGCCGCGCGTCAAAGCGGCACGGAAATCGAGAAAGATGCGGCGGGCTTCTTCGGCGTTGCCGATCGCTTCGCCCCTCTTTTCGAACGCTATTTCGGACGACGCCAGGCGCTCAATGGCCGATTGCAATGTGGATAGAATTCTTGCCTCCGCTAATTCTGACCACTTGCGGGCGGGTTCAGGCGCACTACTTCACCGCTCGCGAGTTGGTATTCGGCTTCGATGATGGTGAGCTTACCGGCTTTGACCGCGTCGCGCACGATCTCGCTGTTCGCCAACAGATCTTTCGCACTTTGGTGGACGTTCTCCTTGATTGCCGATTCGATCAAGTCGTCAGACTTGGCGTAGGTTTTGGCCTGCGTAACAGCGGGATTGATCTTGTCGACGATGGCTTCAAGATTGCGGCTCGGCATCTTCTCGCCCGAACAGGCGGCCGTTACGGCGCCGCACTTTTGGTGGCCGAGGACGACCAGGACCGGGCTATGAATATGATCCACGGCATACTCGATGCTGCCCAGGCCCACGGGGTCGGCCACATTCCCGGCGGTGCGCACGACAAAAAGGTCGCCGAGGCTTTGGTCGAAGACTAATTCTGGAGCGACCCGGCTGTCGGAGCAAGAGAGAACAATCACATGAGGTTTCTGCCCTGAGGCTAGTTCGCGACGAAGGGAAACCACGGCGTACGCATGCGTTTTGCCCGCCACAAAACGCTGGTTGCCGGCCATCAGGTTGGCCCAGATCTTGTCGGTGGGCGGGAGAGGCGCGGTTGCGGCGTGCGCGCGATGGTGCGCGGGAGCGGTCGCCGGCTGCTGCGCCAGGCTGAGACTCGCGAACAAAAGCGGGGCAGCGAAATGGAAGAGAGAGCGATTCATAGATTCTTCCTCCAGCGGCAAACAACTTTAGCATTTACAGGTCGACGCGTCCTTATGAGACTGTGGTGACACTTCAGCGCCTAAAGGCGCATTCAGAAGATGGCAGTTATGGTATGCCTGAAGGCATACCCGATACGAATCGCACCTGCACCACGGGAACTATGCAACACAGGACCTACGCCACGCACTTGCATTCGCTGCGGATCAGAACACCCGGCATCTGATGGGTTGCCTCGCGCGCCTCGGCGAGATTGGTGTAGGGTCCGTGCCAGCGGGAATGATTGGGATCGTGGCCGGCGGGGCGTCCTTTGCCGGAGCTGCACTGTCCACAGGAGGAGCGGTGCAGGATCGCTTTGTGCGGGCCCGCTGCCCAATTTTCGTAGACATAGAATTCGGCGGCTGCAACCGGCGGAGCGGCGGGCCGGGTAATCAATCCGGCGTCGGTGGCGATCTTCTGCAGCTTGGAGCGCGTGTCGCGGCGCATGGGAAGCAGGGGCAGGCGATAGACCTCTTCGATCTTGCCCATCATGGCGAGGACGGCTTTTACCGGCAGCGGACTCGACTCGATGAAGTTGGCCTGCATCAGGGGAAAATACTTGCGGTGGAGGGTGCGGGCCGTGGTCCAGTCGTTGTTCAGAGCGGCGCGCGTCATCTCCGCCATTTCGCGGGGAATTTCGTTGGACGCAACCGAGATTACGCCTACGCCTCCGAGCGCAATCACGGGCAAAGTCACGGCGTCGTCGCCAGAGAGCACCAGAAAACTTTGTGGCACCAGATTGAGCACCTCGGCGATCTGCGTCATGTTGCCGCTCGCTTCTTTCACACCCGCGATGTTGGCGACCTCGGTCAAGCGCGCCAGGGTCGCGGGTTCGAGGTTAGCGGAGGTGCGGCCGGGCACGTTATAGACGATGACGGGTTTGTCGACGGCTTCGGCGATGGCGCGGAAATGACGGTACTGACCTTCCTGCGTCGGCTTGTTGTAGTAGGGCGACGCGGTGAGGATGGCGTTGACTCCCGGGCGCGCCGCCACTTCTTTCGCTTTAGCGACAGCCTCGTGGGTTGAGTTGGAGGTGGCGCCGGCGACGATGGGCACACGTCCGGCGACGACTTCGATGGTGACGTCGATGACGCGCAGCCACTCGTCGTGGGTGAGGGTGGGAGTTTCGCCGGTAGTGCCGCAGGGAATCAGAAAGTCGATGCCCGATTCGACCTGCCAGGCGACCAGGTTGCGGAGTGCGTTTTCGTCGACAGCACCGTCCTGAGAGAACGGTGTGACCAGAGCGGTACCACAGCCTCGCAGTTGCATGGGGTAAGGATAACTCTTCTCGCGAGTGCTTGCATGAGGAGGGGTTGCTGGTGTGGGGACGGGCGACCTCGCCCGTCCAAGCCGAGCGTAGCTCGGCAGTTGCCAGCGGCCACAGCAGCGTCGGACTTGCGCCTAAAGGTCGCGCCAGACGTTGCGGAACTCGTAGAACCCAGTTTTCCCCGCCAGCCACTCGGCGGCGCGCACCGCGCCCTCTGCGAATCCGCGGCGCGATTTCGCGTCGTGGCAAAGATAGATCCGGTCGTTGAGAGAATCAAAAGTGATTTCGTGCATGCCGACCACGTCGCCTTCGCGGAAGGAGACGATCTCGACTTCTTTTTCCTGGCCTCCGGACTCGCGCACAATCTTCTGGAGCGTGATCGCGGTTCCCGAAGGAGCGTCTTTCTTTTGGGCATGATGACGCTCGAAAATCTGACCCTGGTAGTCGTATTTGAGGGCCGCCCCGGCGGTGGCGACGATTTCGAAGAACAGGTTGACGCCAATGGAGAAATTCGATCCGTAGAGGAACCCGGTCTTGGCGGAAAGGACCATCTCGCGCAGGCGCGGCAGTTGATCGGACCAGCCGGTGGTACCGACGACGAGGTTTTTCCTGGCGCGGATGCAGGCTTCGGCGTTGGCGACGGCAGCAGCGGGCGTGGTGAAGTCGATGGCGGCGTCGAAGGTGGCGAGCGCATCGGGGGTGAGGGCGCTGGCGTTGGAATTTTCCGCGGCGGATAAGACACGCACATGGTGGCGGCGCTGGCGCGCGACCTCCGCGACTACTGATCCGGTTTTGCCACGGCCGAGAATTAGAAGATTCATGCTAAAGCCTCTCATCGCCGAGACGCCGACGGCGCCGAGAAAATCTGGGAAAACAGGTGCTTAGTTCCCGTTCTTGTTTTTTCATCGCGACCTCGGGGTCTCGGCGGTAAAGGCACCTACGCGAATACTTCCGGATCGGCCTCCGCGAAGAATGCGTGGTGCAGGCGGCGGACCACCTCGGCGGCGTCACTTTCTTCGATCACGAAGGTCAGATTGATTTCGGAAGCGCCCTGCGAAATCATGCGAATCTTTACATCCTCGAGAATGCCGAAGACTTTGGCGGCAATCCCCGGCGTTTCACGCAAATTTTCGCCCACCAGGCAGACGATCGCCTTGCGGCCCTCATACTTCACGTCCGCGAGTTTCGCCAGATCCGCGGCCAGCGCGGGGATGGCTTCGTTGGTCTCGGCCGTGACCGAAACGCTGACTTCCGAGGTCGAGACTACGTCCACGGCTACCTCGTGGTGGTCGAAGATCTCAAAGATGGATTTCAAATATCCGTGGACCAGCAGACGACGAGGCGCCGCCACTTCTACCAGCGTGATCTTCTTTTTGAGCGCGATGGCCTTGAAAATATTCGCGCAGCGCGGGGCTCGCGCCGTCACCTTGGTGCCTTCGCAGGTAGGGTTGAGCGAGTTCAGAACATAGACGGGAATGTTTTTCTGAATCGCGGGCAGCACGGTTGCGGGATGCAGGACCTTGGCTCCGAAGTAGGCGAGTTCTGCGGCCTCGTCAAAGCTGATGACCTTGATGCGGCGGGCATCGGGACAAAGGCGGGGATCGGTGGTCATCATGCCGTCGACGTCGGTCCAGATTTCGATGCGCTCGGCGTTCAGGCCGGCGCCAAAAATGGCGGCGGAGAAATCGGAGCCTCCGCGGCCGATGGTGGTGGTGATACCGGCGCGATTGGAGCCGATGAATCCGCCCATTACCGGGACCTTGCCGGAGTCGATGAGCGGCTGGACGCGCTTGCACAAACGCTCGTTCGTTTCTTCGAACTGCGGAACGGCGTGGGTATAGCTGCTGTCGGTGAGCAGACACTGGCGCGAATCCAGGTGCGCGCCGGGCAATCCGCGGGCAACGAACGCGGCGGCCACGATCTTGCTGGAAAGCACTTCCCCGAACGAGGCAACGTAATCGTAAGTACGGGGAGTGATTTCGCCGACCGCGCCAATGCCGCGCAGGAGCTCGTCGAGATCTTCGAAGTCGGCGCCGAGGTCGCCGTGAAATTCGGTGAAGAGGGCGGTGCCGAGAAGTTCTCCGGCGGTGTCGTAGTGGCGTTCGCGGAGGGCGCGCGCCATTTTGAGGGCGGTCTTACGATCACCGCCTCCGGCCGCCTTGCCCATGGCGAGCAGGGAATCGGTGACCTTGGCCATGGCGCTGACCACCACGACGGGGCGGTCGGCGAGGCGGCCCTGGACGATGTGGGCCACGCGCTCGATGGCTTTCGCGTCTTGTACGGAAGTCCCGCCGAACTTCATGACGATCATGGGCGGGGGTGCTCCTTAGGGACAGGGAAGGACCCACCACAGAGACACAGAGGCACAGAGAAAATCTTGTTAAAACTCGGAAAGACACAGACATGATGTTGCCTTCCTCCGTGCCTCTGTGTCTCTGTGGTGAAAACGCTTCTCACCCTAGGTATCCTTTCGCTTTCAGTAACTCGGCGTTGAGCAGGGCGGCTCCGGCTGCGCCTCGAATGGTGTTGTGCGAGAGGACGGTGAACTTCCAGTCGAGGACGTTGCACTTGCGCAAGCGGCCGACGGCGGTGGTCATGCCCGCGCCGAGGTCGCAATCGAAGCGCGGTTGGGGACGGTCGGGCGCGGTCATGTAGAGGATGGGTTGCTCGGGCGCACTGGGCAGATGCAGGTGCTGCGGCTCGTCGCGAAAATCGTTCCAGGCGGCGATGATTTCCTCGGGCTTCGCTTTGTGTTTCAGACGAATCGCTACCGACTCGGTATGGCCGTCTTCCACGGCGACGCGATTGCATTGCGCGCTCATGGCGAAGGGAGCGGGATCGACATGGCCGCCGTTCAGCGTTCCCAGCAGCTTTTGCGTCTCCTCTTCCATCTTCTCTTCTTCTTTGCCGATATAGGGGATGACGTTGCCGAGAATGTCGAGGGAAGCGACTCCGGGATATCCGGCGCCGCTGACCGCCTGCATGGTTACCGCCATCACGGTCTCGAGGGTGAAACGGCGATGTAAGGGAGCGAGAGCGAGCACGAGTCCGATGGTCGAGCAGTTGGGATTGGTGACCGCGAAGCCTCCGGACTTGCGCCGCCAGGGCTGGGTTTCGATGAGGCGGATGTGATCGCCGTTGACTTCCGGAATCACCAGGGGAACGTCGGATTGCATGCGCAAGGCGCTCGAATTGGAGACGACGGCGCAACCGGCGGCGGCGAACTGCGGCTCCAGTTCGAGAGCGATCTTGGCATCGAGGGCGGCGAAAATAATTTTCGGAGCGCCTTCGGGCCTGGCGGGGGCGACCGTCATCTTGGCGACGTTGGCGGGAATGGCAGTTTTCAGCCGCCAGCGCGCAGCTTCGGCGTAGGGGCGGCCTTCCGAACGGTCGGAGGCGGCCAGCCATGCTACTTCAAACCACGGGTGATGTTCGAGCATCTGGATGAATCTCTGCCCCACGATGCCCGTGGCACCCAGGATTCCTACAGGAAGTTTTGTGGACATGGTGAACTGTGATTTTATACCAGCGCCGCGACCGCATAGTGAGTCATACGATGGAGCGACGATCGTCTCGCCCATCCAGTCGGGCGGGGGCGCCGGGCGCTCCACCGGTTGACGGCGCGCCTTTCCCAGAAACCTGCGTGATCGGACTTTTTCCGGAGATAGCCTACGACTCTAGGTGTCTGTTCGATTCGCGAGGGTGGATGTACGCTTAATCTTTGATCTCGCCCAGGAGCCACTATGTCGGAACTACGCCAGAATTTTGCCACCAAGGAATGGGTGGTGATTGCCACCGAACGCGCGCGCCGTCCGGAAGAAATGGCGCACCACCGCGAGCGCAAGCCGCTCGCATCGTTTGTGGCGAGCTGCCCTTTTTGCCCCGGGAACGAAAAGCTGACGCCTCCGGAAGTGCTGCGGGTACCGGCCTCGCTCGACGTCCCATGGCACGCCCGCGTGTTCCCGAATAAATTTGCTGCGCTTTCGCGCGACGTGCAGCCGACTCGCTCGGTGCATCGTTCGCGGCGGGCGGTGAACGGATTCGGGGTTCACGATGTGATCGTGGAGACGCCTGACCATGCCCAGGTTTTGGCACTGATGCCCGATTCCTACGTGGCGGAAATCCTGCGCATTTACAAGACTCGCTACGACGAACTCAGTCTCGACCCGCGGGTCGCGCTGGTCACGATCTTCAAGAATCACGGCATCGACGCGGGCACCAGCCTGGAACATCCGCACTCTCAGATGATCGCGACGCCGGTGACCTCGGTGCAGGTGCGCGAACGTTTTCAGACCGCTTTACGCCATTTTGACGACTACGGCGAATGCATGTTCTGCCAGATGATCGAGGAAGAATTAGAAGAACAAACCCGCATCGTGATGGTTTCCGAGCACTTCGTGGCTATGGAACTGTATGCGTCGCCGGCTCCGTTCTTCACCCATATCTATCCGCGGCGGCACATGGCGAGTTTCGGTGACGTCAGCGCCGCGGAGATGAACGATCTGGCGCGCATGCTGCGTTCGATGCTGGCCAAGCTCTACCATGGGCTGGCGGACCCAGACTTCAACTTTACGATTCGGAGCGCTCCCGCCGAGAGTGTCGGCGTGAAGTATTTTCACTGGTATTTGAGCGTGATTCCACGGCTGACGCGAGTGGCGGGATTCGAGCTGGGCTCGGGAATGTTCATCAACACGGTGCTGCCGGAAGCAGCGGCGGAGTTCCTTCGGAAAGTGGATGTGGAGAGCGTGAGGAACGGTGCGGCGGCGGCCACGCGGTAGGGGTTGCGGTGAGAAGGTTTCTCTGGCGCGAACGGAGACGGGGCGAACCCCGTCTCTACAGGGGTTTTCGGCCTAATTCTTGCGGAAAGGAATACTCGTTGAGCGGTCCGAATTTGCGTTTTTCCGCGTAAATGCTCCAGCGCCGCCAGACGATGCGCAAACTGGCCATCACCGGGATGGAGAGATAGACGCCGAGTACGCCGGCGATTTCGCCGCCCGCGAGAATGCCGAACAGAGCCGCCAGGGGATGCAATTCCACGCGAACTCCCATGATCCGGGGAGAGATTCCGTAGTCTTGCACCATTCGCCAGACCAACAAAAACAACAACAGGTAGAGCCAGTGTTGGTATCCGGCCAGAATAGCGACGGTAATCATGAGCGCGCCTGCCAGCAGCGGCCCCACCACGGGGACAAACTCCATCGCGCCTCCGGCGGTGCCGAGCATCAGGGCATAGGGAACCCGCATGGCGCCCAAGAATGCGGTGTAGGCGACGAACGATAGCGCCGCCAAGGTCAACTGGGCGCGAATGAATTGGGCGAGCATCTGGTTCAGGTCCTGGAAAACATCCTGTAAGAACTCACGCTTGGAGCGGGATGGGACTAACGCCAGCAGCACCTCCTGGAAGGTGCCGCCATCGCGCAGGAAAAAAATGGCGAGGATAGGCACCAGGAACAACAGCCACACTTGTTGGGCGGCTTCGGCCGCGCGCACACCTATGCGTTGGGCCAGCCGGGACAATTCTTTGCGGTGGGTCATCAAGAAATCCCGAATCCGTGCCTGGGTGGCATCGCTCCAGCCGTGCTGTTGCCCGATCTGGGCGGTAAGCTGGCCGATCTGACCCGACAGCTGGTTTTCGCTGGACTTATCCATCAGCGAGGGCAGAGAGGCGCCGAGGCGCGCGCTTTGCCGGGCGATTCTGGGGCCGACCAGAAGACCGAAAACCGCCAGAGCGACGAGAAGCAGAATGTAAATGACGGTGATCGCCCAGGCGCGGCTGTGAAGGAGTTTCTCCAGTCGCGCCACGGCGGGGTTGATGAGATAGGCAAAAAAAATGGCGAACAGGAAGAGAATCAAAGTCCGTCGCGCGGCATAGAGAAAGCCCAAGCCGACGGCGAACAGGAGGGCCGTGCATAAAACCCGCGACGTGCGTGAATCAAGGATAGTCAAAAGTTATCCGGCCCGTCCGGTGCGGCCCGCGAACGAGTATCTCTCGGGCACCCGCTGCTATCGTAGCGCCGGCAAGCGAAAGCGATCCACTTCCGAAAGGGGCTGACCTTCGGCCCAGGCTCGGTAGCTGCTCAGCGCTACGCGCCCAAGCGGAGCTTGGACGAGCCCCGCCCTCCGATTTAGTCGCGCTCCACCACGGTATTCTCTCCCACAACGGACATGCGCATGACCTTGAAATGGTCTTGATCGTCGAGCCAGAGATGCCAGGTTCCCGCCTCGGTCTTGAATTCGAGTTTGAACAGGTCTCGCTCTCCATTCTTGAGCGTCACTTTTTCGCGGCCGAGGAATTCAGCACCGAGCGGCGCCGACGCGTGTTGGTGCGGATTCAGGGTTCCGAACTGAGTGCGCTGCTTCAGGGGGCACTGGGTCGTCCCATTTCCCTGTTTGCAGGTTTGGCCAAGAAACTTCCAGGCCAGCAACTCGCGGTGAACGAAGAAGTAGTCGTCGAGGATGTTGGTCGTCGTCGGCAGCAGGTAGGGTTGTTCATGTTCTTTCTCGTCCGGGGTCGTTTTCCACTTCTGGGCCAGGAAATCGGAATTGGGAAGCACGACCGAGGTTGCGTTTCCCGGGGTCAGTTCCTTCCACTCGTAGCGCCGAATTTCCCCGTTCGGGGTCAACTGCATCTCGGAGGTCTGGGCGGCGTCGGTGGGGGCATTCACGGTCTTGAACTCGGACTGGATGACGCTGCCGCCGCTGGTCTGATAGATGGAAAACGTCTCGGTTCCTACGCGATGGCCATTCTGGTACACGCCGAAGGAGCCGGAGTCGACTAGTTGACCCTCGTGTTCCTTCGCTTTGTCTTTCTCTTTGGGCAGGGGAGCGGCGTTCGCCAAAGACGAGGCCGCGGTAATGCACCAAACCAACGCCATCATGAAA
This sequence comes from Terriglobia bacterium, assembly GCA_020073215.1. Lineage (GTDB taxonomy): Bacteria > Acidobacteriota > Terriglobia > Terriglobales > Acidobacteriaceae > Acidiflorens. Next base: position 173,720 of record JAIQFO010000001.1, on the reverse strand, counting down.
ACGAGCCGCCGATAAGACAACTTCACTGTGATTCTCCTGTTCCGAAATTAGCCGCGGGATGGAGAGACGATTCGGAAAACTTCTCGCCATCCCGCAGTTGCAACTTCCTCTCGATTTCACCACAAACGGAGGCCGGGTCACCCTTACCTGAGGTTACGACAGTCATGGTGGCCTGCCGGTAGAACGGCAGCCGGGATTCATAGAGACGGGCAAAGTCGGTGAGATTCTCTTTTCGTAAAGGGCGTTTCGTCGGGTCCTCCAGAGTGCGACGCCAGAGTTCGTCCAACGGAAGCTCCAGGAATACCGAGGGCCAAGACCCCAGCAACTCCCGGTTCTTCGGTTGCGCGAACGTACCGCCTCCGAGCGCGACCACCGTGTTGCGCTCGAGCGATTTGGTCAGATCGCGAAGGGCGCTGGTTTCGGCGAGGCGAAAAGCGGATTCCCCTCGGTTCCGAAAAATCTGGGGAATAGTCAGCCGTTCGCGGGACTCGATGCGGGCATCCAGATCCACAAAATCCCAGTCGAGCCGGCGGGCGAGTTCCCGTGCCACGGTGGTTTTGCCGGAAGCCATGAATCCCACAAGAAAGACCGCGCGCACTGCCATGGGGCTCCCGGGCACGAAAGGGGCGATTGTCCGCCCAAGGTCCGCGCCCCTCAGCGGCTAAAGCCGCATTCAAAACAAGCAGGTACGGCAGCGCTGAAGCGCTGCGCCACCCAAATCAAGAACGAAGTCGAATTTTTCCGCAGTGCTGAAGCCGCGCGCTTTCAAAACTAAGTCGAAGAAACGGAGTTCTTTCCGCGGCCTGTGAACCCGCAGCCTTCCCAGAACACGCACGAACGAATTCCTCGACGGCCCGAGACGGGCAAACCCCGTCTCTACACGAGTTTCTTCTTGGTTCAGCGTTGCTTGAGGCGGATTCTACCACTGAACGAGCGCAGCACGACTTCCGATGCGGCCTTGCCCACCGTGCCAAAGAAGGAACGTCCCGCTTCCACGGAAAAGCGGGAGTGCGGTTTCGGTTGCAGAGGAAAATCGTTTTGGACTTTGCCCAGCACCGAGTGGGCGCTGAAATCGGCCGAGACATCCGCCGGAGCCAAGGCTTCGATATCCCCGGTGTGGGTGCTGAACTTATAGTCGCCTCCGGAGCCGAAGTCGCCGTCGTAGAAAATCTTCCCACTGCCGGAATTCGCCTGGACCAGCGGTCCCGTGACCGCCTTCAAATGGACGTCGCCACTGATGGAAGCGATCTCCACGTGGCCGTTGCGAACATCGGTCAGCGTGATCGGCCCGCGCATGGTTTGGACGTGCACATGACCGTTGTTGACGTTGCGAATATCGACAACCGCGTCCGCGCCTTCCAGGGTTAAGTCTCCCTGCAAGCGCTCGACCGACAGCGGACCGGTCGAAGAGCGGAGATTGAGGGTGGCGGCGGGCGGAATCAGCAGTTCGTAGTCAACCTGGCCGGTCTGCTGGTCCGCGCCCTGCAAAAGGTGGGATGCGATCTGAATCCGGTTGCCATTTTGCTGGCGGTCGACTTCCACCTTGTCCGACTTGAGCGTGGCCGTCACTACGACCTGGCTGGCGCTGCCAGGCCTTACGGAAATCGCTCCGTACTGCGTGTCCACGGAAATGGAAATGTTGGCGTTGGGGCCGACCGTGAAACGGTATTCCTTCTTCGTCTCGGCAAAGGCCGCCGACGCCAGATAGGTTACCAGAACCAGAGTCAGGGCCGTGGTGCTCTGAAGGTTCGCTTGCCTAAGATTTGCTTGCCGAAGACTCGCCATAAAAATCCCCTGCGGCCGGGAACCCCGGTCCGCCCTTCCGCTACTGAATACGATCCAACGCGATCTGGTAGAGAAGCGCTTTCTGCTGATATGCATCCATGAGGTGCTGCCGGGCGTCGGCATCGCCTGGATTCCGATCGACATAAGCCTGAGTTTCCCGAATGTCGGCATTCACCGCCTGCAGCTGAGTTTCATACGAGGCCCTCATCGAAGGGGCGAGCGTGGAGACTGCGCTCAGAAACTGTTGATCTTCCGCGCTCGGCTCGGATTCTACCGCAGGCCCGGCCACGCGTGCCGGCTTCGCGGGCTTCTGCGCCAGTTGCTGAGGAGCGGGGGCAGGCGCGGAAGGCGAAGCAACGACCGGAGCTGGGGAGGTTGCTGGAGTCTGGGCCGTCATGGGAGTTTCTGGGGCAGTTTTCGGAGCTTGCTGCTTCGCTACAGGCGGGGCGGATTTATGGCTTACGACATAAGAGCCTGCCGCCAGCAGAACAGCCGCCACGGGAGCCAGCCACCACGCGATCGACGCCCATCGCCGCCCAGGGGAAGTTGGGACGATGATGGGACGCGCAGGTGCCGGCTCCCGGATCAGGCCTTCGGCGCGCAGTTGCGCGGCAATTCGCACCCACACCCTGGGCGCCGGTTCTTCGGTTGCTGCCAGTTGCCGGGCTTCGCTCGCGATCAGCTTCAGATCCGAGACCAGATCGGAACACGCTGGGCAGGATTTCAAATGAGCATCAAAATCAGACGGGACAAGCCTCGGATCTTTGCTTGTCTCGGCCGACCTTTCCGGCACCCCGGCGAGGAGTTCCGGCAGAATTCGCTGTAGCTCGGAACACATCATAGTCAACCCTCTCCCCAATACCGCAACTTCCGCTATCCAGTCTTGGCCTTTTCGGCTCTCATGAACTTCAGAAAATCGCGCAGCTTCAAGCGTGCCTTGTGGAGCTGCGACTTGCTGTTGCCGATCGAGCAGCCCACCATTTGGGCAATTTCGTTATGCTCGAACCCTTCGATATCGTGCAACACAAAAACTGTCTTGTAGCCCGGCGGCAGCCGGTCAATAGCCCGCTCCAATTGCAGGCGATCAACGGAGCCCGTCAGGTTCACATCCTTCGTACCGAATTCCTTTCTGGGAGCTTCGTTGTCGGCTTCCAGAGTTTCTTCGAGCGACACCAGCGGCAAACCCTTCTTGCGCAGTTGCATCAGGACGACGTTGACCGTCATGCGATGCAGCCAGGTGGAAAAAGCGGACTCGCCGCGAAAGGTGCCGATCTTGCGGAAGAGCTGAAGAAATGCTTCCTGGGCGAGATCTTCGGCCTGCGCGGGATTGGAGACCATGCGCAAACATAGCGAGTACACGCGGCGTTTATGCAGGTGATACAAGACTTCGAAAGCTTCTTCGCGGCCCTGTTGCGCCTGCTCAATCGCCTCTCGTTCGGTGATGCGTTGTTTCTGGTCGGTCAAGTCGCCTTTTCCGGCCGCTGTTGATTCAGATGCGGCTTCGAACTCTTTTCGTTGTACAAATTTGCCGAGGCAGTGGCGGACGCGCACTCGACCGTTTTCAAGTCGTCAGAATACCAAAAACCGTAGCTTGCGGATGACCTTATCCGACCAAAGTAGCCGGCTAAGCGGCACCCATCGATCACCTTCGTAACATTCCGGTGTAGCGACGGGGCTTGCCCCGTCTCGGCCGCTGAGGGAGACGCGGCGAGCCGCGTCTCTACAGGAAATTCAGCCGCCGCCCGCTATCCCTTGGCCGTGATCGTCTCCAGCCCGTGGCCGTGGGGGCCAGTTTCCCGAATCCTCAACAGGATGGCAAAGGTAAGCCCGACGAAGCCCAGAATCGAGAATATCCACATCCCTAGCCCGTACCCCCCCGGATTATCCCGTCCGGCGTGCGTGTAGTCGTTGGCTGTGCCGATCAGCAAGTTCAGCAAGAAGAAGCCGATCTGTTGGATCAGGGTCATCAGGGCGTATGCTGTGCCCATCCGGTTCTGGTCGACGATGTAGGCCACCGAAGGCCACATGACGGCGGGAATGAGCGAGAACGATATCCCCATCATTAGCATCGTCACCAGAAAAAGCAGCGGGAAAGTCATGTGCAGCAACACGAAATGCCAAGAGCTGATCCAGGGGACTGCGAAGGTCACCATTTTTGACACTGAAAGATAGGCCGCCATCAGGTAAACGGGCATCAACAGCACCGACCCAAGCATCATGAACAGCGCTCGTTTGGCCGTCTTGTCTACCATCAACCCAAAGAGCGGAGTGGCAATCATCGCGGTAATGGGGAGCAAGCTGTTACAGAAGCCTGCTTGCTGAGTGCCCTCGGATAACGACATTCCAGCGTGGGCAGCCAGAATTCTGTTGGTGAAGAAGTCGATGGCAAATGTACGGAAAGGAAAGATCGCGGAGTAGAAAGTAAAGCAGAGCCCAACCACAAACCAATACGATGGATTAAATCGAAAAAAGTCTTTGAGAGCGCCCCAAATCCTGGTAGCCGCTTGCCCGAACGGCAATCCGCGGACCCGAAAACTCTGCCCGAACTCCAGCTTGTCGATGGAACCGGCCTGCCCCAGTTCATACCGTCCCTCGGCCCGGCTTTCGAGTACCCAGTAGATGCCCGAGCACAGTACGGCGAGCAGTCCGGCGCCCACCGCGATGAACAACGGCCCCTGCCAACTAGGCTCGCCCGCCGGGCCATTGGGATAGAACGCTTTGTTGGCCCAAGTCGGCGAGTTGTCGGCAGCTACCGAAGCGAGACGGGCGATGGTGAGGTTGATCCCGAAGGCGAAGCTCAGTTCCTTGCCCTTAAACCACTTGGCAAGCACGGTCGTGACCGCGACGATCATGGATTCGGCGCCCAGACCGAGCACGGTGCGGCCGGCGATCATCACTCCGGGTTGCCCGCGCATGGCGGTGAGGGCGGCTCCCAGAAAGCAAAGGGCGGCGAAGAACGTGATTGCCTTCTTCGTGCCAATCCGGTCGATGACGATTCCGCCAATCAGCAGGGTCGCCACCGCAGCGACGCTGTAGGAGGCGTTTAGCCATCCAAAAGCCGAAGCAGAGAAGCCCAGCTTGTCGATAAAGATTCGTTCCAGCGGGTTGATGCTGTCGTAAATGTAGTAGTTCCCGCCCATTGCTACGCTGACGAACACCAGCACGGTCCAGCGGTAAAGGCGAGAGGGTTGCGGTCGAACAGTTTGGACCTGGGCAGCATCAACCATCGAGGCACTCATCCTCGGCGCCGACGGGCGCCTGCATCATCCGTATGAAGTAAATCAACCGACGAAGATATCAGATTGGACGAGAGAATGGTTCACCGGCGAAGAGAAGTTGGGGGAACGCAGGTGACCACCGGCAGTTTTGTGTCGGCGGGTGACGCAGAGTAGAGTCTGGTTGGAAGTCAAGGAACATTGGGGAGATGCTTACTGCGAACCAAGTCATTGCGAGAGATCCGGATGTGCTCGGCGGGACCCCTGTCTTTCGCGGTACGCGCGTCCCATTTCAGGCGCTGCTCGACTATCTGGAGGGCGGACAGACACTGGCCGAGTTTCTAGATGACTTTCCTACCGTCACCCGCGACGCCGCCATTGCCGCCCTAGAGCAGGGGAAAGCGCTCCTAGTTAGTCAACTAGGATGAAAATGACATCCGGCCACCTATCCGTTCACCGGCTCCCGACCACGCCGCGCACCGATTCGATCAGCGTGGCTGAATCGTAGCCGACACCATCTTTGAAGACGGTCTCAACGTTTTCGACGTCTTCGATTTTCTTCGACGGATCGCCCTTGATCACGACCAGATCCGCCTGCTTGCCGGGAGCGATGGTGCCGATGCGGTCCAGGTCTCCGAGAAACTGCGCGCCGTTTGCGGTCGCGATGTGAATGGCCTCCAGCGGCGTGAAGCCCGCTTCCACCAGTAACTCCACTTCACGCTGATCGCCGAAGCCCGCGATCACGCCTCCCATACCCGTGGGATCGAGTCCGGCCAGGAGCAAACCTCCGGCCTGGGCGAAGGCACGCTCGAACTCCATCTCCTTCTTGAAGGCGGCTGGCCAGGGCGAGGAGTCGGTGCCGTATCGCTGCCGGATCAGCTGGGCATCGCCAGCGCGCACTTTATTGTTAAGTACCGCGCTGCGGGCATCGGGCGATAGGGCATCGAGAATACGCTGCTGGATGGTGGGACGTCCGGGAACGATCATCTCAAAAACCGGCAGCGTCGAAGTGACCGCTACGTGGTGTTGCACGAGGTCGAGGATCGTGTCATGCAGCGGGCCGCTTTGGACGTCGAGTTTGGAGATGAGCTCATAGTCATTCTTTTCGGGGCACTCGCCAGCCTTTTTCCAGGGGTAGAACTCCGTGTCTACCAGCAGGCCGTGTTCCAGGTCGTCAATTCCAATCGAAGCAGCTTCCCGAAAGCCGATGGCGCACAGATGTCCGGTGACTTTGGCACCACGCTTGTGGGCCGCGGCCACGGCCGCGGAAAGCTCCGCCGGAGTGATGAACATGTACGCCTTGAAATTGTCGATGCCCTGATCCAGCCAGAAATTGACGGTCGTGGTTGCATCGTCGGGCCCGGCGAGCTGATGCATTTGCAGCGCCCAACTGCTAGCGCCTTCGAGATAAGGACCGGTGGGGTGGATTTTCGGGCCGGGGGTTTCGCCTTTATCGATCTGCTTCTTGAGTTCGAGATCGGTGTAGGGCTCGAGCGAACCTGTGGTGCGGATGGTCGTCACCCCGCCGGCCAGGTACAAGCGCGGAAAGCTGAACGCCATCTCGCCGAAAATGCCGTTCCCCATGGGATAAAAGAAATGGTCGTGCATGCCGACCAGGCCGGGGATGACGCTGTAGCCGTGCAAATCGAGGACCTGCGCGTCCTTGGGAACGGTGGCCGACGCGGCGTCGGAAAGCGACTTGATCTTTCCTTTGGAAAACACCAGCGTCTGGTCTTCGCGGGCGGCGGCACCGGTGCCGTCAATGACGCGCACGTGGGTCAGGGCCACCGTGGGTGCGTCCACCTTTACAAAGCCGCGCACCTGGGGCGAGAGGGCTTGCGCCACAAGGGCGGTCGAGCCAGCAACCAGCAAGAGGATGGTGACAATCTGTTGGCGCATGATTCTCCCTTCCAAAACCACAGGGCAGGATTCTATCCGAAGAAAGCACAAGTCCGTACCGGGAGGCTAAACATTCGTACGGTGGCCACCTAATGACTAAGGCGTGGAGAACTTGCAGCGCCGGCCTCCTTCGACTTGGCTAAGGGCGAGCCTTGCCCGGTTGTCCCGAGGGCGGTCCCACTCGGCGCGGCGGGCGAGGACGCCCGCCGGACAGCCGCCGGGACGGCGGCGCTACTCTCCGTGAAACTGTACAAGTCCCGCGGTTGCGGTATTCGTGGACCAGAACAAGAAGGCTCACGATCACCGACCGAAGGTTGCGACCGGGAGCCAGGAACCAAGACCTGAGAAGTGTGCTACTACATCTTTTCCGTCTTGCCGCTGTGTTTTACGGTGCCGTTGGCATCGTTCTGGCGAGTAACGTCGTCGTTGGTGTAGACGTGGCCAGCCTTTTTCAAGCCTTTGGCTGCGCTCGCCGCTTGTGCGGCGTCCGCGGTGTGCTCGTGGCCCGCGAAATAGGTCCAGTTTGCCGGCGCTTCTTCGCGTGCACCGTGTTCTTCATGCATGGGGTGAGTTGCGCGTCGCAGGGGTTCGGGCCAGAGGTGCACTTGGGGCGTGGTCAGCGGAGCGCCGCCGCCCTGGTACCACACGGCCTCGGTGTATTCGGAGCTCGTGGATCCCTGAATCTCGGAAACGGTCGCGTTGGTTGCGCCGGCGACTAATCCCGTGGTGGCATTGCTCGCTCCCACCGGATTGGGCGAAACCGTTTGCAGGGACACCATCGGCGTGGTCACAAGCGGGACAAACGGACCACATCCATAAAGGCAAGGGCCGAAACCCGGGTGAGGAAAGGGCTGTTGCGCAGAAGCCGCTATTGCCGTCAAAACTACCGCGATCAGAACCAAATAGGGTCGCATACTGCCTCCACTAGGGACTTACACATCAACTGTAGAGATGGGGCTTGCCCGGTCTCTCTGCTGGTTGCAAGTGCAGTTTGCTGGCCAGTTGCCGCAGGGTCGAAGACGGGCAGGATGGCCGGAGATTCTCGGCGCTCTCGGCTAAATTGCTGAGATTCGGGCGAAGTCAGGGCCTGCGGCTGGTGAAAACTGCTGCGCACAACCTGCAATGGATTGGCGTAGGCTCAGCCCCTAAAGGGGCGTAGTTTTCAACGAATTTACGGTATCGATAAAGCGATACCCTGATACGAAACCCGAGTTCCGGCGCAGATGTAGCTGACCAAAACCTAACTTGCATCCTGGGGCCGTTAACGATTTGAGGAGTTACGATTCTGTAAATGGAGCCTAATTGCCTACGAATCGAGCGTACAGACTGCGCGCAATGGCTGTGTCGGTGGTGCCCTTGACGATGGCGCGGCCGTCGGGAAACAACGTCATTTCGTAGGGGTCATGCCAGAACTTCAGCACAAACTCGTTGTGGCGAACCTTGCCATGAGGCTGAAGGCGGGCACTTAGTTCGGCAAAGTCCATGGGGCGCTGGCGCTCGTGAATCTGCACGGAATTTCTGCCGCACAGCGTAATGTGCGGCCGCCCCTCACCCGCCAGATGAACAAAATCGCCTCGGCAGGCGCGGCAGTCCATCCGCGGATTCGTCGCCGACAGCTCTGCTCGTTCGTTCGTCCAGACATCCCAGGAAAGCAGGGTTCGCCGCATCTTTGAGCGGGCGCCCACCAGAAACTTCAACGCCTCGGTCGCGGCCAGCGATGCCACCAGATTGACGGCGGAATTCAAAATACCGGCGGTCTCACAGGTCTCGACAGTGCCACGGGGGGAATCGGGGAAGATGCAGGCCAGGCACGCGGTTTCGCCGGGAAGGATGTTCATGGTCACGGCGTAACTGCCGACGGCGGCGGCGTAGATCCAGGCCACGGAGGTTTTCAACGCGTAATCGTTGACTAGGTAGCGGGTCTCAAAATTGTCGGTGCCATCCAGAATCAGATCGCAGCCGCCGAGCAGGGAATCGACATTGGCCGGGGTCAGGTCGGCGACGTGTGGCTCGACGACGACTTTCGAGTTGAAGCGCGCAATTTGCCGCGCCGCTGCGATGGCCTTGGGCACGAATTCGCGCGCGTCGTCTTCATCGAACAGCGACTGCCGCTGCAGGTTGCTCGACTCGACGTAGTCGCGGTCAAGAATGCGCAACGTCCCGATGCCAGAGCGCGCCAGTAACGAGGCCAGCGCCGAACCGGTGGCGCCGCATCCCACGATGACGATGCGCGACTGCGACAGCTTCTGCTGGCCCTCCGCTCCGATCTCCTGAAACAGCACCTGCCGCGAGTAACGATCGTTGATGTGGATCGGCATTTCCAAGGCGATTACCTTCCCGATTACCTTTCACGGAGCTTTCCAACCAGTATTATAGGTTCCGGCCGTCAAACTTTATTCTGCGAGCAACGCGTGCGGTTTTGCGATTCATCGAACCCGACAGGATGCATGGTGGACCGGGCTGAATTTTGGGAGGGAGTTTTGCACCTGTGGCGCGTCCATCGAAAGCTCCGCCCTAGATTCCTGAGGAAGGGTTGCGAGGTAAGGGAAAAGCTTGAACCACGGGGGGCACAGGGAAGCACGGGGGAAACTCCTTGGGTTGTGCTGGTAATTTTGGTGCTGCTTGCGCAATCGACAGGTGGGGCTACCCAGCAGCCAGGCGCGGAATCGGCGGCGCAATCCGAAGCAAAGGCCGGAGCACAGTCCGAAACAAGTTTTGGAGCCCTGGCACCCTATCTCGGGTTAACGCTGGATCAGATTGAGATTTCGGGTGTTCCGCCGGAAGAGGCGGCTGCGCTGCTGGCGGCCACGCCGCTCAAGGTTGGCGAGCCTCTGACACGCGACGCGCTGCACGACGCGATGCAGGCTCTTTTCTCGACCGGTCGGTTCTCCGATATTCAGGCGGAAGCAGATCGCGCCGAAACCACCGGCGTCAAGCTGCGCTTTCTTACGGTCGCCAATTTTTTTGTGGGCATGGTCACCATCGAAGGCGTCTCCGCCAATCCATCCGCGAACCAACTGGCCAGCGCCACCCGGCTGCAACTCGGCGAACTCTACACGCCGGAAAAACTCGATCGCGCTCTGGCCGGCATCCAGCGAGTCATGGAGGAAAATGGATTTCACCAGTCGAAAGTGACGACCTCCGAGCAGCGCGACGGGCAGCAACACCAGGTCAATCTGACCTTCCATGTCGTCCGGGGTCCGCGGGCGGTCGTCGGAGAGATTACGCTCGAAGGCGACGCGGGCTACTCCATTGCCGAGATCAAGGAGATTGCCAAGCTGCATTCGGGCGACGGCGTGGTCTCGAATCGCGTTACGCGCGCCCTGCAGCGCATTCGCGCCCGCTACCAGAAGCAGGACCGTCTGCTGGCCCAGGTCGAGGTGGCCAGCCAGACTTACCGTTCCGGGCGCAATACGGTCGACTATGCGCTCAAAGTGGATCGCGGACCGGTGGTGCAGATTGCGGCCGAGGGATTCAAACTCAGCCAGCGGGTGCTGCGGAAGCTGGTGCCCATCTATGAAGAAGGCGCGCTCGACGACGATCTACTCAACGAAGGCCGGCGCAATATCCAGAACCATCTTCAGACGCTGGGATACTTCGAATCCACGGTTAGCGTGAGCCAGCGCAGTGCGCCGGACGGCAAGAGCTTGCGGGTGGTTTACACCGTCAATTTCGGCGACCGCCACAAGCTCGCGGCCATTCGTATTTCCGGCAATCGATATTTTTCCGACGACTTGATTCGCGCCCGCATGCAGAACCAGCCGGCGGGCCGCCTCTTCAGTCACGGGCGTTACAGCGAGGTGTTGCTCGAAGAGGACGTGCGCAGTGTGCAGGATCTGTATCGGGCGAGCGGCTACCGGCAGGCCGAAGTCAATGGCAAACTGGTTACCAACTACCAGAACGATCCGTCTCTGCTGGCCATTCAGATCACCATCCAGGAAGGACCGCAGACGCGTGTGACGTGGGTCCGCATCGAAGGCAGTTACACGCTGCCACAGGAACAGCTCCCGGAAATTCAAACGGCCGAAGGACAAGGCTTTGACGAATCGAGCTTGGCCGATGACCGGGACACGATCCTGGGGAAGTATTTCGACAGCGGTTTTCCGAATGCCACGGTGGACGTAGCGTATGTTCCGGTTGCGTCGACGCCCAATTTGCCGCTGGTGGGTGTGACTTTCACGATTCACGAAGGCGAACAGTTTTTTGTCAATCACGTCTTTCTCGATGGGCTGCACTACACACGGGCCGGAGTCGCCCGCCGGGAAATGCAGGTACAACCGGGAGCACCCCTGAGCCAGCAGGACATGCTGGAGAGTCAACGCCGGTTGTACGACCTTGGCCTGTTCAAGCAGGTGGACACGGCTATCCAGAACCCGGAGGGAACCGAATCGCGCAAGAACGTGCTGGTCACGGCACGCGAGGCGGATCGCTACACCTTCGATTACGGCGTCGGCTTCGAATTTCAGACGGGACAGCCTTCGGTCGGGACCAACCAACCGCTGGGGCAGACCGGCGTCAGCCCGCGAGTGTCGCTTGGGGTCAGCCGGGTCAACGTGGGGGGGCGGCACCAGACCCTCAGCATGAAGGGGAACGTCAGCCAGTTGCAGCAGCGGGCGCTGGTGCGGTTCGATGTTCCCCAACTGCTGAACCAAGACAAACTTCGCTTCACCGCCAGTGCGCTTTACGACAATACCGTGGATGTTTCCACCTTTACCTCGAAGCGTCTGGAGGGCACCATACAAGTCCTGCAGGTGCTGTACAAGAAAGAGGACCGCGAACTGACGACGTTCGCCTACCGTTTCAGCTATCGCCGGGTGGAGGCCAGCAATATCGAGGTCACCTCGAACCTTATTCCGCTTCTTTCCGCGCCCACCCGGGTCGGCACCCCAAATTTTCTCTATATTCGCAACCGGCGCGACAACGATTTGGAAAGCACGCGCGGCAGCTACACCACGGTGGAAGGCGGGGTGGCGGCGGGTTATTTTGGATCGGAGGCCGACTTCAGCCGGCTGTTGATCAAGAACTCCACCTATCACACGTTTTTTCGAAATCGCAGGACGCGACAGGGATTCGTCTTCGCCCGTTCCACCAGCTTCGGGGTCGAGAACCCTTTTGGAAGCACGGTGCTGCTGGACCCGTCGCAGACGGCGAGTGCCGGGCAAACCCTGATCCCGCTGCCCGAGCGGTTTTTCAGCGGCGGGGGCAACTCTCATCGCGGGTTCGGGTTAAATCAGGCAGGACCACGGGACCCGACCACCGGATTCCCCGTCGGTGGTAGCGGCGTGTTCCTCAACAGTCTGGAGATGCGTTTCCCCAACGTCACCGTGCCTTACCTTCGGGAGAGTATCGGCTTCACGATTTTTCACGATATGGGCAACGTGTTCGCGCGGCCGCAGGAGATGCTCTCCAGCCTGGGACGCATTCGCCAGCCCCACCCGGAGCTCTGTTCTGCGACGGCGACGCCACCGCAATGCAATTTCAACTACGCTTCGCACGCCATCGGACTGGGAGTGCGTTACCAGACACCCATCGGCCCGTTGCGCTTTGACTTCGGATACAATCTGAATCCACCGGCTTTTTCCGCTTGCACCAGCATCACGCCGCCGGGGCAGTGTACGCCACAGACGCCGCCGGCACCGCAGTATGTGGTGCAACGCGCCGGGCATTTCAACTTTTCGTTCAGCGTCGGACAGTCGTTCTGATGAAACTCCGAAGGGTCCAATTCGGAATCCGGTTGAGTGACGGGCGCCCTCGCCCGTTCTGCCAGGCGAGGACGCCCGGCTCTCCACCAGCAAGGATCAAAATCGCGAAACATTGCGCGGTTTCCATGGCACTCAGCATGGCGCTGGCGCTTTCCGCCATGGCCGGCCAGGTGGTCGATCGTGTGGTGGCCAAGGTGAACGGCCACCCGATCCTACAGAGCGATTGGGAGCAGGAAATAGCCTTCGAGGCCGTTTCGAATGCCCGCGATCCGGAGTCGTTCACCGTCGCCGAGCGCAACGCGGCCCTGGATCGTCTGATCGATCAGGAACTGCTGCGGGAGCAGGTGCGGCCGTCTCAACCGGCCCCTGCCGAGCAGGTTGCTGCCCGGGTTGCCGAAGTCCGCAAATTGCAGCCGGATTGTGCCACCGACGAGGGATGGCACGCCAAGCTGCGACGTTATGGACTGACCCAAAGCGGACTGGAGAAACACCTGGGCGAGCAGATCCAGTTGATGAAACTGGTGGAGGACCATCTGCGGCCATCAATCCAGATTGATCGGCAGGCGGTGGAGACCTACTACAACGATCGACTGCTGCCGGAGTTGAAGCGGGCGGGCAGCCGCGCCACTCCGCTGACCGAAGTCTTTGGCCGAATCAAAGATTTGCTGGCCGAGCAAAAGATGAACGAACTGCTCTCGGGATGGCTGGCGAGTCTGCGCTCTGGGAGCCATATCCTGGCTCCGGACTCGAGTAGCGGAGAGCGGAACCGTTGAGCGAGCCATCACCCGAGCCACCGACCGAACCACCTAGCGAGCCAATGCCCGAGTCTGTTCCGCCTGAGCGCCGGCGCATCCTGTGGAAACTCTTTCTGGGGTTTTGCCTTTTCAGCTTAATGGGTTTCGCTCTGCTCGGCTGGTACGTCACGACCGATTCCTTCCAGCAGATGGTTCGCCGCCGGGTGGTGGCCTCGCTGGAGAAAATGACGGGCGGCCGCGTGGAACTTGGACAACTGCACACCATCCCGTTTCGCCTGCGGGTGGACGCTCGCGACCTGACCATTCACGGTCGCGAAGCTTCGGATCAGATTCCATTTCTGCGGGTCGACCGCCTGCAGGCCGAAATCAAAATCATTTCGCTCCTCAGCACCACCATCGGACTGCATTCTCTGGTGCTGGAGCATCCCGTGGTTCATATCATCGACTATCCCGATGGCACCACCAACGCTCCTCTGCCGTCAGGAAGCGTTGCCTTCGTCCATACCGCCGAGGGGCCGCTGGAGCAACTCCTCTCGCTCTCGGTTTCGCATATCGCAGTGCAGGGTGGCGAACTGCTGTGGGAAGACAAGAAGATTCCTTTCGATTTTGACGCTCGCGACCTGGCGCTGCGGATGAACCACTCCTTGCTGCGGCGGCAATACGAAGCCCGGGTTTCGGCGGGAAACGTCGCTACGCATTTACAGCGGTATCCCCGGTTTGTGTGGCGGGCCGATGCTGCGCTGGTTCTAGGCCGCGGACACATCGACATTAACAGTTTGACGCTGACATCGGGAAAGTCCGAGCTTCATTTTGCGGGCCGCCTGCAGGACTTCCATAACCCCGAGGTGAGCGGCGACTATCATGGCCTCGCGGATCTCGGCGAACTGGCATTCCTGGTGCGACCGGCGCAAGTTCGCAAAGGTACGGTCCAGTTCGAGGGCAAAGGCTCCTGGAACCTGCGGACCTTTTCCACCCAGGGAGCGGTGCAGGGCAAAGATATCGAATGGGCAAGCGGGAAGCTCGCGATGCGGAATGGCCGCATTAGCGCAGGGTTTTCCATCACCCCGGAGCGTTTCCGCGTTTCCTCGATCAAAGCGAACCTGTTCGGCGGCGATCTGGCGGGTGATGCGGACGTAACGAACTGGCAGAGTTCGGTTGCGCCGTCGCCGGTTCCAGCGCGGCGTCATGAGGTCGGACGCATCGCGCCGGGCAGCCCTCAGCGCGGCTCGGTGCGGCTGCAATTAACGGGCTTCCCGCTGTCGCCGGTTCTGGGAATGGTGAGCTCAACGAAGCTTCCGCTGGATCGCCTCGACTTTTCAGGAAGCGCGAGTGGCAAGGTTGAAATGCTCTGGGTGGGCTCGATCCGTGAAGCGGAGACTCACCTCAGCTTGGGTCTAGCGCCGCCGCTCAAGCCGGCTCCGAACGAGATCCCAGTTCGCGGGCAGATCGATGGCATCTATCGCGGATCGCGCGATGAACTGGAGCTAAGCCAGCTTCACCTGACAACGCCCGCTTCTGAAATCACCGCCAGCGGCAATCTGTCGGCAACGTCCGCGCTGCGGTTCGCATTCACCAGCCACAACCTGAAGGAGTGGAGACCGCTGCTCGAAGCCGCTTACCGGTCTTCGGCACTGCCCTTCGTGGTCCACGGCTGGGCGAGCTTTAACGGCAATGCCAGCGGGCGACTGGCGGCGCTTTCCATCGGCGGGAATCTCGAAGTCTACGACTTTGACACGACCTTGCCGGCGACCGCGCAAGTTCCCGCGCGAGCGGTTCATTGGGACGCGCTGACCGCCGCCGTCCAGTACTCGAGCAATCATTTCGCCGCGCGCAATGCGTCGCTCATCCATGGCCACACCACGGCGCACTTCGATGCCAGCGGTGCGCTCACGGAGGGCACATTTCAAGAGAACGATCCATTTACTCTGCACCTTGAGGTCCGCAACGCCGACGTGGCGGAGCTGGCTCAATTGACCGGAGTGGCTCAGCCGCTCACGGGCACGCTGAATTTATCAGCCAGCGTTTCGGGCACGCGCGCCAATCCTCACGGGGATGGACACCTCGAGGTCCACGAGGGCACGGCCTACGGAGTGCGGGTTCCATTGTTGAAGAGCGATCTCCGCATCGCGGGCGGTGAACTGCAGTTCAACAACATCGATGCCAGTGCCTACGGCGCTCCGCTTTCCGGGAGCCTCGCCGTCAGTACCGCGAACCTCGGTACGTCGAAACAGACGTTTCGTCTGAATTTTTCCGGACGTAACCTCGATCTCGCCCGGTTCCCACCCTTGCAGACCAGCCGGTTCACAGCGGATGGGGTCGCCGATTTCACAGTACGGGCGAGCGGCACGATCGACGAGCCTTCGGTGGAGGCGCACGTTCACCTCAAGGATCTCGCACTCGACAAAGAGCGCGCCGGAGATTTCTACGTCGACGCGGTCACCCGTGGCCGGCAGCTCGATCTCAAGGCGCACTCAGACTCTGCTCGAGCGGACTTGACCCTGGCGGGGAGCGTGCAGTTGGAGCACGACTTTCCCGCAGACCTGAACTTTGCCTTTCATCATCTGGACGCCGATTCGCTGCTTCGCATTTACTTGCCGGGAAAGATCACGGGACATTCGGCGGTGGAGGGGACGGTTCAGGTTCGCGGTCCGCTGCGCACGCCGCGCGATTTGAAAGTGACCGCCGAAGTCCAGTCGTTCAGTGCCGAGGTGGGGCACGTGCAGGTACAGAATGTCGGCCCCATCCGCTTTGAAGTCACGGACCAAACCGTATTGCTCGAGAACTTCCACCTGGCGGGAAGCGGAACCGATTTCACCGCCCACGGACGAGCCTACTTGACGGGCGCGAGAGAGCTCGACCTGCATCTGGACGGCTCGGTCAATATGGCGCTGCTGCAGTCTCTCAACCCGAAAATTCTGGCGCGCGGCAACCTGGGCGTAAACCTCGACGCCAGCGGCACGCTCTCGGAACCTGCGCTGCAAGGACGTCTGGACGTCAAGAATACGTTCGTCAGCCACAACGACTTTCCCAGCGGCCTGAGCGATCTGAACGGGGTCCTGCGGTTCGATCGCAACCGCATCCAGATCGAGAAGCTCAGCGGCTCGACGGGCGGGGGCACGGTGGCGCTGACCGGCTCCGCGACCTACCAGAGCGGTGGCTTCCTGCTCGATCTGGGCGCGACTGCGAATGATGTTCGACTGCGGTATCCCCCGGGAGTGAGCTCGACCGCCAACGCGGATCTCCGGCTCACCGGCAGCACCAGTTCCGCCGTGCTGAGCGGCGATGTTGTGGTCACGAAGCTGGCCGTCACTCCAGGATTTGATTTTGCCGCCTATATCGAAAAGAGCAAGCAGGCAGTCGTCTTGACCGAGAGTGATAGTCTGCAGAGCCACCTTAAGCTGGATGTTCACGTCATGACGACCCCCGAGTTGCAGATGCAGACGGCGATCGCGAGGCTTTCGGGCAACGCGGACCTCAGGGTGCGGGGAACGGCTGACCGTCCAGCAATTTTGGGAAGGGTGGAGGTTCTGGAAGGAGAAATTTCTTTCAACGGAACCAAGTACCAGCTCGAGCGCGGCGATGTTACGTTCGCCAATCCCGCCAAGACGCAGCCGATCATCGACATGACGGCTACAACTCGAGTGCGCGACTACGACATCACGGTGCGGTTCCGGGGCGACGCCAGCGTTCCCAACGGCTTGAAAGTCACCTGGCAGTCCGAGCCGCAGCTGCCCGAAGGCGACGTGATCGCCTTATTGGCGCTGGGACGCACGCGCGAAGAGTCGGCGGCCGCGTCGTCGGGTGGATCGTTTGGATTCGGCGGAGAAGCCTCCAACTTGCTGATCAACCAGGCTCTCAACAGCACCGTCAACAGCCGCCTGCAGCGTTTGTTTGGGGCCAGCCGGGTGAAGATCGATCCCCAGGGATTGGCCAGTGAAACCAACGTGGTTCGCGGACCGCAGGTGACCGTCGAACAGCAAGTGGCCCGCAATCTCACCCTGACCTATAGCACCAACGTCCCGGTTTCCAACCAGCAGATCATCCAGGTGGAATACAACGTCACGCGGAATATTTCGATCGTGGCGCTGCGCGACCAGAACGGAGTGGTCAGCTTCGACTTTAAGGTCAGGCGCCGGAAGAAGTGACGGCAAGAAGTGATTTTGTAATTTTGCAGTCGGGTAATCCGGTAATTTGAAAGGCAAGGTTTCTGCTGTTTTGAAATTACGAAATTACACGATTGCAAAATTGCAAAATGACTTTGCCCCCCCACGTTTTCTGGCGAATTTAAGATAGCGGCCAAATCCTCCTTGACATAATTCTCCAAACCAGCAACTCTAATTGTTTTTCACACCACGCCCGGAGAAGCGGGCAAGGAAGTCAACGTTGCGAGTGCGCGTCTTTTATCACGACAAGTGTTTTGACGGGGCTTCGTCGGCAGCCCTGTTCTCGCGTTTTTATCGGGAACGAGTCCGCGACGACGTGGAGTTCGTATACTCCGGGCTGCTGCATCGCGCGGGGGCCCTGTTCGACGAGAAGCAGTTTGACGGCGACGAGAATGCCATCGTCGATTTCAAATATTCCAGTTCGCCCAACATCACCTGGTGGTTCGATCACCACGAAAGCGCTTTTCTTTCACCCGCCGATGCCGCCCACTTTGAGCAGGACCAGAGCAATCACAAGTTCTACGATCCGGCTTTCAAGTCGTGCACCAGTTTTATTGCCATGATCGCGGAACAACACTTCGGCTTCGATCCGCGCCCGGTGGCGGAACTGGTCCACTGGACCGACATTGTGGATGGAGCGATGTATGACGACGCAAAGTCGGCGGTGGAAATGAAGGCGCCGGCGATGAAGCTGACCATGGCGATCGAAGCCTCCAGTGACCGAAACTTCGTCAAGCAGATGATTCCTCTGCTGGCGCACCATCCGCTCGCGAGGATTCTGGAGGAACCATTCGTGGCCGCCGTCCTGCCGCCTCTGCTCGAACGGCACCAACGTTCCGTTGAGATTTTGCGGCAGCGCACGGAAGAAAAAGACGGTACGATTTTTTTCGACATCACCGACCAGGACCTGGAAGGCTACAACAAGTTCATTCCGTACTATCTGCACCCCGATTCGGTGTACAGCGTTGGACTGAGCAAGAGTTCGTTCCGGGTCAAGGTTTCGGTGGGGTCGAACCCCTGGTCGAGACGCGAGCCGGCCGTCAATCTTGCCAAAGTCTGCGAGCGCTATGGCGGCGGCGGCCACGCCCGAGTTGGGGCGATCTCGTTCGACGTCACTCAGAATGAGGCCGCCCGCAAGGCCGCGTCCGAGATCGTGGAGGAGTTGCGCGCCAGCGTTCGCGGACAGGTTTGACGGCTTGGTTGGCTCCGATCTTCTGAACGATGTTCTGCATGCATCCCAGAATCCCGCATCCGAGAGTCGACGATCCCGAACACATCAAAGGCGTGCGCACGGTCGCCACGGTTGAGTTTACGAAAGGGATCTTGGTGGTTCTCGCCGGCCTGGGTTTGTTCTCCATGCGGCACAAGGATATCTGGGGAGTCACGGAGAGCTTCCTGGAATTTCTTCACGTAAATGCTCATCATCACCAGCATTTCTTTGGGATCTTCATCGCCCTAATGCACCGGGTCAGCGACGTGCGCCTGTGGAAGATCGCCACGGTTGCGGCGATCTACGTGACCCTTCGATTCGTGGAGGCCTACGGATTGTGGTACGCCCGTCCCTGGGCGGAATGGCTGGCGTTTGCCTCGGGCGCGATCTACATTCCGTTTGAGGCGGCCGATCTGTTGCGGCATCCGACATGGTTTCGATTATTGATTATCGTGGTCAACGTCGGCATCGTGCTCTACATGCTGATGCTGCGCCTGGAAGCGGCGAAGAAGCGCCATGCGGGACGGGCGCATCCGTAGCGATTTTGAACCCTAGAGGCACCCTTCGGAGTAGACTGGACGCCTCTAGGCACGGCTACCGCCTGACGCGTTATTTCTGATTGTGCGAAGCAGCAGGCAGCTCAACTTGGATCTGGCGTGCCGCGGCATAATGCCGTACTGCTTGAATTGTCTCCCGCGGCGGAAGTCCCATGATCTTGTCAGCTTGTGAGTGCGAAGTTGTGCCCGATATTCGATCAAGCCAGAATATGGTAGCCCTGCTGGGCAGCTCGGATATTTTTCGCTTGAGATCCTTTACCCCGAGCAGTCGGACCTTCTTGTCAAATACCTGCTCTGCCGAGATATTCGGGCCACTTGGGCTGGCCAAGAGACAGAACCGCCATCTTCCATCCAATTCCTGCCAACTGTAGAGCTCGTAGGCCCTCGGAGGGTACTGTGCTTTGCTAGTGGTCGGCCCCAAGACGCAAAGCACCATCGCCAGACAACCTATTACTACCAGCGTCATTTGTCTGATAAACACAACAATCCTAACCTACTCATTCAGCGAGCAACTGCAATCCGCCGGCGGGACACGCGCTTTCAGAAAATCGGCTACTCGTTTGTAGGCATCGATCTGATTTTCAACGCGAGCGAAGCCGTGGCCTTCGTTCTCGTAGACCTTGTATTCGACCACTCCGCCGCGCTTCTTGACCGCGTCTACCACCTGCTGCGCCTCTTCCTTGGGGCAACGGGGATCGTTGCCTCCCGCGAGCAGATACAGCGGCGCCTTGATCTTGTCGACGAAGTTGATGGGCGAACGATCTTCGTAGAGTGCCTTGTTCTTTTCGAGATCACCCATGGTCGCGAGATCCGACTGCTGCAGCACGGGGTCTTCGTTCTGGATCTCGGTGAACCAGTTGACAAACGGCACAATCGGAACGCCCGCCGCCCACAGCTCCGGAGCCTTGGTGACACCCATCATCGTCATGTAGCCACCGTAGCTGCCGCCCATCAGAATCAGTTTCTTAGGATCGACGTAACCGGTCTGCTTGATCCAGTCGGCGGCGGCGAGCACATCCTGCAAATCGCCGCCGCCCATGTCGAAGAGATTCGCGTGCTGGAATTCTTTTCCGTAGCCCGTTGATCCACGATAGTTGGGCGCGATTACGAGGTAGCCCTGGTTGGCCATGTACTGGACGAAGCGATTGAAGGTGTTCATCGTCTGCGCCGTGGGTCCGCCGTGAACGTAGACAATCGCGGGATGCTCGCCATTGCGCGGCAGGTTGCAGGGCACATAGACGAACGCGGAGATGGTCCACTTACCATCTTTGCTGGGATAGTGGACGAGGTGAGGCTCGACCATGTCATCGGAGCGCACGCCGCCGACCAGCGAATGTGTAAGTTGATGCGATTTGCCATCAGCTATGTTATAGACCCAGACGTCGCCGGGAGCGGTCGGGCCCGTGTGGTAATAAAGCAGCCGCGTATGGTCGCGCGCAAAGGGCGATGGCCTGCCCGTAGCATAGTTCACTCCCTTCGGCAAGGGCAGGGCCCGCGCTTTTCGCGATGCGATGTCGTAGAGGTAGAGGTCAGTGTTGCCATCAACGTTTGCGCTGTAGGTCAGGAACTTGCCGTCGGGAGAAAAACTCTCGCCTGCGATTGTCCATTTGTCGTCGGTGAGCCAGCGGATTTTCTTACTGGCGATGTCGAGCAGGCCGGCGTTGTCGTGGCCGTTGGAGGCGTTGGAGGTGATCAGAACGCTCTTGCCGTCCGGCGAAATGTCGTTGGCCGAGTAAGTGTGTTCGCCCTCGTGCGGCGTCAGGAGCGTGCTTTGGGGACTCGCTACGTTCACTTCGACCACAAACACGTTCGAGTCGGTCCCTTTCGACTGTTCCTGGGTATAGACGATGAACTTACCGTCGGCCGACCAGATGGGCGCAACGTTCATGCGGTCTTTGGCGGTGCCGGTGGTGAGGTGCTGGACTTCGCGCATGACGGTGTCGTAAACGTCAATCTCGAACACCGACGACGTCTTTGGCTTGACCATGTAAGCGAGGTAGCGGCCATCGTGCGACCAGGTTGGATGTTCCTCGGCGACCTCGCGGGTGTTGGTCAGGTTCACGACCTGCCCGGTCTTTGGCGACACCAGAAAAATATCCCACTGCTCGTCGCCGTCGTAATCGGACATGTAGGCGATCCATTTGCCGTCCGGCGACCAGGTTGGGCTGGTCTGGCGCTGATCGCTTATGGTGAGCTGCGTCGGCCATCCACCTTCGGAGGGCACGAGCCAAAGATTATTGCGGCCGCTCATGTTACTGACGAAGGCGACGGTCTTGCCATCCGGCGACCAGGTCGAACCGCCCACCTGGCGCGTCATGTACAGCTTCTCGATGGAAAGATTCTTCCCTACCCGGGCATCGGGCTTGGAGGTAATCTGTTTTGGGTCGGTGATGGCCTGGGGGGCAGGCAAGGTCTGGGATGTTGCGAGGATGCTCATTGTCATCATTACGACCATAACAAACAGGTTAAGAATGCGCATGGCGCCTCGAATGAAATTCTTGAGTAGGGAAAGTTTAGCAGTGTCGCTCTGGAGCCGGCGGATGAAGAACCCGGGAAAGAGAGAGAGAGAAAGAAAGAAAGAGAGAGACGATCGAAGCGCAGGAGCCGCCGTTTGGTCCCGGCGCGTCGCTACCGGCCGCGAGCTGCGGTCATCGCTTCGACGCAACTTCGTGTTCGGTGGACGCCGGTGGAGAAACGGCGGCACGATTGTCCTGCATTGCCTTCATCCACCCGGCGCAGTCGCAGACCTGGCTGAACGGACGACCCTCCGGTCGCGCGGTCGAGATCCCAAACGGGATGTATAACGCACAGAACCGGACCAGGCCGGTTAGCAAGGCGAGCGCCCCGACCACAACCAGGATCACTCCAAGCCGAGTTGCACCGATCAGCAGAACCAGTCCACCGAGAAACAGAATCCCTCCCAGCGTCACGCGCAAGACTCTATCGATATCTCCAACGTTACGACGAAACATCGTCATACCAGCTCCTTTCAAATACCATGCGCTTGCGCCGGACGCGACGCGCTCAGTTGAGTTCTACTTCGACTCCGCCCACCCAGCTGGCGGCGAGGTTGTAGAGGAGTGCGCTGATTGCGGTCAAGATCCCGCCGATGATCCCATACACGATGGGGCACACGATCACGGCGAAAAGTCCGATCGCAGGCGCAAAAGGCATGTGCGCATGGGGAGCGAACGAGACTCCGGCGAGCGCGATCAAACTGCAGAAGACGCCGGCGATCAAGCCCAGGACGGCGTAGGAAACAAGGCCAATCTTGAATGCGGATGCTGGACCAATACGCTTGAGGACAGCCATATGCGGACCTCCTACGACCTCCGACCAAGGGTCGGTGCTATTGCTAGGACGAAAATGGCAGGCAAAAGGATACGGGGGTTCGGTACTACTCGACGGTTACCTGGTAGTCTCGCCCTTCCCAGCGGCCGGTATTTTTCCAGTAGAACGTGAACACGATCTGGCGGCCTGGGGCGAGAGTTTCCGCGGGCAGGTCTACGTGGTGAAGATTCCATCCGCTGTCGCTGGAGTTGCTATCCTCGGTGGTTTGCCAGTTGTTGAAACTCCAATGCACCAGGGCTGGCTCCATCATCAGAATGCGCAGCTTCTTTCCGCAGGGCATGGTGCGCGGTTTGTTATTAAAGCGCCAGTTGAAGTATTGGGCCGATATCTTTCTTGTTAAATAGCGTTCTACCGTTTGCGGAGGCTGGTCAAAAATCTTGCCTTCGGCGAGCGACCGGCGCAGCTTGATGTATTCGGAATGGGCCCACACGAGTGGGCACGCCGACCCCGACGCTTTTCCGGCGCACAACTCGCGCTCCGGAATGTCGGCCGAGTCCCAGACTTGTTCGGGAATCAGGCGGCTTGCTCCCGTGGAATTTTCCATCACGCCCAACAAGGTTTCGGCGGACGCGGCGCGGCCAGCAGCCAGTTCGTAGTGCGCACGTTCCCCCGCCAGCAGCGGCCAGGGGCGGCCAACTCCGGTGCCGTCGAACGGAGAGCCGTCCTCATGCTCTCCGTAGCCGTCGCAGTTGTAGCGATACCAAACCGGACCTTGAGGAAGCCTTACGCGCAGGAGTGCGTCGATGACCTTGATGGTGTTCAGGATTCGCGGGTCGTCGGGCGCGCGCAAGCCGAAGCGGACCAACGCCAGCGCGTCGGGGCTGACGATCTCCACCGCCGGCGCATTCGAAGAACTCATGGCTCGATTCTTGATTGGAACAAATCCCTGCAAGGGCGAAGCGGCTCCGTCGCCGGGGGGAGGCGTGATGCGGACGTAGTAGCCTTCGACTCCAACCTGGCGGGCGAGGTCGGTGTTCACGGCGTAGGTTCGGCGCTCGATGTTGAAATTCCAGGTGTCGGCCATGTGGCGCAGAAATTCGGCGGGCTGTGGCTGGCCCATCGACTGCGCGATATCGGCGGCAATCAGCAGGGCGGAGATTTCGGCGGCCATGGTGAACGGGGAATAGCCGCCGTCTTCTTCCCAGCGGTCCTGCTGCGTAACCGGGCCGTTGGCCGCGATGAAGGCGGCGGCTTTGCGCACCATGGGCCACCAGCGATCGCAGTCTCTGAAGCAGCGCGGAGATTCACGGCGCAGCAGATCGACCAGGAGAATGGGGAAGGCGGTTTCGTCCATCTGCAGGCCATTCCAATACGGACGGCCATCCAACCACATGTTCTGCGCCCAGTGTCCGTCGGCTTCCTGGGTGGCTTCGAGGTAGTGCAGCACGCGCAGAGCGTCGTCGTGAGCGCCCGCGGCCAGCAATCCGCCGGCGTTTTCGACCAGATCGCGCGGCCAGACGAGGTGGTAACCGCCCAGATCCTCGTCGCCCTTATTGAAGCCCCAGGGAATGGAGAGGCTGGCGATGATGCCGCCGAGAAAATCCTTGGATTCGTGGGTGCGCAGAACCGCGACGCTGGGCCGGTACAAGTCTTTTTCGCGCGGCTTCTCGTCGAGTTTTTTCAGCGTGCGCTGCCAGTTCTGCCAGTGAAAGACGTAATCTTTGCGAACCGTTTCGTATGGAGTGAGCAGGGAAGAGAGGGCTTGCTGTCCGGCTTCGGCCCAGATTCCGCCAAAGCCTAGCGCCATGATGAACTCGCCGTTCGAAGCGGCTAAATCGATTTCCGCGGTAAGCGCGATGTTTCCGTTTTCCGCGCGGTCGTATTCCCAGGCCATCTGGAAATGTTGCGACAGGTCTTGCCAGCCGTCCGACAGGCCAGCAAATCCGGCGGAGCGTTTTAGCAAGGGCGCGGAGCACGCCAGGGCGAGGGCAGAGGAATCGCGCTCGGCAAAGAGCATCGGTTTGCCCTTGTAATGGCCCACCCAGCCGGTATTGCCATATCCCATGTTTGCCAGGTGCGACGCCAGCAGCGCATACAGGCGATAGTCGGCGAGCTCTCCCTGGAGCGGCACAAACCGAATTTTCTGCAACACTACGTTTCGCCAGGGATCGGTCAGCACTTCTTTTTCGATCCGGTAGCGTCCCGACATGCAGGTGTTGCTCAGTTCGTAGACAGGTACGCCGGGTTCAATCGGAAGGTTCTGGAAGGTACAATGGCGTTTCTCTTCGGAGAAAAATCCGCAGCCATCGGTGACGATCAGGCCGAAGTCGCGGGTGCAGGCCTGGTCGACCCTGGGAAAGTAGATTTCATTAAGAATGCCATGACTCAGCGTGAACCAAACCCGGCTATGGAGGTTCAGAGCAGTGCCTATGCCGGTCTTGGCGCTCGAAGTCCAGCGCGGTTCAATTCCGGGCCAGCCCGGCGCGTACTGTATGCTATCGTTCAAAGTCAGGGTCCTCGCCGCCATGCAAGTTTGCCAGAAAATGACACATTTGTGACATATCGTCTAGCGATCCTCATCTAACATGAGAGTGGAACCATGGGCAAACAGCGACCAACCCGGTTTTTCGGACACCTCAGAGGGAAGGGGCTCTGCCTCGCGATCGCTTGTCTGCTGGCGTTGGACGGGGCTCAGGCGACGAAAACGGAGTCCGCGGGTCTCGACCACGGATTCCGCCAGCTCTACGATCTGAATTTTACCGGCGCGCAAAGAGATTTCGAATCGTGGGAAAAGGTGAACCCCGAGAATCCCATGGGGCCAGCGAGCGAGGCGGCTGGCATCTTGTTTGCGGAATTCAGCCGGCTGGGCGTGCTCGAAGCGCAGTTCTACGAAGACGACTCGGTTTTCGGGGCGCGGAAGAAATATGCGGCCGACCCGCAACAACGCGCCCGTTTCGAGCAGCAACTCAACCGCACGGAGCAGTTGGCAAAGGTCCGGCTCAGCCGGGACTCCCGCGACAGCGACGCGCTTCTGGCGATGACTCTTTCTAATGGCTTGCGCTCTGACTACGCTGCGCTGATCGAAAAGCGCAATATGGCGTCGTTACACTACACGAAGGAGGCGACAGCCTGGGCTCAGCAACTGCTCGCGGCGGATCCTGATTGCTACGACGCTCACCTGGCCGGCGGCGTCAGCCGTTACATCATTGGATCGATGGCCGCTCCGGTGCGCTGGGTTCTGCGCCTCGGAGGCGTGTCGGGGGATAAGGCTGGCGGCATTGCCGAGCTCCAGACGACCGCAGAGCGAGGCCATCTGCTCGCTCCATTCGCGCGCATCCTGCTGGCCATCGCCTACGTCCGCGAGAAAGAGTTGCCGCGCGCTCGCGAGACCCTGCTGGCGTTGCAGCGAGACTTTCCCCACAACGCGCTATTTGGCCGGGAACTGGCGCGGCTGGACCAGCGTGCCAGCCGCTAGGTACCTGCAAAACCAAGTGCGTTCATCAGAAATTCACCGCGCTGTAACCTCTCTTTAACACTTCACCCATAAAACAAGATTGCGCAACTAAATTGAACACGCGGAGGACTCGTCTGGTGATACGTCTGATACCTCGCATCACGCTGTTGTTCGCAGGTCTTGCCTTGGCGCTGCCCGTGATGGCGCAGACCACGTTGAACGGAGCGGGCGCCACCTTTCCGTATCCCATCTATTCCAAGTGGTTCAGCGAATACAACAAGCTGCACCCGGACGTGCAGATCAACTACCAGTCGATTGGGAGCGGTGGGGGCATCAACCAACTTAAAGCAGGCACCGTGGATTTCGGTGCCAGCGATATGCCTCTCAAGGACGAACTGGTAAAGCAAATTCCCGTACCCTTCGTGCAACTGCCGACCGTGCTGGGCTCCGTGGTGCCCTCGTATAACATTAAAGGGATCACGGCGGAATTGAAGTTCACGCCGCAGGCGCTCGCCGGGATCTATCTGGGCAAGATTTCCAAGTGGAACGACCCGGCCATCGCAAAAGCCAATCCCGGCGTGAAGCTTCCCGACACGGAAATCGTGGTGATCCATCGTTCTGACGGTAGCGGTACCACCTTCGTGTGGACCGATTACCTTTCCAAGGTCAGCCCCGAGTGGAAGTCGAGCGTCGGCAGCAATACCTCCGTCAAGTGGCCGGTTGGACTCGGTGGCAAGGGCAATGAAGGCGTGACGGGCATGGTCCGCCAGACGGACGGCTCCATCGGCTATGTGGAGCTGATCTACGCGCTGCAAAACAAAGTTCCGTTTGGCGTGGTGGAGAACGCCGCCGGGAACTTCATCAAGGCCAGTCTGGCATCCACCACGTCAGCCGCGGCGGCGGCCAAGTTCACGCCGGGCGATTTCCGCGTCTCCATCACCAACGCTCCGGGCAAGGAAGCCTACCCCATCGCGAGTTTCACCTATCTGCTGGTTCCCACGCGTTGGAAGGATGCGGGCAAACGCAAGATCACGGTAGATTTTCTCAACTGGATGCTCAACGATGGGCAGCAAATGGTGGAGAATCTGGACTATGCCAAGCTTCCCCAGAACTTGGCTGAGATGGAGAAGGCGACGATTCAAAAGATCCAGTAACGTCCGTTGCCGAGAACGAACTAAAGGGTGCTGGGGCAATGGACCGGCGCCCTTTTCGCGTCTTGGTATACTATTCCCGGGTTGAATGTGCCGCCGGGTACTGCTTGTCCGTTGTTGGAGTTGGATGTCATCGGGTCGTATCCTGCATTGTTGACGCCCTCATCTATCGTTTGGCCATCGGGTAATCGAAGCCAAAGTTCCCGGCGGATTTTCGATGACTCGATACCGGATCATCGGATGACCTGATTGGCAAGTTGGTACGCGACCGGTAGTGACTACCGTAGCGCCGGCATCCTGCCGCCTGTCCCGAGGGCGTCTCGCCCTCGGTGCGGCGGGTGGGACGCCCGCCGGACAGCCGCCGGGACGGCGGTGCTACTGTCGGCGGCAAATACCCATTCGATAAACATGGTTCCTCAATCATGGTTCGAGCAACTCTGAACAACCACGCCACGCTCCTTAACCGCGAAGCGTCGTGGCTGAAATTTAATGGGCGGGTACTGGAAGAAGCCGGGGATCCGCGCAATCCGTTGCTCGAACGGGTGAAGTTTCTGGCTATCTCCGCCAGCAATTTGGACGAATTTTTTGAAGTGCGCGTGGGCGGCCTGTTGCAGCAACTGGAAGACGGCCACAACTCCACCACTCCCGACGGACTCACCATGGTGGAGGAGCGGGAGCTGATCAAAGAAGCGACCCACGAGTTCGTCGAAGAACAATATTCCTGCTGGAACGACCGCCTGCGGCCGGAACTGGCGGAGCAGGGAATTCGCGTCCTGGGCATCGACGAACTGGACAGCGAGGCGCTGGCGTTCGTGGATGCCTACTGCGAACGGGAGCTCGATCCATTGCTGACACCGGTCACGGTCGACCCGGCGCATCCCTTTCCTCGGGTGATCAACAAGGCGCTGTGCGTAGCGCTGTTGCTGCGCCGCCGCCGCCGGTCTTCGCTAACTTATACCGGAGTCGTCACCGTTCCGCGGGCTCTGCCGCGACTGGTCCGCCTGCCGTCGCCGGGAACTATCGATTTCATTTTTCTTGCCGACCTGGTCCTCCATCATGCGGCGCGGATGTACAAGGGCTACGACATCGTTTCTTCCGCCGCCTTCCGCGTCACCCGCAACAGCAACCTATATCTGCAGGAAGAAGAGTCGCGCAGTCTGCTGGAATCGGTGCGCGAGGAATTGCACAACCGCCGCAAGGGCGACGCGGTGCGGATGGAGATCGAGTCCGAGGCCAACCCCGAGATCATCGAGCGGCTGGGCACGGTGTTCGAACTCGAGCCCTGGCAGATTTTTCAGGTCAACGGCCCAGTAAATCTTTCGCGGCTATTCAACATTTACGATGGAGCGGCGCGGCCGGACTTGAAGTTTCACGCCTATGTGCCGCGAGAGCTGCGGCTGACCGCGAAGTCGCACGATCTGTTTGAGGAACTGCGCCGGCACGACATTCTGCTGCACCATCCTTACGATTCTTACGATGCGGTTCTGTCGTTCGTTCAGGCGGCGGCCGAGGACGAGCGTGTGCTCTCGATCAAGCAGACGCTGTACCGTACGGGCGAGCATTCGCAGGTGGTTCAGGCGCTGATGGCGGCGGCGGCACACAAGGAAGTCACGGCGGTGGTCGAGCTGAAAGCGCGCTTCGATGAAGCGTCGAACATCCGCTGGGCGCGCGATCTGGAAGATTCAGGAGTGCAGGTCTTTCACGGGCTGGTCGCGTTGAAGACACACTGCAAGCTTTGTCTGCTGGTGCGGCGCGATCCGGATGGAGTGACTCGCCAATACGCGCACCTGGGCACGGGAAACTACAATGCCACGACAGCCCGCATCTATACCGATCTCAGCCTGCTTACGGCCGACCCGGAGATCACGCGCGCGGTGCACGATGTTTTCAGTTTTCTGACCGCCTACGCGGAACATCCAGGCTACGGGCCGCTTATGGTAGCGCCGCTGGATTTGGCGGAAAAGTGCATGAGTCTGATTGAGCGCGAGGCCGAGCATGCGCGGATGGGGCGACCAGCACGCATTATCGCCAAGATGAACGCCCTGCTCGACGTGCATATCATCCAGGCTTTGTACCGTGCTTCGCAGGCCGGGGTGGAGATTGAGCTGCTCGTGCGGGGTATGTGCGCGCTGCGGCCGGGGGTGCGCGGCCTCAGTGACCGCATCCGCGTGCGCAGCATCCTGGGGCGGTTCCTGGAGCACAGCCGGATCTTTTACTTCGAGAACGGCGGCGAGCCGGAAGTTTACGTCGGCAGCGCCGATTGGATGAATCGCAATCTGCACGGGCGCGTCGAAGTCTTGTTCCCGCTCAAGAACCCGCTCTTGCGCGACCGCGTGGTGCATGAGATTCTGGCGGCCTGTCTCGCCGACAATGTGAAATCGCGATTTCTGCAAAAGGACGGCCGCTACCTGCGTCCCTGGCAATCGCCGAAAGGACGCGGCAAGAGGCCTCCGCGAGGCGCTTCCGCCTTCTGTGCCCAGGATTTCTTGATTGCCTTGGCGGAAGGCAGCAAGACGCCGGAAGAGATACCCGCGGCGGTCCCTCACCGGTCGTCTCGGCAGCGGGTTTCGAGCGGACGAACCTTGCTGGGGCGGGCGCTAAAGGGTATCTCGAAAACGATATCCTGACGCACGGCCTGCTGAACACGCGCTCTGATGGGAAAGGAATCATCACTTCAAATGTTTCTCTATTTTTTGCGCCACGCCAGTGCTGGGCAAACCTTGAGCAGCGCCAAGAAGGATGAAAAGCGCGGCCTCGATAAAGACGGCATCGAGCAATGCGGATATATCGGCCGCGCGCTGGCCGCGCTGGGCGTGCAGGTGGAAGCCATCGTCTCCAGCCCACTCAAGCGCTCCACGCAAACCGCGGCGCTGGTGGGAAACGAAATGGGACACGAAGGCAAGCTGGTCAAGGAAAACGCGCTGCGTCCGCAAGCAAGCTTCTCGGATTTTCAGAAGATGCTGGAAAAGTATGCCCGCCAAGACGCCGTGCTGCTGGTGGGGCATAACCCGAACCTCCGCGAATTCCTGGGACGCGTGATCAGCGACAGTGGATGCGAAGCCGTGGTTGAGCTCAAGAAAGGGGCGGTGGCGAAAGTCGAAATGCGGCGCAATTCCGGGTCGCTGAGCTGGTGCATCACGCCCCGGATCCTGCGCACGCTTCACGCCGCGGCAACGGAAAGCTCGCGGCCGAAGACTTCGCGGAAGTAGTCGCGGTCCTTCTCAATCGACCACACTTCCAGGTCCACGCTGGCTTTTCCGCGCGGCGTCAGCTTCATGGTGACCCGGCCGTTGCGCGCCGAAACTCCAACTTTCCCGACCGACTGGCTTCTGCCCATATTCAGCGCTCGCGCGATGCGGAGCAGGACCGACGCCTTGGTTACGTTCTCCCGCTCCTCGGGACTCAAGGTGCTCATCGGACCCTCGCCCGCTGTGGGGCGCGACTTCCCCAGATAGCGCGCGATCGAGCCGATGATCCGCCGTTGCTGTGGGGTGTATCCGAGAATTTCCGAGTTGGCGATGATGTAGTAGCTGTGGCGGTGATGTCCGCTGCGGTTCACGTAGTCGCCCACTTCGAACAGCATGGCGGCAGCCGCCAGCCATTCGCGATATTCCGCGGGAAGCTGGTGTACCGACTTCAACGAGGAAAACAGCAGCAAGGCGGCGTCGCGCACATGCAGGGCATGATGCAGGTCGACGCGGTAATGTTCCACGGCGCGCTTGATCGACTCCCAGCGCTCCGACTCAATGGCCCGGCCCGATCGGGTGCTGCGATCGTAATCGGCCGCCATTTGGGCCAGGATGCCGTCGCGGAGACCGAGCGCCGAATAGCGAAAACCGGCAAGATGGCAGCGCTCCAGCAACTCGGCATATACGACCGCTCCGGCACAAATGATTTCAGCGCGGCGCGGGCCGATGCCGGGAACCTTGCGCCGCTGCTCCAAGGTCATGCGCGTAATCTGGTTGGCAAGGCGGCGGATCATTTCGTCGGTGGCGTAGGTGGCAGGGCGGTTCTTTCTGGGACGCGCTAAACGGTTGGCAGCGCCCACCAGCGCGGCCGCGGTTCCCGAGGTGGCGATCACAGCGCCCACGCGCGCGGACTTGACGCGATCTTGGATGCGCGTGATCTCTCGCGCCACGAATTCCTGTAGGCGCTTCAGTTCTCCCTTGCGCGGCGGATCATGTTTAAGGAATTCGCCGGTCAGGCGCACGGCCCCGAGCGGCAAGCTCACCGTATGCCGAAGCTGACCTTGCCGTGAAACTGTGAGTTCGCAGCTGCCACCCCCGAGATCTACCAGCAGAAGACTGCGGGCATCCAAGCGGCCGGCGGAGACGATGCCGAGATGAATGAGGCGGGCCTCTTCGAGCCCGGAAATAATTTCGATCGTCCAGCCGGTCGTGGAGCGCACCCACTCCTGAAACGTGCGCGAATTGCGGGCATCGCGCAGGGCGGCCGTGGCCACCACCCTTACGGAATCGGCGCCGCATTCCTGTATGGCACGATTGAAACGGCGCAACACCTGCACGGTCTGGGACATTGATTCGGGCGCAAGCAATCCGCCGCCGAAGACACCTGCGCCCAACCGAGTGACCTCGCGGTCTTCATGGATCTCTTTCAGGCGACCGGCCTGCAGGCGGGAGATCTTCAGCCGGACGGAATTCGAACCGATGTCGATGGCGGCAAAGGTGGGCATTGGAGTGACGATGAAATGTTAACGATCAGTCTTCTCATAACCGGGCCGCGTTGCGCAAGCTTACCGCAGCATGAGGAGCCAGACGGTCGAAGCCGGCTTGTCCGATTGGTGCCAACTTCGATTTTCGAAACGGAAGTTGATGTTAGGCGCGGGGTCGTAGAGTGCGGCAGTCCCCGCAGCGGAACTTCCGAGTAAAAATTCGGCCGCAAGGTGACGACAAGGGCGTTTATCGGGACCAATCCGGAGGCATTACTTCTGGATTGCCGTCGTCCGGGAGTTTCTTGTCGATTCCTTTGGGCCAACGGCCTAGAATGGGGCCTGCGAGGTGAAGGAGTACCTCTCCCTATGGCTGGCCTAGCGTCCGATCAGGCCTTGCTCGCCGGCGGTGAACTGAGCCACTACCGCGTCGTCGAGAAGATCGGAGCCGGCGGCATGGGAGACGTCTATCGCGCCCACGACTCTCATCTCGACCGCGACGTCGCGATCAAGGTGCTCCCCGCCGGAATGCTCGCCGACGAGTCCGCGCGCAAGCGTTTTCACAAAGAGGCTCTCGCACTTTCCAAGCTCAATCACCCCAACATCGCCACCATCTACGACTTCGATACGGAGCAAGGCGTCGACTTCCTAGTCATGGAGTTGATTCCGGGCATCACGCTCAGCCACAAACTGGCTCTCGGACCTCAGCCTGAAGAAGAGACACTGCGCCTCGGGATCCAGCTCGCGGACGGACTCGCCGACGCCCACAAACATGGCGTTGTTCACTGCGATCTGAAGCCCGGCAACCTGCGGCTCACCACCGATGGCTGGCTCAAAATTCTCGACTTCGGCTTAGCCAGGTTCCGGCAGCAAGCCGCCGACCCCGCCGCAACGCAAAGCACTCTGCAATCCGGCCCGATGTCCGGAACCTTGCCCTACATGGCGCCCGAGCAACTCCTCGGTGAACCTGTTGATGCCCGCACCGACATCCATGCCGCCGGACTCGTACTCTACGAGATGGCCACCGGCAGGCGCGCCTTCGCTGATGTCCCCACAAGCCAGTTGATCGGCGCCATCCTTTACCACGACCCGACCGCGCCGCATCAACTCAACGCCAGTCTCTCCTCCGAGCTGGAATGGATCGTGTGCAAATGCCTGGAGCGGAATCCGGAGGATCGCTATCAATCCGCCCGGGAACTCGCCGCCGCCCTTCGACGCCTCGAGCGCGAACCGAAAGCGCAGCATCCGCCAGAAACCGCGCGCGCCGAGCCAACGTTCTTCTCCTTTCGTCGGCACGGGGCCCTTGTGTTCTCGCTCTTGGCGATTGTGATTATGATGGCAGTGGCGCTCCTGATTGCCCTCCGGATGCGCTCCCGACCCGCCATCGGCGTCCTGCGATTTCAGGCGATCGCCGTTCTCCCGCTCGTCAATCTCTCGGGGGATCCGGAACGGGAGTTCTTCGCCGACGGCATGACCGAAGAGCTGATCACCCAACTGGGGAAGGTGGTCCCGTCCCGGGTCATCTCGCGCCAGTCCGTCATGCAATTCAAAGGCACCAAGCTTCCGCTCGCCGAAATTGCACGTAAGCTCAAGGTGGACGCGATCGTCGAGGGATCCGTGGTCCAGTCGGGCAGCCGTGTGCGCGTGACCGCTCGCCTGGTGGACGCTGCGGCGGAGAAACCGGTGTGGGCCGACGAATACGACCGCGACCTGCACGACGTCCTGACTCTGCAGGGAGAAGTGACTCGCGCGATTGCCAACGAGATCCGCGTGACGCTCAGTCCTCAAGAGCAGGCCCGCCTGACCGCCCCCGGCGCCGTCAATCCCGAGGCCTACGAGGCCTATTTCAAGGGGCGTTTCGAGTGGTACAAAGTCTCCAAACAAGGCTTCGAGAATGCCGAACGCTACTTCCAGTTATCGCTCGAAAAGGATCCCAATTACGCGCTCGCTTATGCTGGTCTCGCCGACGTCTGGTTGATGCGCGCCGACACCGGCTATGCAGCGCCTTCGGAAACGATCCCCAGGGCCAAGACAGCCGCCTTCAAGGCCCTGGAACTCGACGACAGCCTCTCCGAGCCCCACATCAGTCTGGCCAATATCGAAGCCTCGTATGAACGGAACTGGTCTGCGGCCGAACGCGATTTTCGGCGTGCGATCGAACTCAATCCCAGCAGCGCCAATGCGCACTTCATGTATGCGGACTACCTGCTTTCGTTTAAACGCAATCCAGAATGGGAGCGGGAAATTCAGCAGGCGCTTACGCTCGACCCCATGAATTCATTCCAGCGCTGCTTCTACGGATGGCACCTGATCTACGTGGGCCGCTATGACGAAGCCATCGATGTGCTCCAGAAAGTCGCAGCAGCCCAACCCAACTTCTCCTCCGTGCACATGGGTCTCTGGGGTGCGTATTACAAGAAACAGATGCCGCAACAAGCTATCGACGAAGCCATCCGCTTCTTCGAAGCGCTCAACGATCAGGAGACGGTCGCCGCCCTCCAGTCCGGCTACCACGATGCCGGTTACCGCGAGGGCATGAGGCGTGCCGCAGATACCCTCGCGCGGCGCGCGCAACACTCCCACGTCGCCGGCGTCCGCATCGCCCGCCTTTATGCCCACGCCGGAGCCACCGATCAAGCGCTCGCCTGGCTTGAGAAGGCATATGAGGCCAAGGAAACACCGCTAAGCCATCTCGCAGTCGCCTGGGACTGGGAGGCCATGCGCTCCGACCCGCGTATGCAGGACCTCCTCCGCCGCATGGGCTTGCCGCAGTAGGTTTCTCGAGTGGCCACGTCATCCAAGGGACGGGCGACCTCGGAAGCGATCGCCGCTTTGGGTTAGAACTCACGCGGAATTCCCCACCCGGCTCTCCACAAAGTCAAGAAATGGCCCCACCCGCGGTAGTGTCTTAAACACTTTTTTAAGACACTACCCCATCCGCTTTTTAACCGATTTGTAACAACTGTCTGCTAGCCTCAGCACGGAATGTCTAATCAAGCCCTGTCCCGGCCGCGTTTCAACGCTCCCGAACCGGAGCGGGGGACAAAGGCCGCCCTGAAAATCGAAGCGAGAACGGCGCCGCTGTTGCAGGGGAAGGTCAGCGAAATCCCCGATACTTTTTTCGGCTGGGCCATGCGCCTTTGTGGCTTGGCGGTGGTCGCGCTGCTGGGCTTGATTGTTTACCAACTGGTGGTAGGCTCCGCGCTCTCCTGGCATGCTTTTGGCTGGAAGTTCTTTGGGCAGTCGGACTGGGATCCGGTGTCGGACCAGTACGGCGCGCTGCCGTTCATCTTCGGCACGATTGTGTCTTCGCTGCTGGCGCTCGTCGTCGCCGTGCCGCTATCTCTTGGGGTCGCCGTTTTCATTACCGAGATGTGCCCGATCCGGCTGCGGGGAATTCTTTCTTTTACTACCGAATTGCTGGCCGCCATCCCGAGCGTGGTCTACGGACTGTGGGCGATCTTCATTCTGGTGCCGGTACTGCGCGTAGTTGTTCAGCCGTTTCTGGCCAAGACGCTGGGTTGGACGGGCTTGTTCAGCGGGCCGCCGTACGGCATCGGCATGCTGGCGGCGGGTGTGATTCTGGCCATCATGATCATTCCCATCATCTCGTCCATCACCCGTGAAGTGCTCACCGTGGTTCCTCAGCATCAGCGGGAAGCGGTGCTGGCGCTGGGGGCAACGCGCTGGGAAATGATCCGCATGGGCGTGCTGCGGAATGCGCGGGCGGGAATCGTGGGCGCCATCATCCTGGGTTTGGGCCGCGCGCTCGGGGAGACCATGGCGGTCACGATGGTGATTGGCAACCGTCCCGAGATCGCCAAATCGCTGTTTGCTCCCGGCTATACCATGGCTAGCGTACTTGCCAACGAATTCACGGAGGCGACCGGAGATCTGTATCTCTCCGCGTTGATCGAGATTGGCCTGGCGTTGTTCTTCGTCACCATCGTGGTCAACGCGCTGGCGCGACTCATGGTGTGGAGCGTGACTCGAGGCCAACCGGCGAGAAGCCTTGCCTGAAACAAATTCCAACTCGGGAGCGGTTGTGGTTCCGCCCGTCAGCTTGCGGCGGCGCGTGGTGGACCACGTAATGACCGGCGTCGCCGTACTTACAGTTGCCCTCGTGCTTTTGCCGCTGTTCGCCATCTTTGCATATCTGGTTTACAAAGGCATCGGCTCGATCAACCTTGCCTTTCTGACCCAGACCCCGAAGCCGGTGGGTGAGCCCGGCGGCGGCATGGCGAACGCCATCGTCGGCTCGATGGTCATTCTTTCCATCGCCAGCCTGCTCGGCGTGCCGCTGGGAATCGGCGCGGGCATCTTTCTCTCCGAGTACGGGCGAAACCGCTATGGCGATATCGTGCGTTTTGTCTCCGACGTGATGAACGGTGTGCCTTCGATCGTGATCGGCATTGTGGCTTACGGGCTGGTGGTCGTGCGCCAAAAGCACTTTTCCGCGCTGGCCGGTGGCGTGGCCCTGGCGATCATGATGGTTCCGACCATCGCCCGCACCACCGAGCAGATGCTGCTGCTGGTGCCGCAGGCCATCCGCGAAGCCGCTTATGGCCTGGGCGTTTCGCGCTGGCGCACCACGCTGTCAATCACACTGCGCACGGCGACGTCGGGAGTCATCACCGGCGTCATGCTGGCCTTCGCTCGCGTGGCCGGAGAAACGGCGCCGCTGCTGTTTACCGCCTTTGGAAACCAGTTCTGGAATTGGAAGTCGGACCAGCCGACGGCTGCCCTGTCGCTGCAGATTTTCACGTATGCCATTTCGCCTTTCGATGAATGGCATAAGCAGGCTTGGGCGGGCGCGCTGGTTTTGATTGTGCTGATCGTGGGCGCGGTCGCAGCGGTTCGCATTGCGGTACGGCACGGAACGTTGGCAGGAGCTTAACCAGCTATGGGCGTTGGAATAACAGTCGAGCAGCTGAATGCGTATTACGGGCATACTCAGGCCTTGTTCGACGTCAACATCACGGTGCTGGCCAACCGTGCAACCGCGCTCATCGGCCCTTCGGGGTGTGGGAAATCCACGTTTATTCGCTGTCTGAACCGCATGCACGAAACCATTCCCGGGGCGCGGGTGGAGGGAACGGTGCGCATCGGCGACCTCAGCGTTTATAACGGAACCTCGGCCACACAGCTGCGCCGCCGCGTGGGCATGGTGTTTCAAAAGCCGAATCCGTTTCCGACCATGTCCATCTACGACAACGTGGCCGCCGGGCTCAAGCTCAACGGTGTGCGCAACCGCAAGAAGCTGGATGAGGTGGTTCAGACCTCTCTTCACAGTTCCGCTTTATGGGATGAAGTCAAAGACTCGCTCCACAAACAATCCGGCGCCAGCCTCTCCGGCGGCCAGCAACAGCGCCTGTGCATCGCGCGCGCTTTGGCCGTCCAGCCGGAGGTTCTGCTCATGGATGAACCCTGCTCGGCGCTCGATCCGATCTCCACCGGCAAGATCGAAGAACTGATTTTTCAATTAAAAGAGCAGTACACGATTGTGATTGTGACGCATAATATGCAGCAGGCCGCGCGGGTGGCCGAGTTCACCGGCTTCTTTCTGTTGGGCAAGATGATCGAGTTCGACAAGACCGAGAAGATATTCACCAATCCTTCCGATAAGCGGACGGAAGACTACGTCACCGGCAGGTTCGGATAGTAGTGAGGTCAGAGTCAGAGGTCAGATTGCAGAGGTGAAGAACGAAGTACTTTGGTTTTAACCTCCGCAATCTGACCTCTAACCTCTGACCTTCTTGGAGGGTTTGAAGAATGCGCACGCGCTTTCAGCAGGAGATGGAGAACCTCCGGGAGAAACTGCTCCGCATGGGCGGTCTCGTGGAACTGGCGGTGGATCGCGCCTGCCAGGCGTACACCGAGCGCGATCTCACGCGTTGCCAGCTCGTCCTCGAGAACGAGAGCCACATCAACGCCGCCGAGCGCGAGATCGACGAGCTTGCCTTCGACATCCTCGCCACGCAGCAACCGGCGGCGGTGGACCTGCGCTTCATTCTCGCGGTCACCAAGATCAACGCCGATCTCGAGCGCGTGGGCGATCAGGCGGTGAACATCGCCGAGCGGGTGATGGACATGATTGAATTGCCGGCCGTCGATTTGCCGGTCGATATCGCGCGCATGGCCACCGCCGCCAGCGCCATGGTGCGGCGCGCTCTGGAATCGTTCGTGGAAGGCAAGGCCGAGCTCGCGCAGGCCGTGCTGGAAATGGATCACGTCGTGGACCGGATGCGCGACGAAGCCTTTATTATGCTCGTGCGCAAGATGAACGAAGAGCCGCAAGTGACTCAGCAGGCGCTGGACGCGCTGCTGGTGGCGCGCAATCTCGAACGCG
Organism: Terriglobia bacterium; assembly: GCA_020073215.1. Lineage (GTDB taxonomy): Bacteria > Acidobacteriota > Terriglobia > Terriglobales > Acidobacteriaceae > Acidiflorens. The sequence goes on along the minus strand of JAIQFO010000001.1, from coordinate 135,520 downwards.
TTGCCGACCACGCCACCAACATCGCCGAAGATGTCATCTTCTGGGTTCTGGGAGCTGATGTCCGCCATCATGCGCAGGCAGCCTCCGCCGCGCCGCGCCCGGAACGACGTGAGCAAATCTAAGCCGCTAAACAGGCAGCGGAAAAATTCGTGTAGAGACGGGGTTTGCCCCGTCTCGGTTTGCTGAACAACCCTGGGTTTGAGAAGGGCATGACTTCACAGCCTGCGGAAAACTCCGACTCAGACAGGTTTTCGGGAAGAGGTACGACTTCGGCCTGTTTAACCCCCAAAAAACACGGCAATATCATAAAGGTGCGGGGCACGTTTCGCGATGTCAGCCTGTATTCGTTGTTGAAGACGGAGTTCGCCACCTCGTCGGTGAAGTAGCTGATTCTGAGTGAAAGCGCCGTTAACCCGTTTACGACCGTTAAATAACCCGAACCCCACCCGTGACCCTTGCATGGTCAGTGTGGGGTAAGTTTTGCCCAGTCACCGACATTCCTGCGTAATCCAACGGACGCCTTTCTCCGTAACCAACACGATAGGCGGCCACATCAATCGATGGAATCAGACGTGCTGCACCGATACCAACGGGTTAACCCGGATCTTTATTGCCGCGAGTCAATCATCCGCAGGTTCGCGTTCCGCGCCGAACGCAGACAAACCTACAGTGAGGCACATCAATGTCGAATTCGGTGATCAACCACAAGGCGTTCAGCGGCGTCAACACTTCCCGAACTCCGCATGAGGATTCAGACGTACAGGTTGGTGGTCAGGCTGGTAGCCTCAGCGTCGCAATCAAAACCAAAGGCCAACAGTCGGCTGCTGCCGAGAACAAGACGACTGTTGATTCGCATCCTCCTTTCTCTTTCTCTTTGTGGTGGGAGCGTTGGCGGCGAGAAGCAAGGACTCGCTTCCCCCTGTCTTCCATCAGAAGACATTCCTAAGCGGACCGGAGCGACGGGTCGGCGCATCCGGTTTCCGCTGACATTGACCACCAGAATCTGGTACAGAAGTTCGAAGGCAAGAAGGTTACCGTGCATGGGACCTTGGACGAAAGCAGCAAGACGATCCACATAAAATCACCAGAATAGTCGCCAATTCATCGGCTGAAGCGGAAGGCTGCGACGCTGGTCGCGGCCTTTGCGGGAGTTAACGGCGTGGCCAATCGTCGGCAAAGCGGGTTCTGGGGAGAAAATGTTGTCATCCTGTGCCCCACCCCTCCTGACCTGGTGCGGTACACTGGTTGACGCCCAGGGGTGAGGCAGTGGGTACTCAATCCCTGCCCAAGCGACCACACTAAGCATGAGCCAGAGAATCCGCGTTTTTGCCAGCTGCGACATTGGCGACGCCCTCAACCTTCTCGACCGTAAGGGATATGACCTGGAAGTCTATCCCCACCCCGAAGCTCCGCCGAAGAGTTTGATCGTGGAAAAGGTGAAGTCGGGCGTGGCCGGCCTGATCACCACCCTGCGCGATCCGATCGATGCCGAGATTTTCGCCGCCGGAGACGGCACTTTGAAGGTGGTGGCGCAGTACGCCGTCGGATTTGACAACATCAACCGCGCCGATGCCAACAAGTACAAAATTCCGTTCACGCATACCGCTGACGTCCTGACCGAAGCGACCGCGGAGTATGCCTTCTTCCTGATGGGCGCGCTCGCCCGCAAACTCTGGTCCGCCGAACATCTGACGCGGGAAAATCGTTGGAGCTATTGGCATCCCTACCTGCCTTTTCTGGGCGACGAAGTCACGGGAAAGACCGTCGCCGTCATCGGCACCGGGCGCATCGGTCTTGCCATGATCAAAAAGTGCGCCGGCTTCGACATGAACATCCTGTGCTTTGATCCCGCGTATGAGAACCATGACTACATTCGGGCGGTACAAGAAGTGAAGGATCTGCGGTTCAAGCACGGGATGTGTCGTGAGCGAGCTACCATTCGCTACACCACATTGCACGAAGCGTTGAGTGGCGCGGATTTCATCAGCCTGCATGTTCCGCTGCTGCGCGAGGGCGAGAGTTCGACGCCGACCTACCACCTGATCAATGAAATTACGCTGCGCATGATGAAGAGCACCGCCATGATCGTTAACACCTCGCGGGGTCCGGTAGTGGACGAGATCGCCCTGGCGCGCGCGTTGCGCGAGAAAAGAATCGCCGGCGCCGCACTCGATGTCTACGAGACAGAGCCTCTGCCCTCCGATTCGCCGCTGCGCGATCCCGCGATTGCCGACCGCTGCCGTCTGATGCCGCATTTCGCCAGCGCGGCGCGCATCACCCGGCTGTCTCCCGATCCTAATAAAGGCATGGCTGGACGCTGCGTGCAGGGACTGATCGACGTGCTGGAAGGGAACTACGGCGGCGACATTACCAAGATGCCGTATGTGGTAAATAAGGAAGCGTTCGCGAAGTAGATCGTGTGGGGATGTCCCTAGTGTGGGGACGGGCGTCCTCGCCCGTCCAGGCGGAGCGAAGCTCCGCAGGATCTCTCCCGCAGACGCGAAAATGTCGGCGTTCGGTTAGCGAATTATCCTTGGAAATTGTTTGGCCGGAGGAGAAATGAATTTGCGTCGTGCAATCGTGTTGGCGGTGTGGTGGACGATCCCAGTGCTCGGGTGGGCGCAGCAACCGTCGGAAATGAAGCCGGTGACGGACCGGTTGGCCGCTTCGATTTACAACGGGCCATCGATGACGACCCTGGGGGACCTCGCGGATGGCATCGGCGGGCGGTTAACGGGTTCTCCGGCGTATGTGCGCTCGACGGAATGGGCGGCGGCGAAGTTCCGCAGCTACGGCATCGAGAATGTGCGGCTGGAGCCATTCACAATTCCGGCGGGCTGGCAGCGCGGGACGGCGAGCGGAGCGATGCTGGCGCCTTTGTCGCGTCCGCTGTACGTGGCATCGCTCGGATGGGCGCCGTCGACGCCGCCGGGAGGAGTACGGGGCCCGGTAGTGATCGTCGCCGACTTGTCGCGGGACGCTTTGAAATCTCGGGAGGCCGAACTGCATGGCAAGATCGTGTTTCTGGATACGAGCAAAATCTTCGCCGAAGGCTACGGCAAAGCGTTGCCGAAGCTGGAGGCGGCGTGGGTTGCATTTCAGAAAGGTGGTGTGTTGGCGGCGATCATGTCGGACCGCGAGAAGAGCAACGTCTTGAATGCGCACGACGGTGTGTGGGGCGCGAAGTTGCTTCCGCTGCCGGTGGCCGAAGTCGGCATGGAAGACGCGAAGCTCATTCAGCGTGAACTGGAGCGCGGGCCGGTCACGGTTCAGTTGACGATCGAGAATAAGACAACGGGAGCGACGACGGTCAACAACGTGGTGGCGGAGATTCGAGGCAGCGAGCGTCCGGACGAGTGGATCTTGATCGGCGCGCATCTCGACTCATGGGACTTCGGCACGGGCGCGCAGGACAACGGCACGGGCGCCATCAGCGTCCTCGAAATCGGCCGCGCCCTGATGGCACTGGGGAAAGCGCCGCGGCGCAGCGTCCGGCTGGCGCTTTGGGGAGGCGAAGAACAGGGACTCCTCGGCTCTTACGCCTACACGCAAGCGCACCAGAGCGAGTTGAACGATTGCATCGCAGTTCTGAATACCGATAATGGGGCGGGGCATCCCAAGGGATGGAAGGTGGAAGGCCGCGAGGATTTGAGAAAGGCCATGCAGCCCTGGAGCGATGGCCTGTTGAAGGACATGAATGGCGGTGAGCTTTCTATGAATACCACTTACGACACCGACCATGGTCCGTTCGTGCTGCAGGGAATTCCGGCGCTCGATTTGTGGGTGGACGTGTCGCATTACATGGAGATCCATCACAAATCGAGCGACACGCTCGACAAAGTCGATGGGCTCGACTTCAAGGCCGGGGAGGCGATTGTGGCTGTGACCGCCTATGCCATCGCACAAAGCGAGACGCCGATTGCTCCGCACATCGATCACTTGGCGGTGGGGGAAATTTTGAGGAACGCAAAATTAGACGAGATGCTGGAGTATGTGGGAGTGTGGAAACGGTGAGGGCGATCTCTTGGCCGTTAGCTGTCAGCTCTCAGTAAAGCCAGTGGAGGGCCGGCGGTCCCCGCCCGGCAGGACAGGCGAGGAGGCCCGTCGCTCCATTATGATGCGGCTACGCTTTTCTCAGAAACAGCGCGCCCAGCGGGGGTAGCGTCAGTCGCAACGAATACGGGCGGCCGTGGGTTTCTTCTGCCAGCGCCTCGGCGCCTCCCAGGTTGCCGGCGCCGCTACCTCCATATTCGCGGCCGTCGCTGTTGAGGATTTCCTTCCAGTAGCCGCCCGCCGGCACGCCTACCATGTATCCCAATCTGGGTACGGGGGTGAAATTGCACACGACTAGCACCGGGTTCTCGCCGTCCTTACCTTTGCGCAGCAGCGAGATGATGCTGGCCGGAGCATCGTTGCAATCCACCCATTCAAAGCCCTTGGGATCGTTATCGAACCAGTGCAGCGCGGATTCACTGCGGTAGAGGCGGTTGAGTTGCTGGACCCAGTTCATGAGCCCGCTATGCACCGGGTATTCCAGCACATTCCAGTCCAGGCTGCGATCATGCGACCACTCGCTGACTTGGCCGAACTCGCAGCCCATGAAGAGCAGTTTCTTGCCCGGCTGGGCAAACATGTAAGCGAAGAGCAAGCGCAGGTTAGCGAATTTCTGCCATTCATCGCCCGGCATTTTGCCGATAAGCGAACCTTTTCCGTGCACGACCTCGTCGTGGCTGAGGGGCAGAACAAAGTTCTCGTGGAACGAATAGAGCATGCGAAAGGTCAGTTGGTTGTGGTGGTATTGGCGGTGGATGGGGTCCTGCTGAAAATAGGTGAGTGTGTCGTGCATCCAACCCATGTCCCACTTCAGGCCGAACCCCAGACCTCCGAGATGCGTGGGCCGCGAAACCATGGGGTACGAGGTGGACTCTTCGGCGAAGGTTTGAATGTCGGGGTGTTCTTTGTAGGCTTCGAGGTTGAAGCGGCGCAGGAAGTCGATGGCTTCCAGGTTTTCGCGCCCGCCGAATTGGTTGGGAATCCATTCGCCCTGCTTGCGCGAGTAGTCGAGATAAAGCATGGAAGCTACGGCGTCGACGCGCAGCCCATCGACATGATATTTGTCGAGCCAGAACATCGCGCTCGACATCAGGAAGCTGCGCACTTCGGCTCGGCCGTAGTTGAAGATGTGCGTCTTCCAGTCGGGATGGAAGCCCTGGCGTGAGTCGGAGTGCTCGAACAGATGAGTGCCGTCGAAGTAGGCAAGGCCGTGGCCGTCGGAAGGGAAGTGCGACGGGACCCAGTCGAGAATGACGGCGATGCCGTGCTGGTGCAGGTAGTCGATCAGATACATGAAATCCTGCGGCGTGCCGTAACGCGCCGTGGGAGCAAAGTAGCCCGTGGTCTGATATCCCCAGGAACCGTAGAAGGGATGCTCCATGATGGGAAGCAGTTCCACGTGGGTGAATCCCAGCTTGTTCACGTGATCGGCGAGGCGGGGCGCGATTTCGCGATAGGTGAGGGAACGGTTGTGTTCTTCGGGGACGCGCATCCAGGAGCCGAGGTGAACCTCGTAGATCGACATGGGTGCATGCAGCGAGTTGGCGGCCGCGCGCTTTTCGAGGAAGGCAGCGTCGTTCCAGGTGTAGTCGAGATCCCAGATCACGGAAGCGGTGCGCGGCGGCTTCTCGGCAAAAAGTCCCACCGGGTCGGCCTTATCCGTCCTGTAGCCGTGTTTATTCGAGTCGATATGGAATTTGTATAACGTGCCCTTGCCGACGCTCGGGATGAAGCCTTCCCAGATCCCCGACGAGGCGCGAGGCTGGAGGGGATGGGATCGTGGGTTCCAGCCATTGAAGGCTCCGATCACCGACACTTGGCGGGCGTTGGGGGCCCAGACGCTGAAGACGGTGCCCGTGGCGCCGTTGGACTCGACCACGTGTGCGCCCATCTTCTCGTAAATGCGGTAGTGGCTGCCTTCGTTGAACAAATAGAAATCGTCCGCCGTCAGCAGGGAAACGTCGTAGCGGACGGGATGGGTTTCCTGGGTTGGAGGCGTCTGCGTCATGGTTTGCTTCGGGTCTAGTGTAGTCCAAATAAAAGGAAGAGATAGGATCGTGTGGTGGCAGGGCCTTGCCCCGCCGAGACGGGGTCCTTCAACTCCGCTCAGGGCAAGCTGCGCCCCGTCGCCACATGCATTCCACTAACGATGCTGGTCTTTCTGCGCGTCGCGCCTCGCCCTGGCCCAGCCTTCTTTCACGCTTTGCCGCGCGCGCCCGAGCGCCAGGGCATCCTCCGGCACATCTTCCGTGATGCAACTGGCGGCCGCAACGTAGGAGTCGCGTCCAATCTTTATGGGAGCCACCAACGTGGAGTCACTGCCGATAAAGGCTCGATCTTCGATGACCGTCTTGTGTTTTGTCACGCCATCGTAATTGCAGGTGATGGTGCCGGCACCGATGTTCACGGCTTCGCCGATTTCCGCATCGCCCAGATAGGTGAGGTGATTGGCCTTCGAGCCCTTGCCCATCTTGATTTTCTTGGTCTCGACAAAATTTCCCAAATGCGCGCCTTCGCCAATCTCGCTTCCGGGACGCATATGAGTGTAGGGACCGAGAACCGCTCCTGCGTCCACTCGCGAGGCTTCCATGATCGTTCCCGGCTTGATGATGACGCGATCGGCAAGGGTTGAATTTCCGATGACGCTGTAGGAGCGGATGCGGCAATCCGCACCGATCTTGGTTTTGCCCAGCAACTGCACGAAGGGCTCAATCACGGTGTCGGCGCCAACTTCCACGTCGCTGTCAATCACGCAGGTGTGCGGATAATAAATGGTGACGCCTTCCTCCAGCAGGGCGCGGCATTTCGCCATCCGCAGGCGCGCATCCAGAACCATCATCTCCGCTCGCGTGTTGGTGCCGAGTACTTCGCCGGCATCCGAGGTCTTCATGACGACGACCTTCTGGCGCACGCGCTGAAAGATTTCCGCCATGTCGGTGAGGTAGTACTCGCCGTGCGCGTTCTTGGTGGAAAGACGGTCGATGTGCTCGTACAAGGCGGGAGCGGCGAAGACATAGAATCCGGAGTTGATCTCGCGGATCTTCTTCTGCTGCGGAGTGGCGGACTTTTCTTCCACAATCGCCTGCACCTCCGCCCCACCCCGCGCTCGTTTGCGGATGACGCGGCCGTATCCGTAAGGATTGTCGAGATCGGCGCTGAGCAAGGTCATGGCCGCTTTCTGAAGCGTATGGAAGGCGCTGAGCTTCTTTATGGTTTCGGCGGTAATCAGGGGAGCGTCCCCGGAAAGCACGATGACCTGGTCATAGCGGGTGCGATTGCCATTTCCCGAGAGCGCTTCGCGCGCCACCATGAGGGCGTGGCCGGTGCCACGTTGTTCGGCTTGCAGCACGAAGTTCACGCCGGTGCCGGCAACCGCCTCGCGCACGCGCTCCGCTTCATGGCCGATGATCGCGAAGATGTCCTGGGCGGGCACAATTTGTTTCGCGGTCGCAATTACGTGCGCCAGGATCGGCTTGCCGCCAATTTCATGCAGAACCTTGGGGTGTTTCGATTTGAGCCGCGTGCCCTTGCCCGCCGCCATGATCGCGATGGCGATACGCGGGGGTTGCGGAGTTGACGGGGAAGCTTTCGACTTGGTCTTGAGAGCTTTTGCCATGTTAGGTCAATATACCGCGAACGCTGATGGAGAGTCGGGCGTCCCCGCCCGACCGCCCAACTGGAGGCAGCTTTATCCCTTGGCTCACCCGCCGGGCGGTTGCTCCGTCAATGTCCTAAGAGACGGTAGATAAATCTGTCTATCGGACTCATGCCGAACGGCCTACCGCCGGTCCCTCGACATTCCGGGCATCCGATTGAACCTCGACCTCCAATGATATTCCAAGGGGTATCAGGTGAGTCACGCATCTGCACGGGCGAGACGCCCGTCGCTCCACCTATCAACTCCGAATCGTCTTCCGGTCCGGCGCTTGCGACATCAGCGCCATCAGGTCGCGCGCAACGCGGTCGGTGGCGTGCCGCGCCACTTCGCCTTCCTCAAGATAGTCTCCGAGCAACGGGCACACGCCGAGCGCCTCGATTGCTTCCAGATCAACCGCGATCTGCGAAGCTCCCTCCAGAGCGTACTTGGCCTTCATCTCGGGTGCGGCCGCCTTGCGGTTGATCAGGGCATAGTCGAACAACTGGACCCGAGCATGCTCATTGAGTGCGCGGATGTGATCTGCCGCGCTTAATCCAAGACTTTCATTTGCCTGGGTCATCAGGTTGCAAATAAATACTTTGATTGCGGCAGATTCAAGGATAGCCTCGGGAATCCCGCGCACCAGCAAGTTCGGAATCAGACTGGTGAACAGCGATCCCGGACCAATCGTGATCAGGTCGGCGTGGGCGATGGCTTCCAGCGTCGGGGCCAGCGGCTGCACATCGGGAGGCACCAGGAACAGTTCGCGAATCTTACCCTTGCTCGCCGTGATGCGGGTCTCGCCGCGTACCCGTGTCTCGTCTTCGAAGGACGCTTCCAGTTCCACGCTCGACATGGTCGCCGGAAAGATGCGCCCCCGGGTAAGCAGAATTTCGGAAGAAAGTCGCACGGCTTCCGCAAAGTCTCCGGTAATCGAAGTCAGCGCCGCCAGAAAAAGGTTTCCGAAGCTGTGACCCTCGAGTCCTGAGCCCCTCTGAAAGCGATGCTGAAACAGTTTGGAGAGCAGGGCTTCGTCTTCGGAGAGGGCAACGATGCAGTTGCGCACGTCGCCCGGCGGAAGCATGTTGAACTCTTTGCGCAGACGGCCGCTCGATCCGCCATCGTCGCTCACCGTGACCACGCCACACAATTCGCGAATGGTGGGCTGACCAGGCGTGGCCAGCGGAGGTGTCACGACGTAACGCTTCAGCCCCTTCAGCAGTGTGGAGAGGCCCGTGCCGCCGCCGATTGCGACCACGCGCAGTTCGCGGCCAGCCTTGCCGGTGTCAGATGAGTTGGTGTGCGACTGGGACAGCATACCGCCTTAATATTGAATCATTGCATCATTTCGTCATTGAGGCATTTGGTCGCCGCGCTGAGGGCTTAGGTTTTCAATGATTCAATACCTCAATGATTCAATGACTCAATCGAACCGTTCGACTGGCAGGCCGTGCGGCTCTAGTACGCGCTGGCTTCTCCTTCTGTGGGCTCGGATTCGGTGCCCGGATCCGGATAGAGCAGTTCGGTGAAGCGCGGATCTTCCGCCAGATTCTGGAAGTCGGTATCGTTGCGCGCCTGGAAGCGCAGCGCCGGTTTCGCTTGGATCGCCTCATCGAGCGTCCTGAGCGATTCTTCGACGTGACCGGTCAGACACTGCAAGGCGGCCAGGCCGTAGAGCACGAACTCTGCCTTCGGATTCTGCTTCAAGAGCTTGTCGAGATGCTCGCGCGCCGTCACATAGTCGCCCGTGTTGATCAGCGACACGGCGTAGTCGTAATGCTCTTCCGCGGTTTTGAACTGCAACGTGGGCGTTCCTAGATGCTTGTCGCAGGTGAGGATATGAACCTGAGCCCGGTCGACCAGGGACTTGTTCGGTCCGCTCAGCGCTTTCTGCAGGTGGCCTTTGGCCTTCTCGAACTTGCGTTCCTGCAACGCGCGCAGTCCCAACTCGTAGTTCTGCACTGCCTGGACGTGCCGCGGATCTTCGGTGACTTGTTTCTTGGGGGTGATCTTCAGTGCCATCAAACCGCCTTTAGTTCAGAATTTAGTTCAGAGTTGCAAATCGAAAACGTTGAAATCGACAGTCAATTGATGCTGGCTGCTTTGTCCAGATCGACCAGTTTCCAGTCGCCCTTGATGATTCCCGCGCGAATCTGCCGTGCCGTCTTGCCCTGCTTGTACATGGTGTAAGTGTAATAAAGCTCTTTGAGGCAGGTTCCGCATTCCGCTCCGTGCGTGCCCGAAAAACAGCTGTGCAGACTGGTGTGTCCCATGCCACGATCGCAGTAGCAGTAACACGGCTGCTGGTAGAGCACCTTCGGAATCTTCGCTGCCAGTTCATAGGCATGGGTCTGATAGGGAAACTGCGCGTTCGCGCCCCAGAGCTGATCTTTGGTGAGGATGGGTGGAAGCTTGGCGTCCGCGGCCGGAGGGCCCGCGTTGAAATGCGGCACTCCCTGATCCGATTCGGATTGCAGCCATGGCGCCGACACCATGGTGACCGCCAAGAACAACACTGCCGACGCGAAAATGCGTGTACGCATGACCATCATCCTCAAACCATTTATTTTACCTGAAGGCGAGGGATTGGGAATTACCGTGCGGGTTCAGGGCCACCGCGCCGAGCGGGACGGCGATTCATGCCAACACTTTCCCGTAGAGACGCGGCTTGCCGCGTTTCCAGCTGCGGAGTGAGACGGGGCAAACCCCGTCTCTACTCTAAAGCGATGCCGCAATCTGTTTATCCCAGCTTCTCAAAGAACAAACAGATGGTCTCAATCCCGCGATGGAAGTTCGGGATGTGAAACTTCTCATTCGGAGCGTGCAGGTTGTCGTCGGGAAGCCCGAAGCCCATCATCACCGATGGAATTTTCAGCACGTCCTGGAAATCGGTCACGATTGGAATCGATCCGCCGGAGCGGATGAACACGGTTTCTTTCTTGAACGTGTCGTGCAGAGCCTCGGTGGCTGCTTTGATGAACCGGTTGTCGGTGCCGACCACACATGCGGGGCCTTTACTCCAAACTTTGATTTTCGTGTCAATTCCCTTGGGCGTGAGTTTCTTGACGAAGGCCGTGTAGCGTTTCAGGATGTCGTCCGGATCCTGGTTTGGCACCATGCGCATGGAAACTTTCGCCGACGCCTTCGCCGGAATCACCGTCTTCGCTCCCGGAGCGACAAAGCCGCCCGGCATGCCGTGCACTTCGAGCGTGGGACGCGCCCACGTCCGGTAGAGGACCGAATAGCCTGGCTCGCCGGTCAGCACCTTGGAGCCGACCTCCGTCTTGCGATAATGCTCCTCGTTGAACGGCAGCCGCTTCCAGGCTTTCAGCTCATCTTTGCTGGGCGCTTTGACGTTCTTGTAAAAGCCTGGGATCAGCACTTTGCCCTTGGCATCTTTCAGCTTGCTGATGATCTCAATCAGCGCGAAAAACGGATTCGGCGCCGCACCGCCGTACATGCCGGAGTGCAGATCGGTCTTGGCACCAACCGCTTCAATTTCCGTGTACACCAGGCCACGCAGCCCGACGCACAGAGTGGGAAGATCGGGCGCGAACAGTTCGGTATCGCAGACCAGCGCGAAATCCGCTTTCAACTTTGCTTTCTGTTTGCGGACGTACTCGGCAATCGATTCGCCGCCGGTTTCTTCTTCGCCTTCAAAAATGAGCTTGACGTTGACCGGCAGCGTGCCCCCATTGGCCTGCATCAGTGATTCGAGCGCCTTGACTTCCATCCAAAGCTGACCTTTGTCGTCGACCGCGCCGCGGGCGTAAATATTGTTGTTGCGCTCGGTCGGCTCAAAGGGCGGCGTCTGCCATTCGTCGACGGGATCGGGCGGTTGCACGTCGTAATGCGCATACATCAAAACGGTCGGCTTCCCCGCGGCGTGCAGCCAGTCGGCGTAGAGCAGGGGATGTCCTTGGGTGGGGATGATCTCGACGTTGTCCATCCCAATGCGGCGCAACTCAGCGGCCACAAATTCCGCCGCTTTCATCACGTCAGTTTTATGTTCATCGAGCGTGCTGATGCTGGGGATACGGAGAAGGTTCTTCAGCTCGCTAAGAAAACGCGGCTGATTATTGCGGGCAAAATCGACTGCCGGGGAAGCCATAGTCTGTTGCCTTTCTGGCGCGCTGGGCGCATATGCAAGATATTGCCGAAAACGGTTCAGTATATACCGGAATATGGGCAGGCGCCCTGTAGGCGAGTACGTGCTTCGAATCAGCTGCCAAAGCGACTGGCGGAGAACTTCAGTACATCAATCTGCGGCGTCTGCCCGGTTATTATCTGGCTCATCAGCCGCGCGGTTACCGGCGCCAGCAGAATTCCGTCCCGAAAATGTCCGGTCGCCACAAAACATCCTGGCGTCGGCGTTGCTCCCAAAATCGGCAAGCCGTCAGGCGTTCCCGGACGCAGACCTGCCCATGCCTCCAGAATCCGCGCTTCGGCCAATTTCGGAACTAGATTGAGCGCCGCCTGCCGCAACTTCTGGATTGTTCCGGGCACGGCTTGCTTGTCGAATCCCGCCTCTTCCTGAGTCGCTCCGATCACTAAGCGTCCGTCGCTGCGCGGGATCAGGTAAACGTCGGGCGTGCGGATCACATGGCGCACCAGTTCTTTTTCCGGCATGACGACGCATAGCATCTGGCCTTTGACGGGACGCGTCGGGAAATGGTGGGGCGGGATCTTTCCGGCCCAGGCTCCGGCGCAATTCACAACCAGGCCGGCGGCAAACCGCGCTTTGCTGGTGCGGACGCCGGATGCCTTGCCGTTCACCACCTCGACATCCAGCACCGGGTCACCGGACGAAAAGTCGACGCCGCGGTGTCGGGCCGCGGCGATGGCGGCTGAGGTCAGATGGCGGGGATCAACGCAGCGTTCTTGTGCATACAGAGCGGTGAATTGGGGCGCGGCCGCATCGGGGGCGCGAAGTGCCGGTTCCAGTTCCGCCAGGGGTCCGGGCAGAGCATAAGCTTCTGTGGTGGCGGGGCTTGGGCCCACCGACACGCGATGGACCCCGGTCTCCCCATGAAAAAGCACCAGTGTTCCCACCGACCGCAAATCAATCTTCAGCCCGGACTCCTCTTCAAGCCCGCGCACGAACTCGGGATACATCCGTGCGCTCGCCGTCGCCAGTTCCCGCAGCAGGGGCGGCGTTTCGAGGGGGAAGTCGGCCAACATGCCGCCTGCGGCCCAGGACGCCTCTCGCCCCGGTTCGCCTTTCTCCACCACCAGCACCCGCAGGCCCAGCTGGTTGAGTTCAATCGCCAGCGAAAGCCCGACGATGCCCGCCCCGATGACGATTGCGTCCCAATTCTTCACGCCCACATTCTAGCGGTTGCCCCACATCTCGCGTTTTTCGAGATGTGGGAGTTACGTTCGACCCTGAACCTGAAACGCAATTGACACCGACCCTCATCTCACAAACAATAAAGCCTACAGCCCATTTCAACTGGAGATAAAACTCTTATGCCTGAAGGCGAACCGACCGTTTACCACCCCGAGCCGCAGAGCACTGTCGGGAAATGGATCCTTGTCGCGCTGGCGGTTGTCTACGTCGGCGCGTCGGCATTTTTCATTTATGACCAACACGGCAAGCTGCAAAAGGTCACGCAAGATCAAACCGCCAGCCAACAACAGATCGGCGATCTGACCAAACGGATGCAGGCCGCGGAAGCCGATTCTGAGACGCTGGCGCAACAGTTGGGCATGACCAAAAAAGAATTGGCAACGCGTGCTGCCGATTTGCAACGTCAGCAACAAGTCGCATCGGCCCGCCTTAAAGCCCAGGCGGAGGAAGAAAAGAAAGATGTGGGCGCCGTTGCCGGAGAAGTAGGCAACGTGAAGACCGACGTCGGCGGCGTGAAGACCGACGTGGCCGCCACCAAGGCGTCGCTCGAGGCGACCATCGCGAAGCTGCAGGGCACCATCGGCGATCTCGGCGTGCAGAGCGGGTTGATCGCGAACACGCGCAGCGATCTCGAAGCCCTCAAACACAGGGGCGATCGCCAGTACTACGAGTTCACCTTATTGAAGGGGTCCCATCCACAGGCGTTTTCGACTGTGGCTTTACAACTGAAGAAGACCGACCCAAAACGCGGCAAATACACGCTGAACGTCACTGCCGACGACAAGACCATCGAGAAGAAAGACAGGAACCAGAGCGAACCGGTGCAGTTCTACACCGGACGCGAGCACATGCTGTATGAGCTGGTCGTCTGGACGGTGGACAAGAACAAAGTCACCGGCTATCTGAGCACGCCGAAAAACGCTCCGATACCGGTTACCGCTTCACCGCAGTAGGGCGGCAACGAGGACAACCGATATTAATGCTGCCCCCGAACACGCACACGCTCGTTGAAATCGCGCTCCGCACCGCAGTCATCTACCTGCTCGTGCTGATCGGAATTCGCATCAGCGGCAAGCGGGAAGTCGGGCAGATGACTCCGTTCGATCTGGTGCTTCTCCTGCTGCTTTCAAACTCCGTGCAAAATGCGATGACCGGCCCCGACACATCGCTGGCCGGAGGCGCCATTGCCGCCGCTACCCTGCTCATCCTGAACTATTTGGTAGCCGAGGTTTCCGGAGGCAATCGCCGCTTCCGAAGATACATTCAGGGACAGCCCGCCCTGCTGGTGCACGACGGCGAGATCCTCCAGGCCCACATGGCCAAAGAGCACGTCAGCATGGATGAACTGGAACGGGCGCTCCGTGAGCACGGTGTCGGCACCTACAAGCAGGCGGCGCTGGCGGTGCTAGAAGTGGATGGCTCGATCAGCGTGCTGAAGTACGACGACATCCAGCCGACCGCCACGACCCACCTCAACCGGCGGCGATTTCTGAAGAAGAACTAGACTGCGCCCTCACTCTTAACGTGATGACAAATCACTGATGGTGCGCCAGCCTTTTGTTTCGGCAATCTCCGCGGACTCGGCGTGGCCGCTTCTACGGCCGCGTCATCTTCTCCGGCTTGACCAGCGAATCGAATTCCTCACCCGTAAGATATCCCAGCTTCAGCGCCGCCTCGCGCAGGCTCGAGTGCTCGACGTGCGCCGTGTGCGCGATCTGCGCCGCCTTGTCGTATCCCACTTTCGGAGCGAGCGCCGTGACCAGCATCAGCGAATTCTTCACGTAGAAGTCCACCTTGGCGCGATCGACTTCAATGCCCTTGACCATATACTCGACATATCCGTGGCAGGCGTCGGTGACCAGCGTGACCGAGTGCAGGAAGTTGTAGATGATTACCGGCTTGAACACGTTGAGCTCAAAGTTGCCCTGCGATCCGGCGAATCCCACCGCAGCCGTAGCTCCGTGAACCTGCGCGCAGACCATCGTCATAGCTTCGCATTGCGTGGGATTAACCTTGCCCGGCATGATGGACGATCCCGGCTCATTCTCTGGAATCACCAGCTCGCCCAGCCCGCACCGCGGACCGGAAGCCAGCCAGCGAATATCGTTCGAGATCTTCATCAGCGAAGCGGCCAGAGTCTGCATAGCGCCCTGGGCAAACACGATCTCATCGTGCGCGGAAAGCGCGGCGAACTTGTTGGGATGCGAGCGGAAGGGAAGTGACGTTAATTCAGCGATCTTCTTCGCGGCGCGCTCGGCAAATTCCGGATGCGTGTTCAGCCCCGTGCCCACCGCCGTCCCGCCAATCGCCAGATCGTAAAGCCCATCGAGCACCTGCTCCAGTCGCTTGATGTCACGATCGAGCAAACTGGCCCAGCCGCTAAATTCCTGTCCAATGGTCAAAGGCACAGCATCCTGCAGATGGGTGCGGCCAATCTTCACTATGCCCTCAAATTCCTTAGCCTTGGCCGTGATGGCATCGCGCACGGTCTTGATCGCCGGAATCAGCGCGTTTTTCACCCGCTCCGCCGCCGCAATGTGCATCGCCGCCGGAAACGTGTCGTTCGACGATTGCGACATGTTGACGTGATCGTTAGGATGCACCGGCTTCTTCGATCCCATCTCCCCGCCCGCAATCTCAATCGCGCGATTCGAGATGACCTCATTCACGTTCATGTTGGTCTGCGTGCCCGAGCCGGTCTGCCAGATGCGCAGCGGGAACTGGTCATTAAGCTTGCCGGCAATCACTTCGTCGGCCGCCTGCGCAATGAGCTTCGCTTTGTCAGGCGGAAGTTTTCCCAGGTCCTGATTCACCAGCGCGCAAGCCTTCTTGAGCGTGCCGAAAGCGCGAATCAGCTCCGGAGGCATGGTGTCGCGCCCAATCGCGAAATGCAGCAGCGAGCGCTGCGTCTGCGCTCCCCAATAAACATTCGCCGGGACTTCGATCTTTCCCATGCTGTCGGATTCGGTACGGGTCTTGGTTTGGGTCGGGACGGCGGCTTCGGTAAGAGTAGACATGATGAACTCCTGGGTCGAGCGGAAAGATGAATGCAACCAGAGATTATAGCGCCTCTTGGCGCGGTTTCCGCCGGCCAAGCTTACTGCTTGACGTTAAACGCTATGCAGGATAGGATGGACGGGTGATCAGGTCGTTCCGCTGTGCGGATACCGAGCGACTTCACCGCCGGCAGCCGAGTCGTCGCTTTCGCGCCGTGGAGCAGGCCGCCCGCAGAAAGCTCCGGCAGTTGGACAGCGCTACCGAGTTGCGCGATCTGGCAGCACCGCCGGGGAACCGTTTGGAAGCGTTGCGCGGCGATCGGAGAGGGCAACACAGTATCCGGATCAACGACCAGTGGCGTCTTTGTTTTGTGTGGCGTGACGGAAATGCCCACGACGTCGAGATCGTGGACTACCACTAGAGTGTTGACCAGCAACGTTGTAACGGTACGGTCCAGATTACGGTAGGGCGACCGGCGCACGGAGCAAGAGGAACCCATGGCGAAGTCCCAAAAACTTCTTCCCGCGATCCATCCCGGCGAGATTCTGCGCGCCGAGTTCATGGAGCCGCTCCAACTCAGCATGAACCGCCTGGCGCTCGACTTGAGAGTGCCGGTCACGCGAATCGCCGAGATTGTCCACGAACGCCGCGGGATCACTCCGGACACGGCCCTGCGCTTGGCCCGGTACTTCAATACCAGCGCCGGATTCTGGATGAACCTTCAGACTGCCTACGATCTAGAGGTCGCAGAGGAGAGGTTGTCGCGCACCATCGAAAGAGAAGTCCGTCCCGCCTCCATGGCGGCTGCGAATTCGCTTTCTGGATAGTCGCGGTATAAGCCACTTCTCGAAAGGCGCGAGAAGAGAGTTAAAGCTAAGCCAACGCTTCACAAAGGTAAGTTAGGCAAAGCCCATGGTGCGATCAGTCCGCACTCCTACCCTTCGCGAGAAGCCGCGAAGGATGGGGCACCCACTGTTTGGCTGTGCCAGGGGAAGAATGGGCCGCCCGCCCTTTTTGGAATAGCTCGTCCTTCCGTAGCGTATCATCTTAGCGTACCTATGCTCCCAGACTTCCCTAAGGTTAAGAATTCGATCCACAAAGCGCAGATTCGCAGTCTCTATGCGGAAATTGATAAGCACGCACCGGTCATATCCCAAGTAAAGCAAACCCGACAACACGAGGGCGACAAGTCTGCAATTCGAGACCAGGATGGCAAACTTCGCACAAGCGCTTTTAAGACGATCGGGTCCCGCCTGGAGATAGCAGCTAACCTTGGCTCTGAGGAGATGAAAGAACAGGCCAAAAACAAGCTTCAGGAGTTAGCCCTCAATCTCGCGCAGCAGTCCGAGAAGATGATGTTCTCTGCTGTCGAAGAAGCTACCTCCGAAGTCGGCAATGCTCTTGACGCTCGCGGGAAGCCCTTTCATATGAGCATGTTGTTGGACATGCTCGAGAAAATGCAAATTGACTTCGACCAAAACAATAACCCGATCATGCCAACGCTCGTCCTCCATCCGGACATGCTGCAGGCAATTCAGACGAAAATCGTGGAGTGGGAGAACGATCCGGGGCTAAAGCGAAGAAAGAAAGAAATACTGAGCAGAAAACGAGAAGAATGGCGTGATCGAGAGAGTAATAGAAAATTGGTTGGATAGCACGACCGAGCGCGAATATCAGTTCGCCTTCTGCCAAGTTCTATTGAGCGAAGGATTCCGGATTCATCATGTCTCATCCCACGGCCAAATGGAACAAGGTAAAGACGTCATTGCCACCGATAAGCACGGAACTCACTATGCCTATCAGCTGAAGTCAGAAAACATCGACCTATCAAACTGGCGCCGCACCATTCGCGGAGAAGTGGAAGAACTTGTTGAGCTTCCGATACAGCACCCAAATATCCCGCAGGCTGCAAAGTTCCGGCCCGTGCTGGTAACTAACGGTGCCATTACCGATCCCGTCCGCAGGGAGATTACGGACCGCCAAGGGGGATGGAAGCGCAACGGACACACCCCACTGGAATTGATCACGAAGTGGCAACTCCTTGAGATGTTTGTTAAGGCGCAGGGAACCTTTCTTCCGCGAACTCCAGCAGACTTCGAACTTTTCCTGCGCATCCTCCTGCGGGATAAGAGGGAACCTCTCCATAAAGAGGACTTCGCAGCCTTTCTCGAGAACCTGCTTCCGCTTGCTGCGGAAGTTAAGAGGACGGAGTTGCGAAGGACCTTTTCGGCTACCGCCCTTCTTGCAAGTTACGCGCTGAGTGGACCTCAGCGGGCTGGCAATAACTTCGCACTGTCGGAAGGCTGGATGCTTGTGATCGCCCACCTGTTAAGACTCGCGGAGAAAGTAAGATCGTACGAGCCAGTATGGCTCCCTTCTATCGAACTCTGCATTCAAGCCTGGGAACAATCCGTGGAGGCCCTGGTCAAGGAGTCTCTCGAAAGGAAGAGCTGGGTTGAGGGCAATCCGTTTGTGGATGGTGACACGGTCAACTTTCGGACGGCGCTGGTGCTCGGCCAGCTCGCGGCATTTGCACTGTACAAGAGGGCGAAGAACACAATCCTCGACTATGAGAATGAAATTTTCTCTAGAATCAGCAAGAGCCTCAATCAGGGCAGATTGTGGGGTGAGAGTGCCGTTCCGAGCTACTACGCTGTCATGGTTCTTCTCTGGTTACGCGGACAGGAAGGAATGGCCGTTCAGATTGCCGCGGAGATCATCCATTTAATCACCAAGATCAACTCAGGCGAAGTCGCTCCTGGCTTCCCAGATCCGTATTACGGACCCGACATTCTGCTGCGCGGGATGTTCATGCGGGAAGATATCTTCGGACCTAAGCAAGGTTTTCTCGGCGTCTCGTATTCCTTAAGAAGCCTAGTCGCCTTTCTATGTCGACGGGAAAGAAAACAACTCTTGAGATCGCTCTGGTACGACATCACTGCTGTGATGAGCAATGAATTTGTCCCCGACACCATATCAGACCTGTATCTTTGGAGAGCAAAAACGGGAACGCTTGTAACCTCTCCATTCGGGCAGCCCGAGCAATGGCAGACGCTCGTAGAATCATCAACCCGCAAACCGCCCTTGGACCTCTTGCTTACGAAAAGGTTCCCCGAGCTCCTATTTCCGTTCCTACTAGTCTATCCCCACAGATTTACACCCGATCTATCGGGGTTAGCAGAGGCTTCGGTCACCCAGTAGGGGCGGGTGGCCCACTTCTCGTACGACGACGGGGCAGAAGCGCAAAAAAAAAACTGAATGCCGGGTGGCCTGCCGAAGTGTCCCCTGCCTGATATACTCGCTCGCCATGCGAACTTTGTCGTCAGGCTTTCTTTCGGTCGTTCTGTGTTTGGCCGCGGCGGGCACCGGGTTTGCGCAGCAGTCGCCCGCGAACCCCGATAATTCCGCCAACGGCGCGGACCTGGCGAACTCCCCCTGCCGTGTGGGTCACGACGCCGACAAGTTCGTTCGTGTAGAAGGTGGCGTCACCAAAGGTTTGCTCATTCACAAAGTGAATCCGTCTTATCCGACAACTGCCCGAAAAGCACACATCGAAGGCACCGTTGTGTTGTGTGCTTCTATCTCCAAAAAAGGCAAGATTGAAGATCTCACAGCCGCTTCGGGGCCGACGGAACTGATTCCTTCCTCCATCAAGGCCGTGAAGAAATGGCGGTACAGACCATACTTGTTAAACGGCGAACCAGTGGAGGTTGAAACGGAAATCCGCGTTACCTACGCTCTCAACCGCTAGACGCACCGCGCCGACCCATCGCGCACTCTGGAACGGCGGGTGGCCCGCTCAAGCCGTGTGTTGGTTTGGGTGGGTGCGTTATCACAATTTGACCGCCCGCAGAGTCGATATAAGCCTTTATTCCTCAAAGACCTGGCCCGATTCTCCCGGGAAGTGGTCAGAGCATGGTCAGCTAATCGATTGATAAACAAATACCTTACATAGAAAACCAAGCCAACTTGTTGAATAATAAATACCTTACATCTAACTCCTTATTCCTCAAAGACCTGGCGAAAATCTCCCGCTAAGTCTTTGATTCTGGAAGACCGTATCGGAGGGGTATCCATCGCGCGCTGTGAAATGGCGCTATAATCGGGCAGTTTCTTCTTCTCCCTCCGGCGCGTATCCGATGAACAGAGACTCCGGGGTTTTCATTGCGAACCAGAGGGTTCCGCGCTCAGGCCCCTTGCCCCCTCTCCGGCTGCTGATCGAACTGGAACCGCGCCATCGTGTGTTCTTCCGCAATCTGGCGGACCTGCTCCTGTTGCGGCCAGCCCCGCAGATCCCTGTCACCTCACGGCCCGCACGTTTCTGGAACGACGTTTTCGTCCCCTCCGGAGCTCGCTGGTCTTCCATCCTGGAGTCAACACTGTGTCATTTACTGCTCATTGTTCTGTTCGTATGGAGCCAATCCAGAGTATGGGTGCAAGTAAAACCGTTCTCACAGCAAGATGCATCCCGCAGGTCTCTCACTTACCCGGTTGGTTATTCCTTTCCTGCAGTTGAGAGCAGAGCGCCAAGCGTTCGGGCGCGCTCGCGAGTGAAGGAAGCTTCATCGCAGCAAGCGGCGGCACATCAACCGGCGATGCCGGTGACGCCAGAGCACAGGCCGGGCATCGTCACACCGCCTGACATCAAGCAGGCCACGGCCAAACTGCCGAACCTCGTGGGTTCCCAGGCGGTCGCACCTATGGTTCCGTTCTCAGCTGCTGCGGGCTTACGGGGGAATGCGTTGGCGGGATCGCCCGGGGTTGTGGGTCCGCCGCCCCAGCTTGACCAGGCTGCGGCGCACCCGCTGGCGCTGCCTCAAGCATCCGCGGTTGGTCCTGCGCCCGAGCTTGGAGGGTCTTCCGCGCCCCGGGCCATGAAAGCGCCCAATGCGGGTGGTATGGCGGTTGTGCCGCCTCCTCCATCGGTTCAGGACGCAGGCAACTCGTCAAGAGCAGGGCGGTTGAGTTCAGGGGTGGGTTCATGGTCCGGGGCGGAGCCGAATGTTGTAGCCCCTCCGCCGTCAGCCCCAGGTGCGGGCTACTCTGCTGGAGTTGCGCGGTTGGGTTCGATGGCTGGTGCAGGTTCGCAAATTGTACCGCCGCCTCCCTTGGTTGAAAGCGCCCGCAGTCCGGTTGGGAACGATCGCATTTCCGAAAACTGGCCGTCCCCTATAGGCCCACAGGTTGTAGCGCCGCCGCCTTCGGTTCAGGGCATCGGCGGCCCTGGGGGAGGAACGAGATTGGGCTCTGTTTCCGGAGGTGGCTCACAAGTCGTTCCACCTCCACCATCAGTTGCCAGTGCGGGCAACTCCGGCACGGCTGGACGCTTAGGGTCGCTGTCCGAAGATGGCTCACAGATCGCGCCTCCTCCTCGATCAGTCGTGGGCGCGGGCAACCCTGATGCGAGTGGACCGGGAAAGGTGTTGGAGCCAATGGATCCCCTGCCGGTTGGCGACGCTTCCCCCACACCGTCCGGCAACAAAGAAAACAAATCTACCATCGAAGAGCTGCCCCTCGGTTCGCTTGGGCTGGTGTTTGCCGCGCCGGGCACCTCTTATTTTTCCAATTTCGAGATCTTCGTCGCCAAGGGAGGGGTCGGCAAAGATCAAATGCACCTCATAAAACTGGTCTATGAATTTCTTCCCTATCAACGGCGACTGTCTGAATATGATTTCAACAAAATGCCGACGAGGGTAATCAAGCTGCGGGTGACCCCAGATCCGAGCTGTAAGGAGTCATTGAGCCGTATACTGCAACCTTACTCCGATCCAGCTCGCGCAACCACAAAGTACCCAAAGCTCCCAGCCGCGTTGCGTGACTTCGATCTGAACCTGGTCCTGCCGTGTTATCGCACCACCGCAGACGATTTTCAGAAGGCGATGTCAGCTCATTATTAGATGACCGCAGATGACCGCCGGTGACCCGTCCTGTCGCGAAGCGAAGAGCGGGCGGGTTGCGGCGGGATGATTCGCGAGTGAAGTTAGGGCCGACCAGCGGCCGGCCCAAGGGCCCATCATTTCTTCGGTTGTGGTTGGGGCTGGGGCTGGGGTTTCGGCTCGCTGGTGGGAGGAACGATGTTCTTCAGCCGCATGTAGGTGACGAGGTTGCCGTAGTGTTCCACCGTGTGCATGCTGTTGACCGACAGTACGCCCAGTTTCGGTGTGTCGGTTCCGAAGAACTTCACCATTTGCGCAGCGGAGGCGTCGGTCATGCCATCGTAGGCCTTGTCGCAGTAGGCGAAGGCGTCTTTGAGGGCGGCGATCAGGTCGGCTTTCGAGGTCTTGGTCTGCTCAATTTGGGGGGCGGGATTTTTTTCGCCCAGTACGAGGGAACAAAACAGGTACTGTGCGTCGGCCACGTGTCCAAGGATCTGGCCGTAGCTGCGGACCGCGTCCGTGGGCTTAAAGTTGTAATTCTCCTCGGGCACTTTTTCGGCGGAGCGGAGGATGACATCCTTCACCCCTGTGTAGACGTGCTTGTTGTAGGCGCTGAGCGGATTATCCTGGGCAAGGGCGATGGCGGCTGGCGCAAGAAGGCAGATCAGAAGTGTTCGCAGAAGCGTTCGCATTGGTTCTTCTCCTCAACAACAATACGCGACGCTGGCAGAATAGTTCCAACGGCTTTGCGCTTTCCTCCAGTCCCGGGTGTAAACTGTTTGGCAATTTTCGAGCCCGGGGTAAATCCAAACTTACTGGAGGATGAGAACATGGAACGCCGAAGGCTTTTCTCGTGGCTTGCGGGATTGCCTCTTTTTGCATTTAGCTCGGTTAGCGGGCAAGAAGCGCCGACAGCCAAGAAGCTGAAAATCATGATGAAAAGTGCGTGGGGCTCGGATGACCCGACCCGAGCATCATTCGTCTTTGCCCATGGACTCGCTCTGGCAGACGCCGGTCACGACGTGCAGATTTTCCTGACGGGGGAAGCCACCTACACCATGCGCAAGGCAACGGTGAATGCAATCATGCCCGTGGGGTGGCCCCCGCTGAGCGAAACTCTCGAAAAAGTTGTCGCCAAACACATTCCGATCTTCTCTTGAGGAGCCTGTTCCCGGGCCCGTGGGGTCACGGAAGCAGACTTGAACCAATGGGGAGCAAAATTCGGCAGTCCGGCTGTCTTCGTGTCGATGGTGGAGTGGGCGGACCGTATTATCACTGAATGAGGGCCGGGTGGCCCACCCTCGTCCACAGTCCGTTCCTTTTTCCCACATCAGAACGTGGGTGTCTCAACATTCCCAGTTATCTAATAGGCTGACTCGATTCATTTGGAGGGCTACTTGAAAGATCGACCGCGGACCGACGCTGGTCGCCGTATTTCCGTCGGAGCTCACATCCTCACGAGTATCATGCTTTGGGCCTGTCTCGGCTTGCCGGCCAATGCGCTGCCCCAGGCTTCGCCTTCAAAAACTATTCAGAGGGACGCTCCCATGACATTCCACGCTACCGGTGCCTTCGACGTAAAGACCACCCCGCTCGCGCCGGATGACGCCACCGGAGGCGCGGGCGTCGATATTGGCCGCTACGCGCTCGACAAGCAATACCACGGCGATCTTGAGGCGGCGGGCAAGGGTGAGATGCTGGGGGCTGGCGACCTCGCCAAGGGCAACGCCGGTTACGTGGCCATCGAGCGCGTCACCGGAACCGTTCACGGCCACAGCGGCTCCTTCGCCCTCCAGCACACTGGCACGATGGACCAGGGTAGGTTTCAGCTCATCGTCACCGTGGTGCCCGGCTCGGGCACGGGAGGGCTCGCTGGCATCGCAGGGACCATGACTATCATCATGACCAACGGCAAGCACTCCTATCAGTTCAAGTACACACTGCCAACCAGCTCTGAATGATCCAACCCACGCCGGCGGGTAGTCCGTCCTCTCGCGAAGCGCAGGGCAGGACCGTCCGAATCATTGCCCGGAGGTCAGGTGCTGTCCGATTCGTTCCTGAAGCACGGAGTAGTCCATGCCGGTGCTGTTCCGGAGCGCGGTTTCTGGCTCGACACCGGAGCCGATACTTTCGAGCATGCGTACAATTTCTCCCATGCCGTAGCGGCCGCGCAGATATTCGACCGCTGCCAGCGATTCCGCATACGCGACCTGCGCTTGTAAGGCGGAGAATCTTGAGAACGGGTGTTCCAGGAGGGAGAACGGGGCCGCCTTTCGTTCCAGGAAGAGCGGCCCCAATTCCTGCGCATAGGCGCTGGCGCTCTGCGGCTCCATCAGTTGTGCCAGGCCTTCCTGCAACCACACCGGGCAGCGCGGACCGGCAATCGAATGTACGAACGAATGCGTGAGCTCGTGGCGGAGCACGCGTTCCAATCCCGGCGGTATAGAGGTGACGCCGCCAATCGGGATGCGAAGCTTGCCATCATTCAGGCCGCCAGACCAGGACGGCGCATCGGTGATGTCGGTGAATTCCTTCTGGGTGTAAAGAATGACGATGATGTTTTCGGGCGGTTCGTAGCTGAGTTGCCGGGAAACGTCCTGGTAGCCGGTCTCGAGCACGGCCAGAATCTGCTGCTGCAGTTCCGGCGGGGTTCTTTCGCCCTGATAGTGGAGGGTGAAGTGGCGGCTTTCCTTGCTTCTTGACTTCTCCTCGACCTGCAGCTCGCGCTCGGCTTTGTGCAACAGGCTGGCAGTTCCGGGATCGGGTGCGAGGTCCTGGGCTCGCTTCCAGGCGGCAACGGCATCGGCGGTACGATCGGCGTTGTAGCGCGCGATGCCGAGCAGGCGCAGCACTTCAGGGGAGTCGGGTTGGAGTGTGTTGGCGCGTTCGAGGGTAAGCGCCGCCTCCGCGTATCTTTCGGAACGAGCCAGAGCGGCGGCGCGCCATTGCAGCAGGTCCACACGATCGGGCATCGCCTGGATGGCGTGTTCAAAATAGCCGCTGGCCTGGCCGGGATGGCCGCGTTGCATCTCCATCGTGCCGGCCAGAAAGAAAGCGTCGGCGGTCCGGCGATTGTCGTGCTGGATCTCGATCTCCGCGAGATGCTGGTCGTCAATCGTCTCCCCGGTCAGGATGCGGTTGCGGAGCTCGACCCAATAGGCCTCATTCTGCTTCGGCCCGCTCAGGTGCGGAAGGCTCACCTTGTCGTGCTGCGAAATCGAAGGCGCGGAATCGCGACGAGTAAGGTCCTGGACTCCGGTAAATCCACCGCGTGTTGGGGTAGCGGGCGCGTCCCCCTTTTCGATTTTGAGTACCCTGTCTTTGCTGATGGTGTAGCGGGTATTGGCAACCCAGTATTCGACCTGCCCGTCTTTCTCCTGGACCCTGGTGACGCTGAGGGAAATTCCGCTCTTGAGATAGAGAGTATCCGCGCGGCTGGTTGAGATCGAAAAGAATCCGCCCAGAAGTCCCGCCAGAAGCACGGTTCCGACGACTGCCGAAGGACGCGCCACGCGATACTCCTTGTAGATGGCCAAAGCTTGGGGCTTTGCCTGGGAACGTTCGTATCTTATCGGAAGGCTGGCAGGCGGGCCACTTTAACGGGGAAATCAGATTGACTTCACTGGAATCGCCATCACGTCATCCACCAATCCGACTTCTTTTTGTACGAAGGGCTCGGCATAGGTGACGCCGCCGAGCAGGCCGTAGAAGCGGGCCATGGATTCAATCCGCGCCCGAATTTCTTTTTGTGCGGGGAAAATTCCGCTGCCCGCCTGCTGATCGGTGAACTGCGACTTGTAGGCCATCAGCGATTCGAGGCGGGTTTCGAACTGGGCAGTAATATCGACGACGAACGTAGGGCGCACGTCGCGGTACAGACTGGCGTAAATAATCTTGAAGGGACGATGAGCGGAACCCTCCAATGGCAACTTGGCGAGTCCCGATATGAAGGCTGCCTCATATCCGAGCAGCGAAGCGGTGTAGTGGTCGGGATGGCGACCCTCCCAGTAGGGAAGAATCAACACGCGAGGACGTTGCTCGCGGATGACGCAGGCAACTTTCTGGCGATTCTCCAAGGTATTTTCGACGCGGCCGTCGGGAATATCGAGCGCGTGGCGCCAGGAAACTTTGAGGATGCGCGCGGCCTCCGCGGCTTCGCGGGCACGATCTTCGGCGCTACCGCGGGTGCCCATTTCGCCTTGTGTGAGGTCGAGGATGCCCGTTCGGTAGCCGCGCTCGGCCATCTTGAGGAGAGTTCCGCCGCAGGTTTGTTCAACATCATCGCGGTGCGCGGCGAGGGCGAGAATGTCGAGTGGCATTTTGTGATTTTGTAATCGGGTAATTTTGTAATTTGAGAACAAAACCGGTGTTGTTCCTAAATTACAAAATTACCCAATTACACGATTACAAAATCTACGCGGCTGGCTTGGTTGTGCGTCGGTTTGCCAGCACGAAGGCTAAGCCGAACATGAACAGGGCAAACAGCACTAAGGTCAGAATCGACGCGGTCAGCGAAAATGCGCTGGGGGCTTCGGGATACATCAGGGTGCGCAGCGCCTCGACACCATAGGTCAGCGGATTGGCATACATGACTCCGCGAATCCATCCTGAGGCGCCGGACAGAGGAAAGAGCGCTCCCGAAAGCAGCCACAACGGAATCAGAAACAAGTTGATGATGGCGTGAAAGGCCTGCGTCGAATCCATGGGCCAGGCGATGGCGAAGCCGAGCGCGGTCAGGGCAAACGATACCAGGAACACGGTGAGGACAATCAACCAGAACGAGACGAGCGTAAAGTGCACGCCGACGAGCGGCGCGAACACGAGAAAAATGAGTCCCTGGGCGCCGGCGAGGGTGGTGCCGCCTAAGACTTTTCCCAGAACAATGGCCGCTCGCGGCACCGGCGCCACCAGCACGGAAAGCAGAAAGCCTTCGTTGCGGTCTTCGATCACCGACATCATGGTAAAAATCGCGGTGAAGAGCACGATCATCACCAGCGTCCCGGGATAAAAGTAATTTAGATAGTGCTGTTGTCCGGCGGCTTGCCCGGAACGGAACGAAGTTCCAAAACCGCTGCCGATGACGATCCAGAACAAAAGTGGAGAAGCTATGACGCCCACCACGCGTGCGCGCTGGCGATAGAAACGTACGACTTCGCGCCACCAGAGCGTGAAGGCGGGCAGCAGAACGCCGGCGGATGCGGGAGGGGTTGCAGTCGTGGGGAGCGTGGCGGTCTGGGTTGCCATCAAGTTTAGTTTAGCAGCGTTGGCGGCTCACTTCTTCTTGGCTTTCTTCGTTCCGCCTAGTGGTGCAGGCTCGGCGTCTTCGCTCCAGAAGCGGTGCCCGGTGCGATGGATGAAGACGTCTTCCAAGGTCGGCTTGCTCACGCTTAGCGACTGGACTTCTCCGGGGAAGGCTTCGACGACGTCGGGGACGAAGCGATGTCCATTTTCAATTTCGAGGCGGACCTGTTTGTCCATGACGGTGGCATCGACGTGAAACTTGCTGCGAATGTGGTCGGCCAAAGTTTGCGGGTCGCGCGCTTCAAGCAGAATGACGTCGCCGCCGATCTCGCGAGTGAGAGCCTCGGGGGTGCCTAGAGCCACCAGGTTGCCTTCATTCAGGATGGCAAGGCGGTCGCAGCGTTCGGCTTCTTCCATCAGGTGAGTGGTGACGATCACGGAAACGCGCTCCTGATCGCGGAGGATCTGGAGGTACTGCCAAAGGTCGCGCCGGGCGCCGGGATCGAGGCCCGTTGTCGGCTCATCGAGGAGCAGAACCTCCGGATGATGGAGCAGGCCTTTGGCGAGCTCGATGCGGCGCTGCATGCCTCCGGAAAACGTTTCTACGCGGTCGGCGGAGCGATCGAGCAATCCCACACGTGTGAGGATCTCCGTGATTCTCTGCTTGAGCTCGAGGCCACGCAGGCCATAGAGGTGTCCCTGATGCCAGAGATTTTCATAAGCGGTGAGCTTGGGGTCGACGCTCTGAGCCTGGAAAACGACGCCAATGTGGCGGCGAAGCGCTCCGGGCTGGCGAACCGCGTCCAGGCCAGCGATCGTGGCGCTGCCGGAGGTCGGGACCATGAGCGTGGAAAGAATGCGGAACAGAGTGGTCTTACCGCTGCCGTTTGGACCGAGGAGACCGAAAAGTTCGGCGGGGCGAACGTCGAACGAGACGCCATTGAGCGCGATGCGGTCCTGATAACGGTGGACAAGGTCGCGAACGACAATGATGGGCTGGGCCTCGGGTTGGGCAGGCTGGGCTGGGGCCGGAGCGTCGATCGCAGATGAGTTCGGAGTCACAAGCTATTCTACGACGAGAGCGGGGGGATCATCATCCGGGGGTTTCCGTAGAGACGCGGCTTGCCGCGTCTTCTGCCGCAGAGTGAGACGGGGAGCCCCGTCTTTACAGGAAGAAACTTATGCGGCGACGGCGCTCTGACCAGGGACACGCTCTTCGAATGCGACGGGGACGTGTCGCCACACCTGGATGGCCAGAACAACCGTGGTTGCCAGAAGCAGCGCTCCGACGGCGACGTGGACCACGGTCGAGATCACCATGGGCAGTTCGGGTTGGGCGGCGTCTCTTCCCCACATGACGCGGGTGATGAAGGCGAGAAAGCCGAGGCAGAGTTGCGCGACCATCAGGCCGAGCATGGCGATGGCCGGACGGCGGACCGCCTCCACCTGCGAGTAGATGGAGATAGCGCGAACCGCAGTCCACGAGAGGACGATGGCCACAACGCCCGCGTTGATGACGTGCGGCCACCAACTCATGCCATGGTGGCGAAACATGGCGCCGAGGACCAGTTGCACATAAAGCACAAAAATCGAGAGCAGAGTCAGAGTGAAAAGAGCGGGGCGGCGCTGGTCGAATTCCGCGCGCGGCTGCTCTTCCACCCAGCGAGGGCCGGTGAAGACCGCGATCGCAACGGCGATGCAGAAGAACGTCTGGGCCACGGCGGCGTGCGCGCTGGAGATGGGTGCGGGCAAGAAGAATAGAACCGTGAGTCCGCCGAGAATGCCCTGGGTGATTACGGTCGCCAGCGCGGCCAGGCCCAGAAGGCGCAACCAGCGGCGCTTTTCCGCTTGCCAGGTCCAGACTGCCAGGATGATGGTGAGCAGTCCGACGAATTCCGCCATCATGCGATGGCCATGTTCGTACATTATGCCGCCCACCATGCTCGGCATTTTGTAGTAGGAGCCGAAGCTGGTCGGCCAGTCGGGGACGGACAATCCGGCGTCATTGCTGGTGACGAGCGCTCCGGCGACGATGAGGACGAGCGTGGCGCCAGCGGTGAAGACGGCGAAGCGGTGCAGTCCGCGATGGTACGGAATTTCGATGCCCTTCAGCATAGCTCCCAGGGTAGACGGGCCGCGCGACGACTCCCGGCACGTTTCCCGAAACGCAGTAGTGTACCATTCCGCCTACCGGAACGGATTCACGACTTGAATTCCATCGATCTCGCGGCCTTCTTGGAAAGCTTCGGACAACAGAACGCGGCAGCCGGATTGTTGGGCCGACCGCAGAATCAGAGCATCCCAGAAAGAAAACCCGTGGAGCCGGTGAAGATCGATCGCCGCCAGGATGTCTGCCACCTCGGGAGCCACGACATCGAACTCTGCAAGTATCTCAACCTTCCGGCGCGCGAGAGGCGAGTCGACGTTTAGTTTTCGCGTGACGGTGACGAAATACTCTTGCAACACCTGGAGAGAGACAACCCCCGTTCCGTCTCGTCGATGCTCCGCAACCAGATCTATCGCCCGGCTTCGTTTTGCGCCCGCACGTTTGTCATCCGCATATACGAGAATGTTTGTGTCGAAGAAGCTACGAGCGTTCATGGATCTCGTCACGATTGAAGCGCCATCCTCGCGAATCGCCGGTTCCCGAGAGCCGCCGGAATTCTTCAATACTTCGCTCAGGATCGTCCGCCCCGGCCAACTTCTGAAGGTACTCGCGGATCACCTGATTGAGACTCCTGCCCATCGCTTCGGCCCGTCTTCTTGCCCTGGCAACAGTCTTTTCGTCCACAGAGAGAGTAATATTCATTAACACAGTATATGTGCACACATATGCTGTGTCAACCAGACTATAGGCGCTGCTGGCCCGCAGTGGTCGCACTCTGCGTTTCCATCGCCTGAATAATGGCGTCGGCGAATTCCGAGGTGCCGGCGGTGCCGCCCACGTCGCGGGTGAGTTTGCTGCGGTCGCGGTAAACCTCGTCAATGGCGTTGCGGATTTTCAGGGCTGCATCGTGTTCGCCGAGATGGCGCAGCATGAGCAGCGCCGATCGCAAAACGGCAGTGGGATTGGCGATGTTTTTTCCAGCGATGTCGGGGGCGGAACCGTGGACTGCTTCAAAGATGGCACACTCGTGGCCGAAATTCGCACCCGGAACGAGGCCGAGGCCGCCGACCAGTCCGGCGCACAGGTCGGAAAGAATGTCGCCGTAGAGATTTTCCATCAGCAACATATCGTACTGGTAGGGGTTCATCACCAGCTGCATGCAGGTATTGTCGACGATGTGCTCGCCGTAGGTTATCTCCGGGTACTCCTTCGCAACGGCGCGCGAACAGCGCAGAAATAATCCGTCGGACATCTTCATGATGTTGGCTTTGTGGATGGAATGGATCTTCTTGCGCTTATTCTTGCGCGCATATTCGAAGGCGAAACGCGAAACGCGAGTGCAAGCCTTCTCCGTCATGATCTTCAAGCTCTCCACCACTCCCGGGACAACTTCGTGTTCGATGCCAGAGTAGAGGCCTTCGGTATTTTCGCGGACGATGATCAGGTCCACATCCGGGTAGCGGGTGGGAATATGCGGAAGGTTGCGGATGGGGCGGAAGTTGGCGAAGAGTTCGAAGCGCCTGCGGAGCTCGACGTTGATGCTGGAAAAGCCGCCCCCGATGGGTGTGGTGACGGGGCCCTTCAGTCCGACGCGGGTGCGCTCGAGGGAATCGCTGAGTTCCTTCGGAATGTATTCCTTGTACTTCTCAAAGGCTTCAGCGCCGGCGGAGAAGCTCTCCCATTCGAACTTGACGCCGGTAGCTTCGAGTATGCGAACCGTTGCTCGGGTGACTTCGGGACCAATTCCGTCACCGGGAATGAGCGTTACTTTATGAGTCATAAATAATCAGATCTTGTATCGGGTCATCGGGTACCGAAGAACCGGCGGAGACTCGGGTTTTCGACGATCCGATCACCCGATGACCCGATCACCCGATTTGCCTTTGCCCTTCGGCTCGGGTGCGTCTTTGTCTTTGGCCTTCAGCAGGTCTTTCAGTTCGGTCATGAATTCCTGCACGTCCTTGAAATCGAGATAGACGGAGGCGAATCTTACATAGGCAACTTTGTCGTAGCGGCGGAGACGATTCATGATGAGCTCGCCGATTTCACTGGTCTTGCGCTCGCGCTCGGCCGACTCGATGACGAAGCTCTCTGCTTCATTGACGATCTGCTCGAGCTTGCCGATCGGCACCGGCCGCTTCTCGCAGGCGCGCATCAGGCCGTTGAGCACTTTCTGGCGGTCAAAGCGCTCGCGGCGGCCGTCCTTCTTTACCACCATGTATGGGATTTCGTCGATGCGCTCGTAGGTGGTGAAGCGCTTCTCGCACTTCAGGCATTCGCGACGGCGGCGAATGGAATCCGCCTCCTTGCTTTCGCGCGAATCCACGACTTTGTCATTTTCAAACCCGCAGAAGGGGCATTTCATGCTGGGCGCTCAGGCGTACGGGTAGATTGTAGCAGGGAGGTCTGGGCCTCAGACCTGACCCCTAGCTCGTGGTCTCGACGGTTGCAACTTCTTCGGCCTGTTCGGACTCCGCGGACAGCTTGCGCAACGACAGGTGTTCGTGATGAGAGAACAAAAGTCCAACCGGAACGACCGCGACAAACGTTACCAGCCACAGCATGATGCCACAACTGACCGCGAGTTCCTGGGGCACAATGTGAAAGACGTGGTCGAGCGCGCTGATGGTCGCCAGTTGGGAGCCTCCGCCCACACCCGGCAACTGCACCATCGACCCGATCATGCTGGCTCCCATGAGAAGGAGAACCTTGGTGGCGCTCATATCATGCATGGGTGCGCCGTAGGCATGCGTCACCTCTTTATAAGCCAGGGCGATCAACCACCACATCAGGACCGACACGGCCGACAATTGGAGGAAAGCGGCGGGGCCGTGAATGGTATTGAGGCCGACGGTGAATTCGCGAATCTTTTGCGCAATGCGATGGCCCA
This sequence comes from Terriglobia bacterium, assembly GCA_020073215.1. Lineage (GTDB taxonomy): Bacteria > Acidobacteriota > Terriglobia > Terriglobales > Acidobacteriaceae > Acidiflorens. The sequence goes on along the minus strand of JAIQFO010000001.1, from coordinate 103,369 downwards.
GATTCCCGGCAAGATGGGGAAAGCGGTCTTCCACCCATTGCGCAATTCGACTCCCCCGGTAGGACACCAGCACCGCTCCCGAAAGCAATCCCAATACGAGCGCGATCAGGGCGTATCCCGTGAGATGAATCCAGTGCCTGACTTCGGGCGGAGCGGCCAGGGTGAACGCGCGCAGTTTTGAGGGCAGAAAAATGCCTGCCAGCATGAGGACCGTGAAACCGCCAATGTCAAAAATGCGCTCCACGGCCCAGACCGCCACTTGCGAGGCGAAAGGCAGGTTATAACGGCGCGCGATCAGGTAGGGGCGAATCAGCTCGCCGGCACGGCCGAGCAGGGCGAGCCCGGTGAATCCGATCATGGTGGCCGGGACTAATCCGAGAATGGACGCTTCCTTGCGCACGGGTCGAAGAAAAATCTTCCATCGTACCGCGCGCAAGAAATAAGCGAGGTAGATGTACGCCACGCCGTGGAGAATATGCCGCCAGTTCAGGCCGAATTGAAAGAGCCGGGCCCAGTCGAAGTGCTGCCAGGTGCGGAACTGAAGGTAGACCAACACGGCCAGCACGACGAAGACAACCGCGTATGCCAGGTATCGTTTTTTGTTCATGCGGTACGAAAAATCAATTTCGGTTCTTCAATTCGAAGAGAGGCACAGTCTGTGGTGAGCGCAGCCCCACTTGAAGGTAAATGAGGAATCACGAAGGGTCAACGCGGGGATTGGGTGGCGATCGTGGAGGAGGCGGGTTTCTGAGTGCCGGATTTCAGCGTGGGACGAGTACCTCTCTGGGCTTTACTGGCGACCTTTTTCTGTTTTGCCTCTTTTTCCTGGGCGATCTTTTTCTTGTTGTACTCGTGCACGATGCGGGCCACATAGGCTTGGGTTTCGCGGAATGGTGGCACACCTCGATACTGCTCGACGCGCTCGGGGCCAGCGTTGTAGGCGGCCAGCGCCTTGACGAGATCGAAATTGTAGCGTTCCAGAAGTTCGCGCAGATAGCGGCTTCCGCCGGTGACATTCGATTGGGGATCAAAGGCATCGTTTACGCCCAGTTGATTGGCGGTGCCCGGCATCAACTGCATGAGTCCGCGCGCGCCTTTGGGAGAAACGGCATGCGAGTTGAATCCGCTTTCGGCGTGAATGACGCTGTTCACCAGGTCAGGATCGAGATGATAGGCGGCGCTGGCGGAGTCCACCACTTGATGCAGAGCGGGCGCCGATAGTACTGGCGCAGAGCGCGACGGGACGGAGGCATGCGAATGCACTGGTGCCGCCGGCGGCAAGGATGAAGATAGATCTTTTTCGTAGCCTGTGATCTCGGCCGTGGGCACGTCAGTGAAACTGGAATCGTCGGCGCCGAAGAAAAGACGAGTCGTTGCTCCCATTACGAGGCGATGCTCGTGGCGAATGCTAAAACCGTTGCGCAGGATCGCTAAGTCGGCGGCGGTTGCGGGGCGAGCTAGGAATACCATGGTGACGACACAGAACAACGCGGCGTTGGCGATTTTGGCCATACGTCTCGCGGTCCGGCGCGTGGTTGGTCGTCTTTTTCGAATCATCACAAGCTGCTCACGATCGCCGATCCGCGAATCGCTGGTCCGCTGGCGGGGTCCGCCAGTACGGGTTCGAGCTCTTTTCCGTACAGCAGATGCTCGATCGCCGCCGTTACGCCGCTTTGGGCATTGGAGCGGGTAAGCTTCCAGCCTCGGCCGCGCAACTCTTCCGATGCATTTCCCATGATAAAGGGGTGGCCGGCAAAGGCAAGCATTTCTATGTCGTTGTAGTTATCACCAACGGCCATGACCTGGTCGCGGGGAACGCCGCGGTAATTGGCCCAGCGTTCGAGCGCGTGTCCCTTGGAACAGCCGGCGTTGAGCACATCGACAATGGAAAGATCGCGGCCTGGGTACTCGGTCCGCAAAACCGTGATGGGCAGGCCGCAGCTTGCGAGGAGTTGCAACACCCGCTGCATCTTCGTGACTGGGCCGCAGAACATGGCCTGCACGGGGTCGGTGGTAAGCGCGTTCTCGAGGGGGACCACGAACTGCATATACTGCTTGTTCTTTTCCAGCCAGCGCTGGATGCTGGCTTCCAGTTCATCGAGACGCTCGATCACGATGGTGCCCTCGCCATCGCTGTCAAAAGTCAGTACGGTCTGACCTCGAAATTCCTGCATTGCGCGCAGGAGTTCGCGGCAGGTCTCCTCGGGCAGCAGGTCGCGGTGGAAGGTTTCTCCGGCAAGCGAGCGGGTGACGGCACCATTGGAACTGATCAGCCAGAGATCGAATCCCAGCTGTTGCGCGATGGGCAGGGCGAAGGTGTGACGGCGGCCGGTGACCAAGATGACCTCGATGCCTTGGGCGTGCACGCTGCGGAGGGTGGCTAGATCGGTCTGGGAAATCTGAAATTCCGGGTTGAGCAGCGTACCGTCAATATCAATGGCGATGAGATGGACGGAATCGGCGGGCACAGACAATTTTAGCACTGGAGCGCGTAGGTAGAGAGCCGGGCGTCCCCGGCTGGCCGGGGCGGGCGGGACTCCGTCGCTCCACTCTCCTTGGAACCTTTCTTTCTCGTACTCCTGTGCGACAATCATTCCCAACGGAGACCAGCGATGAAAATGAGATTCCTTTTGTTGTTTCTAACTCTGCTGCCAATCACTCTGCCCGCCCAGTCGGCCCCGGAGACCGGCAAGCCCTTTGTCGTCGAATACTATTACAAGGCCAAGTGGGGACATGCCGACGAGTTTCTGCAGCTGTTTAAGAAAAACCACTACCCGCTGCTCAAGAAGCAGGTGGAGATGGGCCGCCTGCTCAAGGTCTGGATGGACCAGCCGCGCTACCACACGACCGAAGACGGGCGCTGGGATTATCGTGTGACCATTGTGTTCAAGAACTCTGCGGCCGCGAATGAGCCTTTCGACGAAGACGCGCTGAAGAAGCAGCTTTGGCCGGACCAAGCCACCTATACCAAGGAAGAACAGCGGAGGTTTGAAATCCTCGACGCACATTGGGACTTGCCGGTCAAGAACGTCGATCTGGAAGGGAAGTAAAGTAGTCGCGACCAGCTGCGAAAGAACACCGCCCAATGCGCTACTGACGCCGTTGAAGTAGTTTTCCGGCGGATTCAGGCGTGCGCGTTTGCAAAAAGCTCGTCCGAGCGAGAACATACTTGGTTTGCATACATCCCACAGTTCCTACAAGGAAGCAGCCGACAATATGGCAAAGGTGAAGGCAGTGAAGAAGGCGGCGAGCGTCGAGATGAAGTCCGACGCGGTGAAATCCGCAAGCGGCGCCCGGCATGATGGCGCGATCGAACCCGCCAAAGGCAAGCTGGGCGTGATGATTCCGGGCATGGGCGCGGTGGCTACGACTTTTGTAGCGGGCGTCGAGGCAGTGCGCAAAGGAATTTCGCACCCCATCGGCTCGCTTACGCAGATGGGAACCATCCGCCTGGGGAAGCGGACGGATGGGCGCTCGCCGAAGATCAAGGATTTCGTTCCTCTTGCCGGTCTCAATGACCTGGTGTTCACGGGCTGGGATATTTTCGAAGACAACATGTACGCGGCTGCCCGCAATGCTGGCGTGCTGGAGCGCGACCTGCTCGACAAAGTGAAGGGGCGACTCAGTTCGATCACGCCGATGAAGGCGGTGTTCGATCACAACTATGTCAAGAAGATCGACGGGCCGAACGTGAAGAAGGGGAAGAACAAACTGGACCTGGCCGAGCAGCTACGGCAAGACATCCGCGACTTCAGGAAGTCGAGCCGAGCCAGCCGCTTGGTCACTATCTGGTGCGCTTCGACCGAGAGCTTCATCAAGCCCACCGCCGCGCACCAAAGCGTGAAGGCGCTCGAAAAGGCGATGAAAGAGAATGACGAAAACATCGCGCCCTCGATGGTGTACGCCTACGCGTCGCTGATGGAAGGCGTACCCTTCGCCAACGGCGCTCCGAATCTGACCGTGGACATACCGGCGATGCACGAACTGGCGCACGAGCGCGAATTGCCCATCTGCGGCAAGGATTTCAAGACGGGGCAGACGCTGCTGAAGACCGTGCTGGCTCCGGCGTTCAAGGCGCGGCTGCTCGGGCTGAGCGGATGGTATTCGACCAACATCCTCGGCAATCGCGACGGTGAAGTGCTGGACGATCCTGGGTCGTTCAAGACCAAGGAAGAATCGAAGCTCGGAGCGCTGGAGCATATTCTGCAGCCGGCTTTGTATCCCGAGCTCTACGGCAATATCTTCCACAAGGTTCGCATCAACTATTACCCGCCCCGTGGGGATAACAAAGAGGGTTGGGACAACATCGATATCTTCGGATGGCTCGGGTATCCCATGCAGATCAAGGTCGACTTCCTGTGCCGCGACTCGATTCTTGCGGCGCCGATCGTGCTCGACCTGGTGCTCTTCATGGATCTCGCGCAGCGCTCGCCGGAACTACGCCGCCTGGGGATTCAGGAATGGCTCAGCTTCTACTTTAAGTCGCCGATGACCGCGCCGGGGCTGTATCCGGAGCACGATCTGTTCATCCAGTTGATCAAGCTGAAGAACACGCTGCGGCACCTGAAGGGTGAAGAGTTGATCACGCACCTGGGGCTGGAGTACTACGATTAGGGAGTGCTTTTGTGGCGACGGGCCTGTGGCCCGTCCTACGCTTTTTGCCGGACTCGGTTGAGGACTCGAAAGGCGACAAATTGAACTAGCAAAACCACCGCACCCGTTACTCCTATGCGTGCGATCGACGACAAGTTTGTGTAGTGCGCCAGCAACTCGGGCAAAGATGAATAAAGGACAATGGCCCCGATACTAATGACGAGGACGGGCCTGTCGGTTGGGCCGTCCGGCTCTGGCCGAGGCAGGGAATCGTAACTTCGCCACGCTCGCACACTGAATACGAGCGAGGCTAAGACGAAGATGGTGAGAATAAGTATCCCCACGATCACCTCTCGAAATCATTAGATCTCCAGCGAATGTCACCACACCGTTTTGAGTAGAGGAGTGTTTCGTATTCTCTCATCTCGAGTGACCAAGGTTAGGCCCTCGGCGCGTGCGGTAGCTCCAATGATGCGGTCGGCGGGATCGCGAGGGTAGTCGTCCGGAAACTGCGTGGCCAGGGCAGCAATTTCAGGAGTAATCGGTCGCATCGTCACTCCTTCGAGAAATCGAAGTACCGAGGCTTCGACTGTACCGTATCCTTGGATCCTTCCCGACGCAATCTGCCAAGCCACTTCGTAAGCGGTGATCGCTGACACCGCCAGCCCATCGCCACGGCGCGCGCGACGAATTGCCGAGGCCGCGGCTTTCGAAAGCCGTTTCGAGTCGGCAACTGCCCATATCAGCACGTGCGAGTCGAGCAGGATCACGACGACTCCCACTCACCGATAGGCGATTCGATATCGCCGACGACGCGGAACACTCCCTCCAGCCTCCCAATAAAATCGTCCTCGTCCTCGTCGGCTGGAATTAGTTTCGCAACGGGCTTCCCACGCTTGGTGATGACCAGCGGCTCACGCGTAGAACGCACGTCTTCCATGAGGGCAAGACATCGCGCTTTAAATTCCCCCGCGGCAATTTTCTTCATGGACAGATTATAGCATACATGGTCATCTCTTAATGACCATTGTCCTTGGTTACGCCGAATACCAATCCGACGGCGCGCTCGCGATAGAATCGTGCGATGGCTGGCAAGAAGCACGAAGCTGGACACAACACACGCTACGTACAACTGCAGAAGAACTACTGCTTCGCCTGCGGCAAGAATAACCCCGACGGCATGCGGCTGCGCTTTACCTACGACGAGGAGCGCAGCTGTTTCGTCTGCCGCTTCCGGCTGGGCAAGCGCTACACCGGTCCGCCCGGACACAGCCACGGCGGCATCATCGCAACCATCCTCGATGAAGCGATGGGCAAAGTGAACAGACTGCGTGACGTAGTGGCGGTGACTTCCGAAATTACCGTGAACTACCTGAAACCGGTGCCGCTGGGGCGGCCTCTGCGGGTGGAATCGCGCGAGGTGAAGGTCAAGGGCCGGAAGCACGTTAACATGGCTGAGATCCTGAACGAAAAAGGCGAAGTGCTGGCACGCAGCCGGGGCGTGTTCATCGCGATCGATCCGCACCGCATGTTCGCACGATTTGTGGAGCGATGATTTGTGCAGCCATGATTTGTGGATCGATGAGTAGAATCGTGTGGTTACGGGGCTCCGCCCCGTCCTGGGGGGCAAAGTCCCGCCACCACAGAATTTTGCACGCTAACAAGACCGCGGTACCGCGAATCGCTTACGGGCTGTAAAATAAAGTGCAGGAGCGGGAAGCACAGGGGTTCCAACGCGTTCTTCTTGGTGGCGCTCCGGCGCGCCGACGATTTCGTCGCTATCCTTCACGATTTCAGAAAAGAGTAGACCCATGTCGCAGAACAACGGACACAACACCAGCCTCCGCCTGAAGACCGGGCTTGCCGAAATGCTCAAGGGCGGCGTCATCATGGATGTCACCACCGCGAAACAGGCAGAGATTGCCGAGCGCGCCGGCGCGGTCGCGGTCATGGCTCTGGAGCGCGTCCCAGCGCAAATTCGCGCCGAGGGTGGAGTGGCGCGCATGGCCTCGCCGAAAGTGATTCGCGAGATCATGGCGGCGGTGGATATTCCCGTCATGGCGAAGTGCCGCATCGGCCATTTCGCGGAAGCGCAGATCTTGCAGGAAATCGGCGTCGACTACATTGACGAGTCCGAAGTGCTGACCCCGGCCGACGAAGCGCATCACGTCGACAAGCACGCCTTTACGGTCCCCTTCGTCTGCGGCGCTCGCAATCTGGGCGAAGCTTTGCGCCGCATCGCCGAAGGCGCGGCCATGATCCGCACCAAGGGCGAGGCGGGCACCGGAGACGTGGTGCACGCCGTCCGGCACATTCGCCAGATTGTGCAGGAGATGAAGATTCTGACCGTGCTCAGCGAGCAGGAACTTTACGCGAAAGCCAAAGAGCACGGGGCTCCCTACGAACTGGTGAAGATGGTGGCGCGAGACGGCAAACTGCCCGTGCCCAATTTCTCCGCCGGAGGAATCGCCACCCCAGCCGATGCTTCGCTGGTGATGCAGTTGGGAGCTGAAGCGATATTCGTCGGCTCCGCCATCTTCATGAAGAACTCGACCGAATTCGCCGAGCCCGCGGAAGCCGAGAAGCGCGCCAAGGCAATCGTGCAGGCGGCAACGCACTATAAGGACCCTAAAGTGTTACTTGAAGTCAGCGAGCATCTGGCGGGCGCCATGAAAGGGCTCGCCGTGTCTACGCTCGACGAAGCGCACCTGCTGCAAACGCGCGGCTGGTGAATTGCGAATTGCTAAGGCGTCATTCGTCCGAAATGGTTTGGCAGGCCAAAATCCGTTTCCGCATGTTTCCGGATGGAAAATAGCGGAATGTCATGCCGGGCTGGTCCTCACGAGATCGTCATGCCGCAATTAGGGACCTCAGACTTTTGACGAGAGCGTCCAGCGAAAACGGCTTCTGCAAGAAGGCTGTATGACGATGACCGAGAGCCGAGCGAACGGTGAATTCGTCGATATATCCAGACATGAAGACAACTGGTAAATTTGGGAACCGCTCCCATGCCCACTGAGCCAGCGACCAGCCGCCATCCCCACGCAAAGCCAAATCCGTGATCAATATCATGGGAGTCGATTTGTGCTCCAGCAGCAATCGCTGAGCATCCTTGGCACTTGCAGCCCCGAATGCTTCGTAACCGGCGCCATGCAACCACTCACAGATTGCCCCGCGAATTACGTCTTCGTCTTCCACTACAACCACCACGACGTTTACGGGCTTTCCAGGGAGAAGATTGCCGTCCTTCGCTTCGGAAAGAAACGGGGAGGGAGGATTGCCGGACGGACCGCCTCTCTTTGCTTTGAACCACCGCTTCATCGTTGTGTCACTCCTTCTCGAACATCCTGTCGATTGCGAGCCTTGCGTGCTGCCTGGTTCCAAGGTGCAGCGTCCCCCGAGACCAAGTGCCGTTCTACTTTCCAACCAATCTAGCTGTCGAAATCCTGTTCGCTCTGCCAATCTAGATAGGCGCTGGCAATCCGTATCGCGTCGTCTAATGTTTTCTCGGTTTGCTGGTAGACCTCGTGTCCCTGCCGAAAAACGAGCACTTGATATTTTGTTCGGTTGGCGTCTCCATCCATGGCCATGACCGCCGCGAGATAGTGCCCCGATCTGCAACGGGTCTCCAGAGTCATCATGTTTCCTCTTTAATGTCCCGTTCGGAGATAAGAAAAACGACTGGTGCCGGGCCTGACCTACGATGCATGGGCGGCTTCACCGTTAAACCTGCTCGTCGGTGGCGCGTAGCGGAAAAATTTCGTTCCGTGTTCGCAAGCCCACGCGAGGTCTCTCAAATTTGGTTGGTTTTGGTCATCGCGACTATATGACCTTTGAACGACGAACACTATTAGTTAATAGTAAGTGCTAGGTAACAGAAAGCAGTATGTCCATAATACTTTGGTTTAGAGGCTTTTTCCGGAAGGAATTCGTTCAACCATTCTTACCAAGTCGGCCAGAGATCGTGCCTGCATCTTTTTCATCACCCGACTACGCTGAACCTTTACCGTGTTTTCGGTGGTTCCAATACGAGCCGCGATCTGCTTGTTGAGCGTGCCCAAGACGACCATAGCGAGGACTTCGCGCTCTCGTGGTGTTAATGATTCGAGCCGCTTTTGCAAAACCTCAATCTCCGCCTCTTTCTTGCGTCTGGCCCGATCCTTCTCCAGTGCGTTTTGAATCGCATCCAGCAAATCCTGATCGCGGAAAGGCTTGGTGAGAAACTCGACGGCTCCTGCCTTCATCGCTCGCACCGCCATAAGAATGTCCGCGTGTCCCGTGAGGAAGATGATCGGAATGTGAATGCCAGCTTCGGCCAACTCGCGCTGGAAATCGAGTCCACTGATTCCCGGCAATCGAATGTCGAGCACGAGGCAACTGGGCGCATCCGGACGCTTGCTCAGCGAGAATTCCTGCACAGACTCGAACAACTTGACTGGCAAACCCACCGACTCTACGAGTCGCTGGACCGCACGTCGAACTGAGAAATCGTCATCGACCACGAAAACCATGGGAGCGGCGCCCTTCATGCGGCACGGCTCCGACTGGCGGGCAAGGTGATCTGGAAGAGCGCACCATAGGAACCCGGCTCGGCCCACAAACGACCGCCGTGGGACTCAATAATGGAGCGGCTGAGCGACAATCCCATTCCGATGCCCTGCGGCTTGGTGGTAAAAAACGGTTCAAAGATACGGTCGATTTGATCCGCGTTGAGTCCGATTCCAGAATCCTGAACCTGAATCAGCACACCATCCGCGTATTCCGCCGATTTGATGACCAGGCCGCGGGGTCGGCCAACGACGGTGCGCATGGCATCGATGCCGTTCATGGCCAAGTTGATCAAGACCTGTTGCAATTGCACTCGATCACCCAGCACGTCCGGCAGATTAATGGCGAGGTCGAGCCGCACTTGAACATCGTTTCGGGCTGCCTCATGGCTCACGATAAGCGCGGCTTCCCGGACCACATAATTGATGTTCAGTTCCGTCTTATCGGGAGCTTCCTTCTTTACCAGGGCCCGTATTCTGGAAATGATGTCACTGATTCGGGTGGCGTCCTCCGCAATCTCTGTAATTGCATCTTGTACCGCCCTCAGATTCGGGCTGCGGCCCTTCATCTCGCGTAGGGCAAACTTGCTGGTCGTGAGGATACCGGTTAGCGGTTGGCTGACTTCATGGGCAATGGTGGCGACTAGTTCTCCTACCGCCAGCACACGGGTAACGTGAGCAAGGTCCGCCTGCACATCGTGCAACGCATTTTCGGCACTCTGGCGGTTCGCAATTTCCTTTTGCAGTTCCTCGTTGGCGGTACTAAGTTTTCCGGTCAGCTCGGTAACGCTCCGCTCCAAGTCCTGGTTGAGCCGCTGGAGTTTGTCATCGAGCAATTCGTTGAGGTCTTGCGAAGGAGGGGCGATCGACTTCTTTGAGTCCTGTTCTGTAGCTGGTTGCTCGCGGAGTTCCATCCAAGATTGTCTTCTTTCGCCCATCACGGCAACCTCTCCCATTGCACAGTCTTTCAGAATTCTCTCGATTGTTGCAAGAAGGGTCTCTCCCTTGTGCAGCAAGCCGTCGTTTAGAATTAGTTCATCGTTCTTGGCCAACGACCAAAGACGACCGACGATAACCATGAAAATCGGAGTTCTCGCACTCCAAGGCGATTTCGACGCGCATCGCCGCCGGCTCGAGGAGTTGGGCGCGGAAGTTGTCCTGGTGAAGAAACCCGAGCAACTGGACGGCATCGACGGGCTGGTGATTCCCGGGGGCGAGTCGGCGACATTTCTCAAGCTGCTCGGGGAAGACGGCTTGGCAAAGGTGAAAGACTTCGTGCGCGCGAAGCCGGCGTTTGGCACCTGCGCGGGATGCATCCTGCTGGCCGCGGAAGTGGAGAACCCGAAGCAGGCGGGACTGGGCGCGCTCGACATCACGGTGCGCCGCAATGCTTACGGGCGGCAGATCGACAGCTCCATCCGCGAGGGACGGTTTCTGCACGAGCCCATCGAGATGGTCTTCATCCGCGCGCCCAAGATCGAACGCGTGGGCCCGGACGTGGAAGTGATCGCGACCGAAGGCAACGACCCGGTGTTGGTCCGCCAGGGAAAAACTCTCGCCGCCACCTTCCACCCGGAACTCAGCGACGATCGCCGCATTCACCAGTATTTTCTGGACCTGATCGAAAACAACCGGCCTTCTGATACGTAGAGCGTTTAACCGCAGAGGCCGCGGAGAACGCAGAGAGAACCGGGGAAGATGCCCGGTCTTTTCTTTATCCAGTACCTCTCTGCGAACTCTGCGTCCTCTGCGGTTAATGTCGTTCTAGCCACTAACCATCGGAGGGCGCAGCGAAGGGCCGCCGCTCGCGGCTCCCGGTCTTCCGGAAGTGCGTGAACGCCATATGGCGCCTGTCTCAGCCAGGCACAAACTCCCGGGCAGGAAAAATCCCCGGGTTTTGCGCCCGGGGATTGGGGAGATGGAAATCGAACTTAGGGACTTAGGAAAGTAGCCGACGCCGGAAGAACCCAGCGAGGCCCACGATCCCCGTGCCCAGCAATGACAGCGTGCCTGGTTCCGGTACCGCCGTGCCCGTGGTGGCGGCAAATCCGGTCAGCGCGCAGCCACTTGTACCGACGCAGAAGTGAACGCCAAAACTCCCAAAGTCGGCGACCGTGAGGTTATTCGCAGAAACCAAGAACGTGATGGTGGTTGCGTTGACGCCCCCCGACAAGTTGCGGAGGTCATAATTGAATTTTCCGAAGGGCGCCGGCCCGTTGCTAGCCAAAGTGAGATAGCTAATCCCTGAGATGCTGGGGCTGTTCTTGCCCGTCACCAGACTGGCGCTGGTATTGAACATGACGTCGCCACCGCTCAGTTTAAAACTGAAACCGGGCTGAGCAGTAAGCGTTACCTGAACGACGCCCGTGCTGACCTGATGCAGGTCCACGGTGCCAATCAGGGTGTGGGTGTAGCCGGCGACGTTGGTGACATTCAAATCCAGGATCGTGTCAGCCGACGCAAAAGGAACCGCTATCGCCAGCATAAGAAGCACAAACAGAAGGCGCAAACGCATAGTCCATATCCCCCAGTGAAATCGATCTGATACAACTAGACCCTTGTAATGGAGCAAGTCCCTCGCCAAATCGAAATTTTCCCACGAATCAGTAACTACCGTATTCTCATTGCCTTACAGACGTACATTTGGATGCACAGCATTTCAAAGTGCACTATCTTGCACAGCCAAGCAGAACATGGGTGCTCAGACGGGCCGCGTCAGGCGGAGCCATACCTTTGTTCGAGAGGTAATCAGACCCAGGTTGGCGGCGGTGCTGTGGCCTGATTCGGCTGCCTTGCGCCCCGGGATGGCGACTTTTCCGCAGTTTTCCAGAACTCGCCTTCGAGTGTGCAGCGCTTTGCACAGTCGCGGCGCTGCCGGCGGCCCGTTTGGGGCTAAGGGGTGCGGGGTTTGACTCGATCCGGTATGCTGGGAAATTCCGAGCTCACGCCGGTATGGAACCTGCTCCTGAACTGGAAATTAGTCCGGTGTCGTTTGCGTCGTACGCGCGCCTGCTCGGCGGAAACCGGAATTTTCGCCGCTTGTGGAGCGCGCAAATCGTCAGCGAACTTGGCGACTGGTTCTACACCCTTGCCATCTACAACCTGCTGCTGCAACTTACCGGACGCGCCGGATCGGTGGCGCTGGCGCTGGTGCTGCAGGTTCTGCCGCAAACTCTGATCGGGCCGACGTCGGGCGTGGTGAACGACCGGCTGCGGCGCAAACAAATCATGATCGCGGCGGATCTCGGACGCATGCTGATCGTGCTCTGCATGCTGCTGATTCGGTCGAAAGACAAGGTGTGGCTGGTGTATCCGCTGCTGGTGGCGGAAACTTTGCTGGCCGCGTTTTTTGAACCCGCGCGCAACGCCATCATCCCCAACATTGTGGAGCGGGAAGACGTGGTGCTGGCGAACACGCTGGCGTCGACCACGTGGTCATTGAATCTGATGGTCGGCGCGACCCTGGGAGGCGTGGTCGCGGCGTTGCTGGGTCGCGATGCCGTCTTCGTGCTCAATGCGCTGTCGTTTATAGTGTCCGCCGCGTTGATTTGGAGGATGCGTTTTGCCGAGCCCCATGCCGAAGGCGGTCATCCGTTCCGGGCGCGGGAGTTGGTGGATTTTTCGCCGATCCTCGCCGGGATCCGCTACGTGCGGTCGCAGGTGCGATTGCGCTCGACGATTTTTGTGAAGTTCGGAAACCTGATCATAGGGCCCGGCTGGGTGCTGTTCACGGTGATGGGACAACATGAATTCGCCGTCCGCTGGCGCGGCATGGCGCCCGAGCGCGGCGCGTTTCTCGGCATGAGTCTGCTGCTCGGCGCTCGCGGATTGGGAGCGCTGCTTGGGCCGCTCATGGCGGCTCCGTGGGTGGGCCATTGGAAACATCGCCTGGAAGTCGCGATCTTCTGGGGATATCTGGGAACGGCCGCTGGATACGCGCTGCTGGGCGTATCGGGTCATCTCTGGCAGGCGTGTGTGTGCGTCGCCCTGGCGCACTTTGGAAGTTCGATCGTGTGGGTGTTCTCGACGACGCTATTGCAGATGCAAAGCGAAGACAAGTTTCGCGGGCGCGTGTTCGCCGCCGACCTTGGCCTCTGCATGTTTACCATTGCCGCGGGAGCGTATCTTGCGGGGCGCTTTGTCGATTGGGGCTTCGCGGCGCGGAACGTCGCCAGTGTTTCGGGACTGGTGATGCTGATTCCGGCGGCGTGGTGGGGATGGACGGTGCGGCGGAACGCGGCAGCGTAGATCCAATGCGCAAACTTGGCCTCCGACAAACCCAAAGAGCAGATGTTTATCGAATGGCTGCGGCACCAAGACGGAAAAGCATAGTTCTCCGTTTGTTCGCCCGAAAATAAATTTCTTGGTAGTGGATTGGCGGAAAGGAATTTTTGGGGTTTTCCGGTTCTTGGTGTGTCTGCCGGTTGGTAGCGGGAGTACCCCTCCCTATGAGCGGTCTTTTGGAATCAATACTTTGGCGGGATTCTCGCGCCAGGTCTTTGAGGAATAAGGGCTTAGGGATAAAGTCTTTATTTTCCTTTGGGTTAGAACCGCTTCTGATGTCCGGTTGGGGCTCCTTTGCTTCTTACCGGCTTTTGACCCCCATTTCGTCCCGATCAAAAAGTCAAGCTTGACAAAAGCGAGGCTACCACTAGGGGATCTTTCCTTGGATTTGGCAAATTATAGTGGCTTTGGCGCGTTAGAGCAGTCGTTCGATCTTTGCTGCCAGGATGAAGTCCGACTCGGTCAGGCCATCGACGGCGTGGGTCCAGAGCGTGATCTCGACCTTGCCCCATCCCAGCAGAATGTCGGGATGATGGCCCTGCTCCTCGGCCACTTCACCAACTCGATTCACGAAGGCCAGGGCAGACTTGAAATCGGGGAACTTGAAGGCGCGCACGATGTGATGCTGGTTGACGATGTTCCACTGCGAAGGCTCCGCCAACTGCCGGTGAAGCTCCGCAAGCTTCTCTCCCTTCAACGACGGAACGCCGCCGTGGCAGGGGACACATTTTTGGTCTGCGAGCATAGTTCTGCCTACGGCGAGAATCTAGAACGGGATATCTTCATCCGTGATCGGAGATCCGCCGGCGGGCGCGTGCTGCGGTTCGGGCGCGCTCTGGTCGAAGTTGTTTCCGGGCGCGGATGTCGAGACTCCATGCGAGCCGCCGGGACGGTCACCACCACCGCCTTCGCCTCGTCCGCCGAGCAGGACGATGTCACTGCCGATGATGTTGGTCATGTACTTTTTTTGGCCGGTTTGCTTGTCGTCCCAGGAGTCGGTTCGAATGCGGCCTTCAATGTAAACCTTGCCGCCCTTCTTGAGGTATTCTCCGGCGATCTCCGCCAGCCGCTCCCAGAGCACGATGTTGTGCCATTCGGTGCGATCCTGCCAGTTGCCGTCTTTATCTTTGTAGCGCTCGTTGGTGGCGAGAGAAAACTTCGCCACGGCCTTGCCTTGCGGGGTGTACTTGATCTCGGGGTCCTTGCCGAGGTTTCCTACCAGGATGACTTTGTTTACGCTTTTTCCACTCATGAGTGCGGGCTCCTTCGAGACGCTCACTATAACAGAATTGGACGGTCCGGAGGCGGTGTCGCACGTACCAAAAATATGTGATGAATCGAGCCGGTGTTGGGCCGTGTGGACTTTCGACGCCGAGCCCCTAAAACGGCGTCAGAAGTGGTCTATGGCGAATCCAAAGTTGGTGTGGCTGCTGGAGGCTGCCGAGCTGCTCCACCCCGTCAAGCCAACACCGGGCTTGACGGGGGCCCCGGTACGCTCGGCTTGGACGGGCGAGGGCGCCCGTCCCCACACGAGCTCAGCATCGAAACTGATGTAGAGACGCGGCTTGCCGCATCTCCCGCCGCGGACGGAGACGGGGCGAGCCCCGTCTCTACAGCGGCGAAGTAAACGCGGAAGATTGTCAAACAAATATCTGATACAGCATCAGGTAGACGATCACGCCGGTCACCGAGACGTAGAGCCAGAGGGGAAAGGTCCAGCGCGCGATGGCCCTATGCCGGTCAAATTGCTCCCGCAAGGCGCGGGTAAGCGTGATGATCACCATCGGCACAATGACCGCGGCCAGGATGGTGTGAGAGATCAGGATCGTAAAGTAGAGGGGCCGCGTCCAACCGGTCCCGCGAAAATGCACAGAACCCACGTGATAGTGGTAGTAAAGGTACGAAACCAGGAAAAGGGAAGAGGTTCCGAGCGCGGTCAACATCACGGCGCGGTGCGCCGCCCGCTGGCCGCGGCCGATGAGCACGCGTCCGGTGACCAGCAGCAACGCGCTCGATCCGTTCAGGGTGGCGTTGATCTTCGGGAAGATGGAGTAGTCGGTCACGGGAGAAGTCTAGTTGTACGGGGAACGAAGCGTCTTGGCAAGGTCAGAGGGAAAAGGGTCAGAGGTTAGAGGTCAGATTGCAGAGGTAAAACCCGACCTGATTCTTTACCTCTGCAATCTGACCTCTAACCTCTAACCTCTGACCTCTAACCTCTGACCTCTCGTATAGAATGTGAACACGATGTCTGACGTGGGGAATTCTCAGCCTCCGGTTCCGGTTGCGACAAAAGAATCTGCTTCTCGCCCGCTGCCCGTGGTGGCGGTATGGGCGCGAGACCTAATGGTCTCGCTCGCCATTTCCGCGTTCATCATTATCTTCCTTTACCAGCCGGTGAAGGTGGAAGGCACCAGCATGATGCCCGGCCTCGAAGACCAGGAGCGCATCTTTGTCAACAAGTTCGTTTATCGCTGGGAGCCGATCGAACGCGGCGACATCGTCGTCTTCCGCTATCCGCGCGACACTTCGAAAAGCTACATCAAGCGCGTGATCGGCGTGGCCGGCGACCGCATCCGCATCGAAAACGGCAAGGTCTTCGTGAACGGCGAGGCCCTCGACGAGGACTACGTTCCCAGCGAGTACGCCGACGCCCGCTCCTACGGCGAAGTGGTGGTTCCGGCCAACAGCTTCTTCGTTCTCGGCGACCATCGCACCATGTCGAACGACAGCCGCGACTTCGGTCCCGTGAACGAGCGCTACATCTACGGCAAAGCCGTCTTCGGATATTGGCCGATGGAGAAGCTGGGAAGGCTGCGGTAAGGCAGTTTTCAGTTATCAGTTGTCAGTTTTCAGTAAGACCAACATGACTTCGCACATCGCGCCCCTGGCATACGTTTCTCCCTATGCCTGGATTTTCTGGGCAGCATTCCTGTTTGCCTATGGGCCGGAATTTGCTCTCATCGCCCGCGCGAAACCAGCCGCCGGCGAAACAGCCGACCGGGGATCCATGCGGCTCATCATGCTCGCGGGATGGCTGGCGTTTCCGGCGTCGTTCACCGTTGCGTCCTGGTCGAAGTTCGCGCTGCTGCATCATCGGACTGCGTGGTTCGCTGCCGGCATCCTGATTCTGCTGGCGGGTTCGATGCTCCGACGATATTGCTTCCGGACACTCGGGCGCTACTTCACGGCGAATGTCATGGTGCAGGCGGACCAGCCGGTGATTGATGCCGGCCCCTATCGCCTGGTTCGGCATCCTTCCTACTCTGGCGGTATGATCATGTACCTGGGCACCGGACTGGCGCTCACCAACTGGCTGAGCGCCCTGATCCTGGCGGGGATGGGCGCTCTTACCTATGCCTACCGCGTGCGGGTGGAAGAACGGGCGCTCGCAACCTCCATCGGAGAGCCCTATCGGGAATACATGCAGCGAACCAAGCGGTTTGTTCCATTTGTGTTCTGAATTGGCGGAACGGGTAAGGGCAGACTGTGTCCGGAGCACAACCTCCCCTATTGCAAATTCTTTCATCTTGACAGCGTTCAGGGTCGCAGGCAGACTTGCGCGAGAATCGGAAAACCCCTCCCAGTTTAGCCAAATGGGCCACCAAACCAAGCAAAGGAAATCTGGAATATGAAGTTGTTTTCGGTAACGGTTCTCGCCCTGGTGCTCGTTGTAACGAGCCTCGCTCCGGCTCAGATCAGGCCGGTCAGCGGGAAGGTATTTACTCCTGATTCGAGCATTGAACGACCCAGCGACTTCGCAAAACGCGCGCACACGAATATCCACATATTCCTGCCCACGGAGCCGATGCAGAATGCGCAACCTTTTGGACCGCCGTTCTCCGGGTATGCCTATGAGACGCCGGCCTCACTGGCTTGCGTCTATCACCTGGCCACAGTGGTTTCGGGCTGCAATCCGAATACGGTGACTAAGAACCCCACGGGCGGGACCAAGATGATCGCCATCGTGGATGCGTTCGACGCCCCGAATGCGGCCAGCGACCTGGCAGCTTTTTCGACTCAGTTTGCACTGCCGGCGGCAAGCTTCCAGAAAGTCTATGCCAGCGGAACCAAACCGCCTTATGACGCAGGCTGGGAAATTGAAGAGTCGTTGGACGTGCAGTGGGCCCATGCCATGGCTCCCGGTGCCAAGATCGTTCTGGTCGAAGCGGCTTCCAACAGCTTTACCGACCTGCTGGCTGCGGAAGACGTGGCCAGCAAAATGGTCAATGCCGCTGGCGGAGGTGAGGTGTCTAACAGTTGGGGAGGGAGCGAGTTCTCGGGCGAGACTGCGTATGACTCCCACTTCGTCAAGACGAATGTCGTGTTCTTCGCGTCTTCTGGAGACAGTCCGGGCACGATCTGGCCAGGCGCATCGCCCAACGTGGTCTCGGCGGGCGGAACGACCGTGCGCCGCAATCCGTCCACCGGCAACTTTTTGTCCGAGGTTCCGTGGGACTCCGCCGGCGGCGGCGTGAGCTCGATTGAAGCGCGTCCCAGCTACCAGAACGGAATCACTCTCGTGGGGAATTTCCGTGGCGTTCCCGACCTGTCCTTTGATTCCAATCCCATCACCGGAGTTTGGGTGCTGGTTTCCGACCAGGGCGGGTGGTACATCGTGGGCGGAACCAGCGTGGCCTCGCCTTCGCTGGCTGGCATCGTCAATTCGGCGGGCAGTTTCGCGGCCTCAACCAACGCGGAGTTGACGACCATCTACGCCAACATGGCCAACACAGCAGACTTCCGCGGCATCGCGACCGGCTACTGTGGTCCGTATGCGGGCTACTCCGCGGTCGCGGGGTGGGACTTCTGCACGGGCGTAGGGGTCGACAAAGGGAAGTTGGGCAAGTAGAACCCGATTCGCAAGAACGGCCTGCCCTTCTCGGGTAGGCTTTTTTTTGCTCGAGCCGCCGCGGCTTGTCTGGGGAGATCCCCGCGAGTTTCCATCTGCGCCTGGGACCGCGAAATAGCTGACACCATCTGTCTGTCTCCTGCTAAACTTCCTAAAATCCACTCCCAGGAGTTCCAATGCAAGCGATCCTTGCGCTCGAAGACGGCAGAGTCTTCCGAGGCAAAGGCTACGGCGCCAAAGGCGAGTGCTCCGGCGAAGTCGTTTTTAATACTTCCATTACCGGCTACCAGGAAATTTTCACCGACCCCTCTTACGCGGGGCAGATCGTCGTCCTGACCAACCCCGAAATCGGAAACTACGGCACCAATCCTGAAGACAGCGAGGCCGTGCGTCCGTATATCGAGGGACTGATTGTGCGCGAGTTTTCGAAAGTGAGTTCCAACTGGCGCTCGCAGCAGGTGACCGACGAGTTCATGGAACAGTTCAAGATTCCGGTGCTCGCTGAGATCGACACGCGAGCGCTGGTCCGCCATCTGCGCACCTACGGCGTGATGCGGGGCGTGATCTCGACCCTCGAAGAGGAGTCCGACAAGCTAGTAGCCAAGGCGCGCGCGATTCCGAAGATGGACGGCCAGGATCTCGCCAAAGTCGTTTCGACCAACCACACCTATGTGTGGGAGACGGGCGAGCGCTCACACCTGCCCGACGAAGTGGTCGGAGTAAAAGACGAACCGGCGCGCTTCCACGTGGTCGCCTACGACTTCGGCATCAAGCAGAACATCCTGCGCAAGCTGCGCGGAGAAGGTTGCAAGGTGACGGTCGTCCCGGCGCAGACTACTGCAGAAGATGTGCTCGCGTTGAAGCCCGACGGCGTGTTTCTGTCGAATGGCCCTGGTGATCCCGAGCCTTGCACCTACGCGGTTGACAACATTCGGCGGCTGATGGGGCGGCAGCCGATTTTCGGAATCTGCCTGGGACATCAACTCACGGGCATTGCACTCGGAGGGAAGACCTTCAAACTGAAATTCGGCCACCACGGCGGGAATCATCCGGTGAAGCAGTTGGCCACGGGCAAGATCGAGATCACAGCGCATAACCATAACTTCGCCGTCGATCCTGATTCGCTGCCGCAAAGCGAAGTTGAGTTGACGCACATGGATCTAAACGACTCGACTTTGGAGGGGATGCGGCACCGGAATTTGCCGCTGTTCACGGTGCAGTACCACCCGGAGGCGGCGCCAGGGCCGCACGATTCGCATTACCTGTTTAAGGATTTTGTGAAAATGATGGAGGAGTGCAAGCGGTGAGAGCGCACTTCAGTAGACTGCTGCTCGTCGTTTCCGTTGCCTTCTCGTGCGTCGCCTGCACCCGAGTGTCTTGGCACGTTAGCCGCGAGTTGTGCGGCCAGATTCGAATCGTTGACAAGCAAAAGAGTACGGTGTTGAAGGATACCGACTTAACGCTGTATCGATCAAAGTCGACGCACGCCCCTTGTTGTTGGGACGCCGACGTGATCACTGATTTGCGAACCGACACGAAGGGTACGTTCAATTCCGGCAAGCTCGCAGCGGGGCGTTATTTTGTTGTAGTGAAGAACTCCCCTCAGATCGCATTTCCGATTTTTTTGGAAAAGGACTATGACGGCGGGAAATGTTCTCTAAGTCCTGTGTTCTCGTTCGACCAAAACACTGGAAGAACTGAACAAACGGTCACAATATTATTCAGGCCATCAACATAATGCCACGTAGAACCGACATCTCGAAGATCCTGATCCTCGGCTCCGGCCCCATCGTCATTGGGCAATCCGCCGAGTTCGACTACTCTGGCACGCAGGCTTGCAAGGCGCTCAAGTCGGAGGGCTTTGAAGTGGTGCTGGCGAACTCGAACCCGGCCACCATCATGACCGATCCCGAGTCGGCGGACCGTACTTACATCGAGCCGCTCACGCGCGAGTATCTCGAAGAGATTATTCGCGTCGAGCGCGAACTGGCTCCCAGCGCGGGCTTTGCCCTTCTGCCGACCGTCGGGGGACAGACCGCGCTCAACCTCGCCATCGAACTAGCCGACGCAGGCGTGCTCGACAAGTACAACGTAAGTCTGATTGGCGCGCAAATCGGCGCTATCAAGAAGGCCGAAGACCGTCTGTTTTTCAAAGACGCCATGCAGCGCATCGGGCTCGACGTGCCGAAATCGGCGCTCGTCAACAATCTGAAGGACGGCATTGAATTCGCCGGAAAAATCGGCTTCCCGGTTATCATTCGTCCCTCGTTTACGCTCGGCGGCACCGGCGGTGGCATCGCCTATAACCGCGAAGAACTGATGGAAGTCCTCGCCCGAGGCCTCGATCTCTCGCCCGTGCATGAGTGCCTGATTGAAGAATCGGTTCTCGGATGGAAAGAGTATGAGCTCGAGGTGATGCGCGACACCAAAGACAACGTCATCATCATCTGCTCCATCGAAAACTTCGACCCCATGGGCGTGCATACCGGCGACTCCATCACCGTCGCGCCCGCGCAGACGCTCACCGACCGCGAGTACCAGAAGATGCGTGATGCTTCGATTGCCGTGATCCGCGAGATCGGCGTCGAGACTGGCGGATCGAATATCCAGTTCGGCGTGAATCCTTCGACCGGGCGCATGGTGGTGATCGAAATGAATCCGCGCGTCTCGCGGTCTTCGGCGCTGGCCTCGAAGGCGACCGGTTTCCCGATTGCGAAGATTGCCGCGAAACTTGCCATCGGCTATACGCTCGACGAAATTCCAAACGACATCACGCGCAAGACTCCGGCTTGCTTTGAGCCCACGCTCGACTATGTGGTCGTCAAGATTCCTAAGTGGCAGTTTGAAAAATTTCCCGGCGCCGACGAATCGCTTGGACCGCAGATGAAATCCGTCGGCGAAGTGATGGCCATCGGCCGCACCTTCAAGGAAGCTTTGCAGAAGGGGATCCGCGCCCTTGACACCGGCAAGCGTGTCGGCTCCGGAAAAATTGAACCCAAAATTCTCACGCAACGCCTGGTTACGCCGCATCCCGAGCGCCTGACCTACGTGCAGTACGCCATTCGCCAGGGGCACCCGATCAAGCAGATCGCGAAGATGACGTCCATTGATCCCTGGTTCCTCTACCAACTCAAAGAGATTAACGACATGCAACTTGAGTTGGAGAAACACCCGATGGAATCCGCCCCCACCGAGGTGCTGCGCGAGGCCAAGCGTATGGGATTTTCCGACGGGCGCCTCGCCGGCACCTGGCGTCTGGACGGCAAAGGCGGCCAGGAACAAGTTCGGCACTTCCGCAAGAAACACGGACTGAAGCCGGTCTACAAGCGGGTCGATACCTGCGCGGCGGAGTTCGAGAGCTACACGCCGTATCTCTACTCCACTTACGAAGAAGAAGACGAAGCGGCGCCCACCACGACCAAGAAGGTCGTCATTCTCGGTTCCGGCCCCAACCGCATCGGGCAGGGAATTGAATTCGATTACTGTTGCTGCCACGCCAGCTACGCGCTGCGGGAGGATGGCTACGAAACCATTATGATCAACTGCAATCCGGAGACGGTCTCGACCGATTACGACACCAGCGACCGCCTCTACTTCGAGCCGCTTACGCTCGAAGACGTGTTCGCCGTGTGCGAGCACGAAGCTTCCGGTGGCGCGCCGGTCGGAGTCATCGTGCAGTTCGGCGGCCAGACGCCGCTGAATCTCTCGCTGCCGCTCAAAGCGGCCGGCATCAACATCATCGGCACGACGCCAGAATCGATTGATCTTGCTGAAGACCGCAAGCGGTTCGGCAAGCTGCTCGAAGAACTCGACATCCCGCAAGCTCCGGGCGCCATGGTTGCCTCAGTCGAAGAAGCGGTCGAAGCCGCGAAGAAGATCGGATTCCCGGTGCTGGTTCGTCCTTCGTATGTCCTCGGAGGTCGAGCCATGGTCATCGCCTACGACGAAGACACCATCACGCAATATATGAAGCAGGCCGTCGAGTATTCGCAGGACCGCCCCATTCTTATCGATAAATTTCTGGAAGACGCGATTGAGATCGACGTCGATGTTCTTTCCGATGGCGAAGACGTGGTAATCGGCGGCATCATGCAGCACATCGAGGAAGCCGGTATCCACTCGGGCGACTCATCCTGCGTGCTGCCAGCGGTTGACATCTCGGAATCGCTGCTCACGCGCATGCGCGAATACACGTTCAAGCTGGCACGCGCTCTCAAGGTGATCGGCCTGATGAACGTACAGTTTGCGATTCCGCGCGGCAACGGCGCGAAGGGAAATGGCCATCACGAAGTAAAAGTCTACGTCCTCGAAGTGAACCCGCGCGCCTCGCGCACCGTGCCCTTCGTTTCCAAGGCTACCGGCGTGCCCATGGCTAAGATTGCGGCGCGGCTCATGACAGGGCGCAAGCTGCGCGAATTTCTCCCCGAGTACGTGGAGCGCGGCAGTGACCTCGATACTGGCCGCTGTTTTTACGTGAAATCTCCGGTCTTTCCCTGGTCGAAATTTCCCGGTGTCGATACGGTGCTTGGCCCCGAGATGCGCTCCACGGGAGAAGTGATGGGCATCGCCGACAATTTCGGCGGAGCCTTCGCCAAGGCCCAAATTGCCGCGGGCCAGAAACTACCGACCAAGGGCACGGTTTTCATCAGCGTTACTGACCGTGATAAGCCGCAGGTGATCGAGATCGCACATCGTTTCGTCGACATGGGATTCAAACTGGTGGCCACGCACGGCACGGCGGACGTCCTGGAAGAAGCGGGCTTGGCGGTCGAGCGCGTCTACAAGGTGAAGGAAGGCCGCCCTAATGCAGTCGATCTGATTAAAGCCGATCGCATCCAGTTGATCGTCAACACGCCGCACGGGCCCGATCCTTACTTCGACGAGAAAGCGATCCGCCGCGCCGCCGTCAGCGGCCACATCACGACCATTACTACGCTCTCCGCAGCCCGCGCCGCCGCGGAAGGGATCGCCGCCCTGCAGCGCGGAGAAGTGCGCGTACAAGCTCTGCAGGCGCTGCACGCGGAACGAGTCGCTCTCAAGTAAGACAGAGCGTTTACGGGGACTGCCTATGTACGCAACTTATAATGGTTACGACTAAATGGCTAGAAGTAGTCTCATAAATGGTTTTCAGAGCAAGCGGCCCTCAGGGGCTAAAGCCCTCGTTGTTATTGGCCGGTAGCGGCACGGCTGAAGCCGTGCCCTTCCCAAAACCATTTATGAGACGAGTTCTAGCCACTAACGACTGAGGTACAACATGCTTTTATCCGGAATCTTTCCGCCGATCACGACGCCCTTCTATCCTGACGGCGAAGTCTATTACAAAAAGCTCGAGTCGAATGTCGAGCGCTACTCGCGCACGCCCGTCGCGGGCATTGTCGTGCAAGGCTCGACGGGCGAAGCGATTCTGCTTTCCGACCAGGAGCGCCGCGAAGTCCTCAAGGCCGCCATCGCTGCCGCCGCGCCCAATAAAGTGATGATCGCAGGCACGGGTATCGAGTCTGCGAAGGAAACGCTGCGGCTCACCGACTATGCGGCCGAGCTCGGCTATGACGCCGCTATGGTGCGCACTCCGCACTACTACAAAAAGCAGATGCTGCCGGCGAACCTGCTCGCCTTCTATCGCACGGTGGCTGACCGGTCTGCGCTGCCGGTTATCATTTACAACTTTCCGCAAGCCACCGGATACGACATTCCCGCCGAAGTCGTGATCGAACTTGCCGGCCATCCCAACATTGCGGCTATCAAAGAATCGAGCGGCAACCTCGACAAGGTGAAACAGATGGTCGTGGGCACGCGTCATGTGAAGCGGCAGGCGACGGTGACAGAGACGTTTGAGGCCGTGACTCCGCGCATGTTGAAGGCGGCAGCAGCCGAAAGCGAAAAGCAGAGCAGGGAACTGGTGAGTGTGGCCTCGCTCGCTGGGTCCGCCGAATCGGCGGAGAGACGGGCGTCCTCGCCCGTCCACGCAGACCCCGCCACAAAGCCCTCATCCGCCGCGGTGACGGTGGTGGGCAAACTCAAGACGCGGCAGAAGGAAGTCGGGTTCCAGGTCATGGTCGGCGCCGCGCACCAGTTGGAACCATCACTGGGCTTGGGCGCAGTCGGCGCCATCCTCGCTTTCGCCTGCCCCGCGCCCATGGCGTGCTACGAAATCTACGCCGCGCTCAAAGACGGAGACCACGCTCTCGCCCGTGAGAAGCAAGAGCGGGTGAAGCTGGCTGCTCAGCGGGTGGTCAGTGAACTAGGCGTCCCCGGCGTGAAGTACGCCCTGGACCTGAACGGCTACTATGGAGGCCCGTCGCGGCTGCCTTTCTTACCGCTCACCGGAGAGCAAAAGGCTGAGATCGAGACGTTGATGGCCGGCATTCGCAGTTAAGCAGTGCCCTTTTGCATTGCCCGAGCGCACTTGCTGTGTTACAACTCACAGTCAAATGAAGAAGAGTGTGACTGTACTTGCCGTTATCTTGGTTCTAACCAGCGGTTTCTGCATGGCAAAGGACGCAGCCATAACTTTACAGTGGCCGCAAGATAAGCCGGCCATCAAACTTACGTTCGGCAAATTTCAGCAGATCGCAGCGCTCGCCGGACAGAGCACTTTTGTTTGTGATGTGGTCGTCGAGAACCTAACCGACAAACCGGTGCCGCGTGCTTCGTTTACTATTTATGGCAACGATAAGAACAATGTGCGGATAGGCGAAGGCTTGTTAAGTTTGTCTGACCTCAACCCCCAGCAGCAGGTAAAAGCTCGTTTGCAGTTCACGTCGGTGGGCGTGCCGGCCAGCTTGACGCTCTCTGCCAGAAAAGACATGCTGGCCGCGCCCGGCGTCAGAACAATTCCTCTGCGAGTACTCTCTGTTCCACCCGGCGCAAAGCTCAAAGTCGACGGACAAGATGCGGGCACAACCCCAGTCATGGTCAAACTCACGATTGGGAACCACACCCTTGATCTGACCAAGGAAGGATATGCGCCCGGAACCACGCCATTCGATGTTACTCCGGACGAACTCCCGGGTGGGAGCATCACCGTGGAGTTAGGCGGCTTGTCGCGAGATACCGTAGAGTTGCGCGACGGCACTGTTCTATTAGGAGATGTGCTCTCGATGTCACTCTCCGCCGTGGTGGTCAGCGTCGATGGCAAGGAGCAGACGCTGGAACGCAACCAAGTGAAGAAGATGATACTAGTCGAGCGTCAAGTCACGCTGCAGCCCATCGTCATTCAACCGATCCCCGCGCAGCCTCAGTCAAAGCACTGAGGTTGCGGAGCAATCTCTTCTCGGCTTTCGGATCACAGAGCCTTGTGATCTACGTCACATCCGGCTATACTTAGAACGAACGTTCGAACGTATGGCCACCCTCCCCGCAACCCGCACTGCTCTTGCTCCTCGCAGATCCTCCAGCGGTGAGCCCGCGAACCGTTTCGACCGCCGCCTTGGAGAGATTCTCTCCCATGCCACCGAGGTCTTTTACCTCAAGGGGTACGAGGGGGCCTCCATGCGCGATCTTTCTCGCGCTACCGGCATGTCGCTGGCCGGACTTTATCACTACTTCCAATCGAAAGAGCGCCTGCTGTTCCTGATTCAGAAACATACTTTCACCACCATTGTCGATACCTTAAAGACGCGTCTGGAAAGCGCCACCAATCCCGAGCTGCGGATCCGCATCTTCATCCTGAATCATCTCGAATATTTTGTGAGCAATGAGCACGGGCTGAAGGTGCTGGCGCATGAAGACGAATCGTTGAAGAACGGCTTCGGCTCGGAGATCGCCGGCATCAAGCGCGAATACTACCGCATCTGCCTCGGGCTGATGGAAGACCTGCGGCGGGAGCGCCGTCTCAACTTCAACACCCGGACAGCGGTAATGAGCCTGTTTGGCATGATCAACTGGATCTACACCTGGTACAACCCGCGGGTTGACGGCAACGCCGAAGCGCTCGCGGAGCAAATGGGCAATATTGTTCTCAACGGAATTGTGCACGGTGGCAACGGGCGGCGCAAGAAAGGCAACGCCCGCTGACCAGCCCCTAAAGGGGCGTCTGGCTTCGAGGACTTTACGGCATCGCTAAAGCGATGCCCTGATACGAAGCCGACTCAGCAAGGGGCGTCTGGCTTCGAGGGCTTTACGGCATGGCTGAAGCGATGCCCTGATGCGAAACCTTCTCGGCGAGATTTATTGGCGAAACTCATTTAAGGAGCAATCTATGGCGACCACAATGCAGCCGGCTACCGGCGAAACCACCAAGCAACTTATCAACTACCGTACCGACGCCGGCGTGGCGGTGATAGAGATGAACGATCCTCCGGCGAACACCTACACCTACGAAATGAATCGCCAACTCGACGAGGCCATCCTGCGGGCGCGTATGGATAACGGCGTGTACGTGATCGTGCTGACGGGGGTGGGCGACAAGTTTTTCTCGGCGGGCGCGAACATCAAGATGCTGGCCTCGGTCGATCCCACGTTCAAGTACTACTTCTGCCTGCACGCCAATGAAACGCTGCTACGGCTGGAGCACACGCCGAAGCTGGTCATTGCCGCGCTTAACGGGCATTGCGTTGGGGGAGGCCTCGAGATCGCAATGGCTGCCGACCTCCGCATCGCTCGCAAAGACGCGGGCAAGATCGGCCTGCCCGAGGTCAACCTGGGCGTGCTCCCCGGCACCGGAGGAACGCAGCGCCTGTCGCGCCTGGTCGGGAAAAGCAAGGCCATCGAGCTGATGATCACCGGCAATACGTTCTCGTTCGAAGAGGCGCAGGAGTTCGGCATTGTGAACGACATTTTCGAGCGCGACGGCTTCATGGAAAACATCATGGAGTATGCGCGCCAGTTCACGCCTCCGAACAAAGCCGCCAAGGCTGTGGGACGCATCAAGCGGGCGGTGCAGACCGGGTGGGAAATCCCGATGGAATCGGCCTTGGCCGTCGAGCGCGAGAATCAGCAGATCCTGTTCCAGAGCGACGACGCGAAAGAAGGACTGGCTGCCTACGTAGAGAAGCGTCCAGCAGTTTTTACGGCGAAGTAATTGCAGCCTCGTAGAGACGGGGCTTGCCCCGTCTCGGACTGCTGAACAACTCTGGGTCGCTTAGGTTGTCGGAAGGGCACGGTTTCAGCTGTGCCGCCCCAGAACCAATAAAGACGCGGGCTTTAGCCCCTGAGGTCTTATGCCAGGCAAAGTAGCGAAAATCGGAAACTTCAGCGACTGGGTCGGATTATTCAACGAATGGCGCAAGGAAGTTGGCGTCGACAAGGACGACGTCGAGGCTTTCCACTTCGATACCCTCTACGGAGCGGTCGAGACCGGGGAGATCCAATTCGGGTCTTACAAGGGCCGCAATAAGTGGGAGAACCTGCGTCAGGTGCCGACGCAGCAGATGCGCGACGCTCTGATGAACATGATCGTCTACCAGGGCGACACTGAATTTGCCAGCGTCGAGCAGCAGCGCAATCTGTTTGCCACCGCGCCTACGGAATATGATCGCCGAGCGCTGACCCGGGTCATGATCGAAGAGATGCGCCACGGCTGGCAAATGTGCGCGCTGCTGATCGACTTCTTCGGGTCTTCCGGAAAAGTCGAAGCGCAGAAAATGCTGGAGCGGCGGGCATTCGAAAACAAACGATTGTTGGGCACCTTCAACGTCGACGTCGATAACTGGCTCGACTTCTTCACCTACACCGATTTTGTGGATCGCGACGGCAAATTCCAGCTCCAGATGCTGAAGTATTCCGCGTTTGCGCCGCTGGGACGCTCGACCTCTTACATGCTGCGCGAAGAAGCTTTCCACATGGGAACCGGCCACGATGGGCTGCGGCGGGTGGTCGAAGCCGGAGCCATTCCGCGGTGGCTCATGCAGAAATATCTGAACAAGTGGATCTCGAGTTCCTACGACCTTTTCGGCACCGATCATTCTTCCTCGGCGCACTGGGCCTACGTCTGGGGGATCAAAGGGCGCTACGACGAACCGCAGAACGATAAGGCCGCTGACCTCGACGACCTGAACGACTACAGCCGTCATCTCTATCGGCAGGAAGTTGCGGGATTGGTGGAGCGGCTGAACACCTTCTTGCAGCCGGGCGAGAAGAAGTTTTACACGCCCGACATCCACTTCAACCGCAACATCGGACGATGGGCAGGGAAGAAGTGCCACTGCGAAACCGGCGAGCCGCTGGACGACCGCAGTTACGGGCAACACTGTGAAGAGAATCTGCCCGGCGCTAAGGACAAAGAGTTGCTGCTCGACATCCTGCGTAACGAAAAGAAGTGGATCAAGGAAAAAGAGGGCGCGCGCGATCCGCTGTCCACGATTGGCGAGCCGCGGAAGTCGGCGATCAACCTTTAACTCGTGCAGGGCGGGCACTCTTGCCCGCGCCCAGTGAAGCTACCACGGAGGCACGGAGCGACGGAGAAGAGCAGGGACGTGTCCTCCGCGATCGTCTATACCGTTGTACCTCGGACCCGCGCAAGGGTATCATGGCGTTCCTTGATAAACGGGCATGGAAATGGATCAGCAAATAGAAGACGCGAAGGCTGGGGCCGGAGCGAGTGTCGGAACGGGCGGCGGAGCGAAGGTCGCCGCGAAGCGGCCCTCCCGCTCCGGCCACCTGATGTGCCGCGCGCCGTTGTGGGGAGTGGCGGGCTTCCTCAGTTGCGCCTACTTCGCGTGGATTTCGTTCAGCCACGTCACGCGCAGCGAGTATGACTGGCCGCACGACGTGTGGACCGCCACAACCTACATCGTGTGGATCGTCTTGTTAGCCGGCTTGGCGGTCGACACGCGCTGCCTGCGCGAGCGCCTGTTTTTCGGCTTGCTCGTGATCAATTTCGTGGCCGGCTGTGGACTGACCGTGTGGCGCAATGTTCCAGACGGCGATGTGCGCCTCGCCAGGATTGGAACTGGTGCGCTCTGGGCATTGGCGGCGCTGGTAAGTCTGAGCACGCTGAGAGGCGCTGCGGATTCCCCAGGGAACCACGTCTAATTTCGGCAGAGATGGGGTTTGCCCCGTTCCTGAGGCGAACGCGGCCGACGCAAGCTGAGACGGGGCAAGCCCCGTCTCCACGGAAGCAAGTTATGGACTTCGAAATTTCCCCCAGTCAGGTCAAGGCGCTGCAGGAGCGCGGTGAAACATTTACGCTGCTCGATGTTCGCGCGCCCTGGGAATGCGCAGCCTCCCGCATCGAAGGGGCAAAGCAGATGCCTTTGGGCGAGATTCCAACGCGCGCTCACCAGGAACTCGACCCGGACGATCACATCGTGGTCGTGTGCCATCACGGTGTGAGCTCGCTGATGGTCACCAACTGGCTTCGCCAACAGGGATACGAAAACGTTCAATCCATGCGCGGCGGCATCGACGGCTGGGCACGGACGGTGGATCCGAAAGTGCCGTTGTACTGAAGCAACGCTTAGCACTTAGCCTTTAGCACTTAGCTAAACCCAAAGCTTTGCGCAGGCGGCAAGCTAGAACTGACCACTGCCACTGGCAACTGACTATGATCACCGACTGCCACATCCACATCCAGCCACTCGAACTCTTTAAGCCTCATGCGCTGGAACTGATGCAGCGCAAGCGCGCCAATTTCGACGAGATCGCCGAATATTGCCGTTCGCCGAAGGCCTTCCTGAACTATCTGGACCGTTGCGGCGTTGACCGCGCGGCGCTGATCAACTACGTCGCACCGGAAGTGATCGGGTTTACGCCCGAGGTGAATCAGTTCGTCGCCGACTACACCCGATACGATCCCAAGCGCCTGATTTCCTGCGGCAGCCTGCACCCGCGGCACACCGCTAACATCCTGGCCGATGTCGAGCACATTCTGCGTCTCGGCCTTCGCATGATCAAAATTCATCCCCCGCACCAACTGCTGTTCCCGAACGATTATCTGCACGGAGTGAAGGAACTCGAAATCATTTACCGGGCTGCCGAGGCCAATGGAATCCCCGTCATGTTCCACACCGGAACGTCGATTTTTCCCGGCGCGCGCAATAAGTATGGAGATCCGATCTACGTTGACGATGTCGCGGTCGATTTCCCGAGGCTAAGAATTCTGCTGGCGCACGGCGGGCGCCCGCTCTGGATGGACACTGCGTTTTTTCTCATCCGGCGGCATCCCAACGTCTACCTTGACAGCAGCGGCATTCCTCCGAAAACGCTGCTGAAGTATTTTCCGCGGCTTGATGAGATCGCCCACAAAACGCTGTTTGGCACCGACTGGCCAGGTCCGGGGGTTCCGGACGTCAAACGGAATCTTGAGGAATTCAAAGCGCTGCCCATGAGCGCAGAGATGCGCGAGCAGATTTTGAGCAAGACCGCGGCCTCAATTTGGCCGGAATAGCAACGGGGCTGGCTCGTGTGGTGGCGGGCGGAGCCTGCCCTGAATGGAGCCGAAGCGCCCCGCCGAGACGGGGCAGAGCCCCGTCACCACACAACGTTACGTTTCTATTCTCCGGCCGCCTTGGCTGCCGCTTTCGTGCCGGTCAGTTCGTTGGCCAGAGCGTCGGCGCCGTAAATGTTGCGCAGCGCTTCGATGATGCCGCGCGAATCGACGGATACAGCGCGTGCCTGACGATCGTCGTAGTAGAAATTCAAAACCAGCGACTGGATATTACCGTCGAAAATAATTCCGACCACTTCACCCGCCCGGTTCACGGTTGGGCTCCCGGAATTGCCGCCGATAATATCCGCGGTGGAAACAAAGTTCAGCGGCGTGTCCAGCTTCAGTTTCGACTTCATCTTCGGCCAGCTTGCGCCCAGATTGTACGGAGGCTGGTTGGCGTGCTCCTCGGAATGTTGAAACGCGCCGCCGATGGTAGTGAAGTAAGGAATCTTCTTTCCATCCTCTTCATATCCCTTCACCGTTCCATAACTGAGGCGCAGCGTGAAGGTCGCGTCCGGAGGCTGGGTGAAGCCGGTTTGGGCGAAACGCGCCCGGGCGATGGTTGCACCGTCGCGCCGCGCCACCGCATCGACCTCGTCGTCGAAGCGCTTGCGGACAGCCCGTGCCTCGGGATCGATGTTGCGCATCAGGACGATCAGCGGATCTGTACTGGCATCCACCGCCGCCTTCCCGCCTGCGTACAGTTGCTTGCGGACGGCGACATCGTCCAACTTGGTGCTGCTGATCAGCGCCTTGGCGGCTTCTTCCGGCGACTTGCCGTTTAGCGACGCCTTTACCGCTGCATCCTCGGGTCCCAGCGCTTCCCGCAGTTGGGTCAGGGCAAGGGCCAAAGTCGCGGTCTCAAAATTCTTGTAGATCGGAGCCGTGCTGAACAGTTCCTGCTCGAGTGAGGGCAGGGCGGAATCGCGATACTCGCGGAGGCGGGCGCCATTGGGTTTCGGCTTTTCCTCCGCGGAGCGGACTAGAGTCCGGGCATAAAGTGCCAGGTCGACATTGAACCCGCGCATGCGCTCAACGTAGATTAGCGCGTCGTAAATTTCGCGATTCGTCTTCATGGCATTGGATATCTCTTGCCACGGATTGGGGTCGCCCGGGTGTTTACCCATGTAAGCCTGTTCACGCTCGCGCTCCTCCACGTTCATCTGCGACATCCTGGCCAAATCTTGCAGCCCTTCATACTCGCCCTTAATGGCTTTTTGCGAATTCTGGTACCCGAAGATGTTCTCTTGCGCAATGCGCGCGTTCTCCGCCGACTCCGCGCTGAATTTCTGGAACATGTCGATTCGGCGTTTGTAGTTGGCGAGGCGCGACGGATAATCCGTGTTCTTCAGGAACTGTAATTGCGCGACGGTCTTCAGGCGATCCGTGCCTCCGGGATGGCCGGAAACGAAAATCAGATCGCCATCTTTCACGCCGACTTTCGACCACTGCAGGTAGTGGTCGAGATGGACTGGTTTGTCGTTCTCATAGATTCGGAAGAAAGTGATATCCAGGTCATAGCGCGGGAAGGTGAAGTTGTCGGGATCGCCGCCGAAAAATGCCGCGTCAAATTCCGGCGCAAACACCAGGCGCACATCGGTGTATTTTTTGTATTTATAGAGGTTATAAACTTCGCCGGAATAGAGGGTGACCACGTCGCAGCGGAGTTCGGTCGAAGTCGCGCAATCTTTTTCGATGGCGCTCATGGCGGCGCGCTGCGCCTGGCCAGCGTCGGCGGCCGACATGGCCGGGGTGACAGCACCTTTGATTTTGGCGGTGACGTCGTCGATGCCAGTCAGCACGTTCAGTTCAAGGTCAGGACATTTGGCTTCCTCCGCCTGGGTGTTGGCGTAAAAGCCGGTCTTCATGTAGTCATGACCGGAGGTGCCGAGTTTCCCGATGCAGTCGGCGCCCACGTGATGATTGGTGAATGCCAGGCCATTGGGGGAGACGAAAGAACCTGAGCCTCCGTTGTTAAAGCGTACTGAGGACAACTGCAGGTGGTCCAGCCATTCCTGCGTCGCCAGAAAACCGTATTGCTTTTGCACGCGATCTTTCGGGAACGCGTTGTATAACCACATGCCCTCGTCGGCGAGCGCCAGCGGCGCCGCCAGAGCAAGGATCAGGCCGAAAATGAACAATCTTGTTTTCATGAATTTCTCCGAATTATTTTGGGGATTCTGCCAGAGGTGCACGGTTTCGAATGGGCAACAAGAAGCACCGATTAGTCTACGCCGTGCGCACTTCCCGGCCAATAGTGAGACGGCAGCGGTGAGCAAACGTCAACCGGTGCCGCGGGCTCGAGCCATGACCGGTCAGCTTGCCTCGCGCAGCCTGTCAACCTCCCACGGCATCGGTACAATAGAAACTAATGAGCCGGGTCTATCTCGATAACAACGCTACGACCCCGGTGCTCCCCGAGGTTCTGGAGGCCATGCGGCCGTACTTTGGCGATCACTTTGGCAACGCGTCGTCCATCCACCATCATGGACAGGAGACGCGGGCTGCGGTTGAGTGCGCTCGCGAATCCGTGGCCGCCCTGGTGGGCTGCCGCGCCTCCGAACTCGTGTTTACCAGCGGCGGTACGGAGGCCGACAATCTTGCGATATTTGGCCTGGCGCGGCCGGGCGACCACGTCATCACCTCGACCGTAGAACATCACGCCGTCCTCAATGCCTGCAAGCATCTCGCCTCCAAGGGATGCGATGTCACCTACATTTCCGTGGATGGGCGCGGCCGGTTGGATCCGGCGGACGTGCGGCGCGCGATTCGGCCCCATACGAAGCTGATCACGATCATGCTCGCCAACAACGAAACCGGCGTCGTCGAACCTGCCGCGGAAATTGGGAAGATTGCCGCCCAGGCCGATATTTACTTCCACACCGACGCGGTACAGGCAGCGGGGAAGATCCCGATCGATGTCAACCAAATCGAGTGCGATCTGCTGACCATCTCCGGCCACAAGCTTCACGGGCCGCAAGGGGTGGGCGCGCTCTACGTTCGCAAGGGAACTCAGATCGAGCCGATGCTTTATGGCGGGAGCCATGAACGCTCGCGCCGCGCCGGGACGGAGAACGTCCCGGGCATCGTTGGATTAGGCAAGGCAGCGGAGTTAGCCCGCGCTGGCCTGGAACGTGGCGACGACTTGAAAATGGCGACCGAGCGCGACCGTCTGGA
The DNA here is from genome assembly GCA_020073215.1 of Terriglobia bacterium. Classification (GTDB taxonomy): domain Bacteria; phylum Acidobacteriota; class Terriglobia; order Terriglobales; family Acidobacteriaceae; genus Acidiflorens. Next base: position 69,549 of record JAIQFO010000001.1, on the reverse strand, counting down.
AAGGGAACTGCTCGAGATCGAAGCGACGGGGTTAAACGGCGAAGGCGCGCCGCGCCTGCCGAACACGACCAACATTTATTTTGATGGCATCGAAGGCGAGGCGCTGGTGATCGCGCTCGACTTGAAGGGACTGGCGGTCTCGACTGGCGCCGCGTGCTCTTCGGGGGCGATCGAACCCTCACACGTACTGACTGCGATGGGGCTGCGTCCCGATCGCGCGAAAGCCAGCATTCGCTTCAGTCTCGGGAAGCAAAATACGCCGGAGGATGTGGACTTCGCGTTGGGACTGATTCCGGAGACGGTTGCGCGTCTTCGGGAGTTGTCGCCGGTGTGGGCCGGGGCTGGCGTGGTGTCCCGCAAACTTGCGACATGAACTCGGTTTGAGCTAATTGCTAACTGCTAAGGGCTAGATGCTGAATTCCGAAACCATCGCCGTTGCCATGTCGGGAGGAGTCGACTCCTCGGCCGTTGCGGCCATGCTGCGCGCCGAAGGGCGCAACGTCATCGGCCTGACCATGCAGCTCTGGAACCAGCGCCGTCTTGCCGGACACGCAGGCATGCCCGAATCCGTCCAGGGCCGCTGCTGTTCGATCGACGACGTTTACGATGCCCGGCGCGTTGCCGAGACCCTGGGCATCCCTTACTACGTGGTCAATCATGAAGAGCGCTTCGAGCGTGAGGTGGTGCGGCCTTTCGTCGAGGAGTATCTGGCCGGGCGTACGCCGATCCCGTGCAGCCTCTGCAACAATCACTTGAAGTTTGACCAGCTTCTTGTTGTGGCACAACAGATTGGCGCCGATAAGATTGCCACGGGACATTACGCCCAAGTCATGTTCGATGAGCCACTCCGGCGTTGGCTGCTGAAGCGTCCCGCCGACAAGTCGAAAGACCAGACGTACTTCCTCTTCGGCCTGACACAAGAGCAGTTGAGCCGAACTCTGTTTCCGCTCGGCGGCATGACCAAGCCGGAAGTGCGGGAACTGGCCCGTAAGCACAGCCTGCTGATTGCCGAAAAGCCCGACTCGCAGGAAATCTGCTTTGTTCCAGGAGGCGATTACAAGCGCTTTCTTGAAGCCTACCTCGCCGAGCAGGGAGAAACGCCGGGGGAGATTACCGGCGAGATGGTCACCAGCGACGGCAAGGTGATCGGCGAGCACTTGGGCGTTCACAACTTCACCGTCGGTCAGCGCAAGGGACTCGGGGTTGCCACCGGATCCCCTCTGTATGTGATCCAGATTAAGAACGACACGCGGCAGGTCGTGGTCGGCAAAGACGAGGAGCTCTACTCGCGGACTCTGCTGGCTCGGCGGGTGAACCTGATTTCAACGGCCGCGCTGCGGGAGCCTATGCGCGTTGCGGTGAAGATCCGCCACAAGCATCAGCCCGCGCCGGCCGTGATTGAATCTGCCGGGCCGGACGAAATCCGAGCTACCTTTGACGAGCCGCAGCGCGCCATTACCCCCGGGCAGGCCGCCGTCTTTTACGATGGGGATATCGTCGTGGGCGGCGGTTGGATCGAAAACTCCTGAACAAGTTTCTAGGTAGAGACACGGCTTGCCGCGGCTCGGCCTTGTTCGCTGCGGAGACGGGGCAAGCCCCGTCTCTACACGTGTTTTGATTACTTCGCCTGGTTACTAACCAGTACTTTTGTGTGATCTCGTAGCACCTTCGTGGCCTAGACCTGCCGATAGAGCAGCGGTAGGGTTAGTTCACGACGGGACCTTCGTAGTCTCTCCCCGATAAAGGTCCGGCGTGGGGAGCGATCATGAAACTCTGGCATCTGGCTTATGCGGCATTGGGAATTGCGGTGGCGCGCTGGGTTTTTAAGCGTCAGCCCATGCAAATAACCGATCCGGTTTCCCGTTTTCGTACCTCTGGCCTGCTGTAAGCGTCACTGGGTAAAAGGGCATGGGCGCGCCCCGTTGCGCGGCGCTTCGATCTGAGCGCGTTCATGCCCTGGCCCCATCCATATTTCTTACCAACTCCGGAAGTGCTAGTACCGCCGTGTCCCTCCGGTAACTTCTTTTCCATCCCATCTCGCCTAAACTTTCCTTGTGGACGCGCTGGGCGCGTGCCGCTCAACACGTACCGCTCAACGACCGAGATCATGCGATCCAGATTCCTCACCTTGCCGTGGGTTGCTTCCGTTGCGCTGCTCCTGGCGTTGCTCTGCCCGTTCGCCGCTTCGGCACAAGATGACGCCCCTTCGCTGGGCGACTTCGCACGCGACCAGCGCAGAAACCGAGCACAGCAGCAGCCTCAAGCAACGCCAGACCCGGCCCGCACCGTGATCGACAACGACAATCTGACCCAGGTCATGGACAACGCCAAAAAGGCAAGGCCGGTGAAATCGGATAAGACCGTCTTTTCGATTGACCCCTCCGGCAATACCCTCAAGGTATCGTCACCGGATGTAACCTGCAGTCTCTCGTTCAACGCTCGCGCCAGTGCGCTGCTGATCAAGCCCGTCCTCATAGAAGATGTGCCGCTGACCGAGTTGCTCAAGATCGACGGCCCCGGTTCGATTCAGGACGAGAGTCTGCAGTTGGAAATATTCAATGGAACTGACTGGGATCTGCGCGAAATTACGGTGGGCCTCACGCTGGAACGCAAGCCCGGAGAAAATGCCGAGGTGGCGGCGCGGGCGCGTGTAATTCCCGCCGCCGAGGCCACAGTGCCCGTCGCCGTCGAGCGGCGTTCCGACGTGACCCTCCTCTATCACCTCAAAGCCGAGGCCAAACCCTTCAGCACCACCGCGTTTCACGAGAATATCGGGATCACTCCCGGCCCCGATGAAGATTGGCGATGGTCGATCGTGGAGGCGAAGGGAATCCGCCCCGCGCAAGCGCAGGCGGCGCCCGATTCGCTGCCCGATCCGCTGTTTGCTAGTCCGGCGTCGTTACTGCCAGCACCGAGCCAGCCGCCGCTTGCGCCCGTCGGGCCCGTCGTTCCCGGCAAAGTGCCACAGGACAAGCCGAGTCTCGATAAGTCTCCGAGCCCAGAGCCCACAGCGCAGCGCTAGTGCACGTCCTGCCATAGCGCTCATTCCTTGTAGAGACGCGGCTTGCCGCGTCTCCGCCGCCTAGAGAGAGCGAGCACAAAGGAAGACGGGGCAAGCCCCGTCTCTACACGGTCATCGTGGGCAGGAAATGCGGTTTCTGACGCGCTTTCGTCAACTGCTCGAACCCGTAGGCAATCTTCAGCAAGGTAGGCTCGCTCCAGGCGCGTCCAAAGAACGAGATGCCGACCGGGAGTCCCCAGAGGTATCCGGCCGTTACGTTGATATTGGGATAGCCGGCAACGGCGGCGGCGCTCGAACTGCCTCCGGCAGCGTGATCGCCATTAATCAGATCGGTGATCCAGGCGGGACCTCCGGTGGGAGCGAGGAGCGCGTCGAGTTTGAACTTGTCCATGACGAAGTCGATGCCTTCTGTTCGACTGAGTTGGCGATTCAGGGCCAGGGCATCGAGATACTCCTTCGTGCTGAGCGGCCCCTTCGGTTCCGACTTAAGAAAGATGTCCTGCCCGAAGTAGGGCATTTCGCGCGCGCGATTGCGCTCGTTGAACTCAATCACATCCTTCAATCCCTTGATCGAGGAACTGTCGCGGCGAGCCAGATACTCGGCCAGGTCGGCCTTGAGTTCATAGTAGAAGACGGTGAGTTCGCTTTCGTCGAACTTGCCAATGGTCGGAATGTCGGCGGGATCGACGATCTCCGCGCCAGCGCGCTTCATGTCGCCGATGAACGAGTCCATTAGCTGGTCAACCGCATCGTTGAAGCCGAAATACTTGCGCACCACTCCCAGGCGCGCGCCTTTGAGTCCCGCGGGATCAAGGAACTTTGTGTAATCGGTTGACCGCTTGCCCTGACTGTCAGCGGTCGCGAAGTCTTGGGGATCGGCGCCCGCCATCGCTCCGAGAAGAATGGCGACATCGCGCACGGTGCGAGCCATCGGACCCGCAGTGTCCTGGCTGTGCGAGATCGGAACAATGCCGCTGCGGCTGACCAGTCCAACCGTAGGTTTAAGTCCCGCCACACCGTTTGCAGACGCGGGACAGACGACCGATCCGTCTGTCTCCGTGCCCACGCCGGCAACGCAGAGATTCGCCGAGACGGCAGCTCCAGTCCCGGAGCTCGATCCACAGGGATTGCGGTCGAGCGCATAAGGGTTGCGAGTCAACCCGCCGCGGCCGCTCCATCCGCTGGTGGAGTGACTGGAGCGAATGTTGGCCCACTCGCTAAGATTGGTTTTGCCCAGGATCACGGCGCCGGCCGCGCGCAACCGCGCGGCGACGAAAGCGTCGTTCGCAGGACGAGAGCCGAGCAGCGCCAGCGAACCCGCCGTCGTGTTCATACGATCCCCGGTATCGATGTTGTCCTTGATGAGGACCGGAATGCCATGAAGCGGTCCACGCGGCCCTTTCGACTTGCGTTCATGGTCGAGGGCGTCGGCGATCTGGAGTGCGTCCGGGTTCAGCTCGATCACGGAGTTGACCATGGGTCCGGCTTTGTCGATCTCCTGAATGCGCGCCAGGTATTTCTCGGTTAAGGAGCGGGAGGAATATTGGCCGGACTGGAGTGCCTTCTGGGCGTCGTCAATCGTGATTTCGTCGAGTTCGAAGTCTTTGACAGCGACGGTCGGCGCAGCCGCAGGTGCAGAATCGCCCACGCGGGCCGAGCCTGGCGACGGACAAACCGCAGTGGCCAGAGTCGCGGTCACCCCGGTGCGAAGGAAATTGCGTCGCGAGTTTTTCTTGGACGAGAGGGAATCGGTGGCCATGACAACTCCTGCGGCGCGCTGTGTCGTACGGATGCACGTCCGAGCGGGAATCTTACGAAGAGAGCGCGCGAAACGCAACCGCCGGTGGCATTGTCGGGTAGCGGTCAGTGACCGTTGTCTTGGATAAGGTGGGATGGTAATCTAGCGAAGTTGAGCGGGAGTAGTTCAGCGGTAGAACGCCAGCTTCCCAAGCTGGATGTCGCCGGTTCGATCCCGGTCTCCCGCTCCATCTTTCCAAACACTTGGTTTGTTGGCGAAAGATCCCCGTCTACACTTGTACCCGGCCTGTTGTAACCCGATTAGACTCATTGAGAATTGCTGGCGCAATGGTCAGGCTGGCCCAACATCAGGAAACTGGAGGCCGCGGCTCGGTAATCGGACAAAGGCTTTCTGCTACTTTTGTGACCTTCCGAGAGTCGTTGCGATTGAATACGCTTGTACCTTGGGGTTCATCACTGATGGCGATTCAAGCTGTCCCGCCACAACCGGCACAAGCAACGGGGAGACGGTTTCCGCGCTATAAGACCGATGTGCCCGTTCAGGTGGTCACACACGGTCCGACGAATGTCATCATGGTCCAAGGTCGCGGTTCAGACCTGAACTGCGGAGGGATGGCGGTGTCTGGCAGAGTTGAACTGGAGATTGGGGCGCAGGTCGCCGTGGAATTCACCCCACCATGCTCTGGACAACCGCTCAGAGTCCGGTGCTTTGTTCGGAACCGTCAACGCTACACCTATGGCTTGGAATTCATTACTGAGAATGATTCCGATTACGAGAGCATCGCACAGGTCGAGTCCTCTCTGGAAAACATGGGCATAGGTGTTTGCAGCAAGGGGGACTGCGATTGACCAGGCTGGTCTATCCGCGCGGGGGCAAGGTCTACTTGCCGCTGGCTGAAGATGAAGCCACCGACATTGAATGCAACTGGATCATACCCACTCCCAAGCCTCCCACGGCGCCAGCGAGCAGGCCCAGCAGCACGAGCAAGGGCAAACTTTCTAGTAGTGACTTTCTCTTGTTGGCCATTCTGTGTTCTCCCCTCGGGATCGGTTGTCAGTCATTTTAGCATTTACGCTTCCATTCCCGGCGTCGGGGAGGGGCGTAACAACTTGTGGCAGCTAGAGATGGCAGGAATGGTCCGCGGGCCAAGAGCGATGGTGAAGAGTTTTTCACCTAAGCGGAAGCTACCGCTGCAGCAGAATCCAGAATCTTTGCGCAAGGACCAACTCCCTTGCTTCGAGGTTTGAGGCGCTGCTAAGCCGGAACGAAACCGCACCGCGTGTCCTTCTCCCTTCTACGTTGACACGTGTTTATGACGAACTGCCACGTCTGGGTGCGGCGGAAACTCCCTGCCGCCCCGCGATTGCCGCCGCACGGTTGCCGCCCTATGATAAAAAAGGACATTCGAGGTGCATTCATGACAGAGCCCAGTTACGAAGAACTAAAAGCTCGCCTTGCCGATCTGGAAAAACAGGTGGAGGCAAAGAAACGAAGCGGAGCCTTGGAGTTCCGCGTCAGTGAGAAGGGCGGCGTCAGCGTGTACGGCCTGGGCCGCTTTCCCGTGACGCTTTACTACGAACAGTGGACGAGACTGCTCGAGGCTGTCCCCGATCTTAAGGTTTTTATTGAAGAAAATAAGAGCAAGCTAAAGCTGAAGCAGGGCTAGCTTTGCCCAGAGAGCGATCTGTGCCGGCAGAAGACATTCTGAGCCAGCCGCAGCCCCCTCCCGATGAGCGGGTGGCATACGGCACTGACCCCAATCAATTTCTTGAAGTGCGCCTGCCGCGCGCCAAGGGGCCACACTCCATTCTGCTGAACATTCATGGGGGATATTGGCGGTCGAAGTATGACCTCAAGCACGCCGGACACCTGTGCGAAGCGCTGCGAAAGGCCGGGGTCGCGACTTTCAACCTCGAATACCGGCGTGTGGGCAATGCCGGTGGTGGATGGCCCGGAACGTTCGAGGATATCCGGTCGGCCTACCGCTTTGTTCAGCAAGTGCATTCCCGATCCCACGCGGACCCGAACCGGTTGGTGGTGATGGGACATTCGGCGGGCGGGCAGCTTGCCCTTTGTTTGGCGGCCCACGAACCTTCGCTCGGTCGCGTAATTTCGCTGGCCGGAGTTGTTGATCTAAAGAAAGGTTTTGCGCTGCATCTGAGTCATGACGCCGTGGCGGAATTCCTGGGCGGCAAGCCCGACCAGGTGCCGGAGCACTACCGGGCAGCTGATCCGATGGAACTCAGGATTCCGCAAGCTCGGCAGTGGCTAATCCACGGCAGGGAAGATGACACAGTGCCGCCGGAGTTCAGCCGCGATTACGTCATACAGAAAAAGAAGGCTGGCGAGTTGGCGGAGTTGCTGGAGATTCCGCACGCAGGCCACTTTGATCTGATTGATCCCGCTTCGGAAGCTTTCAAACAGGTCACCAGTACGGTGAAAACTCTGTGTTGCACTTGATTTTGGGGGCGCATGTTCGGAGCCCCTTCGGCCGTGCAGATCGGAGAAAAACTGGTGCGCCCGGAGAGAATCGAACTCCCAACCTCTTGGTTCGTAGCCAAGCACTCTATCCAATTGAGCTACGGGCGCATCGTGGCAGAATTGCGTGTTTTGAATTATAACGGAACAAAATCGTTTCGCCCAACCCCGATCGCCGGATACGGTCAGCGAAAAAACCCAGCGGTGATCGACTACCCTTCCGGTCCACGCCCATTCCTCTATGCTGTGGAAAATAGTGGCCTTGGCAGAGTCCCTGCTGCGAACCTTATGATGTAATGATGTACGGAGATTAGTTCATCCGCGTAAAAGTTTCCGAACGGTAAAAGTTTCCGCCGCAGCGAAAAACCTACGTACTCGGCCGTTCTTTCCCCACCTGTTGTCAAGGCTTTAGCGATGGCACACGACATGCTTTTCTTAAGGACAGACGAAGTGGCGCGCAACGGGGCATTTTGGAAAATACTTCGGCCAGAGGTCTTTCCTAATGCCCCTTTGCCTTTGCTCCGTTGGTCGACCAAGGCGCACTCCGCCCGGCTTCCCCGGCCCTCCCCCGAGAGTCCTCTTCGAAATGAGGATTAGCTGGGAAACAGGCGGAGTGCGGTCCGACGCCCTGCTCGCATCTCTCAAGCCAGAACTATTTCGCCCCCCACGTCGATGCCAGCCTGACGCAGCAACCTGGCCACTGCCGCGCCCTTCATTCGCGAGGCATCGAACCGCACCCGCACCGTCCGCTCCTGGTCGTTGAACTGAATCCGCTGGATGCCATAGACTTCGCGGATACTGTCGATGGCCCGCAACTCAGTTTCTCCGGGCGGAGTCTGATAGCGGTAAACGGCTTCGAGGTAGGTCATTTCTCTGTCTCCCAAACAATAGGTTCGAGGATTACTCTCTGAGTATCTAATAAGCGCCGGATTCCGCCAAGCGCGATCTGGGAGTTCGTGTGGGGACGGGCGCCCTCGCCCGTCCGGGCCGAGCGAAGCTCGGCAGGCGCCTGGCGCCGCAGCAACTCTAGAATTCGCTATAGACTAAAAGCACCCACACTATGGACCATCCCCATCCCGCCGACACCCCGAACGCTGCATCGCCCTCCCCGAAGCCGAAAGACCCCGTCTGCGGAATGGACGTGAATCCGGCGACCGCCCGGTTCAAGGCGCTGCACAACGAAAACGAATATTTCTTCTGCTGCGCCGGTTGCCTGGCAAAGTTCCAGGCGAATCCCGAGAAGATTCTGTCTGCCCCGCCCAAACCCATGTCAATGACCAAGCCGATGACAATGACGTCGGGATTGGTGTCGCTCGGCGCTCCCACGAGTGCTCCGAAAACGATTGGGCCAGCAACGATCATGCCGACGATGAGCCAACCGGCCGCGGCTGTCGAGGCTCCGCTGCCGGGCGCGTCTGTAAACGATACGCGAGCTTACGTTTGTCCGATGTGCCCTGAGGTGCGGCAGATCGGGCCGGGTCCCTGTCCGAAGTGTGGCATGACGCTCGATCCCGAGTCGCCCGCGCTCCCCGCCAGCAAAACCGAATACACCTGCCCCATGCATCCTGAAATCGTGCGCGCGGAGCCGGGGAGTTGTCCGATTTGCGGCATGGCGCTCGAGCCACGCACGGTGACGGTCGGAGAAGATAACCCCGAACTGCGCGACATGACGCGGCGCTTCTGGATCAGCCTGGTGCTAACCGCGCCCCTGCTGGCGGTTGCCATGGGCAGCATGTTGAGCCCACACACGTTCATGGCCGCGCCGTGGAACTGGGCATTGCCGTGGCTCGAATTGCTGCTCGCGACGCCGGTCGTGCTGTGGGGCGGCTGGCCGTTTTTTCAGCGCGGTTGGGCGTCGGTGGTGAACCGCAGCACCAACATGTTCACGCTGATTGCCATGGGCACGGGTGTCGCCTACCTCTTCAGCGTGGTAGCGACTCTGTTTCCCAGGATCTTTCCGGCGTCGTTCCGCAGCATGGGCGACCGCCCTGATGTTTACTTTGAAGCGGCCGCGGCCATCGTCACGCTCGTATTGCTGGGACAAGTGCTGGAACTGCGCGCCCGCAGCCGCACCTCGAGCGCCATCCGCGCGTTGCTCGATCTAAGCCCGAAAATGGCGCGCGCAATGAGTGACGATGGATCGGAGCGTGACATTCCGCTCGAACAAGTGAAGCCGGGAGACCGCCTGCGTGTGCGTCCGGGAGAAAAGATTCCCGTCGATGGTGTCGTGCTTGAGGGCTCGAGCGTGGTGGACGAGTCGATGATCACGGGCGAATCCGTCCCCGTACAGAAAACGGCGGCGTCGCTTGTAATCGGAGCGACCGTGAACGGCAACGGAAGCCTCGTCATGCGAGCCGAGCGCGTGGGCAGCGAGACCATGCTGGCGCAGATCGTGCAAATGGTAAGCCAGGCGCAGCGCACGCGCGCCCCGATCCAACGGCTGGCGGATAAAGTGGCCGGCTGGTTTGTTCCGGCGGTGATTACCATTGCGATCGTGACGTTCATCGCCTGGGTAAGTTTCGGAGCCGAGCCTCGTTTCGCGCATGCCATCGTAAACGCCGTCGCCGTGCTGATCATCGCGTGTCCTTGCGCGCTGGGCTTGGCAACGCCGATGGCGATCATGGTCGGCACTGGGCGCGGCGCGCATGCGGGCGTCCTCATCAAGAATGCCGAGGCGCTGGAAACACTCGAAAAGGTCGACACCATCGTCTTCGATAAAACCGGAACCCTGACGGAAGGAAAGCCGAAAGTCATCGCCTATAGCACACCCGAGGTCGTTCGCCTCGCAGCCAGCGTGGAGCGCGCCAGTGAGCATCCGCTGGCGGCAGCCATCGTGGACTTGGCGAGCCAGCTGAATCTGAGACTCTCGGAGGTCTCCGGCTTCGAGTCTCAGCCGGGTAAAGGCGTCAAGGGTTTGGTAGAGGAAAGAAGAGTCGCGGCCGGGAATTGGGGCCTGATGACGGATCTCGGCGTTTTCGGTTCTGGCCGCAAGACCGCGGTTCCGGAAGCGACGGAGCCCGGCGCGACTCAGATCTACGTTGCCATCGACGGTCAATACGCCGGGCATATTGCAATTGCAGATCCGCTCAAGCCAACCGCGCCCGGCGCATTGGGCGAGTTGAAGGCACAGGGAATCCGCATCGTCATGCTCACGGGCGATAACCAGCGCACAGCCCAGGAGATCGCCGGCAAATTGGGGATTGATGATTTTCGCGCCGAGGTTCTTCCCGGGCAAAAAGCCGAGATCGTCAAGAGCCTGCAGAACGAAGGCCGGGTGGTTGCGATGGCCGGCGACGGCATCAACGATGCGCCCGCGCTGGCGCAAGCGCAGGTCGGAATCGCCATGGGGACGGGAACCGACATCGCGATGGAAAGCGGCGGCATAACGCTGCTTAAAGGAGACCTTGAAGGTATCCTGCGCGCCCGCAAGCTAAGCCAGGCAACGATGCGCAACATCCGCCAGAACCTTTTCTTCGCGTTTCTCTACAACTCGATTGGAGTGCCGATCGCGGCGGGCGTGCTGTATCCAGTGTTCGGACTGCTGCTGAGCCCGATTCTGGCCGCCGCCGCCATGAGCTTCAGTTCCGTGTCGGTGATTACAAACTCGCTGCGGTTGCGGAATGTGAAGCTGTAGATCTCGGGTGCCAGGTCTCAGGTCTCAGAAAAAACTTACCGGTAGAGGTTTCCTGAGACCTGACACCTAAAACCTGAGACCTGTTCTTCACAACTTGCTCAAATAATCCGTAACCTCCGGGCTGGTCCAATCGACCGGCCCGATAAACTTACGGCGGATCACTCCGCTGCGGTCGATCACGTAGCTTTCCGGCCATCCAAACGTGCCGTAGAGCGTAGACGCCTTCTTCGCTTCATCGCGCACCGTGACCATGTTGACGCTGTAGTCCTTGAGGAACTTGTGGTACGCCGCATCGTCGGCGTCGATACTGACAGCGAGCACGACTACACCCTTATTTTTAAGACGAGCCTGCATCTGCACTAGCGACGGCGTCTCCTCGATACACGGCGGGCACCAGGTCGCCCAGAAATTCAGCACCACCACCTGCCCCCGAAACTCGCTGAGTGTAACTTTGTGGTCCGAATCCTGCACGCTGAAGTCTGGAGCATTCGAACCGATGCGCGCGGGATGGCTTCCGCTATAGCATCCGATCAGGGCCAACAGCAATCCAATGCCTAGCAGCGTGAAAAGCGGCGTGCAAAGAAGGGATCGTCTCACCCCGCTATAATAGCGAAAAACCGATGGAGAATTCAGGTGGATGGTCAGATGGATAGTCTCGATGGATAGTTCATCTCCAGTCGCGCCGACCCACGCCCCAATCCCGATGGGCTCGATCCCTGGGGTTTCGATCATCGTTCCTGCGCGTAATGAAGAGGCTAGCCTCGGGGCATGTCTCGAATCGCTGATGGCCCAGACCGGCGCGACATTCGAGATCATCGTGGTCGACGACGATTCGAGGGACGGTACGCGCGCGATCGCGCAGAGCTTTGCCGGAGTGCGGGTGATTTCTCCAGGCCCTCTGCGTGAAAATGCAGCCGGGAAGACCTCGACGGGCGAGAATTGGACGGGAAAGAATAATGCGGTGATTGCCGGTGCCAAAGAGGCGCGCGCGAAGTGGCTGTTGTTCACCGACGCCGACACCGTGCATCGGCCGGGATCGCTGGCCCAGGCTTTGGCGGAAGCCACGCGTGAGCGAGCCGATATGTTGTCCTACTCGCCCGGGCAGGTGGCTGTCACTTTCTCCGAAAGAGCCGTGATGCCCATAGCCTTCGCGGAACTGGCGGCACAGTATCCGCCACAGAAAGTGCGCGAGCAAAGTTCGGAAATCGTCGCCGCAAACGGTCAGTATATTCTGGTCCGCCGCGCCGCCTACGACGATGTCGGTGGACACGCCGCCGTGGCCACGGAAATACTCGAGGACGTGGCTCTCGCCCGTCTATTCCACAACGCCGGCCACCGCATCTACTTCCGTTATGGTGAAGACGCCGTCCGCACCCGCATGTACCGCAACTGGGCGCAGCTTCGCGAAGGATGGACAAAGAATCTGGCGCTGTTGTTCCCCCATCCCGAATGGCGTGCAGCCCAGAGTATGTTCTTGTGGTTGTTGGCTTGGGCAGCGCTTATCGTCGCTGTGTCTGGGGCAGCCAGCAGACATTTCGTATGGATTGCGTTCGCTGCCCTCTGGCTATTCGTATATTGGAGAATTCGCCGCGCCCATTTCACGCCCGCGAATAACCTGATCGCCATAGCTTTCGGCTTGCCGATGTTCGCTTATCTGCTGCTGCGTTCGAAGAAGGCCCACGCCAGCGGGCACGTAGCGTGGAAGGGTCGTGCCTACAACGTAGGGACGCGTAGCAAAAGCATGTATGAGGCCATGCCATGCCCAAAACCGATTTCGCGAATTGAGAATCAAGAGTTGAGAGCTAAAAGCTAACTGCTAAAGGCTAAGAGCTGACTTTATGGTCTATCTCACGCGCAAAGCGGAATTTTCCGCGTCGCATTTTTACCACAACCCGGAATTTACTCCGGAAGAGAACCAGCGAATCTTCGGCAAGTGCAATAACCCTAACGGGCACGGACACAACTACACGCTTGAGGTTACCGTCAAGGGTGCCGTCGATCCGACTTCGGGCTTCGTCGTCGACCTGAAGCAACTGAAAGATGTCATGAGCAGGGAAGTGCTCGACGCGTTCGATCATCGCTTCCTGAACAAGGAAGTGCCCGAGTTCTTCACCAGGATCCCGACCACCGAGAACCTCGCCATCGCCATTTGGCAACGGCTCTCTCCGAAACTTGCCGCCACGCAACTGCATCGCGTGCGCGTCTATGAAACGCCCGACCTGTTTGCCGATTTCTACGGAGAAGCATGAAAGCTCACTTGACCCGGCGCTACATGTTTTCGGCGTCGCACCGCCTGCATAGCGACGAAATGTCAGCCGAGCAAAACCGCCAAACCTATGGCAAGTGCAATAATCCCCACGGACACGGACACAACTACACGGTCGAGATCACCGTCAGCGGGCAGGTCGACGAGCAGACCGGAATGGTCTGCAATCTGGCCGATCTGGATAGCTTCGTGCACAACCATATCCTCGAGCGCTACGATCACCAGAATTTGAACCTGCTGGCAGAATTCGCGAAGCAGGTTCCGACCACGGAAAATCTGTGCATCGCAATCTACGAAATTGTGAAGCGCGGCTTCCTCAAAGCGCATCTAGAAAAGGTACGAATTGAAGAAACCATGAAGAATTCGTTTGAATACGCGGGGGATTTGTAATTGGAAATTTGTAAATTGTAATTGTGTTCTTAAATTACAAATTGCAAATCACAAATCGCGTCTAACCTATGAAAACGCCCATTGCAGCCGCGACTCTGACCAGCGCGACCTACGAAGAACTGGTCCGCGAAATGCTTGTCCGCCTCGGCGAAGATCCCAATCGCGAAGGCCTCGTGCGCACTCCGGCGCGCGTCGAAAAAGCGATGCAATTTCTGGTCAAGGGGTACCAGGAAGACCCCGAGGCCCTGTTGCGCAAGGCGCTGTTCACGGTGAGCTACGACGAAATGGTGATCGTGAAAGACATTGAAATGTTCAGCCTGTGCGAGCACCACCTGCTGCCGTTTTTTGGCAAGGTGCATGTGGCCTACATCCCCAACGGCAAAGTAATCGGCCTGAGCAAAATCCCGCGCCTGATCGAAATCTTCTCGCGCCGTTTGCAGATTCAGGAGCGCCTGACCACGCAAATCGCCGAGGCGATCCAGAACACCATCGAGCCGCAGGGAGTCGGCGTGGTCATCGAGGCGCGGCATCTGTGCATGATGATGCGCGGAGTCGAGAAACAGCATTCCGCGGCGGTAACGTCGTCCATGCTCGGCTGCTTCCGCGACGAAGAAGAGACCAGAACCGAGTTCCTCTCCCTCATCCGCCAAAGAACGAATGGGGTATGAGTGGTAAGCCTGTGTGGGGACGGGCGTCTCGCCCGTCCAAGCCGAGCGCAGCTCGGCAGCCGCCAGTAGTCACAGCAACTCCGGATGAGTCGCAGCGCTATTGCCGAATTGGAGACTCCCCGCTCGAAAGATCGCGTTGGTTGGCATAAGCTGACAACTGCCGCATGCCGAAACGCAAACCCACAGCGCACGAACCAATGCTCCTGGGCCGCCTCGCCCTCATTTCCGGCGCCAATCGTGGCATTGGTCTTGCCCTGGCCCGCGCCCTGGCGCGCGAAGGATGCCATCTGGTCATCACCGCTCGCGATCAGCGCGCTTTGAATAAGGCGCGCCATGAATTGGAAAAGCTCCAGCCGGCGAAGCTGCATTTGCACGTCCTCGCGCAGTCGTGCGACGTTCGCAGCCCCGATTCAGTCGACTACCTCTTCACGCTCGTCCGCGGATTACGCCAGCCGCTCGACATCCTCATCAACAACGCTGGCATTGCACATCCCAACCTCGCCGTCGGCGAGTTGCCCTATCCCACCTGGATGGAAGTAATCGACACCAACCTCAGCGGCCTGTTCCTCATGACGCAGGCAGCGCTAGCCGTGATGAAGCGGGGAAGCACGATCGTGAACAATCTTTCGATCGCCGCCGAGCGCGTGTTCCCAGGGTCGGCGGCTTACAACGCGTCGAAGCATGGCGCGCTGGGATTTACCGACACTTTGCGCGAAGAGTTGCGGCCGAAGGGAATTCGCGTGATTGCCCTCATGCCCGGCGCGACCGATACGGCGCTCTGGAACACGCTGTGGCCTAAAGCGCCCAGGCGCAAAATGATGTCCGCCGAAACCGTCGCCCGCGCGGTGGTCAGCGTGTTGCTGTTACCCGAAAACACGACCGCAGAGAAAGTCGTGGTGATGGCCTCAACCGGCGCGCTGTAGCGCGCAGAAAAGCAGTTCCAGTAGAGACGCGGCTTGCCGCGTCTCCCGCCGCTGAGAGAGACGGGGCAAGTCCCGTCTCTACACGATTGTTTCGGAGATGCGGCGCCTGATTGAGCATCTAATCAACCGCGGGCCGAGGAAGCAATGTCCTTCCTGGATTACTTCAAATCGCTGAAAGAGCCGGAGCACCGCCTAGCGTGGGCCGTCGCCATTGCCGCCGACGCCCTGCAGATCGCCGCGTTTCCATTCTTCGCCGAGGGAGGGCTCTCCCCCGCAGACTCGCTGCTCGACCTGATCGTCGCCTACGTCATGATTCGCCTGCTCGGATGGCACTGGGCTTTCTTGCCGACGCTCGCCGCCGAACTGATTCCCGGAGCCGACCTTTTTCCCACCTGGACCGCCGCTGTCTGGTTCGTCACCCGCCAGAAGGTGAAGGCTCGTTCCAAAGACGTGGAGATTCTGCCGCCCGGCCCGGCACCTGAACCGCGCCGCTGAGAACTGAGAGCCGACAACTAAGGGTTATCTACCACGTCCCATAGCGGTATCGGTGCGGCCGTTCCCGGAATACGTTGATCATGAGCACGCCCGCGACGAAGCCGCCAACGTGCGCCCAGAAAGCGATCCCGCCCGAAGTCTGGCTGGTTTCAGCGATCGCGGTAGCCGTTCCACTCAGGAAATTGCCCACGAACCAGTAACCGAGCATCAGCCAGGCCGGAACGTGAAACAGAAAGATTGGCGGAAACCAGATCAGCACCCGCGCCCGCGGATACAAAATGAAATACGCGCCCAGCACCCCCGCAATCGCGCCGCTCGCGCCCACACTCGGCACGCGCGAGCCCTGGTTCAGCAGGATGTGCGTGGCGCTGGCCGCCACTCCGCTCATCAAATAGAACGCCAGATAGGAGAAGTGTCCGATGTGGTCTTCGACGTTGTCGCCGAAGATCCACAGGAAAAGCATGTTTCCGGCAACGTGTAAGAATGAAGCGTGCAAAAACATCGACGTAAACAAGGGCACAATCGCCGTAGCCGCCGGATCGTAGGAGTGTCCGGTGAGCACGGCCAGCGTGTGGTGCGGAACCACGCCAAACTCCATCATGAATGCATTCAGCGCCCGATGGCCCTGCGAGAGCTCCCACAGAAAGACCAGCACGTTCAGCACAATCAGAAAATAGTTGACGAACGGCGTGGAAAACGTAGGCTGATCGTCGCGAAGAGGAATCATTTAATTTGCAATCTGGTAATTTGTAATTGGTAATTTCAGAACCCAATCGCTGCCACATCAGCTCCAGCGATCTTGCTTTTAAATTACCAATTACAAATTACCAGATTACAAATTCCCATGAATGGTGTCGTCGTCATCGACAAACCGCCCGGGCTTACCTCGCACGACGTGGTCAATCGCGTCCGGCGAATTCTCGGGCAGCGCGCGGTCGGCCATCTCGGAACCCTCGATCCCTCGGCCACCGGAGTTCTCCCGATTGTCCTCGGCAACCTCACGCGCCTGGCGCAGTTCTACCTTCATTCCGAGAAGACTTACGAAGGCATGATTCGCTTCGGCTTCGCCACTGACACCTATGACGCCGAGGGCGAGCCGACCACACCGCCGCAAGACGTGCACATCAATGGCGACGAAGTGCGCGCCCTGGCCGCCCAGTTTCAGGGCATCATCGAGCAGACGCCGCCGCCGTTTTCCGCCAAGAAGATTGCCGGTGTTCCTGCCTACAAACTGGCCCGCAAGAAGAAGGAAGTCGCGCTCAAGCCGGTGCAGGTGGAAATCAAGGAATTCGAGATTCTGGACACCACCGCCAATCAAGCCACGTTCCGCGCGCGCGTGGCTTCGGGCACTTACATACGATCGGTGGCTCACGAGATGGGCCAGAAGCTAGGTTGCGGGGCACATCTGGCCAGCCTGCGGCGCACCGCCGTCGCCGAGTTCACCCTCGAAGATGCCCACTCGCTACAGGCGTTGGAGACCGCAATGCAGCAGGGAAGCGCGGAGCTGTTGTTAATCCATCCCAGAAAGCTGGTGCCGCAGTTGCCCAGCGTCACCGCCACTGAAGAGAGCGCCGCTCTCATCCGTAGTGGCCGGGCCGTGAATCTGCCGGAAATGTCCCGCGCCCCACTGGTAAAGGTCTTCTACGGCCAACGCGAACTGATCGCCATCGCCACCCGCATCGCAGGAACGCTTTTCCATCCGGGAATCGTGTTCACGGGCGAAAACGCAACGTAATCACGGTCTCGCCCCAGGGCTATCGGTGGAAACCTGCGAGGCCAAAATCGAATCAAAAAAGAAAAGGGGAACATGAAGATGGAAACATTTCTTCCTCCCATCGAAAAGCCCAAGGGGCTGATGATGAAGCTGGCGTATTACTTTACACGCCGGCAATTTGGCAAAGTGCTTACACCGCTGAAAGTGCATTCCGCGCGCTTGCCGCCTGCATTCGGTCTGTTCTATGGGAAGATCGGCACGCTGGATAAGAAGCTGGTGCTGCCGCCTGAGACTGCGCTGCTCATTCGTGAACAGGTGGCACGCATCAACGTCTGTCTTTTCTGCATGGATATTGGCCGGTCGTTCACGATCAAAGCGTCGATGAATGAAGCGAAATTCGATGCCCTGGAGCAATATCGTACCAGCTATCTTTTTACCGATGCAGAACGCGCAGCACTGGATTATGTTACGGCGCTCACCAAAGATAAAAGAGTTGACCCGGATACTTTTGCCCGCCTCTCCCGCTGCTATTCCGAACGCGAGATCTGTGAGATCGTCTGGCTTGTTGCCAGCGAGCACCTTTACAACATGACCAACATCGGTCTCAACATCCATTCGGACATGCTCTGTGACATCAGCAGGAAGAAACGAAAATGATCGTGGAGCGACGGGCGTCTCGCCCTTCCACCGCGCGTCACAGACGCACAGCGCGATGAGCGGTATACTCTGGCCGGAGGACGAGCAACCGAAGCGGAAGGGAAGTCCGTGACCTTTTCCAACTGTTACGAAGATGTCACCCGCGCCGAAGCCTACGCCACATTAGAGTTCAAGAACACTTACCACTTAGCGTATCGGGACCTCCCTGCCATCCTGAGTGAGCACGTTCGTGGTCGCAAGAGTGTGGACTTCGGTTGCGGCGCCGGACGATCCACGCGCTTCCTGCGCCAACTCGGCTTCGAAGTAACAGGAGTCGATATCGCCGAAGATATGATCCGCAAGGCACGGGAATTGGACCCCTCTGGCGACTACCGCCTGGTTCGTGGGGGCGACTCCGGCGACGACCTAAGCGTCTTGCAGGCCGGGAGCAGCGATCTTGTACTCGCAGCCTTTACCTTCGACAACATTGCCGGCCGAGATATTAAGGTGCGACTCCTGCGGGATCTGTGCCGCCTGCTCAGCCGCGACGGGAGGCTTGTGCTGATCGTCTCCCGGCCGGAGATTTATACCCACGAATGGGCGTCGTTTTCAACCAGAGATTTTCCTGAGAATCAGGCCGCCAAGTCGGGAGACAAAGTCCGCATCATTGTCACCGATCACGCCGATCGCCGCCCGGTCGAAGACATCCTGTGGACCGATGAGACCTACCGCGACGTCTTCCATGATGCCGGGCTAAGGCTCTTGCGGAAATACGAGCCGCTGGGGAGGGAAGACGAGCCCTACCGTTGGGTCAGTGAGTTGGAGATCGCTCCTTGGGCGGTGTACGTCCTCGAAGCCGACTAGAGATGCCGCGATATCTACAGTGTCCGATAACAGGTATTATGTTAATAATCAAATAGCACCCGCCCCGATTACCCAAAGCCAGCCCTTACGTCTGTATCGTCGATCTTTCTTTCCGGTCATGCTCTCAAGCAACATAACCGCCCTTTTCTTAATCGCCGCCGCCATCCCTCCGCTTCTCCTCGGCCAAACCACCCCGCCCGAGCCCAAGCGCGAGCACTTTCAGAATGCGCAGGTGCTTTACGGATGGGCTCAAGACAGCCGCGGTGAACGGCTGCGAACCTTCATCACACGTCCAACCAGCGCCAGCAGCAAGGTTCCCGCCATCTTCTTCGTAGGTTGGCTGAGCTGCGACAGTATGGAATATGGCGACGCCGATACCAAGGACGGCTTCGGCATCCTGTTGCGCCGCCTGATCGAGCAATCCGGATACGCGACCGTGCGAGTGGATAAGCCGGGCGTCGGTGAGAGCCAGGGAGATTGCGGCCAGGCGGACTTCAACGCAGAACTCTCAGGTTATCAATCGGCCTTTGAGGAAATGCTCAAGTATGACTTTATCGATCCAGCCAGAATCTTTGTGGTCGGCCTGAGCAACGGGGGCGGCACCGCAGCCCTAGTTCCCCGCCAGCATTTGGTGCGCGGATATATCGCAGCCAGTTCCTGGGGCCGCACCTGGTACGAGCACATGCTGGAACTGGAACGCCGCCGCCTGGTCGCAGAGGGTATATTGCCCGCCGAGGTCAACACCGCCGTTAAGGCCTTTGTTGAGTTCTACACTCTCTATCTGATGAAAGGGATGACACCTGGCCAGATCGTTAGCCAGCGTCCCGAATGGAAAAGTCTCTGGTATGACTCTCCGGACGGCCAGTACGGCCGCCCCGCCGCCTTCTATCAGCAGTTGCAAGCCCTGAACCTCGGCGAAACCTGGCAGAAGGTGAATGAGCCCGTGCTTGTCATTCATGGTACCGCCGACACCATCATGAGCAACGCCGATAGCGAAGCCATCGCCCAAATCGTGAACCAGGACCATCCCGGACACGCCCGATACCTCCAAATTGACGGCATGACCCACGGGTTTACGGTCAACGGCAAGTTCTACGACGACCTGATTCCGACGATCCTCCGCTGGATGAAAGAACAACTGGCTCATTGACCGGTTTGCGGCGAACCAGTTCCCTTCTCGGCGGCGTTTGAGCCACTGCAGTATTTAACCGCTGGCGCGATCGTTTATTTCAATTATCGACGGGCTCATTGAAGTTTCTTAGGAGGCAAAGTGCCGCGCGAGTTCAGAGGCGTAGCTGCTTCCGATCGTCTGGGCGTGGGACTTGATCCAGCTCTCAAGACTCGTACGTGCCGTGGGCGGTCGATGCGACACCAGCAGATCCGCCATTAGTCCTTTGATTTCGTCTGTCGTTAGAACAACGTCTTTGAGCATCGCCCCTAAGATTCCCGAAGCAACTCGGATGATTGCCGGCGGCAGATGAACGATCAACGACTTGCTCCCGATGGCGTTCCTGATCATCTCCACCAGTTCCCTGTACGGGTAGCTTTCCGGGCCGACCGCGTCAATGATGTAGTTGTCCGGTCGCAAGCCGCCATCGACGGCCAGTTCCGCAAGATCATCGATGAAGATGGGTTGAACGTGATATTCACCGCCTCCCGGAATAGCGAACAGCGGAAACCGCCGCAGCATGAAGGCAATGTTATTGATGAGAATGTCACCCTCTCCGAACAGCACCGCCGGCCGCAGAATCGCATACGACAAGCTCGACGTTTGAATCGCCTGCTCCAGCTCAGCCTTTCCTTTGAAATACGGTAGTGGAGAATCGAGCGACGGATTCGTGATGCTGACGTGAACGATCCTCTTCACCCCCGCCGCTTCGGCGGCATGGATGAGAGTCTTCGTGTTGCGTACCGCGTGTTCGTGGCTGAGGCCGCCATAGGAGAACCGCACCCAATAGGTGTTGTAAAGAACTGTCGCGCCCCTCATGGACTCCGCCAGTTGTTCAGGGTCGCTAAAGTCAAGCGGCGAGACCCCAACCCGGCCACAGAGCAACGATCCCGGCTGCGGATGATTGGTCAGTGTTCGAACATTTTCTCCGCGGAGAAGCAGCCGCTTTGCGATTTCCTGACCACTGAACCCAAATGCTCCGGTCACAATACTCGTTGTTACGGTAGCCGGACTTCTGCCCGTTCGCTCGGAATCCATATGGTCCCCCTCCAGTGCCTGGCGAACTAGACCACCGCTGCGGGGGCTGGTTGCTCTGTCGCAAGCTGACCGGCTTGCCGATGTATGAAGCCCTTCAGCACCCAGCCCAGAATGAGCACCGCGAAGAGCAATCCGGCCAAGGCCCACTTGAGTTGTGCGGCAAGTTCGAGCACTGCGGAACTTCCCGCTTTCAAGTCGGGGGTGTACTGCATCGCGAAAATCAACGGCACGAGAGTGATGGTCACATTTGAGAACGAGACCCAGAACGCAGCACGCTCCCGCGTACCGCAGAGCTCCACCAGGATGTTGTGCAGGGGAGCTCGCAGGTACGCGACGATGGCAAACGTTGCGATCATGGTGAGGCCCAGGCCCAGCAGAAACAAAACGGAAGTTGTCATTGGACTACTCCTTTCGCTCTGATCTCCGACGTTCGCGACTCTACTGAACTTACAGTGCAAAACGCTTCCATCAACGGCCCCCTTTCAAGGACAGGATCTTGCGGACAGTACCACGGGCTCTTACGATTCCCCGGAGAGTCGCGACGGGAAACTGGCGGATGTCCGCATAGAGCGCCTCCACGTCCGTGAAGAACTCATAGATTTCGCGGAGTCGCTCTTTCGTGTAATCGTCCTTGGCATCTGCCCTGTCCAGTTCGGAAATGCATAGCCGCAGCACCTCCAAGGTCGGGTCAATTTCGCGCCGCTTTCGCTGATCAATGATGATACGGAACATTTCCCATACATCCTTAATGGACTCAAAATGCTGCCGCCGGTCGCCTAAGACATGCACGGGCCGAACCAGGCCCCAGCCCTGCAGTTCGCGAATGCTGGTGCTCACGTTGGAACGGGCGACACGCAGGGTACCGGCAATTTCCTCTGCCGTAAGAGGCGTCGCGGAGACGTGCAGGAGGGCGTGGATCTGCGCCACGGTACGGTTGATTCCCCAGCGCGTTCCCATCTCGCCCCAGTGGAGAACGAACTGCTTTTTGGCGGCACCCAGCTGTGTCATATTTCTCTCATAACAGAACTTACAGAAATGACAGTAAAATGTCAAGATACTTTTTCCCGGTTCAATATCCCGTTTCAGGACTGGTAGATAGCCCCACCGGGCTAGGCTGCGAGCAGCTGTGTGAGGTCGTCGCGGAATTTCTGCAAAATCGCCATCCGCTCCGGCGTGGCCGCCACGATCTCGCTCTTCGCCTGGAAGACTTGCCGCCCTTCACTTTCGGTGAGCACGCCCATCACCTCGCCCATGCGCCAGCCTGGCGTACCCAGGACTTGCAGGCCATCCACGCCGGGTACGAGCAGGGCGATACAGTTGTCGCGCATCACGCCGATGCACTTGGGAAAGCGCTCGAAGGTCTGCAGTTCAAATCCCGCAAGGTACAGCCGCTGGAGTTGTTCGGCGGAATCAGGCATGGGGAATTGGCCGCTTGCGGTTCGGAATCTGTAATTTGAAACCTTACTGCGCTTCGGCTCGGATCACTTCCAGCGCGTTTCCCTCGCCCAGTTTCAGGAAGGTGAAGACTCCATCGTTGGCCGAATAGCAGGCAAACGATGCATCCGGGTCAGTGGGATCGGAGTAGCTGGCAATCTTTCCGCCCGTCTGCGCGTCCGCGACTACGATCGTCTGACTCTGGCTCTGTTCGTTCCAGAACGGAATCGCCAGCCGATTCCCGGAAAGATGAAACGCACCGGGCACGCTGCCGACGAGAGGAGCAGCGATTTCAAGCGTCTGCATAATCTTGCCGCTGGGTGCAATCACATAGACGAGCGCTGGCGCAGAACGCCGCATGACGTAGAGGTTGCCGTCGCTACCCACTTCGGCATCCGCCAGATCGAGCGTGGGCGCGGCCTTCCCAGCCTTGTTCTGAACCGCCTTCTGAGCGGCAACCGGCTGACTTCCGCCTGCCCCGGGTTTCGCTCCTGCTTTCCCAGGTTCATGCGATTCCTCAAACGACAGTTGCGCCAGTTCCCTGCCGTCGGCGGAGAAAACCGCGGTGAAGCTGCGGCCCCTATCGTCCTTATTCTGCACGTCGCGCTTCACGCCCGAGAGCAGGAAATTTCCGCTGGCGAACGCGGCAAACGCATACACCTCGAAATCGGCTTCGAGCAGCACCGGCGAGGAAGGCGATCCGTCGGAAGAAAAATGCAGTACGTAGATACGCGGCTTCAGCACTCCGCTTTGTGCAACCTGATACATACCGCCATCCAAGGCGGGCGAGAATGCGTCGGCGCGGTCGAGCGCCAGTTGTGAGAAGGCGGCAGGGTCGAAAAGGGCGACCCGCTTCCCGTCGGGATCGATCTTGACCACCGGACTAAGCAGCGGCCGGTCGGTAGCAAGCTTGCGAATGTAGAGATTCCCGTCGGCGTCGCACTTCGTCCCACTCATGACCGCGCCGCCCATCTCCGAGGCCAGGTTCATGGTGGAGGCAGCGCGCAGCGCAATCGTCGACCCTGCAATGTCCGATCCGGACGCTGGAATCTTGGCGGGCGCAGCCGAATTGATTTGCGCCCTCGAGGTCCGAGCCGACAGCCCGGCGAAGAGCACGACTGCGACCAAGGCAGTTGAGAACGATCTCATCCCTTACCCAAAACCTGGCTCACGCCAGGGAGAACTGAGAATTGAGAACTGAGAGCTGACAACTGCTCCTTCACATCTTGTACTTGCCCAGGTCGTCATCGCCCAGGTCTTCCAGCCACTTGCGCAGTTCCTCGCTGTTCACCGCCGGGACGGCATTGGCCGCCTGCTTCGAATTCTTCAGAACCTCGTCCTCCACGAAGATGGGGCAATCCACTCGCAACGCGAGCGCCAGTGCGTCCGACGGACGGGAGTCGATGCTGACCACGTGCCCTTCCCTTTCCAGCCAGATCACGGCGTAAAAAGTATCGTCTTTCAATTCCGTGACCACCACTTTGTGCACCAGCGCGTCGAGGCCGGTGAGAACGTTCTTGATCAAATCGTGGGTCATGGGGCGCGGGGTGTTGACCTTTTCGATTTCGAGCGCGATGGCATTGGCCTCGTACACGCCCACCCAGATGGGAAGCACCGTGTCACTACCGACGTCCTTCAGCAGCACAATCGGCATGTTCGAAACCGGATCCATCATCAGCCCGCGAATTTTCATTTCGACTTCCATAAGGCCCTCAAGACCAAACCTCGTGTAGAGGCGGGACTTGCCCCGTCTCACCCTGCGGCGGGAGACGCGGCAAGCCGCGTCTCTACGCGAGATTAGACGCCGCCATCTCTCCCACCAGGCTGTTGGGGAAGCTTCCCGTGACCCGCACCGGAACATAGCTCCCCGTCGTAAGCTCAACACCCGCAGGCACGGTAAAGTTCATCACCTTAATCTGCGATGTGCGTCCGATCCACTGTCCGCGCGCCGGGTTCTTCCCTTCTACCATGACCTCGAGAATCTGCCCAACGTGCCGCTGATTGCGCCTCGCCCCAATCTGCTTCTGCTTCTCATTCAACACGGTCAGCCGCCGCGCCTTCTCCGCGTCCGGAATCGCATCCTCCAATCGCAACGCCGGAGTGTTCGGGCGCGGAGAATACTTAAACGTAAACACGGAGTCATAGCCAACCGCATCCATCAACGACAGAGTCTCCTCAAATTCCCGTTCGGTCTCGCCGGGAAATCCAACAATCAGATCGCTGGTAAGAGAGATATCGCGCCGAGCCCCCTGAATCCAGGAGATACGCTCCAGGTATTGGTCCCGGGTGTAAAGCCGCTGCATGGCGTCCAGCACGCGCGATGAACCGCTCTGCACGGGCAGATGCACGTGATCGCAAAGCGCCGGCACGGAGTCGATGACGTCGACAATATCCCGCCCAAAATCGCGCGGATGGGAAGTAGTAAACCGCACCCGGCGAATTCCCGCCACCGAAGCTACTGCCGCTAGCAATTCGGCAAAGCTTTTATTTCCATCGGGATCGCGGTAAGAGTTAACATTTTGCCCTAGCAGTTGAACCTCCGTATAGCCAAGGTCCACCAGTTGCCGCGCTTCGTCAAGAACAGAGGAGGAAGTCCGGCTGCGCTCCTTGCCCCGCGTATAGGGCACCACGCAGTAGGCGCAAAATTTGTCGCATCCCTCAATGATCGTGATGTACCCGCGATGCGGATTGGAGCGCGCCGTGTATTCGGTCTCAAAACACCTGTCGGTCTCGCGATCGTCAAGCCCGGTAACCCGCCGCCCGGTTTCCAACTGCACCAGCATCTGCGGAAGATTCCGGTAAGAAGCGGACCCGCACACCAACGACACAAACGGTGCGCGCTCAAAAATCTTCTCGCCTTCCTGCTGCGCCACGCACCCCAGGACGCCAAACTGTTTTCCCTGCGCCCGATACTTCTTATAATCCGCCAGCCGGTTAAAGACCTTCTGTTCCGCCTTGTCGCGAATCGAGCAGGTGTTATACAGCACCAGTCCCGCCTCTTCCACGGAAGGAACCTGGCGATAGCCCTGCTGCAAAAGCGTCCCGACCACCTTTTCGGAGTCGTGCGCATTCATCTGGCAGCCAAAGGTCTCTAGGTAAAACGTCTTTTCGTCCGACCCCGACATTGGTTCAGTATAAACCAGGGTTCCAGAGGGTGAGGGACTTCTAAACTTTCTCCATCGGTCATCCTGAGCGAAGCAGGGACTTCGCGAAGTGAAGTCTCTGCGGAGTCGAAGGACCCCTATACACCGGCTGCGCGGGGAGGACTCTCTGATGCTTCTGAGGGCGTGAGACGCCTTTCGAGAAGTGGGCCAGTGGACGGGCGATCAGTTCCCCGCCCCGTTCGCCTTCCCAAGCTTGATCTCCCGCTTCCCCTGGCACTCGGTCGCAGGATCGTAGGCCGCCGTCCCCACCAGTTGATCCTTCGACGCCTCGAACTCCAGCAGCGAGCGCCGGACACGAGACGGCAGTCCGGTGAACTTCACTTTGCCGTCCGAATTGGTGCCGGCTTGGAGATCGAGCTTGTGAAATCCGCCAAAGCCATACGCGATGTGAACTTTGACGGTCGCCGCCCCGGCGGGCTTGCCGTCGGCAGTGGTAACCGTGAATTCAACCCAGCACGGCCCCGCCTCACCATCGATTACCGGCACCGCTTGCGCAGCCGCAGGGGCCTGCGCTGGCGTCGCCTGCGGGTTCGATTGCTGCGCAGAACCTGCCGCGCAAAGTGCACAGCCCATCAGGACCGCACGGGAAAAAACGAACATGGTTCTATTCATAGAGCGAACATCAAGATTATATCGTCGCTCGGGGTGCCGGATGCCCCTCGATAAGAGAGAAGACCCTGTCCAGGACAAATTAGAATATCCCCATGCAAAACGCTTCGCCCGCAGACCTCGCGGTGCTTGTGCTGTCCGCCATTCCCGCCGGAACAACGCCCATCGGGGAATCCCCGCACCTGCATACGGCCTTACCCTGAGAAATAAGGGGGCGCGGCGCTCTTGCGCTGGGGGCGGAAACACTAGGGAACTATTCTCGATTTTGCGGAGTTGCAGCAACCGTATCGTGCTCAGGTTCAGACGGTGGCCCGCCGCCCTGGACTTTTTCTTCGTACATGTGCCGGTCGGCGAGGTCCAGCAATTCGTCAAGCGTCTGGCCGTCGGTCCATTCGGCCATGCCGATGCTGAGGCTTACCGTGAAGCCCTCAAGACCGCTCGATTGATTCCAATCATTCATGGACCACTGAATCCGGTCTACCACGGTGTTAGCGCCGGTGGCGGCGGTATTTGCCAGTGCGATCAGGAATTCGTCGCCCCCGTAACGAATGGCTGCGTCCGCGCCTCGAATCGAGCCTTTGAGCAGCGTGGCGATCTCGGTAAGGACAAAGTCGCCCGTCAGGTGACCGAATCGCGTATTGACCTGTTTAAAGCGGTCCACGTCAATCAGCAGGAAAGTGAGAGGGGTGTGCGCACGCCTCGCCTGGCCGATGAAACGGCCCGCCAGTTCTTCCAGGGCTCGGCGATTGTAGATTTCTGTCAGCGGATCGGTGAAAGACTGCAGGCGAATCAGTTCATTCTGCATTGCAGTCGAGATCGTCTGCTGCCGCAATTTCCGGAACTCGACGCGGCGGGAAACGATATAGGTGTTGGCAAGAATCAGCAGCACGAACAGACCGCTCGCCAGTTCTTTCGATACCGTAATCTCAAAATGCAGGCTACTGGACTTCATAAAGGCAGAGGGCAACAGGACACCCAGCAGTGCGGTTCCCACCAGGATCCCGGTGATACTCGCAATCAGCCACAATTCCCCGTCACGCTTCTCCAGCTTCCTGAGTTCCCGATTGACATTAGCCAAAACGTTGTCGCAATCGTGGTCGGGCTGAGCCGATTGTCCTGAGTTCTTCATGGCTTGACTTGGGAAGCGCGTTTCGGGCAGTGCCCGCAAGCTCGCCTCAAGCCTGCGCTTCTCCTGCGACACCGCCGCAAATTCTTCGACATACTCTGCCCTGTGCGGCGCTGCCGATAATTCTTTCAGCCGTTGGGTTACAGTGCGAAGGCGGTTTTGTCGTTCGGGTTGTCCGGCATTAGACATAGGCAAGTCGGGCCCCAGGCCCAGAGTCTACTGCCCCACTCCATGAGTCTAGCGAGGTACCTTCGGGGCGCGGTAGGTTACAAGGGTAACGAGCCGCCTGCAGAATTTCCTGGCAATTCGGCCAGATTGGTCTGCCGCAAGCTGCGCGCTTCGCGCAGACCTACCGACCACAGTCCAAGGTGCTTGCGGGTCGGCAGCAACCGAGTGATAGCCCTTTACGAATTAAGATATCCCCATGCAAAACCCATCGCCGGCAGCGGTTGCGGTGCTTGTGCTGGAGCTCGCGCCCGCAGCCCTGTTTGCATTAGCCGGCGAGCGGGTTGCCCAGGTATGCTCGCGCTGGCCGTCAAGCCTGCGAACCGCTTTGCCCGTATTCTGCGCACTGCCCTACGTTCTGATCTCGTGTTCGCACCAGATGTTTTCCTGGAAATGGTGCATGCTCTATGCGGCTCTGCCTGTTGCCATCGCGTGGCTCCTCGGACAGGCCGCAATCGCCGATCCCGAGCAACGCGGGAATTGGCAAGACGCAATCATCCTTCTGACGCTCGGCTTGGCCGTGGACTTGCGCTGGTTCGAGCCGGCGTGGCCAAACAACCTTACCGGCCTGGGGAAGCTGCTCCTCGTCGATGCCGGTCTCTACGGATTCGTTGTGATCCGCCGGCTCAACGGCACCGGCTTTGACTTTCATTTCCGCTGGACTGACTGGAAGACCGGGTTGCGCGAACTGACCTATTTTGCGCCCTTAGTGGTAGCAGGAGGGCTGGCGCTGGGCTTTCTCCATCCGCATGGCAACCTGCTCCGGCTCTCGATGATTTGGTCCTGGATCTATATCTTCATTTTCGTCGCGGTTCCGGAAGAACTCTTCTTTCGCGCCTGGGTGCAAAATCTGCTGGAACGGCGGGTGGGACGCCGCAGAGCGCTGGCGATCACCGCGGTTGTGTTCGGGCTCTCCCACTTCAACAAACGTTCCGCGCACTTTAACTGGCGCTACGTTGTGCTGGCCAGCATTGCCGGGATTTTCTACGGACGAGCCTGGCGCGAGCAGCGGCGAGTGCCAGCCTCCGCCATCACTCATGCCAGCGTGGACGCCATCTGGTCATTCTGGTTCTAGCAGTTTGCGGAAAAACTCCAAACCGCGGTCGGATCAAGTACCCACATCCGCAGGAGGTGCGGCCTCAAACCCGGTTGCTTCAGCGCTTGTTCCTCGCAGAATCTCTCGAACTTTGAGCACCAGCTCGTCGGGCAAAAATGGCTTTTCCAGGAAGTTTCTATCGGTCCGTAGAATCGCAGGATCTTCGACCACGTCCTCGGCATAGCCGGAGATGAGCAAGAATTTTGCGGCGGGACACAGACCCGAAATCATCTGCTTCAGTTGAAGACCATTCAGTTTCGGCATTGCCAGATCGCTTACCACCATGTCGAGCGGTTCCGTCCAGGTCTTGCAGACCTCCACCGCCTGCTCGCCATCCTTCGCTTCCACGACCTGGAAGCCGGCCCGCTCCAACACCTTCGTCATGAGTTTGCGCAGGGCGCCCTCGTCCTCCACCAGCAGTACCGTTTGCCTTCGCGGCTGATTGGACTGCGCTTTCAAGGGCTGCGATTGAGCACCGGAATCCGAAAGCTTGGGGAGATAGATGCGGAACGTAGAACCCTTTCCCAAAACACTGGCCACGGTAAGGTGCCCGCCACTCTGCTTCACAATGCCGTAGGTGGTGGATAGCCCCAACCCCGTTCCCTTGCCTTCTTCCTTAGTGGTAAAAAAAGGTTCGAAGATGTGGGATAGAGTTTCCCTATCCATCCCGATACCGGTGTCCGCGACCGAGAGCATGACATAGCGGCCGGGTTGAACATCAAGCTGACGGCTCGCGTACTCCGGGTCCAGGTCTACCTCTTCCGTCTCGATGAAAATCTTGCCGCCGTCGGGCATCGAGTCTCGAGCATTGAGGACAAGGTTGATGAGACTCTGCTGAACCTGCGCCGGATCGGCTTTCACCTTGCCCAGGCCATCCTGCAGTTTCGGGATCAGGTCAATGGTCACTGGAATCAATCGGCGCAGCAACTTGTGGGTTTCCCACACCGTGGAATTGAGATCGACTTCTCTCGGCTCAGTTACCTGTTTGCGGCTGAAGGTCAGCAACTGCCTGGTCAGTGACGCCACTTTCTGACTCGCATCCTTGATCTCCGAGAGGCTTGGGCGCAAGGACTCGCTTCCAAGGGTCTCGCGCTCCAGCAGTTCGGTGTATCCCATGATGATGGCAAGGTAGTTGTTGAATTCGTGGGCGATGCCGCCGGCCAACTGCCCGACCGCGTCCATCTTCTGGGCATGACGCAGTTGTTCCTCTGTGCGCTTGCGTACACTGATGTCGCGCAGGATCACCGTGTAGAGTTTTTCGGAAGAGGTCGTAACCTGGGAGATCGCAGTTTCGATTGGAAATTCCTCACCATTCGACCGTACGGCGACCAGGGTTCGCTGCGAGTACATGGCACGGGTGCTAACACCGGTTTGACCAAAGTCACTGATATGCTGCTGATGAATCTCGCGAAGGCTCTCCGGCAGGAAGCGATTGATCGATTGGCCGATTACTTCCTCGGCCGTACAACGGAAAATCTCCTCGGCCGCTTTGTTGAACACGATGATCCGCTGCTTCTCATCCACCGTGATGATCGCGTCCATCGCCGATGCGATAATGCTGTGCAGCCTTTCCTGGCTTTCGCGCAGAGCATCTTCCGCGCGCCTGTGGGCCGTGATATCCACCATCGTGCCTTCGATGAGCGTCACATTACCCTGGCTATCACAAGTTGCCGCCACGTTCTCAATCACCCAGATCGAGCTTCCATCCTTCCGTCGCAGGCGCAGTTCCGAGTTGACCAGACTCCCTTCCCGTTGCAGGTCCTTGAGGAACCGTTCGCGCTCTTCACTGGAGAAATAGAACTGCTGCGCCTGGCAGCCGAGAACTTCGTCCTGGGAGGCATACCCCAGCATCCGCGCGAATGTACTGTTGCAACCAAGCACCCGGCCGTCAGCCGCGGTACGGTAAAAGCCCGCCACGTTCTGGTCAAATAGGAGTTGGTAGCGGCTATCGGGACTGGATGGGGTTGGGTTCAAAGATGCGCGTCTCGCATCCAGTTGAGCCGCTATCGCGTTGGCGAGTGTCTGTAAGATCCTCTGATGACCACAGGGCAGCGTTCGTGGCAAACGATCCAGTACATTAATCGCGCCCAGAACGTACCCATCGTTTGTAACCACGGGTACGGCGGCATAAAAACGGATTCCGGATTGTGTCACCCAGGGATGAAGACGGAATCTTCGGTCGGCGGCAGCATCCTCCACGATGAGGATGTGGGGATTGCCCAAGGTTAACGCATTGAACGATTGGTCGCGCGGGATCTCCGTGACCTCCCACCCTACCTTGGCTTTAAACCATTCGCGTTGCGCATCGATGAAACTGATGAACCCGATGGAGGTGCCGCAAAGGTAGGTTGCCTGGTTGGCGATATCGTCGAAGAACTGTTCTGATGGGCTGTCAAGGATTCGGCAATCAGCTAGCGCCTTTAGCCGACAAACTTCGTCTTCTGCGGATAACTGCATACACCACCGTGGCGTGCGTAGACCTATTCTAGGCAGATTACTGGTTTGCACGCCGGTGTCAAGTTTTAAGGTGGTTACACCGGGCAGCGCCAGACCGCTTCCCTTTGCGCCATCGCTGGGTCGCCGGGTCTTGGAGAGTACCTCAGGAACTACTTTGCTAGAAGGCCATCAAGAAGGCGCGCCAACTCCGCCTTGTCCTGCAGTCTACTTACGGTGTTGGGAGTGTCCTCGGTGAGTCGTGCGAGTTCGTGCGCCAGGATGCGTACGGCTATAGGCTGAGGAAGGTAGATCGTATCCCCTGGAGGCGCCAGCTCCCAACTGGTCTTGTTGCGGCGACGCAGGGGCCAGCGTTGCCGTTCAGAACGTTCGTGCACCTGCGCCTTGCCGCCCGTGACAGAAAGCAGTTCATCAATCTGAACCTCTACCCACCCCTGGTTCCCCGCGATGTGCACCTTTCTTACTTCGAACTGGTCGAACACAATCACAGGTTGAGCCGACCTGAAGAGGCTACGCCCGCCCAGACTCTCCTGCCAGGTCTTGTCTCCGCATGCGGACAGGAAAGCCGCGCTAACCTGGTCGCGTTTGGGCCGCGCGAAATTTACCACAGCAACCGGAGGCGTCGTCGTGTCCGTTGGTTGCTTTTCTGCGAGCCTCGCGGAGGACCCAACCTCACTTTTGGACTCCTCCGCCCGATCGGGCGCAGAACTATCCGGCGCAATGTCCTCCGCCGGCGCCTCATGCGGTTCCTCACGGCCCAACGCCGCGGGTTTCAGGCTCGCGACCCGGGTCGAAGCGGAGAGGACGCCACTTGGAACCAGCTTGATATAACGATAGAAACGCGGCCGCCCCCGGCGCTTCCAGTACGGCGAATCGTACAAATCAACACCATGCCCCGAACTCAATGCGCTGAAAAAGGAATGCTGCGCTGGATTGACCACAATTCCAGCATGGCCGCGCCAGACGGCCAAATCGCCCGGTTGCGGACTTGCCACTCGTCTGAATTCGTCAATGCCGTCATAAAGATCCGAAGAGCTCGCGTATTCGTAAGGGAAACCGGCGCGTCCATAGAGTTCATGGACAAAGTGAGAGCAGTCGGCAGGCAAATTCGCATGATGGCGGAAGTCGAGTGCGACGCCGAGAATCGCCAATCCCTCACTCGGAGTCATCGGCCGGGACTTAATTGGCTTCGGCGGTGGGTCGGGAGTCTCGCGTCTGGCCCGGTACGCCGCCGGGCTCGAGTTTCCCCTTTTGTCCTTCTCTTTCTCTTTTTCCTGGCCTTGCGCTACTCCGACACGGGTTGCTCCCGCGCAGAACAGTAGAACCAGCAAGGCGCCTTTGGCATAGAACCGCATAGTCCGGTTTATAACGCACCTTCATCCGGCAACCCAGATCACGAGGGTGCTGCCGGGCCCGCGAACCGTGCCCTGTCCTCACATGCACCTTAGGGCCCAGGAAGCTTCGTGGGCGCGGGCTAAGGTGCATTGAGGCAGGTGGTGCAACTCTTCCGCTCAGTGCTTGGGCGGTTCCAACCTCTGCCGCACCGGCGACGGCTTCGCTGCGGAATCTGCTTGCTGGCCGCTGGTATTGGTTGCGTCGCTGCTCGCAGGGTTGCTCGCGGACGGGTTGGCCATCGCTTCCAGTTCCGCCCCCTTGTACCTGGGCTCGCTGACGTAGCCGTGGATATGGTTCTTGCCGATGCTGTTGATCACCAGTTCCACCGGCACCTTGCGATCCGCCGAATAGAAGACCACGGGTTCATAGATGTTGACGTGCTTCTTCGACACTTTGAAATCATCCACCATCATTTCCAGGTCGGCATACTGATGTTTGGTGTTGGCCTTGCGCAATCGGACACCTACGGGACCCTCGCGTTGCACCTGTCCACTCTTGTCGAGATCGAACTCGAAGTAGTTCCGTTCCCCTTTCTTCTCCAACATCACTAGTTGGTCGTGGGTGGTGGCAATCGAGCCCTGGAGTTCCGTACGGGTGTTTGCGAGATCCTGGCGGGTGGAGTCAATCTGTTTCCCCTGCTCGTCCAGTTGCCCCTGGACCTTCTTCCAGCGCGGGTCGTCGATGCGGTGGCGCATACTCGCCGCCGTCACTGGCTTTCTGTAGATGAGGGAATGAGACGCCGCCGGTTTCTCCGCCTGTCGTTCCGCGTTCATGGCGTCGAGCCTGGTAGTCAACGCGTTCATCTGGTCGCGGGTTGTATTCAGTGTGGAAGTAACCGCACTGTTTTGGCTGGCCAATTCCTTGGCAACATTGTGTTCATGCACGGCATAGCCGGCAGCAGCTACTCCGAGCGCCACGAGCGCCGCCACAGTGGTCCGGAATCGGGCCACAGAGCCGGGGTGAGAGGGTCCTTCTTCTGGCATGGGAGTTCTCCTGGGTATGACTTGAAGCAACTGACATGCCAGCGATTGTCACGGCTAATCCATTGAAAAGTCGTGATTTCCCTTTCCGTGAGAACGGTCTTGCACTTCCCATTCTGCCTGCTGCTATGAAATCCCTGCCCGGTGAGGGTACACGGGGTTCACGGAGGACCCCAAAAGACTTAACCAGACGTTACGTCGCGTCCAGCGGATAGTTCGGATTCCCGCCGCCCAGTTTCTCGCTCAGGTGGGCGGCGATCAGCTTGCCGTGGAAACGCCCATTTTCAATGAAGATCTCGTTTGTCCGCGAGCCGGCCACGATCACTCCCGCGACGTAGATCCCCGGAATATTCGATTCCAGATTCTCCGGATCGCAGACGGGGCGCATCTGTTCGTCAGAGAGTTCGATGCCCACGCTGCGCAGGAAGTCGTAGTCGGGATGGTATCCGGTGAGCGCGAATACAAAGTCGTTTTTCAGGCGCTGCGGCCCGGAGGGAGTTTGCAGCACCACGAAGTCGGCGCCGATTTCCTGCACCGTGCTGTTGAAACGCGCGACGATTTCGCCAGCCTTAATGCGGTTTTCAATATCGGGCCGCACCCAATACTTCACGTGGTGGTGCATCTGCGGCCCGCGATGCACGAGCGTGACCCGCGCCCCGTGCCGCCACAAATCCAATGCCGCCTCGGCCGCTGAATTCTTGCCGCCGATGACCACCACGTCGGCGTCGTAATAAGGATGCGGTTCCCGATAGTAATGAAAGACTTTGTCCAGATCTTCGCCCGGGATGCCGACGGGGTTCGGTAGATCGTAGTAGCCGGTGGCGACCACGATCTTGCGCGCGCGGTAGTCGTGAATGGCGCTGTGCCGGTCGGTGGTGGTGACCCGGAACTTAAGGTTGCCGCCCGTAATCGTCTTTACCCACTCGTACTGCCGGACGTGCAGGTGATAATGTTCGGCGACGCGCCGGTAATATTCGAGCGCTTCGTTGCGCGTGGGCTTCGGCAGCGATGTGGTGAAAGGTATATCGCCAATTTCGAGCAGCTCCGGAGTAGTGAAGAACACCAGGTTACTGGGATAGTGATAGATGGAATTGACCAGGCATCCCTTGTCGATGATGAGGGCCTTGAAGCCCGCCTTCTGCGCCTCGATGGCGCAGGCCAGGCCGGTAGGGCCAGCCCCTACTACCAGGACATCGCTGGAGGAGTCGGGCCGCGCATGAGCTTGCGTGCGGGGCAGGGTTTCAGGAATCTGTTCAACGGGCGAAGCTATCGGGGTCTTCATCGCGGTGGTGGAAACCCACAATTCTAGCACCGCGCCCTCCCAACTCGGCCTGCCCGACTCTCTACTTCTTCACGCAGACGGAAACTCCGTCGCGGATGGGCAGGATCGTCGTAAACAGATCTTGCGACTCGCAGATGAGTTTATTGAATTGGAGAATGGCTTTGGTTTGGGCGTCGGGGTTGGGCTTACCCAGTTTGCCGCTCCAGAGAACGTTGTCGGTGATAAAAAGGCCACCCCTTTTCAGCCGCGGGAGCGCTAGACGGAAGACGCGCGGGTAGTCGATCTTATCGACGTCGTTGAAGATGATGTCGTAAGATTCTTTCTCCTCGGAAAGAATTTCGAGCGCGTCGCCTACCCGAATCGTGATGCGCCGGCTCACACCGGCACGCTCGAAGTAGCGGCGGGCTTTGTCGGCGTTCTTGCGGTCGCCATCGGTGTAGACCACGCGTCCGCCATCGCCCACCGCACGCGCCCACCAGATAGTGGAATAGCCGATGGCCGACCCCATTTCGAAGACCTTCTTCGCACCGCTGATGGCCGCCAGTTGATAGAGCACGCGAGCCACAGCGGGGCCGACGATGGCATAGCCGTTTTTGGCGGCGTCAACTTCCATTTCGGCGAGAACTTCGTCGCGTGGCGGCAGCATGGCGTACAGGTAGTCTTCGACTTCCGGAACTGTAATTCCGCCCATGCGCCAGCCGGGGTTCGCGGGTTGATTGCTCATGGTGCTCCTTCGCCGATTTAGAGTTTGGTACCGATCGCTCCCATCTCAAAATCAACATAGCGGTTGATCATTACACGCTCTCCGTCTGAAAAATAAAGCTTGGCTGTGCACATAAAGGCTCCATAAGCAGATGTCGTTATCGGAAAACCTCGCGCGCGGTCAATGGAGGTGAAGATCTGGTTACCCCAGTGCCGGCCGAAGTAGTATTCGACCTTGCTCAGGTTCGAGAGAGTGGCGTCTTTGTGGGCTACCACATAGAGTTGGATATCGTATAACATGCCGGGTTCATTGGATGGAGCCAGCCGGTGGACGAGATGAATATTTCGATTCGGTTTGTAATACTGCTCTCGCTCTCGCCACCGCTCCCCGTTCTCGTCGGCTCGATGCACAAGGGCTGTCTCGTTCTTACCGGCGTCGATAGAGGGGGAGACGTAGCTCTGGCCAAGTTCGATTGAGAACAGCTTCAAGGCTGCGCCTGTCCGCAATCTCCAGGAAAAGTTTTGGAGCAACGATTGAATCTCCTTCCGAAAGGCAACGAGGGCGACAAGAGCAAGAACTACCCAAAGAATCGATGGAATGATGTCCCACAAGCCGCTTTGCTTGGCTGATTCGGTTGCCGAGGCTGCCTTTTGTAACATGCTCACCTCCTTAGTGTTGCAAAACTCTGCGAATAGCCGCGCCCGAGCACTCATGAAAATAGTTCACGAAATGGTCTGCCCCGGTTTCATTTCCAGCACTTCTATGTCCGGCACAAGTTTCTGCAACTGGCCGGGCGTTCCCGTCAGTTGCGGAAACGTGCCGAAATGCATAGGGATGACCGTTTCCGGCTGCAGCAACTTGCAGGCATAGGCAGCCTCGCGCGGCGACATGGTGAAACAGTCGCCAATCGGCAACATCACAATCTTCGGCGCGTAGAGGTCACGGATGATGGCCATATCGCTGAAGACGTTGGTATCGCCCGCGTGGTAGAGCTTGACTCCATTGGAGAACTCGAGCACGTAGCCGCAGGCTTCACCGCCATAAACGATCTGGTCGCCATCCTGAATTCCGCAGGAATGCACCGCGTGAACCATGGTGATCTTCACTCCTGCGACCGTTTGCGTGCCGCCCTTATTCATGGGTGCGATCTGTTGGACGCCTTTTTTCTGCAGCCACAAACAGAGTTCGTAGATACCCACGGCGACCGGATTGCACTTCTTGCCCACCTCGACCGCATCCCCAATGTGATCGCCATGCCCGTGAGTACATATCAGCGCGTCGGCTTTCTTTACGTTCTTCTCACCCTCCGGACATCTGGGGTTGCCGGCAATCCACGGATCAACGTAGAGGGTCTTCCCTTCCGGCGTCTGGATGCGGAACGTAGCGTGGCCGAGCCATGTAAGTTGGATTCCTTGAAGATTCACGACATCCTCCATGACTAACCCGGGAATTAGCATTCTATAGCGAATCCAAGATTGGTGGGGCGAGCAACGCTGTTCGTCCCCACGCGAGTGTGAATGTCCACTTCATCGAGCCTCTCCGATCGGGGAGGCGGAAGGACTCGAATCAGGGCACGCTGACATGAAAAATGATGCCGCAACCTCCCCGAAAGCAAAACGGGTGTAGAATGTTTTCGCTTTTCGGTTCGGGAGATGTGGGGCTCGGACCGTGTGCCCTTCCCCGCTCAAGCAAATTACAAAATTTCGAAGGAGAGTTCTATGAATCGCAACCAAATCTTGGGGGTGATCTTTGTTTGCATCTGCTTCGCCCTGTTAGTTCCATCTGCCTGGGGACAGCTCCGGACGCAGAATCGAGCGCTGCCAGGGCATTTCAATAACGGCACGGTAAGACCCACGCCCAACGCCATCGAAGACAACCCGGACGTGGGTCAGGCTGCGCTAACCACGTTTGGCGGCACGTTCGTGTTCAAGATCACGATCACCGTCAAGTCCACCAACCTGGGCACCGACACCATTGGCTGTGCAGCTGGCCTCAGTCTCGCCGACGTGAACCCGACTACCTTCGTTGTAACCGGGGATTGGGAGGAAGGAGCTACGGTAGCCGCGATACGAAGCGGTTCCACCGCAACCTGTACGGTGACCATCCCATATTCCTGGTCTCTGGCTAACGGAGCCACCGACTTGGTGTACCCGGATTACGGGATCGAGGTGCCGGCTTCGACCTCGAATCCCCCCTTGCCGAGCCGTTTGAATAGTCACTCGCTCTCGAGCATGCACGTGCCCGCGAACGGAACCACCACCACCATCACTGTCACCGCTACTATCTAAGCTGGTTCGGATGGTGGTGCTGAAAGAGCTGGTTGAGTCAGGCGGGCCGCACCAAGGCTCGCTTGATTCTTCAGCGGCGGGCGACTAATGTCGTGCTCACCGGTTCACAGTTGTTCGATCCACTCGTCCGTCTTCATAACGCGGCTGAACCGCATTTGCTGCGTGACCAGAATCGCTCGATGTAACTCCTCGTCCGAGACCATTCCCGCGGCGTTCTTGACGGCTAGTGTGCCGGTTCCGTCGGAAAGAAACTCGACTTCGAAGCCAAGGTGAACTGCTTGCCGCGCAGTCGTGTCGCAGCACATCTGGGTCATGTAGCCTGCAATCACAACCGTTCCAACCCCGCGCTCGCGCAGCCACGCTTCAAGATTCGTGCCGGTAAAACTCCCAGGCAGTGATTTGTGGATCAGAACATCATGCGGTCGCGACGCCAGTTCCGCGTGCAGTTCCCATTCCTTGCTCCCTTTACGGAAAACGGCGGCATCGGCCTGCGGCGACGCATGTTGAATTGCAACCACGGGCACTCCGCGCGCGCGCGCCGCATCCATGGCACGCAGAACGTTCGCCAGGCTCCCTGCCGGATAGGTAACGGGAAGCTTGCCCGTGAAGTATTCATTCTGGACATCAATCACCAATAGCGCGCGTTTCGGGCTCTCAGTCACGTCGTCCATTGTAAGACAGCGCCGTCATTACAGAACAGCCGTGTGCCGACCCCACTCGTGTGTAAAATGGTGGCTCCAATGCCCAACCTCAAAGTATTGCTGTCACGAGAAACGATTGCCAAGCGGGTGGCCGAAATGGGTGCGGAAATTGCGCGCGATTTTCGCGGCCAATCGATTATCTTCGTCGGGGTTCTCAAGGGCGCGGCCGTCTTCCTGAGCGATCTCGCACGCCAGGTTCCGCTCGACGCCACCTTCGACTTTATTGGAGTTTCCAGTTACGGAAACCGTCCCACCGCCAAAGAAGATCCAGCGGGCCACGCGGCGTGGGACTCGCTGGGCGAGGTGCGTCTGACCAAAGATATGGATCAATCGCTGGCCGACCGGAACGTGATTCTAGTTGAAGACATCCTCGACACCGGCCTGACCCTGAACTACATTTCGAAACTCGTCGAGGCGCATCAGCCGCGTTCGCTGCGTATTGCCGCCTTGTTGGACAAGCCCTCCCGCCGCAAGCAGCCGATCCAGGCGCAATACATTGGCTTCACGATTCCCGATGCCTACGTGGTCGGCTACGGCCTGGACTACGCGGAAAAATATCGCAATCTCCCCGATATCTGCGTGCTGGAAAATTTGTAATTGGTGATTTGTAATTGGCAATTGTGAAAACGCGGGCCTTCGATTTTCAAATTGCCAATTACAAATCACAAATTACAAATGAGTGCGTGGGAAGAGCCGCTGCGACCGCCTGCTATCATGAAGCCTGTGAAAACAACCGCCTCGCAAACTGAACGCCTTTCCGAGGTGGAACCCCTCCTGCTCGAAGTGGCCGACGTGGTCAACACCACGCTCGACCTGGAAACCACGCTGCGGCGCGTGGCGGAACTGGTCCGCAAGGTCATTGACTACGAAATTTTCGCGATCCTGTTGCTCAACGAACAGCGCCAGGAATTGTACGTCCGTTTCCACGTGGGATATCCCCAGGAAGTCGCCGACCGCTTGCGCATGAAAGTGGGTCAGGGCGTAACCGGACGCGCGGCGCAAACCCGGCAAGCCGTGCTGGTCGCCGATGCCACGCAGGAAGATTTCTACATTGAGGCCCTGCCCAACGTGCACTCGGAACTGGCCATCCCGCTGATTGTCAAGAACCGGGTGATTGGCGTGATCGACATTGAGGCGCGCGAAAAGGGTTACTTCACCGAAGAGCACAAACGTCTGCTGACGTTGATCGCGTCGCGTATGGCGGTGGGCATAGAGAACGCTCGCCTGCACACGCGCACCACGCGCCAGGCCCGCACGCTGCTTCTGCTGAACGAAATTGCCCGCGAACTGACGTCAATCCTGAACCTCGACGAACTGCTCAAGCGCATCGCCGAATTGCTCAAACGGCTGATCGACTACCAGATGTTCAGCATTCTTCTGCTCGATCCGAACGGCGAAACCCTGCGCCACCGGTTCTCGCAACGCTTCGAGGAACGCCTGCACCTGAAGCACGATATCCCCATGGGCCGGGGAGTGGTGGGGTACGCGGCGCAGGCCAAGGAAGCGGTTCTGGTGCCGGACGTCGCCAAGAGTGAGCGCTATATCGCCGTGAATCCGGAGACGCGCTCGGAGCTGGCGGTTCCGCTGATCTACCAGGAAAAGGTCATCGGAGTCCTCGATCTCGAGCACACGCGCCGCGGCTATTTCACCGAGGATCACAAGCGCACTCTGACCACGCTCGCGGCGCAGGTGGCCATCGCCATTGAAAACGCCCGCCTCTACGAGCACATCGCGCGGCAGGAGCGGCGGCTGGAACGCGATCTGGCGTTGGCGCGCGAACTGCAGTTTCGCCTGTTGCCGCATTCGCTTCCCAAAATGCAGCATCTCGAAGTCGAAGCGAAGTTTCTTCCCGCCCGCGCCATCGGCGGCGATCTCTACGACTTCGTTCACTATTCGCTGTCGAGGTTGGGGATCGCGGTGGGCGATGTAAGCGGCAAAGGCGCGCCGGCGGCGATTTATGCCGCGCTGGTCAGCGGCATTCTGCGCTCTCATGCTCCGATTGAGCCGGGCCCGGCCGAGATGCTCTCGGCCGTGAATCTGTCGCTCGCGGAACGCCGGATCGCGGCCCAGTTCGTTTCCATCATTTACGCCGTGTGGGACGACGAGCGGCGGACGCTGTTGGTGGCGAATTCCGGCTTGCCGCGGCCCATTTACAGTCATGATGGCAAGATCGAGTTCATCGACGCCACCGGCTTGCCGCTCGGACTGTTCGACGAAGCCGATTACGACGAATTCACCTTCAAGGCCAAGCCTGGCGATCTGTTCGTGTTCTACAGCGACGGTATTCTCGACGCCCGCAACCGGGACGGCCACTCTTTCGGGCCAGAGCGTGTGGCCGCGATCGTTGCCGGCTGCGCCAACAAGTCGGCGGGTTGCGTGGTAGACGAGATCTTCAAAGCGGTAACCGAGCACGCCGCGGGCGTGGATACGTTCGACGATCAAACGGTGGTCGCCATCAAAGTAAAATCCGGCCCGGGCAAACGCAAGTGAGGCGCCCGCGCCCATCCCCTGCGTTACGGCCGCCCGCGTTTGGGTATCATGGCGCGACTTCGGGAAAGGGCGCCGCCAAACCATCTCGCGAAGACCTCTACTGCGAAGCGGTGCCGCTCAAAATCCTTGCCACGCGCCACGGAACTCCGCTGTACGTTTATTCGGCGGCGATGATCCGCGCGCGATTGAATGCCTTCGCTCACGCGTTTCGGTCCATTCCGCACACGCTGTGCTATTCGGTTAAAGCCAATTCGACGCTCGGGATTCTGCGACTGGTGGCTGGCGAGGGAGCGGGCTTCGACGTGGTGTCCGGCGGAGAACTGCAACGAGTTCTGCGGGCAAGCCCGAAGGCCGCGGACAAGGTCGTGTTCTCCGGCGTGGGCAAGACCGCGGCGGAGATGGAACTTGCGCTGCGTTCTGGCATATTGCTGTTCAACATTGAAAGCGCTTCGGAACTATACGTGCTTTCCGCAACCGCGAGACGATTGAAGAAACCAGCAGCAGTCGCGGTGCGGGTCAATCCCGATGTCTCGGCAAAAACGCATCCGTATATTTCGACCGGACTTCATCAGCACAAGTTCGGCGTGCCGATCCCGGAAGCACGGACGCTCTACGCGCTGGCCGCGAAGCAGCCTTATCTGAAAGTGGCCGGAGTCAGCGTCCACATCGGATCGCAGATCACCGATGTCGGGTCCTTCCAGGAGGCGCTCGAACGCGTGGCGGACCTGGTTCGCGTGCTGCGTAAGCAGGGCCACGACATTCGCTATGTCGACGCCGGCGGCGGCCTGGGAATTTCCTATGAGGCGACGCAGGAAAATTTCGAGAAACAGATTACGGCATACGCGAGGGCGGTACTGAGTCCGGTGCGCGGATTGAATCTGCATTTGCTGCTCGAACCGGGACGTGCCATCGTGGGACCGGCAGGCGTTTTGCTGACACGCGTCCTCTACCGGAAGACGAATAATCACAAACGCTTTCTGATTGTCGATGCGGCGATGAACGATCTGGTGCGTCCTTCTCTGTATGGCGCGTATCACGAGATTGTTCCGGTAAGTCGCGCGTCCCGCGAAACGGAAGTTACCGATGTGGTCGGCCCGATCTGTGAGACCGGCGACTTTTTTGCGCGCGACCGAAAGCTCCCCCTGGTCAGCGAGGGAGATCTGCTGGCCATTCTAGATGTGGGTGCGTACGGCGCGGTACTCGGATCGAACTACAACACGCGTGGCCGGGTGGCGGAGGTGCTGGTGGATGGCGCGAAAGCCGGACTCATTCGTCGGCGGGAAAGCGTCAGCGATCAGTTAAGGCTGGAGATATCCTAGCTCCACACACAGTTGAGGCCAGGCGTGAATCAAAGCATCGATGAGAGTTGACGCTTCAGGCTTTCTACTGGTTCGGTATAACCCCGCTTCCAATCCTGGAATGCTGACCAATAGCGCAGTATTTTTGCCTTTCGGAAAAGTTGAAACTTCACGATCATAGGATTGAATTCCCGTCTCCCGCCAAAAGCGCGGAATACGCTGACCTTCAGCGACCATGGTGACCACTTGGCGCGCTCTGACCAATTCAAAACAACCGCGCGCTTGTGTACTAGCGGCAACACGTGAGAAATCATATATTCGCGCCAGATTGGGCTGTCTGAGTAAACGAACAGGACATCCTTGCCTTTGGGAATCCACAACAACCAAACCAGCAAATACAAAACCGCCCGAAGCAGCAGATGAGGAGCAAAAGCGACTAGCGCAAGGGGTAAGGCAATCGGAAGAATCAGGATAACCAAAACCGCATTACCAAGTTTCCGTGCAGCCGAGGTCTTTTGGCGACTCATGGCTTGGGTACCTGACTCGTGCTTACAGCGACTCCAAAAAATTGGTC
Organism: Terriglobia bacterium; assembly: GCA_020073215.1. Classification (GTDB taxonomy): domain Bacteria; phylum Acidobacteriota; class Terriglobia; order Terriglobales; family Acidobacteriaceae; genus Acidiflorens. The sequence continues at coordinate 26,675 of JAIQFO010000001.1, read as the reverse complement.
ACTGCCCGCAGTACGGGCTCCGGCTGCTGGATGAACAGCGCGTGCCCCAGGTTGCGGAACTTCACATGCGCGTGATGAGGCAACACGCGCGTGGCCAGCGCAACATCGGCGTCGGACATCAGGCCGCCTAATTCCGTGGTGCCCTGCAAAAGCAGCGTTGGACAAGCGATTCCACGCAACACGGTCTCGGCGTCCCAGCCTTCGAGCGACGAGCCGTCAAGAGTCATCTCATAGGCCTCGGGGTCGGTCTGCTGTACGCAGCGCGCCCAGGAGAGCAGATAGGCCTCATCGTTGCCGGGAAGTTGGCGGATCGTTCCCGACCCGCCGCTTGGAACCGGCAGGACAATTTTGCCGATGCCGTCCGCGATCTGCTCGACTGTGCCGCCTTTGCGCGCGAGATCGCGCAGTCCTGAAAACAGCGCGGTGTACATCGGATTACGAAGCCGCTGGGCGACGATCATGTTGTCGCCAAGAATCAGCGCCCGTACCAGTTCCGGATGATGAGAAGCGACCCACATGCCCAACATGGCGCCGAGCGAATGTCCGAAGAGAACAGCCGAAGCGGAGACGCGCTCGCGCAGGAGGCGGGCGATGTCTTCAGAATACTGCGGGCCATGGTATCCGCGGGCCACGCGGGAAGACTTGCCATGGCCGCGAAGGTCAGGCGCGAAGATATGCCAACGCAGGCTCAGCGCGGGAATCACCGGCAGAAAGACTTGCCAGCGCCGCCCGAGTCCATGCAGCAGCACGAGCGGCGGCCCGTGGGCAGGCCCTTCGGCATAGTTCAATCGAACTTCGCCGCTGTCGAAAGTGTGCTCGACCAGGCCTGGATGATTTTCGCTCATAACGTTTTCGCTCACAAGACTCACCGGCTGGAGCCGTCGGCGTCGTAAGTCAGTTTGCCGCCAACCCAGGTTTTGAGCACCTTGACCTCGCGGATCTTGACGGGATCGATACTCAGCACGTCGTCGCTGAGCAATACCATGTCGGCCAGTTTCCCCGCCGTGATCGAGCCTTTTTCGTTTTCCTGGAATTCAGCGTAGGCCGAACCCGTGGTGTAGGCCTCGATCGCTTCCTTGATAGTCAACTTCTGCTCGGGAAACCATCCCTTCGGATTCTTGCCATCGAGCGTCGCGCGCGTGGTCGCTGCGTACAGCGTGAGCATAGGGTCGAGCGGCGCAACATCCCAATCCGTGCCTAAAGCCAGGCGTACGCCGTGGTCAAGGAAAGTGCGGAAGGCGTAAGTGCGGCTGGCGCGGTCGTGTCCAATGCGGCTTTCCGCCCAGCGGCCGTCATCGATGGCGTGATAGGGCTGTACCGACGCGATCACGTGCAGTTCGGCGAAGCGGCCGAAATCTTTGGCCGCCATGTGCTGCGCGTGCTCGATGCGCCAACGGCGATCGCGGCTGCCATGGTCTTTTTCAATTTCGGCATAAATGTCGAGGATGGCCGAAATTCCAGCGTCTCCGATGGCGTGCGTGCAGAGTTGCAATCCAGCAGCATCGGCTCGCATCATGCGATCCCGCATCAGGGAGATGGGATGCATCTCGTCCGAGAGCAGGCCGCGATTGCCGGGCTGATCCGAGAACGGTTCGAAGAAATACGCGGTTCCCGAGCCGAGTGAGCCATCCGCGAAAGCCTTGACCCCGCCAATGCGCAGATACGGTCCTCCAAATGCCCGCCGGATGCCGATTTTCAGCTGGTCATCCACCTGCATGATCAGCGGCGCGGCGTAGATGCGCGTGGTCAGCTTGCCTTCCTCGAGCAGTTCCGAGTAGATGGCGATGTCGGCATAATCAGGGCCCATGGTCTGCACGCTGGTCACGCCGAGCGAGGCGGCGTGCACGAGCGCGCGCTCAATCGCATGTCGCCGTTGCTCGTGGCTGGGTGGCGGAACCGTTTTGAATAAGAGATCCTGCGCCGCATCTTTCAGCGCGCCGGTCGGATTCCCCTGCCGGTCGCGGACGATCACTCCGCCCGCGGGATCGGGCGTTTGCGCGGTGATCCCCGCCAGCTTCAAGGCGAGGGAGTTCGCCAAAACCATGTGGCCGTCATAGCGATTCACCGCGACCGGCGTTTCGGGCGTTGCCGAGTCGATCAATTCCTTGGTCGGCATTTCCGCCGGATTCCACTTGGTTTCGTCCCAATCGCCGCCCAGCAGCCATTCGCCTTTGGCGGTTTTCGCGGCCCGCTCCCGAATGCGGCGGGCAAATTCCTGGGGACTGGTGGCGTCATTAAGGTGGACATTATCGAGCTGCGATCCACCATCCATGAAGTGCACGTGAGCGTCGTTGAATCCTGGCAGCAGACGCTTCCCGGCGGCATCGACCACGCGGGTGTGTGGCCCGCGCCAAGCTTCGACCTGCTGGCTTGATCCAACCGCAACGATACTATCGCCGAGAACGGCAACCGCCTCCGCCTCCGGCTGCGCCGGATCGACCGTCCAGATATGCGCATTTTGGATGATGAGGTCCGCGGCCGGTTTAGTCTGTGCGAGGACGCAGAGTGCGCAAGCGAGAACAACGATAAGTTCCACGAAACGGCGTTTCATTATTCCTCCGAGTAGAGACGCGGCTGCCGTGTCTCCTTTCGCTGCGGCGGGAGACGCGGCAAGCCGCGTCTCTACAGGGAAATTAGCGGTCTCCCCACTTGAGCTTGGTGGCGAGCACTTCAAAGAATGTCTTGTGAAAACGCAGCAGCCTCGCCGCATGTTCCGCCTTGACGCAGCGCACCACATCACCGTCGCGCACGGGCATGCCAACCTGTCCATCCAGACTCAGGTAGGCTTCTTCCTCCGCCGTCTTGACGCGGATTTCGATTTCGACCGTATCGCGCACTACTACCGGACGGTGGGTCAATCCGTGGGGCGAAACCGGCGTAATGACGAAGGCATCCACATCCGGCTTGAGGATGGGCCCGCCCGCGCCGAGAGAATATGCGGTAGAGCCGGTCGGAGTCGCGATGATCAGGCCGTCGGCTTTGTAGCTGGAAACAAACTCCGCATCCACGAAAAGCTCAAAGTAGTTCAGCCGGGCAATGGCGCTCTTGCTCACGACAACATCATTCAATGCCTGGTGAGTTGCGACCACCTCTTCGCCCCGAACCAGCGAGCAGATCAACATGGAACGGCTTTCCACCACGTATTCGCCCTTGGCGACCGCATCGAGCGCGGGGTAGAGATCGGCCAGGGAGACTTCCGTAAGGAATCCCAGCGTGCCGAGGTTCACGCCGAGAATCAGCGTTCCCGCTTTGGCCACCGCGCGCGCCGCCGAAAGCAGGGTACCGTCTCCCCCGAGTACCAGCGCCAGATACGGCGACCGCGTGGCCAACTCACTGCGCGCCATCACCGTGGACCCCGGGAAATAGGCTGCGCTTTCCCGGTCCATCACCACCGCGTAGTTTCGCTCCTCGAGCCATTTTTCGAGCGCCGGCAGTACTTGGGACAATTCGGGACGGTCCGGCTTCGAAACGATAGCAACGGTCTTCTGGCGGGTTGAACTCTGGGCGGCCTCAGACATGTCTTCTGACGTCTCTTCTACCATCGCTTCTGGCATCGGCTCGTACATCGGCTCGGACATCGGACTTCCGATTGTACAGAATCACTGGACGGCGGGCGGCGAAAACTCGGCGTGCAGCAGGAATTCGCGATTGCCTTCGCCGCCGAGGATGGGAGACTCGATCCATTCGGCGCGCGCGCACCCAAGTTCTGTAAGCGCCGCCTTTACCCTGGCTACAGCCGCTCGCTGTGCCGATTCGTCGCGTACGATTCCGCCTTTACCCACTAGTTCCCTGCCCGCTTCAAACTGCGGTTTCACCAACACCACTATTTGGCGAGGCAGATTGGGCGTCAGGCTGGCGTAAGACAAGGCGGCGCGAATCACCGCCGGCAGCACCAGGGTGGCGGAGATGAACGAGACATCCATGGCAATGAAGTCAATATTCTCGCCAACGTCGGCGGGTTCAAGATAGCGGGCATTGGTTCTCTCCAGAAGCCGAATGCGCGGATCCTTGCGCAACCCGAAATCCATCTGACCATAACCGGTATCCACGGCAATCACCTTGGCGGCGCCATGCTGCAACATGCAATCACTGAAGCCTCCCGTGGACGCGCCCACGTCGAGACAGACTTTACCCTGAAGGTCGATTCGCCAATGTTCGAGCGCCTTCTCCAGCTTGAGCCCGCCACGACTGACGTAACGGAGATCCTCGCCCAGCAAACGCAAGGCCGAGCCCGAGTCAATCGATGCGCCGGACTTCTCGACCTTCTGTTCGTTCACGAGAACTTTTCCGGCGAGGATGAGGGCCTGCGCGCGCTCGCGCGACGGCGCGAGGCCTCGCGCTACCAGCAACTTGTCGAGACGTGTCTTCACGGACATCAATCGACGGAAAGTCGGGCGATCGGCCCGGCTGGGCCCTTCGCCTTCGCTCTGGGCAGGTCGCAAGACGCACGTCGATCCACTAGAAATCGCACAATGGCACGATGCGGCTAGCACCCGATGCGGTGCAGAATGTTGAACCGTTTCGTTAACAGAAGGTTACAAGAGTAAGGTCCCGCTTTTCCACAAACTTTTCCTCAGTGGTGTTGAAAAGTTATCGGGTCATCGGGCCATCTGGTCATCGGATGATCGGGTGATCTGAATTCAAGATCGAAAATCAAAGACCGGGCAGTTTGGGGATGTCAGATGACCCGATGGCCGATCACCCGATGACCCGATCAAGTCAGCCCGCAACTTCTTCCAGAAGCTTCTGGTCGATATCGAAGTTGGCATGCACGTTCTGCACGTCGTCACAATCTTCGAGCGCTTCCATCAGGCGGATCATCTGCGCCGCTTGCTGCCCTTCCAGCTTGATGTAGGTATCGGGAACCATCGCCACACTCGATGACACAGGCGTAATACCAGCCTTCTTCACCGCCTCCAAAACGGCTTCGTAGGCGTGCGGCTCAGTCAGGATTTCCCAGTTCTCGCCATCGTCTTTCAAATCTTCGCCACCCGCTTCGAGGATGATATTCATCAGATCGTCTTCCTTGGCTGCCGACTTGGGGACGATGATGTCGCCCTTTTTGTGAAACATATACGCGACGGCACCCGCTGCCGCCATGTTGCCGTTGTTCTTTCCGAATACGTGCCGGATTTCACTTACCGTGCGATTGCGGTTGTCGGTCGAGATTTCCGCCAGCAAAGCCACGCCGCCCGGACCATAACCCTCAAGGATAAATTCTTCGTAGTTCGCGCCCGGCAGTTCGCCGGTGCCGCGCTGGATGGCGCGCTTGATGTTGTCGGCAGGCATGTTCTCGGACTTCGCCGCCAGGATCGCTGTCCGCAGCCGCGGGTTCATGTCAGGATCGCCGCCCGACTTGGCCGCCATCGCGATTTCCTTGATGAGACGGGTGAAGATCTTGCCGCGCTTGGCGTCAAGCGCGCCCTTTTTGTGCTTGATGGTTGCCCATTTCGAATGGCCGGACATAACGGTACCTCGTATCTAAAGAACTATCTCTGGAGCTTGGATGGCGCTGATTCTCGGAATTATGGATCCGCCCGCGGAGGAAATCACAGGATCAGCCTCGACGTTAACACGTTCAGGCGAATAGAGATTATAGCATGGGGCGGAAACCGACCGCAGATTGGAAAGACGGGCTGCAGGGCGCGGCCCATCGTTGTCACCACCCTCTCCTGGCGCGCCGAAAAACGGCCGCCTCGCATCTGGTCACGTACTTCTACAGGTTGCCGGGAGGCGTACAGCCTGCTTCCGATCGCCACGCCTAACCTCATCGTTTTCACTAACTATTAAACTCTCTGTAACATTCTGTTCAAGCGCCTTCCATAGTATCCCCGCCCGAGGTCACTATGAAAAAAACTCTTGCTTTGCTTTCGCTCGTAGCTGCCTGTTGGGCGGGTACCGCAGTCGCCCAGGGCAATCACCGCCACCACGGCCACATCAAGCGAGTTCTGCTGATCAGCGTCGACGGTATGCACGCCGTTGATTTCTTGAACTGCGCCAACGGAATCGGCACTGCCAACGATGGCGCACCTTTTTGCCCAGCGATTGCCGCCCTCGGCAAGACTGGCGTCAACTACGTCGCCGCCAGTACCTCGAAGCCCTCGGATTCCTTCCCTGGCCTGACCGCGATCGTCACCGGCGGAAGCCCGGCCCTGACTGGTGTCTACTACGACGTCGCTTATTCGCGGAATTACGACGCCCCGCTGAACCCCACCGGCAACGGCGTTGCCGGCGGCCCCTGCACCCCAGGAGCGACGCCAACCGGTACCACAACCGAGTATGAAGAGGGCATCGACATCGACCAGAGCAAGGTGAACGGCGGTGCCCCCGGCGCGGCCCTGACCGACGGCGGCCTAGCCTCCATCGATCCCACGAGACTGGTCCGCGATCCAAGCAAAAGCTGCAATCCTGTTTTCCCATGGGAATTCGTCCGCGCCAATAGTATCTTCAGCGTGATTCACCAGGCCGGCGGGTACGCGGCATGGTCCGACAAGCACCCCGCGTACGCCTCGGTCGCCTCCGGCATAGGACCCGCTGCGCTTGACGACTTCTACGCACCTGAAATCAACTCCAACGTGATCGGCCTTCCCGGAGTTACAACGCCCACGGGCATATCCTGCGCCACGGTTCGCGATCCGGGCGCGGACCTGTCGGCCTGGACTAACAGCTTCCAGAACATTCAGTGCTACGACACTTTGAAGGTTGACGCGATCCTCAACGAGATCGATGGGAAGAACCACCTCGGGACCAGGAAGACCGAAGTTCCGACCATCTTCGGCATGAACTTCCAGGCGGTTAGCGTGGGCCAGAAGTTCATCGAGAAGAGCAACGGAGTGAGCGGCGGATATCTGGATGCCGCGGGCACGCCCGGCGCGGCGCTGCTGGACGAATTCAAGTTCGTCGACGCCTCGATTGGGGCATTCGTCAGCGAGCTGAAGGCCAAGGGTCTCTATGATTCGACCCTGATCGTGATCACTGCCAAGCACGGCCAGTCGCCCATCGATCCCAGCCGGTACGTCGCTCAGCTCATCAATGGCACTTCACCCGCCACCCTGCTCTCCAACGCCGGGTTCATTCCATATTCGGAATCTACCAACAACCCCACCGGCATTGGGTCGACGGAAGATGATGTCTCGCTGCTCTGGCTGACGAGTTCCTCCGACACCAACGCCAGCGTCAAAATCCTCGAAGACAATGCCTCCGCTTCCGGAATCGCACTCGGGCAGATCTACTACGGCCCCTTCACTTGCGCTTAACTACAACGATCCAACCGTTGACCCGCGCACGCCCGACATCATCGTGACTCCGAACGTCGGTGTGACTTACTCCGGCAGCAGCAAGAAACTGGCCGAGCACGGCGGATTCGCCCATGACGACACGAATGTCATACTGCTCCTTTCCCACCCGGACTTTGAAGCCAAGACGGTAAGCGCCGCAGTGGGCACTGCGCAGGTGGCGCCTACCATTCTCGAAGCCCTGGGTCTTGACCCTCGGAAACTTGACGCCGTTCGCGCTGAAGGAACCGGCGTCCTACCGGCGGTTCAACTGAAGTAATCTGTCCTCCACATCCGAGTCACGCGACAGTAGACGCTCCTTCGGGAGCGTCTGCTGTTCTTGGGGCTCCGAGAACTCCCAGCCCAAAATCCGGCTGGGTGCCCGCTCCTTGCGTTTTGCAAGGGCGGTGCCGGCGAGCAAGGGATGAGGTACTCTTGTCGGGACTGCCATGGCCATGAAGGCGCTCGATCGCCAACTCGCCCAGCTCGAAGCGTGGCGCTATCGCTTCGGCCAACACGAATCGGCTCGCGTCGTGAAGTTGCTGCAACACCTTGACGCCGCGCACTTCACCGATCCGGCTTCACTGATCCGTTTTCACGAAACGTTACTTTTCCTGCGCGCCTTTCCTCATGGGCGATTCGTTGTTGGCATAACTGAGCGTCTTTTGAATAAGTTCCACAATAAAGTCGAAGCGTTACATAAGAGCGGTATTAACCTGAATGCCTTCGAACCCATTGAGGTCTCCGGTATTGCCGGCACCGAGATGGAAGACACGCTCAGCCTCGACGTCGCACGGTGGCTCATCAAGCGCATGCCCGGCAAAGTCGAAATCGCCTGGGAGAACTACGAGCCGGGGCGGGAGTTGGGCACCACCGGCCCCCGCTTCATCCCCTTGCTGGAAGATGACGCCTATGTCGAAGCCGACACACCCTGGCGCCGCTGGCTGGAAGCGGCTGGGGGAAAGAAGCATGCCAACCCGGTGTGGTTGGTCCGGCGTTTCGAACAGTTGCCGCTGCCCGCTCAGCAGAAAGCCGAGCTCTACGAATCGCTGCGCGTGCCCCTGCGCTGGAATCTCAAGAACTCCGCCATCTCGCGGACACGAAATTGGAAGCCCGCCCGCAAAGTTTATTACCACCGCGAGCCGCTCATCAGCCGGAGCCAGGTGTCGCTGGCCGCCGAACTGGCGCGGCCTCCGGTGCAACTGACAAAGCTCTCGCAAAAGCAGGGCGGCGAAATCATGGACCTGATTCGCGAGGTCATGCTGGTGCGTTACCGCGAACTTTACGGCACGACGCTGGGCGATCCGGCGTCGGTGGTGCGCGCCGATCTTGGAGGGCACGAAGCAGGGCGCGGCGTTTCGATCTATCTCTGGAACCTGCCGCCCGACCGCCGCCTGCCGCTGCGCGCCTATGCCGCGGGTTTGACCCTCAAGAATGGCGTGCCCATCAACTACATCGAAGCCATCGGGCTCTGCGAGTGGATGGAAGTCGGCTTCAACACCTTCTACACGTTCCGGGGCGGTGAAGCGGGATGGATCTACGCCCAGGTTCTGCGCTGCCTGTGTCACCTGATGGGAACAACGTGCATCTCGGTTTATCCGTATCAGCTCGGCCACGACAATGAAGAGGCAATCGAATCGGGCGCGTTCTGGTTCTATCGCAAGCTGGGCTTCCGGCCGGGGCGCGCCGAGCTACAAGAATTGGCGGAACGGGAAGAGGCCAAGATTGCCGCCGACCCGAAATATCGGACGCCCGCCCGAACCTTGCGCCGCCTGGCGAGTGGGCACGTGTTCTACGAGTTGCCCGGCAGCGAGCGGGGAGCGTGGGACACCTTCAGCGCGCGCAATATCGGTCTGCGGGTGAATCGGCGAATGGCGCAGGAATTTCAAGGCGACAGCGACCGCCTGCGCAGGGAATCGGTGCGCTCGGTAGCGCGGATTCTCGGCATGGATACGTCACGGTTGACGGCTCCGGAACGCGCCAGCTTCGAAAATTTTGCCATGCTCCTGGCTCTGGTTCCCGGCCTTCAGTCCTGGAAGCGCGACGAAAAAGACGCGCTGGTCCGAATCATTCGCAGCAAATCCAACGCCGACGAAATGCTTTATCTTCACCTCACGCAGCGGCACGACCGGTTCCGGGAGGCTCTCCTCAAAGTCGGCTCGTGATTTGGAGAACGGCGAACTTGAACCGCCTCTTTTGACCGTGTATAAAGACTTAGGAAGCACCATGACTGGGCTCTCCTGAGCTGCTGCAGAAGTCGTCTGCAATCAGGAATTCCGGCCTGTGCTCCGTGCAGACTTCATCCGCCCTCAAACAGTCTGCAAGATTGTTCGTTCAAAGCGGAAGTGGTGGAACTGGCAGACACACCATCTTGAGGGGGTGGCGCCGAAAGGCGTGGGGGTTCAAATCCCCCCTTCCGCACCAGAATCTCTTCCCTTCGCGAATCATTGTTGTCCGTGCATTCTCAGTTCCCCATTTCGGCTTGTGCGTAGACCACCACACCTGCGGATCGTCCCATGGCAGGCGTGAGATCTCTTCCCTTACCTGCGATGAGGCCAATTGCGTTCAGCACAGCCGGCACATAGCGGCGCGTTTCAAGAGGCAGCATGCTCGCGCCGGCAATCGAGTTGAACTCCCGAGCCGAAGCACGGTCGAGCGCACGCTGGACGGTATCTTCGCCGGCGTTATAAGCCGCCAACGCCAAGGGCCAGTTTCCGAACTGGGTGTGCAGGTCGCGCAAGTAACGCGCCGCCGCGTGGGTTGATTTATAGGGATCAAGTCGCTCATCAACTGTTGGAGTCACAACCAACCCGTAGCGACGCGCGGTGCCAGGCATGATTTGCCAAAGGCCACGCGCTCCTTTGGACGATAGGGCTGTGGTTAGTCCGCCGCTCTCGATCAGAACGACCGCTGCCATTTGCCGCGGGACTCCTTCTTCCCGCAGGATTGGCTCTAATACCGGCCGGAGCCCTTGGACTCGCTCCACCGCCTTCTGCGATTGAATGTTCGGCCCTGTCTTTCGTTCCGCGCGTAGAGCTGCAACGAACCCTGGTTCGGAACCCAGCGAAGCGTCGAACTGCGGGCGCACCATTTCGGGTGGGTGCTGAGCCTTGGTAAGGAGGTCGTTTGCCGTTGTGCTCAGCGCCTGGTGAAACGCAGAAAAGGCTTCATCCACCGAAGCGCCTGACGCCTGGGAACTGGAGTCCTGTCCCCAAGCCCCTGCTGATAAGGACAGCAAGAGGACCGTGGTGCTCGCCAGCAACTTGAAGAACGCCGGCGCAACCGGCCTGACTAGCGTGGTGCTCGGCCTAGGCATTGGTTTCTCCACCCTGCAATGCCGGTTATGGCTTCAGCCCGGGCTTCACCTCAAAGTTCCACTTCCAGATGGCAAAGATGGGCGGATAAACCACGAGCTCCATCAGGAAGGAAACCAGGATTCCGCCGACCAGAGGCGCCGCGATCCGCTTCATTACGTCGGCCCCGCTTCCTACCGACCACAGGATCGGCAGTAGTGCAAACAACATGCACGCCACCGTCATGATCTTGGGGCGCAGCCGCTTAACCGCGCCCTGGACGATGGCTTCGCGCAGGTCGTCCCAGCTCCGCATCTGGCCCTTCTTTTGCGCGTCATGGTAGGCGAGGTCCAAGTACAGTAGCATAAAGACCGCGGTTTCGGCGTCTACGCCGAGCAACGCGATCAGACCCACCCACACGGCGATGCTCATGTTGTAGCCGAGCAAATAGAGCAGCCAGATCGCTCCAATTGCGGAAAACGGAACAGCCAGCAGAATGATGAAGGTCTTCACGATCGAGCCGGTGTTGAAGTAGAGCAGCAAGAACACAATGAAGAGGGTGATGGGGACAACGAGTTTCAGCCGTTCTTTTACGCGTTGCATGAACTCGTACTGTCCGCTCCACACGAGCTGATAGCCCGCCGGGATCTTTACGTTTTCGATGACCGCTTTCTTCGCATCCTCGACATAGCCGCCGATGTCCCGGCCGGAAACGTCCACGTAAACGTAGCCACTGACGCGTCCGTTCTCGTCGCGGATCATTCCGGGACCGGAGCGCATCTGAATGTCGGCGACCTGACCGATTGGAACTTGTGTTCCGGAAGGTGTGGATAACAATACCCGCTGCAAGGCGCCGATATCGCTTCTGTAGTCGCGCAGGTATCGGACGTTCACCGGGTAGCGCTCCCGGCCTTCGACCGTGGTGGTGACCTTCTCGCCTCCGACGGCGGACATGAGCACGTTCTGGGCATCGTCCACCGTCAATCCGTACCGCGCCAACTCGTCGCGCTTGAGGTCGAAATCTAGAAAGTAGCCGCCGGTTGTGCGCTCCGCAAACACGCTGGTGGTACCCGGGATACCCTTGAGCGCCATTTCAATGTCTTCCCCAATCTCCTGGATTTTGCCGAGGTCGGAGCCGAGGATCTTGATGCCCAGCGGGGTTCGGACCCCGGTGGTAAGCATGTCGATGCGGGCCTTGATTGGCATCGTCCAGGCGTTCGCGATGCCCGGAAACTGCAACGCTTCGTTTAAGCCGCCAGGCCCATAAATGAGCTCCTGCGTGCTTTTGTGATCGGGCCACGCACGCCGGAGAAAGTCTTGCATCCACTCCGGAGCGCGGCTGGAATACCAACGTTGCTGCTTTGGCCATTCCGCGGCGGGTTTGAGCACCACCACCGTTTCCGCCATGGAAAAAGGGGCCGGGTCGGTAGCGGTCTCCGCTCGCCCAGCCTTCCCAAATACCCGGTCCACCTCGGGAAAGCTCTTGAGAATTTTGTCTTGCATCTGGAGAATCCGAGTGGCCTCCGTGATCGACATGCCGGGCAGAGTTGTGGGCATATAAAGGAGGACGCCCTCATCGAGTGGGGGCATGAACTCCGACCCTAGACGGAAATACACCGGGATCGTGACCGCCATCGCGATCACTGCTGCCGCGATGGTCATCCACTTATGCTCAAGCACAAACTCGATGACGGGGTGATAAATCTTCATCAGCGGCCGGCTGATGGGGTGGTTCTCTTCGTTGTGGATCTTTCCCACCAATATCGCGTTTGTCACCTTGGCCAGCCACAACGGACGAAACTCAAACTTTTTCAGGCGTATGAATAGCAGTAAGACGACCGGGACCAGGGTGATGGCCAGGATCGCTGCAATTGCCATGGAGAAATTCTTCGTGAAGGCCAGAGGCTTAAAGAGCCGTCCTTCCTGAGCTTCCAGGGTGAACACGGGTAGGAACGAGACCGCGATTACCAACAGCGCGAAGAAGCTCGGGCCTCCCACTTCCTTAACCGCACTAATGATGACCTCTTTGTAGTCTCCAGGCCGTCCTTCCGCTTCCCAGCGCTCGAGCTTCTTGTGAGTCTGTTCCACGATCACGATCGACGCATCCACCATGGCACCAATGGCAATCGCCAGTCCCCCCAGCGACATGATGTTGGCGGTGAGACCCATCGCGTGCATGGGAATAAAGGAGAACAGGAGGGCGAGTGGAATGGTGATGATGGGAACTGCCGCGCTGGGCAGGTGCCACAGAAACACCACGATGACCAGACTCACAATGGTCAGTTCCTCAATCAGCGTGCCCTTCAGGTTCTCGATGGAACGATCGATCAACTCCGAGCGGTCGTAAGTCGGAACGACCTCCAGGCCCGGCGGCAGGGTCGGTTTCAGATCATCTAACTTTGCTTTGACGCGTTCGATGACCTTCTCGGCGTTCTCCCCGAAGCGCATGATGACCACGCCGCCCACCACTTCACCCTGGCCGTCAAGTTCCGCGACGCCACGCCGCATGTCGGGCCCGAGTGTGGTCGTACCCAGATCGCGAACCAGGATCGGCGTCCCGGTTGCCGGATTTGCAGCGACCACGGTTTGCTGGATATCGCTGATGGACTTGATGTAGCCGCGCCCCCGGACCATGTACTCGCGGCTTGAGAATTCCACCAAGCGTGCCCCGACATCGTTATTGCTCTTGCCGACGGCGTCGACCACCTTGTCGATGGGGATCTTGTAAGCAAGGAGCTTATTTGGGTCGATGTTGACCTGGTATTGGCGAACGAATCCGCCGATCGGAGCCACTTCTGCAACACCGGGTACCGCCTGCAAGGCATAGCGCAGGTACCAGTCCTGATAAGACTTCATATCTGCCAAGCTGTACTTGCCAGTTTTGTCGACCAACGCGTACTCATAGACCCAGCCGACGGCAGTCTCGTCTTTGGCCAGTTCCGTCTGAACACCCTGCGGCAGCCGCGACAGAATCGAGTTGAGATATTCCAGAGTGCGCGAGCGGGCCCAGTAGAGATCGGTGCCGTCTTCGAAGATCACGTAGACGTAGGAATAACCGAAGTCGGAGAAGCCCCGAATGTCTTTCACTTTGGGCATTCCGAGCAGCGCCGAAACAATCGGGTACGTGACCTGATCTTCCATGATGTCCGGGCTGCGGTCCCACTTGCTGTAGACGATGACCTGCGTGTCGGAGAGGTCGGGGATGGCATCCAGCTTGGTGTTGTTCAACGAGTACCAGCCCAGCATCACCGCGACGGCGACGAAGATAACGACGAGAAACTTATGATCGGCACAGGCTTGAATCGCTCGATTCATCATCGCGAATTCACCCCCTGCAGCAGTTGCGCGAGCCGCAATACGATTCCGCCGTTTTCGCTGACAAACTTCTCTGCGTCTTCGCGACGGGCGAAGGCGTAGGCACCTGGCGAGCAGCGGTCAAAGGTCATCGGCTCCATGTGCTTGGTTTCGTCAAACATCGGGGCATCGTGACTGCACAGCACTTTGCGGCTGCCATCTACGAAATAGGCTTGTTGCGGATCCAGCTTCTTACCGGATGGAAAGTCGGTGACCTCGATGAGCCGCAGCGGCTTCTTTTCCTGATAAGCTTCGCTTATGGCGCATCGCGCGCAGCAAACAACCTCGCGGCGGCCATCGATCTCAGCGACCACCCTTGCGTTGGCGTGGATTGGGCGCCGGCAGAACCCGCAAAATGCTTCCGATTGCTTCACCATCAGGTGGTAGTACCCGAAACCTACGAGCGCCAGGAGGAGCAGGCCAACTGCGGTCGGAATCAGTGCTCGCTTCGCCATATCAATCTCCTTTAGTGCTTCATGCCGCCCATTGCGCTCTTCAGGCGGCTCTCGGAATCGATCAGGAAGTTGCCGGAGGTGACGATGCTTTCTCCAGCCTTGAGGCCGGAAAGCACGACGACTTTGTTTTCCAGCTTTGCACCAATCGTGACTTCACGCGGCTCAAAGTATCCGTCGGGCAGAGCGACGAAGATCGTTTGCTTTTCCCCGGAATCGAGAATCGCATCCGCAGGCACCGCGATCTGGTTGCCTAAATCGATCTTTAGCATCACCTCGGAAAACATCCCTGGTTTCAGCTCAAACTTGGGGTTTGGGAAGTCCAGCCGTACTTTGACGGTTCGCGTCTGCGGATCGACCGTGGGGTAGATGTAAGTCACTTTGCCGGAATAGGTCTTGCCGGGGAAATAGCTGAGTTCCATCTGGGCCTGCTGTCCCAGGCGCACGTAGGGGACTTCGTATTCATAAATCTCAGCCGTGGTCCAGATGGTGGAAAGATCGGCCACGGTGTAGAGTTCCATGTCCGGAGTGACGTTGGTCTGCGGGAAAGCCTTGCGGTCGGTCACAAATCCATCGATCGGTGAGTAGAAGGTCAGAGTCCGCGTGACCTCTCCGGTTTCGTCGAGCTTCTTGATCTGGTCGTCGGAAATGTCCCACAAGCGGAGCCGCTCACGGGCGGAACGCAACAAGGAGTCTGCTCCCTGGGAAGCCTCGGGAAAGCTCGAGCTGCCCAAGTATTGTTTGCCGCGCCGCGCGATCAGGTACTCCTGTTCCGTGGCCACAAGATCCGGGCTGTAAAGCGTAAACAAGGGTTGACCCTTCTTGACCAGCTGACCTACGAAGTCCACGTACACCTGGTCAATCCAGCCATTGACCTTGAGGTGGATGTGAGCCAGCTTGGTTTCATCGGCGGTGATCTGCCCCACGGCGCGAATGGTG
The DNA here is from genome assembly GCA_020073215.1 of Terriglobia bacterium. Lineage (GTDB taxonomy): Bacteria > Acidobacteriota > Terriglobia > Terriglobales > Acidobacteriaceae > Acidiflorens. The sequence goes on along the minus strand of JAIQFO010000001.1, from coordinate 11,363 downwards.
CGGAACAACCGTTCGCGTTGCACCGTTGCGGTCTGGACACCGATCAACTGCTGTTTCCCCTCAGCGATTCTCACGGTGCCCGCCGGGACGTTCTCCATGCCAGCATCCTCGTCGGCGTATTTGGGAACCAGTTGCATGCCATCGGGCGCCAAGCCAGGTTTGTCGGACGTGTGACTGGGGTTCATGGCGTCGTAGTAGTAGAGAACCTTCCGCTCTCCCTGCGAGGTTGACTTGGCAGTGCCTTGGTTTTGGGAGCCGCCACCGGGAGAAGGATTACTCTCGTCTTCGTATTTCGGCACCAGGTCCATTCCGTCCGGCGCCTTGCCTGGCTTGTCGTAGTGGTGCTCCGGGCTCATGGCGTCGTACCAGTAAAGGACCTTGCGTTCCGAAGATGTGCCCGCGGACTTAACCGTCCCGGAAGCCATCGCCTGGTCGCCCTGGAGCCAAGTTGTGATGCGACCACGAAACAGAATGCCGAAGACGACTGCCACCGCCAGGACCAGCGCGAAATATCTTGCGAAGTTGCGAATCATGGTTCTGCGCTCCTTCATTTCGTCAGCTCCACACCCACTAGTGGCTCCAGGTTGGCCAGCGCCATCTGATAATTAGCGAGCTCGCGGTAGTAGCTCACCTCGTAGTCCAGCACAACGGTGAAGTTCGTGAGGATGGTGAGGAAATCGACCGTGCCTACCTGGTAGGAAGCCATCGAGGACTCCAGGGCCAGCGACGACTGCGGCACCACCGCCTGCGAATACAGTTTCAGCAGTTGCTCTGAGGACTTCGCGAGCAGGTACTGCTGTTTGACTGCGAAGAACAATTCCGTTTGCCCGTTTTCCTTGCTCCGCTGTGAGCTGGCCAGTTGGTCCGTTTGTTCGCGGACCGCTTCTCGCTGTTTGGTACGGTAAAAAACCGGGATGTTGGCGGTGAAGGTGAATCCATGCATATCCGGCAAGTCCGGCCGCTGCTGATACATGTAGGCCACGCTGAAATCAGGGCGGTAATCTTTCTGAGCTAGATTAACCGCATACTGGTTGCGCTCGATCATGCGTTGTTCGCGCTGCAGCCCGGTGTCCTGGTTACGGGCCAAAGTGTAGAGTTCATCGAGCGAGTGTCCGAGCTGGGCGGGCTCGAACGAGGCCGGCGCAGGTAACGGCGTCTCCGGGTCGCGGTACAGAAGAGTATTCAGCCTGGCTTGTGCCGTGCTCTGCTGCTGCTCGAAAACGGTTAGTCGCTGGAGCAGAAGTGATATTTCGACTTGGGATCTGAGAACGTCCTGCTGAACGCCTTTGCCGACTCTATAGCGCGCTTCGGCAATACTCGACAGCTTTTGCAGCAGATCCTTGTTCTTCGCGGTGATCTCAACGGCCTTGGAAGCGGCAAAGTAGTCGTAGTAAGCTGACTTCACATCGGCCACGACCTTGCGCCGCGCCGCCTCGTAATCCCACCAGGCGGCCTCTGCCTCGCGCCCTGCGATCTCGCCCCGCAGTTTGAGCTTGCCTGGATAAGGAAGCATTTGGCTCGCACTCACGCCGCGATAGCTGGAGGGATCGCCTTCCTGGACGCTGAACGGCGTTATATTCCCTGCCCAGCCAACCGAGACTGTGGGGTCAGGCAGCGTCTTCGCCTGGGGCACGCGGTGGCGCAAGGCTTCTACTTGCCGCTGCGCGCTCTGCACGCCGGGGTTTTTCTTCAGGGCTTCTTGGATAAGGTCATCGAGCCTATCTGCGCCATTCGGTGCATTCTGCGGATTGTTAATCTCAGCGTCAACCTTGCCAGAGGACTGCTGCGCAACGGCAATTCCAATCACCACGCAAGCGAAAAAAAACAGAACTAATACCTTCTTGATCATGACACGCTCTCTATTGGCTGGGGGCCGTATTTCCGTAGCATATGCCTTGCGACCGGGAAAGGCGGCTTATGATTTCAATCTTGTTGCCGCTAAGGAATTCCTGGATTGGAGGGAGGATTAGACCAGAAAAGTGCAGAGAACGGCTTGGGGAGGGGCTCCGGGCGATTGCGCAATCCGGTCGGAGGGTTCGTGGAGAACTGGCGCGACCGGAAAATCAGACAAGAACTCTGGCGACGTCGCCGGCGCAGCCGAGTTGGTGACCGGTGCCTGCGGCATCGTAATCGGTTCAGGCTTAGCTGCTGCGACTGTGCAACAGGAGTGATTGACCAGGGCCGCGTTGATCTGGTTTGCGAAGGGATTCATTCCCATCATGTGGCAGGGATGAGTGCTTCCGCTTGACGGAGCGTTAAGAATACAGTGGAGCGGCATCGCGGCCGCTGGCATCGCAAAGATCGCTATGCTGAGCACCACAGCAGCGTATTTTCCAATATGCGCCATTCGAATCCGCAACCGCCAGCGACAACGTTTCGAGCCTGGTAAGTAGTTTAGATGCGAATTAGTGCACGTGCCATGCCAAGGTCTCAGCGCTCGCTCTCAACCGAACCTAATCCTTTCCCTACAAATGGTTGCGGCCTGCAGGTGCGATTGAGAGCAGCGCGGCAAAAACGGCCCACTGTCTCAAATGGGGCAGCGGTGCCTGAAATCGTCCAAATTTCGCCCATGCCAACCCCTCTTCACGCGTCGCAACTGAATTGGAACTCCTTGCTCCGCAGTCGGTTCGCAGTAGTTCGGCCAGAGGGTTGCCAACGTGCGAATGGCAGCGCTGAGCTGTCCGCAGAAGTCAACCGGCCAGCGGAAGAGGGCAGAAATGAGTATCATCGCGGTTTCCGAGGAAGGCTTCAGTGGTGGTCAGGAATTTGCCAAAACTCTCGCAGAAAATCTGGGATGCAGATACGTAGACTCGGCGATTCTGGTCGAGCGGGCTGCCGCCTGGGGAGGTGACCGAAAGAAATTGAGGGCAGCGTTTGAAAACGCTCCCGGTTTTCTCGATCGCTTCCTCCGCGATCCAGAGATTCAAGTCCTGCTGCTGCAAGCGGCGCTGGCGGAGGACATACGAGAGGGAAACGTTGTCTGCTATGGCATCGCGGCGGATCTCCTCAACTTGGAGGCGAGACAGATCTTGCGCGTTCGGGTTGAGGCCTCACGCAGATTTCGAAACCTGAGAGTCCAGGAACGCCTCAAACTGCCCCGGGAAGAGGCCGAGACGCACTTGAACCAAGGCGACCGCAATCAACGTCGCTGGCAGAGCTATTTGTTCAGCATCAAAGTGGCCTCGCCGCGCGGATATGACTTCCTGGTCAACTTGGAGCAGACAACTTCCGATGAGGCCTGCACCGCCGTCTCTGACTTGATCAGCAGTCAGAGCCGCTTCCGGCCCAGCACCACAGACACCGCGTTAGTCGAACGCTTTGCTGTTTCGAGCCGCATTCGGGCAGCGCTGGCGCAGAACCCGCCGACCGCACACCTCGACCTTGATGTGGAGATAGAAGACCGTACCGCGGTGCTGCGCGGCATGGTACGCAGCGTCGAAGAAATCGATTCCCTGAAACGCTTCGTTTTCCCGATCCCTGGGGACCTCAAGGTTGATGTCAACCAAGTGCAACTCGGTAGCTGGGACTATCAGCCGCCTCTGTTTTCGAGTGAAGCGGAAGAGGCACACACGCCGAAGCCCTCCAAGTTCTGGGCGCCGGTCTTTCCGCGCCCAGCGTGGCTCCTCGCGGGAGCGTCCGCAATGATTCTGCTAGTTTTAGCAGGCTCGCACGCCCCGGGACGTTGGTTCCACCCCGCCGACACCCGCCTCCTGAGCTTTGCCGGCGTGATTACCGACTCGGAGTGTGGTCTCTCGCACAAGATTGTGCAGAAAACGGCGGAATGCGTCCGCTCTTGCGTAAAGCTGCCGGGAGCCAAGTATGTGCTCAATGATGGGACTCACAATTTTGTGTTAACCGACCAGCAGCAAGCCGAAAGGTTTGCCGCCCAGAAAGTCGTCGCGACCGGCCTTCTGGACGAAATCACTGGAGACTTGCAGCTGCGCTCAATTCAGGCAGTTGCGAACTAGATTCGACGCCCTTTTCGTCGCGCAACGCACAGTCGCTTCAAGCGTTTCCCGGCGACCGCCGTTCGCAGTGCTAGAATCGCCGTGGAATGAGCGTAGCGAGTATAAGACGCCTGCGGTTGACCGTGTTGATCGCGGCCATCGTCGCCGTATCGCTTCTCCATTACGCGACTGCCACCAGCCACATTTGGCTGCACCCTTTGTTGCAGCGAGCCTACTATGTTCCGATCCTGCTCATGGCCTTGTGGTTTGGCTGGAGGGGCGGGATCCTTGCTGCGTTTATATCCGCGGTCCTATACATCCCCCACATACAGATGTCCTGGGGATTCGAACCCGAGTACCGCGCCACCCAAATCGTCGAAGTTGGAATGTTCTTTCTTATCGGCACTCTAACCGGGCTGTTGGCGGACCACGAAAGGGCACAACGTGCGCACGCCGAAGAAACGGCCCGAAAACTTAGCGAGGTCTACGGGCAGTTGCAGGCGTCATTCGAGCAACTGCGCCGCGCCGACCGGCTCTCCGCTCTCGGGGAGCTTTCTGCCGGACTGGCCCACGAGATTCGGAATCCTTTGGGCTCGGTTGAGGGCGCAGTGCAGATTCTGCGCCGGCCCGAGTTGCCAACCGATACCCGAAATGAATTCGGCACCCTCGCCCAGAAGGAGATCAACCGGCTCAAGGGTCTGCTCACCGATTTTCTGGACTTTGCGCGCCCCCAAACTCCGAAACGAGTTCCGACCGAACCCGGAGAACTTTTGGAGGCGGTTAGCAAGCTGGCCGCGGAAACGGCAAAGATGTCTCGGATACAGGTGCGAGTTGAGTCGGTCGGCGGTGTGTCCCCTGTGTTGGTCGATCCGGAGCAAGTGAAGCAAGTGCTTCTGAACTTGGTCATCAACGCGATTCAGGCGATGCCGAGTGGCGGCGAAATCGTATTGCGGGCAGCTCGCACGCTGGAATCCGTCATCTTGGAAGTCCAAGACGAAGGGGTGGGAATTCCACCCGGGGACTTGGAACGGGTTTTTAATCCATTCGTCACGACCCGCCCAGACGGAACGGGCTTGGGGCTATCGATCGCCTACCAGATTGTCAGCCAACACGGAGGACACATCGCAGCACAGAGAAATCCTGAAAGAGGTATGACCTTCAGGGTTACGCTCCCCTTCGGGTCCGAGGCGAATCTTCCTGAAACTGTCTTGCAGGGCGAGAATCGTGCTTAACGCACCCATATTGATAGTCGATGACGACGCCAGCCAGCGGCGCCTGATCGAGTTCTGGCTGCAAGAGGAAGGTTACGCGACGATTGCAGCCAATGACGGAAAGGCGGGCCTGCACGAGTTCGAACAGAAATCTCCACGTCTGGTAATTGCCGACATACGCATGCCGGGCATGGACGGCCTGGACTTGCTGGGACGCATCAAGGGCAGCAACCAGGACATACCCGTCATTCTCATCACTGCCTTTGGAACGGTTGGCAACGCCGTGGACGCAATGAAACTGGGTGCGGTCGATTACATTCTCAAGCCCTTAAACCCCGACGAACTCAAATTGAGCGTTCACCGAGCACTCGAGCGCAAGGAACTGGTGGATGAAAATCGCTACTTGCGCGATTTTGCGGACACGGCGTTTCGCTTCGAGAACCTAATCGGCCAGGCGCGCAAGATGCGTGACGTTTTTGATGTGGCCAAACAGGTGGCCCGCCGCGATTCCACCGTTTTACTAACCGGGGAAACAGGTACTGGCAAAGAGTTGCTTGCCAAAGCCATCCATCAGAACAGCCTGCGGGCCAAGAAGCCGTTCATCACCATCAACTGCGGGGCTATACCCGAAAACTTGATTGAATCAGAGTTGTTCGGGCATCGGAAGGGTTCCTTTACGGGAGCTTTAGCTGACCGCATGGGCAAGTTTGAGGCCGCCAACGAAGGAACCGTGTTTCTAGACGAGATCGGTGACCTGACACCCAATCTCCAGATCAGGCTGCTCCGTGTCATTCAGGAGCGAGAGATCGACAAGATCGGGTACCCAAGTCCGATCAAGGTAAACGTGCGCATTCTCGCCGCGACTCACCGCAACCTGAAGGCCTTGGTAGAAGATGGCCAATTCCGCGAGGACCTGTTCTACAGGCTGAGCGTGGTGACGGTGAGTCTGCCGCCTCTTCGTGAAAGAAAGGAAGACATTCCACTGTTAGTGGAACATTTTCTGAAGAAACAATGTGCAAAGTACCAGATTCCCGCGGTTTCGATCTCCGACGAGGCGCTGGAAGTATTGGCACAGCACAACTGGCCCGGGAATGTGCGCGAACTCGAGAACGTAGTTGAGCACTTAGTGGTGTTGGGCAAAGGAGAGGTCGTCAGACCCGAACACTTGCCCGCAGACATCCGGCAGCGCCGGTCTCGAATTGCAAATATCAGCCTCAAACTGCCGGAAGAAGGTATCAGTCTGGAGGACGTCGAAAAGGAGATTCTGCTCCAAACGTTGGAAAAACATGACTGGCACCAGACGAAAGCGGCACGATACTTGAGCATCAGCCGGAAAACGCTGATCTATCGCATGGAAAAGTATGGCCTTACTCCTCCCCATGAGAAGGGGGAGGCACAAATCGTCGCTGACAATCTGGATGAATAAGTGCAGGGCGAGCTTACGCAGCTTCGTCGATGATGGCCAGGATCTCCCGTTCAACCTCCTCGGCAAGGGCGGCCACTCCGTCCAGACCCGTGGCTTCGAGGAGCGACGTCGGCCTGACCGTCGCGATCGTACAGCCCTGGTTCTCACTGAAAACGGAGATGCGGCAAGGCAGCACTGTCGAGACCCTCATCTCTGTGTGCAGAGCTTTGGATGCGGCCTGCGGATTACAGACATCGTAAACCCTGCACTCAGAACCAAGTTCAATGCCTTTGGAGTTGAGCGTCTGTCTGAGGTCGTGGACATGAAGAATTCCGAACTTGTGCCGGGTAGCCGCCTCCCGCAACCTCACCTCGACTTCCTCGGGATTACGTGATGAATGTTTGCTGTAGGTCATACGGTCCCCCTTACTGGGAATTCTAGTCCTGCTGCTAGAGACTTTGTCCGGGCACACGGCTGTACTCCGCGGTCATTCGCTGCCAGTCTTCTGCGCGTGCCGGCCCGGTGCTCTCGCGCGTCGGTGATCGAGTTCCTGGACGTGTCAGTCGATTCCGAGTTTCTTCTGCATCCCTTCCAAAGTAATGCCCTTCGTTTCCGGGTAGACCAACAGGACCACCAGGAATTGCAGAACCATCATCGCTGAGAAAAAGACGAAGGGGTAGCCACCCGAGGAAGCGGCCATCAATGGGAATACCCCGGAGATCAATGCGTTCATGACCCAGTGCGAAAAGCTGCCCAGGCTTTGTCCCTTCGCCCGAACCGGATTGGGGAAAACTTCTGCCAGATAGACCCAGATGACCGCTCCCTGCGAGAAGGCAAAGAACGCGATGTATCCGATCAGCAACCCAAGCAGAAGATTCTGATGAGCGGCAGTGAAGAAGATGATCGCTACTCCGGCAAGGCAAGCTGCGGTTCCTACCGATCCGATCAGCAGCAGCGTTTTGCGCCCGATCTTGTCGATGACCGACATGGCGATCACCGTGAACAACAGATTCGTGCCCCCGACCGCAACCGCTTGAAGGTTGCCGGAAACTTTACTGAATCCCGCTTGGGCGAAGATATAGTTCAGGTAATAGAGAATCGCGTTGATCCCCGAGAGCTGATTGAACATGGCAATGCTCACGGCCAGAAAAATCGGGAATGCGTACTTGCGCGAGAAGAGCTTCTCCACCGCCTGCCTGCGCTCCAGATGAATCGACTGCACGATCTCCTGTAGTTCCTGGTCGAAATTCTCTTCCCCGGTCAATTGCAATACCGATCTTGCTTCGTCGATCCGGGCTTGCTTCACCAGCCAGCGCGGGCTGCGGGGAATTCCGAAAAGCATCGCAAAGAACAGCGCGGCTGGAATCGCCGCGACCCCCAGCTCCCAGCGCCATTCGCCCCTTTCGAAACGCTGCAGCCCGATCAGATAGTTCGAAAAGTATGCCAATAGAATTCCAAACACCACGTTGAACTGGAAGACTCCAACCAGCCGGCCGCGAAGTTTTGCCGGTGCAATCTCCGCGATGTACATCGGACCCAACACCGAAGAGCCGCCGATCCCCAACCCTCCTATGAATCGAAATACCAGCAGCGCATACCAGTTCCAAGCTCCGGCGCAGCCCAGAGCCGAAATCAGATACAAGACGGCCATAATCCGCAGACTGTCGCGACGGCCGAAGCGCTCACCCGGAATTCCTGCCAGCATTGCGCCCACGATCGTCCCCCAAAGAGCGCTGGCCACGGTTACACCCAACAAAGCCGGTGAGAGTTGGTAGATCTGGGCGAGCCCGCCCGTGGTGCCGGAGATGACGGCCGTGTCAAATCCGAAGAGGAGGCCACCCAAAGCGGCGACCACGGTGCTCTTAAGCAGATGCGAGTTCATCTTCAATTCTCAATCCACGTCCTCGTGCTCACCAACCGTAGCGCCGGCATCTTGCCGGCTGTCCCGAGGGCGTCTCGCCCTCGGCGCGGCAGGCGTGACGCCCGCCGGACAGCCGCCGAGACGGCGGCGCTACGGCAGCCATCAGCGGTCAAGGTACCAGTGTGTGCCGGGTTATGGAACCGCATTCGGAAGCGCGTGAGGCGCAAATCGTACTTTCAGCGTTTTGATCTCGTAACGCTTGGTATGCACGGTGACAGCATCATGGTTCGCGCCAAGATGGTGCACGGTGAGATCGGCTATCGACCTCTCCATCAGATCGGTTTCCGATGCCGACTGCGCTCCTACTGGAAGGCGGAGTGTCACATCCGCTTCTCTCCCTGCCCATTCATAAAAACGCAGAACCAGAGAATCATCGTCCTCCGACTTCTTGAGCGCGGTGAGAACCACATTGTCCGCTTCAGTTCGCACGAAAGAATGCTCGCCCGGAAGTGTTCCCCCGTGTCTCTGCGACGGCCGGGCGATCAGCTTGTAATTCAGCTCGTAGCCGCGGAGCACGGTCAGAGCGTCCCGCCAATTTCCGCCGTGCGGATACAGAGAGTAGGTGAATTCGTGCTGACCTTCGTCGGCATGAGGATCGGGCCATTCCGGCGAACGCAGCAACGAGAGACGCAGCACATTGCCCTTCACGTCATATCCGTACTTGCTGTCGTTCAGCAGGCTGAAGCCGTGTTTGGCATCAGAAAGATCCGCCCAGCGCTGCGCCGGGTCTTCGAACTTAGCCTGTTCCGCCGGTGTGTTCCGGGTGGTGGGACGTTCGATCGAGCCGTAGGGAATTTCAAACGTAGCCTTGTCGCTGTGGACGCTCACAGGGAATGCCACCTTCAGCAAAATGTGTTTTTCGCGCCAGTCCGCCTGCATCTTCACATCCACCCGCGGCACCCCGGCGACCATGGCGATGTCCTGCACGAACGTGGAATTCTGAAAATGTTTCTTGACGCGAATCACGGCCCGCAACGGCCCGCTCTCAATCAGTTTCACCTCATCCGCTTTATCTAAATCCCAATGTTGTTTCTCAAAATCGGAGTCGATGTTCCAGGCATCCCATCGTTTGGGTTTGTCGGTGAACGCCTGCAAAAGGTTCCCGCAAGCAAACGTGCTGGGACCGCCAGAGTCGGTTTCCGAGGGAGCCAACGTTTCCGTCTGATTTCGCAGATCGCGAAGGCTGGTGATGCACCCGGTTTGCGGATCGACTTTGATTTCGATGTAGGCGTTCTTCAGCATTTCACTCGACGCCTCGACAACTCGCGGACGCCCTTTCACGATGCTGGCAGAGATATCCGTCTTCGCCGCCGAACGCACGTAATAGACCCTGTAGCCCATTGCCGGAGCTTCTGCGAGGATGAGCAGCCGCGCGCGGTTCGTTGCCGAGTCCATGACCAGCAGTTGGTGTTCGACGGATCGGCCCTCGCCGTCGATCACTTCAACCTGTCTGGCCGAGCCTGGAAGTTGCACCTCGCCCTCAACCACCTCCGTTCGCGGCCACGCGAGAGAATTGAAAACCACAACCGGTACAGCGTCGCCGGGCACGCCAGCACCTTGGGTGTTGACGTGAGCCAGTATTTCGTCGAGCGCCCCCGCCGTGATCTCTTTCGCGGAGCGCGCAACATCCTCCAAGTTTCGCTTGGCGTCGAGATAATTCACCGCAATTCCCGAGCCCGGCATGACGTCATGAAAATGATCGAAAAGCAGGTTCTTCCAGGCACGCTCGAACTGATCCTGCGCATTCGGGCGGCCAAAGAGCGCCGCCAGCGACGCGTACTTCTCCGCGTCGAGCAACAGCTCTTCATCGCGCCGGATTCGCTGCTTCGTATCCGCTTGCGTGGTAAATACGCCGCGGTGATATTCGAAATAGAGTTCGTCCTTCCAGACGGGGACTTTAAGATTTGGAAGTTCCCGGGTCAGGTCGGCGAAGAAGTCTTTGGCGGTGCTGAACTCTATCTTCGGAAAGACGGTGTTCGGATCCCGCAGGCGATCCGCCCGATCCAGCATGGTTCGAGTCGGGCCGCCCCCATGATCGCCGATTCCATGCAAGTAAAGCATCTGCGGCGTGCCGGCGACTTTGGCCCCGTAAATTGACGGCGCATAAAACGACAAATCCTCCGTGATCTGCTGAGGGTCGAATTCATTGGCGTATTCGTGGGGAAAGTAGGTCAGAAGACGGCTGCCATCGGGCGCTTCCCACCAGAACAGCCGGTACGGGAACTTGGTGTAGTCCGTGGCCCACAACAGCTTGCTGGTCACGAAATAATCCATGCCACATTTCTTGTAGATTTGCGGAAGCTGCCCGTTGTATCCAAAAGAATCCGGGTTCCAGCCGATTTTGAGATCGGCCCCAAAGTTCTTCTGAAAATATCGCTTGCCGACAAGAATCTGACGCACCAGCGACTCGCCGTCCGGCATATTCAAATCGGGTTCGACCCACATGCCGCCGATGATCTCCCAGCGGCCCTCCTTCACCCGCTGTTTGATCTGCTCGAACATGTCGGGATACTTCTCTTGCATCCATTCATAAGTTCGTGCCGACGACATGGTGAACTTGAAATCCGGATACTCGCGCATCAAATCCAGAACACTTTGAAACGTGTTGCGGACAACCTCGACCGTTTCCGTCCACGGCCACAACCACGCCATATCAATATGTGAGTTCCCAACCGCGCGAATGGTGAATTGTTTCAACCACGGATTCAACGTTTGCAGTTTGTTTTGCGTTTGGCGCAGTGAAGCGTCGAAGGCCGCCTGGTCGCCCTTGTCAAGTGGCGAGAAATCGATCGCTTTCACTGCCGCGTCGAGTTCCTGTTGCCGCGCGGCCCGACCCTCCTCATACGCCACAATCATCGGACGCGCCGCCAGAATCTCCA
>JAIQFO010000098.1 GCA_020073215.1 Terriglobia bacterium | reverse complement strand
GCTTTTCGATGAGCCGTAGCAGATGAGTCTCAGGAACCTGATCTTCCAGGCGGAAGTAGTAGAACAGCGCTTCCGAACGATCGTGTTGCCCCATCATGATGAGCACGCCTCCGAGAATGGTGATCCAGCAGAACATGGAAAGGATTGCTTCCTTTTACCACGCTTCTGCCACCACTCCGCATGCTAATCACAGTGACTTTTTCAACACCCACGCCTGATTACAACATCCAAGAAGCGATCATTCGGTGCTTTGAGTACACATCTGCTCTCTGCCCACCAGTCTATGAACGAGCAGAACTGTCCGGGCCGCGGGTTGCAGAAGCGCGAAGACCTGTTTATGTTTTCTGCCGACGCCTCCTCCCGGAAAGGTGTCACTTTTCCGACAAATGCCTGAGTTTCGTGCGGCGGATTTTGCATCCGCATCCCGGAATCGGGTCACCCGAAGGTGTGCGGAGCGTCACAGTCAGCTGGTGCAAAAACGGCGCAGAATTATGAGTGGCCCGTATTTGGTACGCCGAATACATGGGATCGGGAGGCAGTCATGTTCGCCCTCAAACTGGCTCGGCTTATCGAGCGCCACGCCGACGAACTGTCTGAGCGTCTGATGCAGAAGCTGAAGACCTCGGGACGGTGCAGCGAGTTGATTAACAAAGTACCTCCGGACGAGTTGAAAAGACGCACTCGCGAAATCTACGAAAATCTGACTAAGTGGTTGATGACCAGAACGGAATCAGAGATCGAGGAAGGATACATCGGTTTGGGAGCACGGCGAGCGCGGCAGGGCGTGCCCTTCAGCCATTTCTTTTGGGCAATATGCGCGACCAAGGAACAGCTGTGGGAGTTCCTGCAGCGGCAAGGTATGTACGAGGCACCAGTCGACTTTTGGGGCGGAATGGAATTAATGCACGCGGTGGCGCAGTTCTTCGACTCCGCCTTGTATTATGCGACAATTGGATACGAGAGCGCCCGAAAGGGCGAAGCTCCACACGTCTTGACGGCCAATTAAGCGGGACCTCGCATCCACGATCTTGATGAGCATTTGACTATCTCTCCAACACGGCACTGCTGCCGATAGCGGCCCTGCGACTTGCATCGAGGATTCGGCAGCCGGCTCATACTCGATGGACTCGTTATCACTTTTATGCTTGATCGGGTGGAACGCATAGATGTACCCTTCTCCGCCCTTCACGTGTCCCCAGATCGTCTCCATGTACTCCTTCGGATACCGTCGTAGCGCCCTGCGGCGAAACGAGGACAGTACGTCCTGAGATACGTTGACCTTCATGCTGGGCCTTCGATTGTTCCCATAGGCTAATCTAGGCGAAACCTAATGCTACCTGAAGAAGCAAAGGCAGTGGCGGAGCACCAGCGTCGCCGCTTCAACGAACTGGTGGATGTCTTTGATCGACCACAGCCGCCGGAGGTGATGGCACGCCTCTGGGAGATTGTTGCTTCAGTAGAGCTGAGTCCCGGAGCAGTGGTCCTGGATGTGGGAACGGGAGCCGGGGTTTTGATCCCGTTGATTCAGTTCTACCAGCCATCCACGGTGTGGGCGTGCGACGTGGCGGAAAAGATGTTGCAGCGTGTGCACGACAAATACCCCGCAGTCCGCACTTGCCACACCGACATCGCCTCGCTGGCCTTGGCCTCGACCAGCGTGGACGCTATCTTCATGAATGGCATGTACGGCAACATCGCAGACAAGTCCGCTGCGTGCGGCAATGCGGCACGCATGCTTCGCTCCGGCGGACGGCTTGTGGTCAGCCATCCCGAAGGCAGGGCCTTCGTTGATCAACTGCGGGCCACCAGCGACCTGTTTATTGAATCACTTCCCACCAAGAAGGAGTTTGAGGCCCTCCTTAAGCCACTGGGCTTGGAAGTGATTGCGTATCGGGATGAACCCAAGCTGTATCTGATGGTAGCCCGAAAGATCTGATCCTGGAGTGTGGGGAACTGGCGCTCGCTTGTTCCGTTCCCACCAAGGCGGGTTGCTGTTGAAAATCGCGATTACACTCATTGATCCGGATCGTGAGCGCTGTCGCTGGTTTCGACAGGAACGCTCTCTCCACCTTCCGCGTAATTGCAGAAGAAAAGGAGCTCAGACATCGAGCGGCCTTGGCTTCGCGGTAGGTGTACAGTTCAGCGCGCCAGGATTGGTTTTCTCCAAAGGTCCTCGGGCTCTGGCCGCGCAAAGGCACGCTCGCATGGGCCACGATTCGGCTTATCTACCCCAATTGCTTCTACGCCAACTGACAGAAAACCGGCGGAGCTTTGGGCTCCGCCGGAGTGTCGTGCATTGGACTCTGTGCCCTAGAACAGCAGTTTTAATCCGAACTGAATGTTGCGCGGATCTCGCGTGCTCACCACCTGTCCGTAGTAGCTGCTGTCCATGGCGGTATCAATACCCGAGTAGTTGGTGTGGTTCCAGACGTTGAACGCTTCCGCCCGGAACTGCAGCTTGGCGCGTTCGGTCAGCTTAAGATTCTTGAACATGGAGAGGTCCCAACGCCCAAAACCGGGCCCACGAACGGAATTGCGCCGCTCGTTGCCCAGACGGTACTCGCCATCGGGAACATCGGCGAATACCGAAGTGTTGAACCACTGGTCGAAGGTGTGCGGCGCACCACGGTTAGGATTGCCCGACATATCCGGCAACTGCGACACGTACCAGCCAGCCAGAAAGCCGTTTCCGGCATGGTCCAGCCACTGGCCCGAGGTCACGGTAGAAGAGGTGCCGGAGTTATAAGCGATGATACCCGAGAACTCCCAGCCGCCTAGCACGTGCCCCACCAACCCCTGCTGTGTTTTCAGCCAGGGCAGTGGGTAGACGAAATTGGCGGTGAAGATGTGCTTGCGGTCGAGATAAGACGGTCCGTAATTTGCGCGGATGTCATAGGTGTTCTGCGGCGAGTCCCAGCGGTCCGAAGGATGGTCGGTCAGGTTCTTGGACCAGGTGTAGGCCACGTTGATCAGCGCGTTGCTGGCGAACTGCTTTTGCGCCGAGAGCTGCAGGGAATGGTAGTTGGAGTTGAACAGCGAGGAGACGGAGTCGATCCAGCCGTAACCCTTGTAGGGGCGCACAGAATTGAGGGTGGAGGGATCGGAAACGCCCTCCGGTGGCACCAGGCCGGCAGCAACCGCGACACCCGGATAGACCTGATTGATGTCAACGTCCCCCAGTAGGTGTGTGCCTTTATTGCCGTAGTACCCGACGTCCACCACAAAGCCGTTGCTGATCTGGTGCTGGATGTCAAGGCTCCACTGCTGCGTATATGGCGTGTGCCAGTTCACGTCGGCTACGCGCAGGTAGGGAGGCGCAAGATTGGCAGCCGCCTGCGCTTCACCCGGATTGGAGAAGCTGGTGTTGTAAATACTCAAGCCGTAAGCAAAAGGTGGGTTGACCCAGGCATTGTCTTCCACAAAGCCCACCGTGGGCGAATCGTAAAAAACACCGTATCCGGCTCGCACCGCGGTCTTGCCAGTGCGAAACGGATCCCAGGCAATGCCCAGCCGAGGCGCGAAGTTGTTATTGACCTGGCGGGCAACGGCGGTGCCGTAGGGCGAATTTTGACCGCCGACGATGAGTCCGTTCAGTGGATCGTAATTGGGGTTGCCGTCGGGAACGATATTTCCGTCCGCGTCAATCACCGGCGCCTTGGCCGAATTGTAGAGGCGAGGATCGAAGTTAGTCAGCCGTCCGTTGCCGTCGGTGGGCTGCCGGAACAGCGAATGTCGCACGCCGTAGCTGAGAGTCAGGTTCGGCCGGACGCGGTATTCATCCTGAACATACCATTCGAACTGGTTCTGGTGAATGTCGGCCAGCAGGTCCTTGCTGGTCTGGGAAAAGTCTTTAGCGCGACCCAGCAGGAAGTTGGCCCATGACTGCTCAAACTGGCCGGTTTCTGAGAGGTTCTCGGTGGGCAGTCCCTCATAGCCAAACGTGAAGCTGCCCTGGTTGCCGTCGCCTGCATTTTCGTACTTGTTGTACTTGTTGATGGTGCCGCCAAACTTTAACGTGTGGTGGCCAACGATTTTGGTCAGGTTGGCGAACCAGTTGTGATTGCGGTTGAAGTCGTCATACTTGCCCCAAGCGGTGAGAGTTTCCCCTCCTTCAAAGCTCACGCTGGGCACGCGGCCGAGCGTGCTCGGATTGGGCAACGTGATGGCGCTCACAATATCAGGCGAGTTCTTGTTCGAAGCCAAGCCAATTGGCCGGCTAACAATCGCTCCGTAAGAATAGGCGTAGCCAGCATCCAGCATGAAGGTGGGTGAGAACGTTGCCGTGCCCCGCACCATAAAGTTGTGGCCCGGGGCGTTAGTGCTCGTAGTGGCAAAGAAGGGTACGTTGATGCCTGTCCACAGACCGGTCGGCTCTTCGGTGGGGATGGAGTCGTGCATATAACGCACACTCAGGTTCAGCTTGGGGCCAAAGACGTGGTCTACTCGAATCATGTCCTGGCGGTAGTTGTACACATTGCGCAGGGGTGAAACCACACCCTGGCGCACACTGTCCATGATGCTCGCTTGCGGCAGTTTGGAAAAGATGTCCGAGATGTAGGCAGTGGCCGCGGGATTGAAAGTGCTGGGTGCAATCGCGGTTCCCACCTGGGTGCAGTTGCCCTCGGCGTCGAAGGCTACGCATACGGGATTGGCGAAGTTGCCCTGCAGTTCATCGGCCGTGGGCAGAATGGCAGGAGAGGAAGTGGCGGAGGTAGTAATGCGCCGTACCTCCTCGGAGAAGAAGAAGAAGGTCTTGTTCTTCTGGGTGTTGTACTTGCCGGGAATGAAAATGGGGCCGCCGATGGTGCCCCCGAAATTGTTGTAGCGCAGCGGTGGTTTGGCCACGTCATAGAGGTTGTTGAAGAAGTTGTTGGCGTTTAACACGTCGTTGCGGAAGAACTCGTACAAGCTGCCGTGGAAGGCGCTATCGCCAGACTTGGTGATGATGTTGACTTGGCCGCCGGCAGCGCGTCCGAATTCCGGGTTGTACATGCCGCGCAACACCTTGAACTCAGCGATGGCGTCCACGCTGGGATAGTTGAGCAAGGTCGCGTTGGAACCACGATCCACGTTGTCAGTGCCATCGATGGTCCAATTGTTGGCATTGGGTCGAGCGCCGTTGATGGCGAAGTTGACGGAGTTGTCTTCGCCGTTCGGGTTCATCACCCCAACGTAAAGCTGGTCGCCCCCGCCGTAGGAAACGCCCGGCTGCAGAGCCACGAGTTGCTCATAGTTGCGGTTGTTGAGGGAGAGTTCGCGTACCTGCGTACCCGAAATCAGGCCGGCCGCAGTGTTGGACTGCAGTTCAACCTGCAAGTCGCTGACGGACACAACAACGATCTCCTCCGCGACGGCGCCTACCGACAGCAAGAAGTTGATCGTCAACTTATCGTTGACGTTAAGCATGACTTTCTTGATGCTGGTCCGGAAGCCGGGCGCAGCCGCAGTCAAAGAGTAATTGCCAATGGGCAACAGTGGCGCGGCATATTCGCCACTGGCATCGGAGGTGACCGTCCGCACAACCACGTTCTTATCGGTGTTTTCGATTTTGATGGTAGCGCCGGAAATGACAGCGCCAGTGGGATCCTGGACTCTGCCCACAAAACTGCCGGTGATCTCCTGCGCACTTGCGGCCAGTGCGAGCAAGGAAATCAGCAGGCAAGAAGTGAGCCTGATATGAAAGCGCATACAGAGCCTCCTGTTCCTCGTCACCCGAGCACGAGAATTGAATTTAGGTTAGGCAGGGGTCCGCCAATGCCCCATTGTTGATAAATCGCTCCTTTCTCGCGTAAGCTGCTCTCACTCTCTAGACGGGTATTGTCGCCTCAAGGGGTGTGCGTCTCAACCAGCGGGAACTGCTCTTCGGAGAGGCGTGGAAATTCCATCCCTACTTTCTGCTGCTGAGACCGCGAGATATGGCGGAACGGTTCTTCAGGCGAGACAATCCAAGTTGCTAGCAAAGCAGAGTGCAGAGTATTGCCAATGAGACTCGTGCATCGGCGGGTCGATGGGCGTCGGCGGCGCGGACAGCTGCAGTGAACGGGGATGGAGCATCAAGTTTAAGGTGGAAGGAACTTGGCACCGCCTGAGTTGTCCGGGCAGCCACCAGCGACATCACGATTGAGAACAAAGGAGCGCCCTCGTACGGCAGTCCCTCCGATTCGTCGTAGGCGGTCTCAAGCACATCTTCTGCCGGAACAACCAGACACACACCGAACCCCAGAAGCACGCAAAGCAGGAAGGTGAAGCAGGGCCTTATCATAAGGATACCCTTCCTCTGAATTCGGGGACCCTCGCCTCTGGGGTGCTGCGTCTCAGCTGTCGCGAAGTGCTCTTCGAGGAGGCGAGACGTATTAAATGCAACACGAATGATCACGTCCTGTCAGTGAGCAGGGTCACATCTTGATGTGCGGTGCTGGCCAAGAGCCGCAGCGCAAAGCCTGGACAGACCTCAACTCTTGAGAAATCTCATTTACACTCAATGACCGCCGGTCAATGAGTGAAATCGCCTGTGGGTGTTGAAAAAGTCACTGTGATTAGCATGCGGAGTGGTGGCAGAAGCGTGGTAAAAGGAAGCAATCCTTTCCATGTTCTGCTGGATCACCATTCTCGGAGGCGTGCTCATCATGATGGGGCAACACGATCGTTCGGAAGCGCTGTTCTACTACTTCCGCCTGGAAGATCAGGTTCCTGAGACTCATCTGCTACGGCTCATCGAAAAGCACATCAGCTTTGCTTTTGTGCGCGAAAAGCTGGAGGACAGCTATAGCGAGACGGGCCGTCCGTCGATTGATCCCGAGCTCCTGCTGCGCATTCTGCTGATTGGGTATCTGTACGGGATCACCAGCGAGCGCAAGCTGGTCGAGGAACTGCGGATGCATTTGGCGTGGCGCTGGTTTACCGGTCTGGGTTTCGATCAGGAGATTCCGCATCACTCCACGTTCTCGAAGAATCGGCACGGAAGATTCCAGGAGTCGAAGCTGTTCGAACAGCTGTTTGAAGAGATCGTAGCCCGTTGTCTGGAAGCCGGCCTAGTCCGAGGGGACAACCTGTCGGTGGATGGCAGCTTCGTGGAGGCCAATGCCAGCAAGGAGAGCCGCATTCCCCGCGAGCAGTTAGCGGAAGCGGCGCAGGTAAACCAAACCGTGCGCCAGTACCTGGTGGAACTGGAGCAGCAGAATCCAACCGAAGAGCCCGTGCATGAGCAGAAACTGGTGTCGACCACCGATCCCGATGCGACCTACGCGACCAAGGGTGGAACTCCGGCCCGGCTGGGGTATTACGACAACTATCTGGTGGACAACCACAGTTGCGTGATCGTGGGAGTGCAAGCAACCGCAGCCCGGATGAGTCAGGAGACGGTGGCCGCACAAGACATGCTGGCTCGCTTCGCCCGATGGCAAGGACGCGATCCCGAATCGGTGGTTGCCGATGCCACATACGGCAACGGCGAGTTCCTGCAGTGGTTAATGGAGCGGGGGATCACACCGTATATGCGCACTCGGGACAGCGCTCTCCGTAAGAACAACCCACTCTACGGTCCGGAGCGTTTCACGTATCTTCCCGAAAACAACAGCTATCGCTGTCCAGCAGGTCAGCAGCTCAACTACGTTGGTCTGAATGTTCGGAATCGTGCCCATGCTTACATCGGAAGCCGCAAACGTTGTGGTGCGTGTTCGCAAAAGGCACAATGCACCACCGGCCAGTACAAATATCTCGCCATCCACATCCACGAACCTTCCCGGCAACGTGCTCGCGACTTGGCCAACACGCCAGGCTTCGCGAGCGCACAACGGGAAAGGAAGAAGGTGGAAGCGCTGTTCGCGGAACTTAAGAATCAGATCGGACTTCGTCGCCTACGCCTGCGGAGATTAAAGTTTGTTCGCGAGCAGTTCTTCATGGCGGCGGCTGCGCAAAACATAAAGCGATTGGTTCGCTTCCTCAGCCAAGGGCCGCAGCCACCGCTCCCTGCAACGACCTAGTCGCCCGCTGCAGAAAACTGTCCCTCGCTGCACGCTCCTTACACAGCCCCAATAGCTCTTTCGAGCAACCCTTTTTCAACACCCAC
>JAIQFO010000097.1 GCA_020073215.1 Terriglobia bacterium | reverse complement strand
CTCATCACCCAATTGGGCGACCTGCCCCGGGGCGGCGAAAAGGTGCAGTACCACAATCTGAAATTTATCGTGCGCACCACCGAGGCCCGGGCCGTAAAGGAGGTGGAACTCATTGTCGAACGGACCGAGAAGTGAACGCTGGGCTTTTTTCGACTGCTTCGCCGGCATCAGCGGCGACATGACCCTGGGGGCCCTCATCGACCTGGGCCTGCCGCTTTCGGACCTGGAAGAGCTGATGAACCTTCTGGGTGGTCGCGTGCGGGAGTCAGGTCGGACATGGACGGGATTATAGAGACAGTTGCTGGTTGCTAAAAGTCACCTCGTAAATGCGGTAAGCCGCGGTCTTTGGTGACATCGCAATTTATTGCCAACCCAGGAACTCAGGTCTGGCTAGCGAGAAGTTTGAGTATTCTGATGGGCCTCAACCCATTTGCGACAACGTTCCTGCACTTCCGAAAGCTGGGCCGCTGTCAGCGATTTGCCAATGTTGTCGCGGGATTGTCTGACAAACACTTGGTCGAGGGATGACGCCGCGATATTTAGCCAAAAGTAGGCCTCGATGTCATTCTTTTGTACGCCTGCACCAGAGTGATAAACCAATCCAAGGTTGTATTGAGCCTTTGCATTGCCTTGTTCAGCAGCTTTCTGCCACCAGCGAGCGGCCTCGGCGTTATCCTTTGCGATGCCTACACCAGAGTAATACGCTTGTCCAAGGTTGTACTGAGCCGCTGCATTACCCTGTTCGGCAGCCTTGCGATACCAGACAATCGCCTCGGCGGGCTCCTTTGCGACGCCCATACCAGAGTAATATGCAGCTCCAAGCCAGAACTGACCGCCTGCATTGCCCTGTTCGGCGGACTTGCGGAGCCACTTGACGCCTTCAGCCTCGTCTTTGGGGATTCCCGCGCCGTAGACGTACGCCATTCCGAGGCTGAGCTGGGCCGTTGCGTCGCCCTTTTCGGCAGCCTTGCTGTACCAGCGCACACTTTCGGCATCATCTTTCGGAACGCCCGTTCCGAAATGATACGCCGTTCCGAGATTGACTTGAGCCGATACACCGCCTTGCTCAGCGGCCTTCAGCCACCAGCGCACTGCTTCGGCGTCGTCTTTTGGAACGCCCAGACCAAGGTGATATAGGAGTGCAAGGTTCGACTGGGCCCCGCCATTGCCCTGTTCGGCAGCCCTTCGATACCAGCGGACGGCTGCGGCATAATTCTTGGGGACTCCTGTGCCAAAGTTGTAAGCAATTCCAAGATTGATTTGCGCCTCCACGTCGCCTTGTTCCGCTGCCTTCTCCCACCAACGCACGGCTTCGGCATCGTCCTTTGCGACTCCGACACCAGAGTGATAAGCCTTGCCGAGGGCGGATTGTGCCAGTGCATCACCTTTCTCGGCCCGAATCTTGATTTCGGCAATGTCTTGGGCGGATGCAACGGGTGTGAAGGAGAACACTAGGAAAACGACTGATAAGACAACTTCACAGCCTGCGATGCGCATGAATGCACTTGTTCTCACGGTCAGCAGCTTACGCCTAAACTTGCCACGACTCCAGATAGCCGCTGTTAACAGTCCGATTTCACAGCCTATTTTGTGCGCACCGTAGTGAGCTTCTTGATATTGCTCGTGGTTGATATACGGATTGTTGGTCCCTCGTTATCCGACGGCCAATGTCTCCCGTGTCCACTCTTCGATAGCTGTACGCATCTCTCTGAGTCTGCCCTCGAAAAAGTGATCTCCAGCTTCGATGCGGACAAGCTTCTTCGGATCGGCGAAGGTGTTGACGAGCGCTTCGAGTTTCCCCTTGGGGCCGAACGGATCGCGCGAGCCACTGACGAAGAGCTTGGGCTTCGCGCACTCGCGCAGAAATTCGAAATCGTAGAGGCGGTCTTCAACGGCGACGGCGGGCAGGCCGAGGGCGATGAGCGTGCGGACACGGTCGTCAGCATAGGAGGCGCGCAATCCGACGGCGGCTCCGAAGGAAAAACCGGCGAAGATTACCGGGAGCGTGAACTCGCGTTCGAGCCAATCGAGGGCGGCGCGCACGTCTTCGACTTCGCCGATGCCGTTGGCGTGCTCGCCTTCGCTCAGTCCGGTGCCGCGAAAGTTGAAGCGGAGTACGGGGAATCCGAAGTGGTTGAGTGCTTTCATGGTGTGGAAGACGACTTTGTTGTGCAGCGTTCCACCGTAGAGCGGGTGCGGATGGCACACCACGGCGGCGTGGGTCGCGTCGGGCGATCCGGCGTTGAGCAAGGCTTCCAGGCGTCCGGCCGGACCGGCGAGGAGGAGCGAGCGGATGCTGGAGGTTTCGTGGAGCACGGCATCAGAGTATAACAATCGGCAGCGACCGAGTTCCTACGGGGCGTCGAATGTCCTGCAGAGACGCGGCTTGCCACGCCTCCCGTCGCCGAGTGAGACGGAGCAAGCCCCGTCTCTACATTAAGCACTATCCACCAATCACGATCCGCTGTTACGCTTTTTCTGCATGGACCTGTTTGCGCTCACCCGCCGTCTGATCGACATCGAATCCATTACTCCGAATGAAGGCGCGGTCGGGGATTTCCTCTGCGACGAGTTGGGGCGGCGCGGGTTCGAGACCCGGAAAATGCCCGTGGAAGGCATGCGCGCCAACGTGCTTGCTTGGTGGCCAGGACATGATCGTCCGGAACTTTTCTTCTCCACGCATATGGATACGGTGCCGCCGTTCCTCGCCTCCTCGGAAGATGACGGGTGCATTTACGGGCGCGGCGCGTGCGATGCCAAAGGAATTATGGCGGCGCAGATTCTGGCGGCGGAGAAACTCCGCGGGGCGGGCGTTTTCGTCGGACTGCTGTTTTTGGTGGGCGAGGAGCGCGACTCCATTGGCGCGAAGGTGGCCAACCAGCAACCGCTGGGCGCGCGCTTCATGATTAACGGCGAGCCCACGGAAAACAAATTAGCACTGGCCAGCAAAGGCGCGCTGCACGTGGAAGTGGTGTCGCGTGGGCGGATGGCGCACTCAGCGTATCCGGAACTGGGCGAGTCGGCCATCGACAAACTGGTGGAGGCGCTGCATCGGTTGCACACCATGAAACTTCCCCACGACCCCGACGCGGGCGCTTGCACGAAGAACGTCGGCTCGATTCAAGGCGGGCGCGCTCCGAACGTGATTTCCGATTTCGCCAAAGCCGATCTTTTCTATCGCCTGGTGGGCCCGGCGGATGCGCTGCGCCGCGAGATTACAGAGGCCGTCGGCGACCTGGCCGAGGTTCGCTTCACCCGCGAGACTCCGTTCCTGCGGCTGCGCACGCTCGATGGCCTGCCGACGATGGTCGCGGCTTTCACCACCGATGTCCCCTCGCTTACCAACTGGGGCGAGCCGCTGCTGCTCGGTCCAGGCTCGATTCACGTGGCCCACACCGAGGGCGAGTTCGTGGAGAAAGCGCAGCTTGCGGAAGCGGTGGAGATTTATTGTTCGATGGCAAAGAAGCTGGGAGTATAGGTTTGACGCGAGGTACTGCAAAAGTCGTTCGTAAGGGTAAGCGATACCAGCGTGCCCGCAAACGTGCACTGGCTCGTCTGCGCAAGAGGCTCGATTTCAAGTGGATACCCGCTCGCTCGCGCGACGAACTTCATGAACGATGAACCGATTCAATACACCTGGTTAGAATGATTCTCCCCTCTCGCGATAAACTCTCTTGATGACCCCCGGCTCCCACAACGCCCTCGCCCGCGCCTCTTCTTCCTACCTACGCTCGGCGATGCATCAGCCCATTCAGTGGCACGAATTTGGTGAGGAGGCTTTCGCGGCAGCGCGGGCGGCGAACAAACCTGTTCTCCTGGATATCGGGGCGGTCTGGTGTCACTGGTGTCATGTAATGGATCGCGAATCCTATGACGATGCCGAGGTGGCGGCGATTGTCAACGAGCATTACATCGCGGTGAAGGTGGATCGGGACGAGCGTCCCGATATTGACAGCCGCTACCAGGTGGCGGTGGCTTCGCTGACGGGGCAGGGCGGGTGGCCGCTGACGGCGTTTCTCACTCCCGACGGCAAACCGTTTTATGGGGGGACGTACTTCCCTCCGGCGGATGCTTACGGGCGGCCCAGCTTTAAACGCGTGCTGCTTTCGATTGCTCAGGCTTATCGCGAAAAGCACGGCGAGGTGCTGGAGCAGGCGCGGATGGTCGAGAGCGCGATCGCGCGAGCGGAATCTTTTTCTGGGGGCGGCGGGAAAGTATCCGCGACAGTGATAGACGCGATTCTGGAATCGGCGCGGAAAATGTTTGATGAGGTGAACGGAGGATTTGGAAACGCGCCCAAATTCCCGCATCCGGCGGTGCTGGACCTGGTGATCGATCAGTACGTTCGCATGCGTGACCGCGGTACAGGTGACGCTGACCTGCGCGCGATCTTCGTCCACACCCTGGAGAAAATGGCGCGCGGCGGCGTCTATGACCAGTTGGCAGGCGGCTTTCATCGTTACTCGGTGGACGAACGCTGGATCGTTCCGCACTTCGAAAAGATGTGCTACGACAACTCGGAGCTGCTGAAGAACTATGTTCACGCCTATCAGGCGACTGGGGACGAGTTCTTTGCCGCCGTGGCGCGCGACATCATTCGCTGGATGGATGAATGGCTCAGCGACCGCGCCCACGGCGGCTTCTACGCTTCCCAAGATGCCGACTATTCCATGGATGACGACGGCGATTATTTCACCTGGACCTTGGCGGAATCGAAAGCGGCGCTCGCCGAGGATGAGGCGGCGGTGGCGGCGCTGTACTACGACATCCAGGAAACCGGGGATATGCACCACAATCCGGCGAAGAATGTACTCTACATTCGAGGCTCGGTGGAGGAAATTGCGCGGCAGTTGAATATTCCGGAAGAACGGGCGGGCGCGCTGCTCGCCGTGGCTCAGAAAAAGATGTATGCGGCGCGCTTGCTGCGTCCAACGCCGTATGTGGACAAGACGGTGTATGCGGGCTGGAATGCGATGTGCGTTTCGGCTTACCTCGAAGCCGCCAAAGTGCTTGATCTGGCGCCGGCGCGCCATTTTGCTTTGCGTTCACTGGATCGCCTGCTTTCCGAGGGATGGAATGCGGAGCGCGGGATGCGGCACGTGATCGCTTACTCGGAGGCTTTATCGGACGTTCGGGCGGAGCGGCGGAAAATTTCCGGCGTGCTCGATGACTATGCTTTCGCGGTGATTGCGTGTCTCGATGCTTACGAGGCGACCGCCGACCTCAGCTACTTCCGTTTTGCGCGCTCGATTGCAGAGGCGATGGTAGCGGGGTTTTTCGATCCCGTGGATGGTGGATTCTTCGATACCCGTGGAGCGGCGTCAGGCGAACCGAACGCACTCGGCATTCTGGGGACGCCGCGGAAGCCGTTTCAGGATTCGCCGACTCCGGCGGGAAACTCAGCGGCGGCGATCGCGCTGCTGCGTCTGCAGGGGTACGCGAGCGATGTGTCCTATCGCGACAAGGCGGAGCAGACTTTGGAGGCCTACGCCGCAGTCGCGGGACAGCACGGCATCTTTGCGGCGACGTACGGGCTGGCGGTGGTGCGATTCCTCCAGCCGCACACCCAGGTCGTGGTCGTCGGGAAGGATGACGCGGCGGCGAGACTATATCGAGCCGCGATGCGCCCGCTGGGCTTGAGCACGGCGGTTCTGCGGCTGGACGCCGACAAAGCTGTGGCTCAGAACCTGCCGCCGGCTTTGGCGGAGACGATTCCGAATCTTCCGGCGCTCGGGGAACGACGATCGTTTGCGGTGGTTTGCTCGGGGTTCGCTTGCCAGCCGCCGATGTTCGATGAGGAGGAGTTGACGCGGGCGCTGGGGTCGCGAGCGCGTCCGGCGGCGTGAGCTGGGGAGACGGATCTTCGGCCCCGATCCCACCACTAGTCGGGAGACGATATACTTTGTCGCATGGAAAAGGCCCTTAGCCTGGCTGACTACCGATCGCTGGCGGAATTGCGTCATCAGATTCGCCGTTTCCTTCACTTCAGCGAGCAGGCTTCCCGCATGGCTGGTCTTGAGCCTCACCAGCATCAGTTCCTGCTTGCCCTGAAAGGGCTGCCGGGAAGCATCCGCCCGCGAATCGGAATGTTGGCCGAGCGGCTGCAGATCCGACATCACAGCACGGTTGAGTTGGTGAACCGACTCTCTGGCGGCGGCTATGTCCGGCGAAATCGCGTGGGGGAAGACCGCCGCGAAGTATGGCTTTCCCTGACTCCAAAAGGGGAAACGGTGTTGCGGAAGCTCTCCCTGCAACACCGGGCAGAACTTCGCCTGCACGGGCCCGCGCTCATCACGGCCCTGAGGCGTGCCATTCCCAAGAGAAAGAACAAAGACGAAGGCTCGGCCAGGACAGTCTCGCGAAGCAGACAAAAAGCCTAAAAGGTCTGCCGGAACCTCAAAGCATAAAGACGGGCGCATCTCGAGCAGGGTTACATCTTTAATGGAATTCTATTTCCATATATATCGTAATGCGATATTATTGTCCGAGCTACGAAGGCAACGCCGGTCGCGCCAGAGGGCCGGTAAACCACCACTAAAGCGCAGAACCTGCCGCCGGCCTTGGCGGTGCGTTTCTGCGAAAGCTGTCAGGGTGACCGTCGCACCGAACCGAGGAGAATCATTATGTTCGCACGTATGATGACTTGCACATTGAAACTGGACAAGAGAGAAGAATTCCTGGAGGCGGCACGCCAACTGCCAAGCGCTTACAAGAACCAGGCCGGTTTTGTGGATCTGCTCACCTTCATCTCCGACGATCGTCCTAGCCACGCGCTCGTAGTCGCGGTCTGGAACACGAAGTCGGATTCGCATGAGTTCTACAAGAACCGTGCGCCCCTGCTCGATCTAAAGCCTTTCCTTGAAAGGGAAGAGATCGAGCATTACCACCTCGAGACCTCGGACCGATTCAAGATCGCCGGCGGCAAGGCCGCCTGATCGTAATGGCACCGTAATCTTCGATCGCTTCGGCCGACGCCGCCCCTCAGGCGTCTGGTCCGAGTCGGGGACAGTTGTCTGCCGCCAATCGCGGACGGATGACGGACCAAGCGGAAGGATGTCCATCCCAGGTCAGCGCCGATAGAACTGCGACCGGCCACGGGCCTGCAAGTCTGCTCCAACCACAGCGATATTGGTGGAATTTCCGGTACGCGACAGACACCGCGTGCACGCACTGCGCCCGGTACTGCAATCTGGCCCTGAAGTTCGCTGCCCCGGCTGCCGATGAAATCAGAAGGCTGCGAAAGAGTCGATTGTCGATCCCCGCGCCCGAGAGGGGTCTAATTTCGAAGGACATACGGCGTCGCTATGAACGATGCCCAGATACGAAGCCTGAGCCTTTCCGCAGCCTGCCAGGGACAGCAGGGCCGAGTCATGTTTTCCAATCTTCTCGACAATCCGAAGCTGTTCCGGCATGTGCTGGAAGACTTGCCGGTGGGAATTTACATCATCGACCGGGAACGGCGGATCCGTTTTTGGAACCGTCGCGCGGAACATCTCACAGGCCACCTGGGGCAGGAAGTGGTGGGACATGTCCTGGAGGACATTGTGCGCGCCTGCGACCGGTGGGGCCGCCCCCTGATGGGCGAGCACTGTCCGGTGACCCTCGCCCTCCGGCAGGGGCAACCGCAGCATTGCACCGCTTACTACCTGCACAAGAATGGGCACCGGGTGGGGTTGAAGATCGACACGCGGGCGGTGCTGGATGCGAGCGACGTGATCGAAGGAGCGGCGGTTCTGTTGGAAGAAGCGTCTGTGTGCAGCGAGGAGTTGTCGGGTGCGCCGATGTACGGATGCCTGGACGTGACCACGGGAATTCCATCGCACCGCCTAACGCGAGCGGTGCTGAACGAATACATGGCGGGATTGCGGGAATCGCAGGTCGGGTTTGGGGTGTTGCGCATTCGGGTGCTGGAACTGGAGGAGTTTCGCGCCAAGCACGGCCCACAGTCGATCGCGCCTTTTCTGCGCACCGCGGCGCATACTTTGCGACACAGCCTGGACGCGGAAAATTTCCTGGGACGCTGGGGAGAGCGCGAGTTTCTGGCGGTGCTGCCCACGGCGAGTCCGGTGACGGTGGCGACGACGGCGGAAACGGTCTGGAACCTGCTGCGTCACTCGGAAGTGTTGTGGTGGGGCGACCGTTTTCCGATAGCGAGCGAAGTGGCCTGCGCCATGGCCACGCCGGGCAGCGACCTGGAATCCCTTCTCGAAGAGATGAAACCTTCGCACTCGAGCGTGATGGCGAAGGCGGCAGCCGCGGGCGCCGCCAACGA
>JAIQFO010000096.1 GCA_020073215.1 Terriglobia bacterium | reverse complement strand
CCTGCTGACGGATCGACGAAGCGTGGCCTTCGGCCTCGGCCATCAGACGCGACTTTTCGGCTTCGGCCAAGGTCTCAATCCGCTGACGCTCAATCTCAGCCTGTTTCAGCACGGTTGCGATCAGTTCCTTCTCGCGACGGTTGATCTCGGCTTCTTGCTCAGAACCAGAAGTTGCAGTCCAATTTAGCGGGGGAACGCCATCCACTCGCCCACACCGATGACAGAAATTAAGAAACCGAGATTCAGGAACGGCAGAATCATTCCCACGACCCATCGTCGGGAACCTTTCAGGACAGCCACTACCGCGAAAAAGAACGCGACAGCCCAGAGAATCATGTGGGTGCCGACTCCCCAATGTATCAGCCGTACGCCGGGAACTGATGCAGGGAGTAGGGCGAACCAAAAGAACAACGAGAGCAGCAGACTCGCAAATCCGAAACTGTTGGCTAAACGTTTGTCCAACATTCAAGGCACCTGCCTCAGAAAGTGTATTTCAAAACCTCGCCCTTACGCATGGCGTGCGGCGTGACTCGAGCAGCTGGGACTTGTGAGTACCTTGGTAATTCCGGTCAGAAAAAAATCGGAGTTATGATTTCTATAACCCTGGTTGCGAGCGTGCATTATGCCTGAGATTCAGCCCGAGCCACGTGTCCCCGTGAACCTCCCCGTACGGGTGTGGGGAATGACCGCCCAGGGGCATCCCTTTCACCAGCAGGCGCGCGCGCACAACATCAGTTCCGCCGGTGCGCTGATTAGCGGAGTCGAGAATGAACTGCAGGTTGGCGAGGTGATCGGCATGCAGTGCGAGGAAAAGAAGTCGCGCTGCACGGTGGTGTGGGTGCGGAGTACCGGGAGCACGAGAAAAATCCAAATGGGAGTGCGAGTGCTGGCACACCAGGAGTGTCCGTGGAAGACGTACTTGCCGCGCGACGGCGCGAGAATTGGGGTGACTCCCACGACGCGTCGACGCTATCCGCGGCACAAGATCTCGTTTCCCCTGGGACTTTGGGAAGAGCGCGCCCGAACGCCCGTGCGCATCAGCGCGACCGATGTGAGCGGCAGCGGATGCTACATCGAAACGATCCTGCCGCTGCCGGTCAAGACCGTTCTGCGAGCCGATCTCTACCTGCCTACGCAACCCATCAACATCTCGGCGGTGGTGAGGACTTGCGATGGGGGAGTGGGGAACGGGATTGAGTTCACGGGCTTGTCCAACGACGGCAAGCAGCGCCTGCAGGATTATCTTGACGGAATTGACCCGCCCCTGGGCGTGGCGCGGCCCAAGCAGTAATTACTCGCCCGATCCGCGAAATTGTGGACTCCATCGCTCGTCGCGCAATCGCGAAACCATTCAACCTTAGTTCTGTTGTCGAAGGGAAACGCTAAAGGCTCGCAGGAGACTCGTGAGTGGGATTCGCGTTTGCGGGCTCAGCACTGAGTTGAAGGTTCGCGGCAGACTTTTGCGCCAAATCATGCAGGGCTTGCAGGTCACGCATTCCGAATGCGTATGGCCGGCGGGAAAAGACTGCAATCAGGCCCAGGCACCGATCTTGATGAACAAGAGGCACGAGAATGATGGCACCTACACCGATCTTCCGGCACGCGCCGGCATCTTCCCGAGGGTCCAACGCCGTATTGCTGCACAACTGCATGGTTCCGCTGGAAACGCATACACCTGTAAAGCCTGTTCGTGTGCTGATCATCTTGCCAATTTCGGAAGCAAAGTCGCCCGTTGCGGCCCGGCAAGTCAGATCCTCTTGCTGCTGGAGAGCAATCGCGGCCCCGGCCGCGTGGGTTGCTTGAAGCGCCTGCCGGGCAATTTCCAGAAAAAAATGTGCTGGGACACCATTGAACCGCGGATTGCTGACGGCCCTGTCGCCGGTCCCGGCAGCGTCGCCTGCGGATGACTGGATTGGCTGGACGGTCAACTGAGCGCCTTCCGGGGCCCGGTCTTCTGGTGTGAGGTGTTCGGTCCCTTCCGTGGTCCTTTGGCTTGTCGCTTCGGCTCTGTCGAGTGCTGATGGGTTGGGCGCTCGATCGCGGAAGGCCTCGGTTTCTTCCTGCTTGATCGTTTCCTTGGCAGCCTGTTCTGCAACCGGGGAGGCGGGAGAGCCGGGGCGGGCAGAATCGCTCGATGCCTGAGCCAGCGGCTTGGGTTCGACGTCGAGCGGCGGGACGCCGGTCTGGGGACCTTCGCGTATCTGGGGAGAGCGCTGGGACCACAAACCCGGCTCCTGGTTCATCAGCCACGTCGAGGCCCAATTGGGCTGGGTGGGTTCCCCCGGACGAAACTCCTCCAGGCCGCAACTGGCGCAGGGCGATCCGTCTGCCGGCAGCGGAGCGCCACAATGCTCACAAAGGCGATCGGCTTTCGCTTTGGGGTGGGCTTCCGGCCGCACCAGACTTTGCCGGACGGGGGGTCGGCCGGCGAGTTTCCGGCGGTCGTTATGTTCCTGAATGGTGAAGGCAGCGGAGAGCACGCTCTGAAAGAACTGCTGGTCGAGTGTCAGAATGTGCCGGTTTAAAGACATGACGTCGGAGGGGAGGGATTGTTGAGACCGGCGCTATTGTAGCGCAAGTGTGGGCAGTCTGAAACGTAGAAAACTACGGCGATTTCACTCACCACCCGGGACAATGAGTGAAATGGCGTTTACACTCATTGACCTTGTGAGTACTTCGGAGAGAGGTCTCAAACCGCGCCGCTTCTTCTTGGCTCGCTCGCTATTGAAGCAGACCAAATACAACCAGGCTGGAATTTGTGCCAACGTACACCTTGCCGTTCACCTCCAGGAGCTGAGCAAAATGCGGCAGAGATGGCAACGCATCGCGGCCGCCGCTTTGGGCCGCGGAGTAGATTCGCTTCAGGGTTATGGCGTCGAATGCCTGGAGGCAGTTGGGGCCGCTGCCCTGCAACTGCCAAAGAATGCTATCGCTGGTTCCATTGGCCGACAGAACCGGTGAGTGCTCACCAGCGACTTTGACGGACTGTGCAACCGGACTTGTGGAAAGCAAGCCATTGCTCAACGACCAAGCCATAATCGGGGACCCCACTCCGGTGGAGTACACGCGGCCATTCCAATAGACCATTGATCCAGTTTCTTTACCCACTGCGTTGGCGAGCTCCTGCACGATCTGCGTGTCCCCTTTGGTGCACGTCGAGCATAGATGGCCCATCTGGGTGCGATCCAGAAGGTAAAGAGTTCCCGCCTTGCCCACGGCAATCGCAAGATAGGGATGGGAACCCGGCTGCTTGGGCAAGATAAGGACAGAATCGTTCAGGTCCAAGTCATTCTGCCCCAGATAACTCCAATCGTAGGGGGTAAACCAATCCGCCAGTGTCAAACCGTTGGAGGTCTGGGTGAGCTTGAAAACACTCTCGCCGAGATTTGTGCCGGCAACTACGGGCCCTTCGCCAGTTTCTCCGTAAATGTGTCCGTCACCATCCGCGGAAAGCCCCGCCCCTTTCTGCCATATGGCAGCGGTGTACTTCCCCGGCTCGGTGTCAAAAGCCCCGCGAAACTTCGGCGTGGGTGAACCAGAGGTTGCCGCGCTGTACGCGATTACCCAACCCTGCTCCAGGCCATTGCCGCCATTCGATCCGAACGCGATGTAGATCACTCCCCTGCTCAAAAGCAGAGCAGGGCGGTTGACTTGCGTCAGATTATTGAAAGTGTATGTATTGCCGCCGCTCTGAAACGTGGCCGAGACCGGCACGGGTTTGAATTTTCTAGCACCCGTGGTCACATCGAGACCATAGAACCGGATCGTCACGATGCCATTCAAGTAATCTTTGGCGACGACGTATAAGATTCCCGTGGCGGGATCAATCACTGGCGTCGAAACGACACCAACCTCAGCCCAGCCAGTAGTCCCTCCTCCTCCCTGGACACTGATCGGAACTGGAGTGGCACCATACGGAAGAACGCTCGCCTTCCAGAGGGGATGGGCGTTGGTACCCAGGTCGTTATCGGCGTCGAAGGCATAGACGCTGTCGTGCATGGTGGCGACATACACCACGTTGTGAACGCCCTTGTTCGGGATGGTGACGTTGGGCAGATACAGCGCTTCACCGACAATCGCGCCATCCACCGGCTGCGCGAACAGCTTTCCGAATTGAGTCCAAACTACATTGCTCGGGTTGAGGATGGTTTCCTGCAGGTTCGCACCTTTGCGCATGTTGTCGTAGTGCCAGGTGAGAACGGATCGTTGTCCGAAACACAGGACCGCTGAGAGGCCGACAAGAGTCATGGCGAGGAGACAGTTCTTCGACTGCGGCATGACTTTCACCTCCTACGGATGCGACGAGGTAGCGATCAGCGCACGGAACGAACAGTTTGGTCACAATCGAAATCCGGCGATATTCTGATCCGGAATACGGTGCATGTCAATAGTCCAGTACCTGAGATCTGTGCTTGAAGATGGTGTCCAAGCGAACCGTTGCGAAGTGCGCGAAGCACGTGCGTGCATCAGGCAAGCTAAATCCGTAGTTGACGAAACCAGGCGTTCTCGCAAGCTCGCGCCGTTTGTTCGCCGGGGCTTTACAGTTTCGGAGATCGTAAATCTTGGCCGGGTTTTGAGTGTAAACGGGATTTTTCGTCAAATAGCGCTGGAAGGACATCGGCCTCGACGTCACCTTCGACCTCCAACTGTTGCCAGGACATCGAGCCTAACTGTTTTATTGATGGGACGCGCGGCGTTTCTTGGGCGCAGGCTTTTCCGGGATCGTGTCGTCAACAACGATTCTTTTCACCGTTGTGCCAGATGAAGACACAAGCTGCGGATTCTTGCTTTCTGTCGAAGCCGCGGTCCGCTTGATATAGGAAGACAACTCTTCCCGAAGCCGACTCATGTCGGAAACGTCGTTGCTCAAAGCTGTCAAATCCCTGTTGCCTTCGCGCGAACCGGGTGGGAGCAGGGAATCCAGCGACTCGCAAACCACGGCCAGGTCTTTATACAGCTCAAAGGTCGTGGAGATGCTTCCACCAGAGGCTTGCGCATCGTGGATCAAATTGGGCACGGCAAACTGCAGATTGCGGCGCAACGCAGTTGTCATCTGGGTCTTATCGGCTTTGTCTCCCCGCCAGAATGTGACCCAGTGGAGTCTCCCGCTGTGTTGCTGCAGGTAGTCCAGGTCCTGGTTTGTTGCCGGAGCCACGCGCATCAACTCAACCAGCGTCGAATTCAGGTCGCGCGCAACCGGGGAGGCTGAAGTTGAAGCTGCCACCGGTCTCGATTGTGCGAACAAGCTTATGCTGAAAATAACCATGAGAACCATGGTGAGAACACCCCAATACGCCCGGCGAATAATGGTGGTTGTCATAAAGGCTCCTTCGTCCAATCGCCCAAGCATAGCCTGATTCCACAGGAGACAGGGTATTACCGACGGTCTAATTGCCCCATGTCAACGGCTAGTGTCCGAATGGCCATTCGTACAACTTTACGCCTTCCATTCGCCTTTTACTGGCTCAATGAGCGCTATTGCGATTTTGCGCCAACCAGCGCAGCCTCGTGCTAGACTCTCGTGAATTTCTTAGGGGCGCTATGAGAAAGCATCTCGCGCCCGTACCTTGCGGGTTATTGCTGCCTGGGGTTACGGTGGAAAGTGAGCGTGAAGGGAACAAGAAACGGAGAGGCAATCGACGGCTACTATCGAGGTGTTCGCACCTGGGCGAAGGAAGGGCGACCAGGGAAAGCCGTGGCGTTCACGACCAGGAAGATTGGAGTAAGTGACCGACCGCACCGATATCCTGAGAACGCGGCGGTCGCCCGGGTTATAAACTTCATTTAAGGAGGAGAACTGATAAATATGTTTCAGGGCAAATACATTTCGATTGCTGTTTTGTTGATTGCCATCACGGGCACTTCCTTTGCCATCCCAACCCAAGCCGACCAGAGCGCAAAGCAGGACATGAAAAATGCCGGGCGCTCAACCAAAGAGGCTGCCAAGGATGTCGGACGGGCGACCAAGAAGACTGCGAAAAAAACCGGCCATAAAGTCAAGAAAACCACCAAAAAGGCGGCGCACAAAGCGGCGCAAAAAACTAAGAAGGGCGCTCAGAAGGTGGAAGACAAAACGAAGCCGAACTAGATCGATTTTCAGGGATTTGGCCGCTCGGAAGGGCCGGGCCGGCATTCGAGCGTAGTTTCCGTGCATAACGGTCGAAATCAGGGAGTGCGAATGGTTGATCGCAGGTATGGGCTGGCCATCACATAGGCCAGTCGAGACGAAAACAATCGCCCTTAGCCTCACAGTGAAGCATGTCCTGAACCAGCAGATTCCAGCCGACGAATCCGGGGAAAGTGTGATCCCTTGATTGCTCCGCGGTGGGCGCCAACCCCTCTCCGGTTTCCGCGTGGTAGCATTCATGCATCGATCCCCACTTGTGGATATCAGCCAGCACGAGGCGTCCCAGAATGCCCGCCAGTTGCGCCGCTTCGTCGTCGAAGCCGTAGCGCTTGAGGGCGAGGAAGTAGAGGTAGTTGGTGTTAATCCATACGGGTCCCTGCCAGTTTGAGTACGGATCGATCATGCTGACGTTGTTGTAGGCGGGGTCCTTTTTCGAGAGACTGCGAATTCCGTATGGCGCCAGCATGTACCCGGAGTTCCACAAGTAACGGCGGATCATGGTGCGCGCGTCTGACGGCGGCAGGATGTCTTCGATGAGAGGCACGAAGTTCGAACCGCTGATGCGCTGAACCGGTTTGCCGGTATCGCGGCGGAGGTTGAAGAACATCGCGTCGTGGGCGAACCACAAGTGCTTCAGCATCGCGGCGCGCAGTTTGTCGGCTTTCCGCCGGTATTCGCCGGCTTCGTTCTTTTTGCCCAGCCTTTCCGCGATTCGGGACATCGCCTTGTACTCGCGAAGCTGGAAGGTGCACAGATCCACGGCGAGGATGGCATTGCGATCTTTCGGGTCATTGGTGAGGGCGACGTTGTTGTCCTCCCCGGACTGCATCGCGGTTTCCCAAAAGAACAACTCCCACTTCGGGTCGTATTGCGTTTTCTCGCGGTAGGCGACGATCAGGCGCAGGTCCTCCCAGGCTGGCGCCACCCACGTGTAGTCTCCTAGTCTTTCGGAAGCGATGACCGCGCCCTGCGCCAGAAACGGCTTCACGGTAAACCATCCGAGTATTGGACTTGGCTTGGGTTCGGGCAGTTTGTCAGCGAGGAGGACCCCCGGCACCCAGCCATCTTTATTGATTTCGGTGACTGCCGCTGTGAAATTCAGAACCCACCATTTCAGATACTTCGCCTGTTCGCGACTCTGATGCGTTAAATGTGAACCGATGAAGAAGCCATCCCAGTCCCACATCTGTTTGTAAAAGCCGGCGGGAATCAGATAGTCATACTTGAAGTAGCCCACCGCCGGGCGGATGGTCTGTGGTTCGAGCTTCGCATAAGCCGCGGATACGTCATCAAGGAGAGGCTTCAGGCTCTTAGTTGTGTCTGCCTGAAGAACGGCAAGCCAGACGGCGAAGAGCGCGGCGAGGATGGGGCGCATTGTTCACCTCCACATCGGTCAGGGGAATCTGGCGGGTATCAAGTTTACCTCGAGAATTGCCGCAGCCGGCTCCCTGCAAATTGGACAAGCCCGACGATTCAGCGTAGTGTCGAGGTTGAGTGAGCACTTCCCCTCCTCTTTCAGGTCCCTGGACTAAGTCAGCTCATCTGAAGTAAGCCCCCCTTAGATCCGAAGCACCCAGAAGGTTTCCCAATGATCAGTCCCAAGATTCAAAAACGACCGCAGCCAAAGATCGTCGCCGGCCCGAAAAGCTCTCCTGGCAAGGTGGCGATGATGCCAGACATCGCCTCATCACAAGACCGGATTAGAGAACGGGCCTATGAGCTGTATGAAGGCCGTGGCCGGGGACCCGGCCAAGACGAACAGGACTGGTTCCGCGCCGAGCGGGAGGTCCTCAACCGGGACCGGTAAAGGGGCACCATTCCCGCCGCCCGGTCAATCTGATGGAGGCATAGGCCATGGACTGTCTAATGTGTAAGGATCTGGAACGAACTTTTGAAGCTAGACACAGCAACTACATCGCGGCCCGCTCCGCTCCGTATTATCGCGTCAGCACGGAGCTTGCGGCCTACGAGAACGTCGAGATGGAGCGCGCCAAGAGCGACTTGGAAGAGCACCAGTTGGTATGCGTCTTCGCCCCCGGTCCACAAGGAGGCATGGCAAGGGCCGGGTAGCCTGCCTTTTAGGCTTTAGGCGTTTTCTTTTTCGGCGTCATGTTCAGGGCGTGTCTTCTCTTGGGCAGTTAACAGACGGTCAACCTGTTCAAGTAGTTTCTCAAATTCGGCGGCGCGTCGTTCCATTTCTATTTCTTGCTCTTCT
>JAIQFO010000004.1 GCA_020073215.1 Terriglobia bacterium | reverse complement strand
GAGGGGCGACCAAACTTAGCCCAGCGCTTTCAGCGCTGGGAAGGGGTGCAAAGTAGACCCAAGTCCCGGAGGGACGACCGAGTTCGCCCACTCCCCTGATAATCCCCATGAAGATCAAAGTCGCATGGATCGGGAAGACGAAAGAACCGGCGATCGAGGCTCTCACCAACGAGTATCTGAAGCGCATTTCGCGCTACGCCAACGTTTCTGGCCTCACCCTAAGAGACGAGGCCGCAATTTTATCTCTGGCCGGCGGAAAAGAGCGCCATAAACTGGTTCTCCTCGATTCGCGCGGAAAACAGCTTTCGTCCGAAGAACTAGCCCAGTTTCTGGAGCGCGAGCAGATGAACGCGGTACCGCTCCTGTTCGCCATTGGTGGCAGCGACGGCTTCGGCGAAGAAGCACGGCGTCACGCCGGTTTTACGCTGTCCCTCGGAAAGATGACGCTGCCCCACGAACTCGCGCGGGTGGTTCTGGTGGAACAGCTTTACCGTGCTTTCACGATTCTTAACCGTCATCCCTACCATTTAGGGCATTAACTTTATGGTTACGGGGCAGCGTCCAGTCAGCCCCATGGCCGCGCAACTCAATTTCGAGCCTCGATGTACCTCCGGCAGCTTCCCAGCATCGCAAACCTGGCTTACTGTATCTCTGAACAGGCTGAGCAAGCCTGAATTTGTTCACGAGGCTCT
Organism: Terriglobia bacterium; assembly: GCA_020073215.1. Classification (GTDB taxonomy): domain Bacteria; phylum Acidobacteriota; class Terriglobia; order Terriglobales; family Acidobacteriaceae; genus Acidiflorens. The sequence continues at coordinate 182,175 of JAIQFO010000004.1, read as the reverse complement.
CCCCTAATGAAGAATCCGTACGACGTATTACGCATGAAAGAACAGGAGCTGTTGCGAGTCCGCAAAGAGATCGAGGCTCTGCGGATCGCCGCGCGCTTGCTGGGTGCCGAGGATCCAGCCGCAGCCAAAAGCGAAGGTCAGCCTCAGCTGTCACGAGTCGTCGAAATGCCCTAGCAACTGCGGGAAGACTCGGATTTCGACTTTGCTTTGAAGGGGCGGCCTTTTCAGCCGCGCCCTAAGTATCGCAAAATGAATGGCGGCTTTATAGCCACCGAGACGCCGCAGAATTAGCAAGATTACTCTTTCCGCAAACGGCTAGGATCTCCTCCCCCGTTTGACCGCAGGCGGACGGAAACCAAAACCGTCCGCCTTCCTGGCTGATCTTGAGCCTCTGTAATCTGTAGTTTCTAATTTCATCTCTTCCGGTTTGGACGAGCGCTACCCTTCCAAATTACAAATCCTTCGCCGTCCGCGTACAATAACGGATTCGGCTTATGACGGATCTCCGCCGTGGTCTCATCATCGTGAATACCGGTCCGGGCAAGGGGAAGACGACTGCGGCCATGGGTACGGCGCTGCGGGCTGTCGGGCAAGGGATGCGCGTCCTGATGCTGCAATTCTTGAAGGGCTCGTGGCATTACGGCGAACTCGATGCGGTCAAGGCCTTCGGCGACAAGTTCATCCTCAAGCAGATGGGACGCGGCTTTGTGAAAGTCGGCGCCGAGAAGCCGGACCCGGAAGATGTGCGCATGGTGGAGGAGGCCTGGGCCGAGGCCGAAAAGGCGATCCAATCCGGGGAATGGGATCTCGTGGTGCTCGATGAAATTAATTACGCCATCAGCTACGGCATGTTGGACCCGGCGAAAGTCGCCGAGTCTCTGAAGCGGAAGCCGGAGACGGTGCACGTCATCTTGACCGGAAGGAGCGCGCATCCGACAATTGTCGAGCTAGCCGACACCGTGACCGAAATGCGCCAGGTCAAGCATGCCTACGAGAAAGGCGTTATGGCCCAGAGAGGAATCGAATACTAGTTCTCAGTCGTCAGTTGTCAGTTCTCAGTAAGAGCATGACCCGGGCGGTTTTACTGAGAACTGACGACTGCCCTTATGGCTTGGTTCAAGCGACAATCCGGTGAGTTGGACACTTCGGGCGAGAGGAAGGTGCACACCGAGGGCTTGTGGGTGAAGTGTGACAACTGCCGCCAGATTATCTGGAAGAAGGACCTCGAAGAAAATCTCAACGTCTGCCCAAAGTGTGGCAAGCACTTCCGCATCGACGCCCGCACCCGCCTGGCACAACTTCTCGACGACAACCAATACGAGATTTTCGATTGCAATCTCGCCTCGAACGATCCGCTGAAGTTTGTTGACCTGAAACCCTACTCCTCGCGCCTGAAGCAGGCCAAGGCCGGCACGGGCCTCAAAGACGCCATCATCAATGCCATGGGCAAGCTGAACGGCCGCCCGGTGATCGTAAGTTCGATGGAATACTCGTTCATCGGCGGGAGCATGGGAGGCGTAATGGGCGAGGCCATTACGCGGGCGATTGAGAGGGCGGCGGAGACACGGAGGCCGATGATCATCGTCTCGGCATCGGGCGGCGCGCGCATGATGGAAGGTGTGATCAGCCTGATGCAGATGGCGAAGATCTCCGCGGCGCTGGCACGCCTCGACACGGCGCGGGTTCCCTACATTTCGGTTCTGACCGATCCGACCACCGGCGGCGTGACTGCCTCGTTTGCCATGCTGGGCGATCTCAACATCGCCGAACCCGGCGCCCTGATTGGCTTCGCCGGACCGCGCGTGATCGAGCAGACCATCCGGCAAAAGCTTCCGCCAGGTTTTCAGCGCTCCGAGTTTCTCCTCGAGCACGGAATGCTCGATGCTGTGGTCGTGCGCAAAGATTTGAAAGCCTACATCGCAAGGGCGCTGGACTTCATGGTGCAAGCAGCGTAGCAGTTCACGTAGGGACATCCGCCCCCGGCTGTCCAGGCGCGCGCAGTTCGCCTGGGTTTCCTGGTCCCCGTCAGGTCGCACTATTCCCTGCTCGGTGCACGGCTTTGGCCCTTGACTGCGCTTTTCTGGATAGCCAAGAAGCAAACCTTGAAACTGGTAAGCTGACGGCTGACGGCTAAGAGCCACCGATGTCCTACGAAACCGCAGTCGCGCAAATGTACGCCTTGGGCCACGAACTGGCACAGACGCCGCCGCACAAGTTCGATCTGGCGCACATGCGCGTGCTGCTGGCGGCACTCGGACATCCGGAAAATCGTTTCCCGTCGGTGCTGGTAGCCGGCACCAATGGCAAGGGTTCGACAGCCGCAACTCTGGCATCCATCCTGCAAACGTCAGGGCTGAAGACGGGACTCTACACTTCGCCGCATCTGCTTCGCATCAACGAGCGTATTTGCCTGAATCGCGAGCCCATCCCCGACGACGACTTCGCGTTGCTCCACGACGTAGTCGACCGCACCGCCGAGCGGTTGGTTGGGGAAGGCGATCTGCCCTGGCATCCCAGCTTCTTTGAGACGCTGACCGCGATGGCCTTCGAATATTTCGCCCGCAACCGCCCGGACATGGTTGTGCTCGAGGTAGGGATGGGCGGTCGTCTGGATGCCACCAACGTAGTCGAGCCGCGCCTCAGCATCATCACCGACATCGCGCTCGATCATCAGAAGTATCTGGGGAGCACGGTAGCTGAGATTGCGCGCGAAAAAGTTGGCATCATTCGCCCCGGCGGCGTCGTGGTTACGCTGCCGCAGTTGTCCGAAGCCAACGATGTGATCGGAAACGCAATTTTGAATGCGGGCGCGCGGCCGGTGAATGCCGTGCCGTATGTACCGCCCACCGTCGGTCAGTGGCCAGTGGTCAGTGGTCAGAAGCAACGGTATGCGCTGGACGTCCGCGGCGAGACGATCCAGGTCGAGTCGCCGCTGCTGGGACGCCATCAGTTGCGCAACGTGGCACTGGCGATCGCGGCGGCGGAGGAACTGCACAACCAGGGAATGGCGGGGATCACGCCAGAGACCATCGCACAAGGCATCCGTAAGACCCGCTGGCCGGGGCGCTTTCAGGTGGTGCCGGCCACGGGAGACAACCCCGAGTATTTGCTCGACGTTGCGCACAATCCGGCCGGGGCTTGGGCGTTGCGGTCGACGCTTTCGGCGGCTTATGGGGATTTGGAAAGCGGCCGCGTGATCACGATGGTGTTCGGCGTGATGCGGGACAAGGCGATGCAGGAAATTGCCGAGATTCTGTTTCCGATTGCCCGGCACGTGATCGTGACCCACGCCGCCAACCCACGCTCGGCAAGCCCGGATGAGATTCGGCAGGCTGCTGCGCGTGTGGCCGCAGACACCGATATCGAAGAGGCCGAAAATGTACCGTCGGCCCTGAACCGAGCGCGGAAACTTGCCGGACCCGGCGGCCTGGTCGTCGTTACCGGCTCGATTTACGTTGTAGGAGAAGCGATGCAAACCCTGGGCGCATCCAAGTAGAGACGGAGCTTGCCCCGACAATCGTAAGAGCCGCGGTGCAAGTGAGATACTACTGTGCGGTGCAACTGAGAGCCCTACTGTGCAGTGCGTAATTCAGAAGATGTTCTCTCAGAAGATGTTGTCATCCTGAGCGAAGCGAAGGATCTGCTTTTTGCCGCGAAGTGTACGAGGTTTCAAAGTTGCAAGAACCATTCATGAATTGTTTCACTGAGCGAACCGACGAATCTATTTTGAACAAAATTGCCACGACTGCGGAACCCGAAAAAGAACGCGAAGAACCGCGCTCCAACGCGCATTCGGGAGAAGCCATCCCCACGTGGTCCGATAGCCGCCCCGCTGCCAAGAACCGCCATGGCTGGCCCAGTCGTCTGCGCTCTTATTTCATTCTGAACCCGCTGATCTGGGCCTACACCCTGATTCTGGGCACGCTTTCCTTGCTCTCCTCGTTCGTCGACCGCAACGGGCGCATCCAGCACAATTTCGCGCGCCTTTGGTCGTGGCTCATCATGAAGACGATCCTGTCGCCAGTAACAGTCGCGGGCATGGAGTACGACAAGATCGGCGCCTCCAAGCCCCGCGTCTATGCGGTCACCCACGCCTCGGCCCTCGACATTCCGATTCTCTACGTCTACCTGCCATTTCAATTCCGCATCATCTTCAAAAGTGAATTGCTGGCGTACCCGTTCATAGGCTGGCATCTAAAGCGCTCCGGACAAGTCTGCATCAACCAGCAAAATCCGGCCGCCTCGATTGGAGCCGTAAAGTCAGCGCTCAGAAGCTTGCGCCAAGGCATGCCGCTGGTCATCTTTCCCGAAGGCGGCCGCACAAGAGATGGCGAGATTCAACCGTTTCTCCCGGGAGCATTCTTTCTAGCCATCAAAGCCCAAGCCGATATCGTGCCCGTAGCGCTAGTAGGTACCTTCGACCTACTACCCATGAACACCTACCACATCAAGTGCCAGTCGCTGGAGATGCGAGTAGGAACGCCAGTCTCTACCGCCGGGCTGACCCTGCGAGATACGGATGCGGTGACAGCAAAAGTAAAAGCGGCAATCGAAGCTCTGCATTCCGCGCCAAAAACCACATAGCGACAGTCGCTTTCGGCTGTCCGGCGGAACCCAGTTCCGCAGTCTTCACTTCTGCGCCACCACCGTCGCCCAGTCGCCAAAAGGCTTCAAACGCTTCAACCCCGACAGGGGATACGACGTGAGTAGGCTCTTCCATCGCGACCAACCGTTTGCTCCCCACCCCCGCCCGGCGATATAGTTACGGGTACTGCCTTTTGAGTCCTCTGATGTTCACTGACTTCACGGCGACCGACCGCTGGACCAAGAAACAAGTCCACTGCCTCTACCAAGCCTTGATCGTGGCCATCGCCACCCGCCACGCCGATGCCGTGGATATCAAGTTCCTGGTCGACGGGCGCCCGGTCTGGGTGGCGCTGCCGCATCCCGCGTGGGTCGAGTACAAGAAGCAGACCGGGAAACTGATCACCGACTCTCTGGCGAAGGAAATCGCCGGCCATTTTCTTAAAACAGCACTGGAATCGGGCGAAGGCCTGGGCCGTGAGATGTATTCGCTTACCGTCGATGAGACTTTGACGCACCTGGAAGGCGTTGTAGCGGGTGTCGAACCTCAGGTTGCTGCTACCCGCTAGCGAAGGGCCCTCGATGCCGGGGCAAATGAACTTTGGCCCAAGTGGCATGGGCGGAGTTCCCAGCCTCGCCTTCTGTCCGCGGACGTGATCTTAGTGGCTCGATTAGAAGCTGTGCGGTTTGTCATTTTAAGGAGAGTACTCTTATGTCCAGCGTAACATCCGATGTGGAAGCCATAAACGAAAGAAAGTCCGGAACGAGGAATGAGCGGTTAAGCGCCTGGGTGGAAGAAGTGGCCCAGCTATGCAAGCCGGATCGAGTGTACTGGTGCGACGGCTCGCGCGAAGAATATCAGGCCATGCTGCGATTGATGGTGCTGACAGGCACTGCCATCTGGCTTGATGAAAGCAAGCGGCCGAACAGCGTACTTGTCCGGTCGAGTCCGGGTGATGTGGCTCGAGTCGAAGACCGCACCTTTATCTGTGCGCGGACGAAAGAGGAAGCGGGTCCTACCAACAACTGGGAAGATCCGGCAAAGATGAAGCAGAAGTTGCAGGGGCTGTATGCGGGCGCAATGGCGGGGCGGACCCTGTATGTGATCCCGTACAGCATGGGCCCCATCGGCTCGCCGATTGCGAATATTGGGGTCGAGATCACGGATTCGCCGTACGTTGTGGCCAACATGCACACGATGGCGCGGGTTGGCGCTCGCGTGCTCGAGGTGCTGGGAAGCGACGGCGATTTCGTTCGCGGCCTGCACTCGGTCGGCGCTCCGCTGGCTACGAACCAGGCGGATTCTACCTGGCCGAACAACGCGCAGGAAAAATATATTTGCCATTTTCCGGACACGCGCGAGATTTGGTCGTACGGTTCCGGCTACGGCGGCAACGCACTGCTCGGCAAGAAGTGTCACGCGCTGCGCATCGCTTCGGTGCAGGCCCGTGATGAGGGCTGGATGGCGGAGCACATGCTCATCCTGAAGCTGACCAACCCCTCGGGCCGGTCCAAGTACTTCACGGGCGCGTTTCCCTCGGCCTGCGGTAAGACGAACCTCGCCATGCTGATCCCGACGATACCGGGATGGAAGGTGGAGACCATTGGCGACGACATCGCGTGGATGAAGTTTGGACTCGATGGCCGCCTGTATGCGATCAATCCGGAATACGGATTCTTTGGTGTGGCTCCGGGAACGAGCATGAAGTCGAACCCGAATGCCATGCTGGCCGCGACCAAGAATTCCATCTTCACCAATTGCGCGATGACGGCGGATGGCGACGTATGGTGGGAGCAGATGACCGCGGAAAAGCCGGCGGAGTTGGTCGACTGGTTACGGCGGCCATGGACTCCAGCTTCTGCCCGGAAGGCGGCGCATCCCAATGCGCGCTTTACCGCCCCGGCAAGCCAGTGCCCGGTGATTGCACCGGAGTGGGAAGACCCCAAAGGTGTGCCGATCGACGCCATTCTCTTCGGTGGCCGCCGCAGCGGCGTGGTGCCACTGGTGACGGAGTCGTTCAGTTGGCAGCACGGAACGTTTCTGGGGGCGACCGCCAGCAGCGAAACTACCGCGGCGGCAACGGGCCAAGTCGGCCAACTTCGCCGCGACCCGATGGCCATGCTTCCCTTCTGCGGCTACAACATGGGCGACTACTTCGCCCACTATCTGAAGATCGGCGCCCGGCCCGGCGCCAAGCTGCCCAAAATCTTTTACGTGAACTGGTTCCGCACCGACGACCAGGGCAAATTCCTCTGGCCTGGGTACGGTGAGAACAGCCGCGTGCTGAAGTGGGCCTTCGAACGCTGTGAAGGCACTGCTCATGCCGTGGACACGCCGATTGGACGCCTTCCGCGGCCTGCCGATCTCGATACCAGTGGCTTAGGCATTCCGGAGGACAGGCTACGCCAGTTGCTCGACGTGGATGTAGATGGGTGGTTGGCCGAGATCCCGCTCATCCGCGAACACTTCGACAAGTTCGGCACTCACCTGCCCGAGGGCCTGAATCGCGAACTCGAGGACCTGGACAAGCGGCTTCGGGTAAGCATCAGCAGGGTCGGAAAGGTCAGCAGGTTTGGCAAAGTGAGCCCGCTCGGTAAGAGGGAGACTTTGCCCCCCGATAAATAAGGACGAATTTAGAAGGTTAGAGGTCAGAGGTAAGATTGCAGAGGTGAGAACCAATAGGCTCCAGGTCCAACCTCTGCAATCTGACCTCTGACCTCTGACCTCAGAATATGTTCGCCCGCAAACTCCGCGTGGAATACGAGCTCGAGGGGCAACTCCGGCCCTGTCCGCTGAAATGGCTCGACAACTTCAGCATGCGCAACTTCACCAACGCGTCGGTTTTCGACGACACGCTGCCGGTGGCCGATGGGCGCCTGGAAATTGGAACGCATGTCCCGCTCGATCAGCTCAAGGATGCGATGGAAGACTGGTTTCGGCGGAAGAGTTATATGGGGAAAGATGCCAGGCTGGTGCTGACCCCGATGCAACAGCCTCAACTGTAATAGTCTGAACTCGACCTTACGGACAACGTCGGTAAAGCTCCATCATCGGACAGAGGCAATATTCGGCCCCCCACCCCCGTTTTGCCCGACCTGCCAAGTGATCGACGCGGTTGGGGGTTCTGAGCGCTACGGGGATTTTTGCAACTGTTATCCGCCCCGGAAGTGGGCAGCAGCGTCGAGTACGGCGGTTCTGTATAGCTCTAAGTCAAAAAGAAAAGGCCCGAAATCTGAATAGTCGCGGAGCAGCCGATGTGGTTGACTGAATGAATCCCAAATGACTATGTTGCCCTTTCTCCCAATGCGTCCTCGCAGAGGCCAACATCCAACTTCGCCGCAGTCACCACAACCCAACAGGTAGCATCCCTTTGCGAAATACTCGTCGTCAGACTCGCCCAAGAAATAGCGGTCGAGCGGGCCATATGAAAACCAGTTAGGGACAAGGCCCCCGTATCCACCGGCAGGCTCGAAAGCGTGTTCCCGCTCAAATGACAGTGCTAATTCCGTGAGAGGCGTCCCACTGAGAACGGGCGCGAGCGATAGCTCCTCCGGATGATATTTGAGCGGTTCAATGGCGGATGAGAGTGTGACGCTCGTCTCCATACAGGTCGTATGTTAACGGAAACGGGGGAAATAGTTCCGCTGCATCGCGATAACTGTCGCAATCAGCGACTGCGCCCAAAACTTTTTACTTCCAAACCCCAAAAAGATTTTCTCGGCGTCCTCGGCGTCTCGGCGGTGAAACAGCTCTAGCTCGCGCCGCCCAGACTGGGGCTTCTCTCCATCTTAAGCAGGCGGCTGAATAAGCGGACAATCATGCCGTCGAAGTGGGTGCCGCTCTGCTTTCCCAGTTCTGTCAACGCTTGCTCTTCGGTTTTTGGAGGAGCAAAAGAGCGCTCGCTGGTCATGTTGTCGTAGGCGTCCACCACGGCGACGATGCGGCCATACAGCGGTATACTCTCGCCCTTCAGGCCGAGCGGATAGCCGCTACCGTCGAAGGCTTCATGATGCGATTCAATGGCCTGGGCCACGCACTCGAGTTCGGGAATCGCGCGTAACACTTCCGCACCTACCTGAGCGTGAGTCTTGATCGCCACGAATTCCTCTTCCGTCAGCGTGCCCGGCTTGTTCAGGATTCGAGGATCGATAAACAACTTGCCCAAATCATGCACGTGTGCCGCGAAGGTGACCTCTTCCACTTCCTGGGCAGAGAGGTTGAGTCCGCGCGCGATCATCCCGGCATAATACCCGCAATGCTCGCCGTGTCCCGCCGCGTATTGCTCCCTCAGTTCGGCCGCGCGCGCCAAGGCTTCGACAGCCTGCTTGATCGCATTCGGATCCGCATCCCCCTCGCGTCCGCATAGCTTGCGCAGCGTGTTGACCAGTTCTTCCAGGTGCTCCGGGCCGTTGTGCTCGCGCTGCAGGAATCCTTCGACATAGCGGAAGACAAGCTGTCGCTGGACAGCAGACCCTTCACCGAACGCGTCCGAGGTGGAAACCTGGTTTCCTCCCCCGTGCTTGGCGACGTACATGCCCGCATCCGCGATCCGGATCAGGTCTTCCATCGAAAATCCATGGACGGGAAAACTGGCAACCCCAAAACTGCCGGTAATATGGTGCTCTTCCAGCATGGGATCGGTGGCGACCCAGAGCCGTAGTCTCTCCGCCAGCACCTGCGCTTGCTCGATCCCCGTCTCCGGCATGAGGATGACGAATTCGTCACCACCGTAGCGGGCCACCACGTTCGACTGGCGGCACTTCTGTTCGAGCAGTCGGCCCACGCGAGCCAGCACCAGATCCCCCTCCAGGTGGCCGAGCGAATCGTTGACCTCTTTGAATTTATCCAAATCGATTAACACCACCGAAAATGGCCGGCCTGAACGGGACGCGCGCTTCCATTCCGAGCTCAGCGCCTCCCAGAAAAATCGTCTCGTCTTGATGCCGGTCAACCCATCGGTAATCGACTGCTGCTGCAGCTTCTGAAAGACGAAGGAGTTGTGCAACGCCGTCGCCAGAAGATCGGCCAGGGTATTCAGGATCAGAACATCCTGGGGAGCGAAAGCATTCTCATCCCGGCTCTCCACGTTGAGCACGCCGAGCAGCGTTTCGCCGTAGCTGATCGGCAGGCAGAGCACGGCCCGCGATTCCGGCAACACCCCGGCGAGCTGTCCCGGGCCGGCGTTTTGCACCAGCGCGCTCACTCCGGTACGGGCGACCTTTCCCAGAACTCCGCTACCCACCGCGATTCGACGGCCCAGGGTTTGCGAGGTCGTTCCCGCCTCGGCTTTGATCTCGATTTCCTTGGTGGCGTAATCCATGATCCCGATGCCGATGTGATCGTAGCGGAAGTTCTTCTGGATCTCGCGCACGATGTCGGCCATCATCTGCTCGGCGTCTTCGCTGGAGATCGCCATTTTTGAAACGCTGTTCAGAAAGGCAAGATGACGGGCGCGGCGCTGCTCCTCGGTAAACAGGCGCGCATTCTCGACCGCCACCCCGAGCTGCCCGGCTACGGTTTGCATGACCTCGAGGTCCCGGGCCTGGAACTGCGATTCCCGCTCCGCACTCCGCGCCGCCATGACTCCCACCGCTTTGCCACCCAGAAAAATGGGCACGGCGCAGAACGACCGGGCCGGTCGCTCGGGTACAAAGTCGACTCCCAGTTTTGCCCGCATCTGTTCAAGGTCGGACTCGATCAGCAGCGGCTCACCCGTCCGGATGACGTATTCGGTCAACCCATTGCTGGCCTTGCGCGAGCGTTTGGGACGACTAACGTTGCTTTCAATCTCAAGCTCGAAGTGGATCTCGTCTTCTTCCTGAAACGCGATGTAGAAATCGCTGGTGTCGAAAATCTGTCCCAGTTCCGCCTGCACCGTGCGCAACACCTCGTCCTGGTTGAGATGAGAACTTATGGCCTGCCCGATCTCGGTGAGGAGTTCGTACTCCTTGGTTCGCCGCTGCGCCTCATGCATGACGACATAGTTCTCCAATGTCAACGCAATCTGCAGTGCCAGTCCGATGAGCAACCGCAAATTCGAAGAGCCGAACATGTGCCGTTCCGCATGCGGAAACAAAATTACCCCGAAGGTGTGCTCCCGCGTCTGCAGGCTCACCGCCATCAGGTCCGTGATTCCCTCGGCCAGCAGCAACTGCTTGCAGACCGCGAACTTTCCCTCCGAAAGCGCCGGCAATGGCTCTTCCAGTTCGGCAAGGTTCCGAAACGTGACCACTCCACCACGCCGGTAGGCAAGCTCGGCAATGTAATCCCCGGCCTGCGTCTTTTGCAGCTTTTCCAGAAACTCCGCGGAGAAGCCCTTTTGTACTGAAGGTACGGTGCCGCGCCACTGCTGGGAAACAAAAAAAACGGCGCGGCGCTTAGGCAAAGGCGCCACTAACCTTTCCACAAAAGTCTGCAAGCTGGGGACCAGGTCGGAGGCTGAGAGCAATCGCCGCGGGTCGATGCCCAGGGTCGAGAACGCCAACGCGTTTTCCTGCACCGCATTGCGCTCGTTTTCAAACAGCACCATCACCATGGCGATGGCCAGCAGCATCTGCGGGATCGGCCCCAGGAAACCCCCAAACTGGCCAACTATTTCAAGGAAAGGTTGACGCAGTTGGCCCGCGTACATCAGTGCCGCCCACAGCGCCAGGGAAAATGCGAGCGTCCGGAAGGCCACGGAGTTCCTGCGAAAAGCGTAGCGGTAAAAATGGAACGAGCAATAGAACAGCGTTGCGGCCAGTCCCAATTCCAGACGCAGATATTTCGGCACCAGGTCCGCTCTCTCAACGAATACTCCGGTTGCCATCTGCGCCCGCACGCCCACATAGGCCAGCAGAATCCCGGTGACCACCAACGCCACGTCATACCATTTCAGCTGGAACGGTTCCTTCATCAGCCGGGTCGAGACAAAGATACAAGCTGCCATTGCTACCAGCAGCAGGGAACTGAGCAGATGCAGGATCGCGGAAGCGCCATAAAAATATTCCACCGCCTTCACCGCGTAATGCAGCGTGTATGCCGCCCAAGCCAGCAGCCATGCGCGAAAGTAACTGTGACGATTCTGCTCGTACAGGTACCAGAAGACGCAAAAGACCAACAGGGCCACGGCCCCAGGAACCAACACCAGACCTGTGGCTACGCTATGCATGGACTAACGTTTCCTCATCAGTCGTAATCGGGGCCCGGATGGAACTCTGAAGCCATCATCCTGTCATACCCGGCAGGCCGAAACAATACGTGTCTGTTCCACCCTTGAGCAGGGTGATTTCAAAACTATCTTCCTATGGGATGCGATCCGCTATGGCAATTTTCTCCCGCTGGGTTACCTTGGTAACCGGTTAGTAACCAATCTGATTTCCAGTAAAAGGCGGGGCAAGCCCCGTTTCTACAGCCAGTTCTGCAGGTAGAGCCAAAACCCCACTCCCGCTATACTCAAAAGTTATGCTTCGTGTACGATTTGCTCCTTCCCCCACCGGCTTTCTGCACGTCGGCAGTGCCCGCACCTTCATCTTCAACTGGCTCTACGCCCGTCGCAACGGAGGAACCATGGTCCTCCGCCTGGATGACACGGATGTCGAGCGCAACACCGAAGCATCCGTCAATTCCATCTTCGAAGGTCTGCGCTGGCTCGACCTCAGTTGGGACGAGGAATACAGGCAATCCGAGCGCCTGGCCCTGCACCGCCAGATCGCCGACGCCATCTTTCAAAAGGGCCTGGCGTACCGCGATTTTACCCCCGCCCACACCGGTGACAGCGAAAAATCCAGTGCCAATCAAACCTGGCTCTTCAACCCCGGCATGCGCGAACTATCCCGAGCCGAGAGCGACCGTCGGGCCGCTGCCGGAGAACCTTTCGCCCTTCGTTTCCGCGTCCCCCGCGGTTTGGGAGAAGAGGTTCGATTCACCGACGCTGTCTACGGCGAGCAAATCAAATCCGCCGATGACATCGAAGACTTCGCGCTTCTCCGCTCCGACGGCATGCCCACCTACCACCTCGCCTCTTGTGCCGATGACCTGGATCTGAAGATCAGCCACGTCATTCGCGGCCAAGACCATCTTTCGAACACCTACAAGCACGTGCTGATTTTCGAAGGCGCGGGCGCCAAGCCGCCGCAATTCGCGCATCTTCCGTTGCTGGTCGCCCCCGACGGCTCAAAGCTCTCCAAGCGCCGGCACGGTCCGGTGGTGAGCGTCACAACTTACCGCGATGCCGGCTTCCTCCCTGAGGCCTTCATCAATTTCCTATGCCTGCTCGGCTGGTCGCCAAAAGACGATCGGGACAAGATGACCCGTCAGGAGCTCACCGAGGCCTTCTCGCTCGAAGGCATCAATCGCGCCAACGCGGTGGTGAATTTCAAGGAGCCCGCCGCGACAGCAGAGGAAACCTTCGACCCCAAGGCCCTCTGGCTTAACGCCGAGCACATCCGCGAGCTTTCCATTGACGACCTCAGCGCCCGGCTGCTTCCCATCGTCCATGCCGCTGGATTCCTTATCGCATCGGAAAGAATGCACGCCGTCGCCCCGCTCATCCGCGAGCGCATCAAGCTCCTGTGCGACGTCCTCACCGCCGCCGACTTCTTTTTCGTGGACCAGTTGCCTCCCTACGACCCAGCCGAACTCATCCCGCAAAAGGGGGACACCGCCATGGCGCTCAAAGTTTTGACCCGGGCGCGAGAAGTCCTGGCGCGAACGGAATTCAAGCACGACCCGTTGGACCAAGCCCTCCGCGCGGCCGCTCACGAGTTAGGCGTAAAAGCCGGCCAAATGTTTCAGCCGATTCGCGTAGCCGTTTGCGGACGCAAGAACGCCCCGCCGTTGTTTGAGACTCTGGAAGTTTTGGGGCGGGAAACAACCCTGAAGCGGATCGGGCAGGCGGTCGAGAAGCTGTAGTAGTACCGCGCGCGCAGTTTTGGTTAGTGAGAAGCCTGAAACTGCTTCGCTTTCTGCCGGGCGCCCTCGGCCTCACTCTTCATTCCCTTGGCTTCGTAGACAGCGGCCAGCAGGTTTTCACTTTCGGCATCATCAGCGGTTTGCCGCTGCTTCAGCAGCGATGTGATGGCATCGTCGTAGAGCTTCAGCCGAGCCTGGATGACGCCCATGTTGTAGTACACGCCCGGATAGCCGGAGTCGAGCGCGGCCACTCGTTTGTACTCTTCGAGCGCTTCGAGATCCCGATGCTGATCCGACAAAGCGGCTGCCAGTCCGGCATGTCCATCGGCGCTGCTGGGGTTGATTCTTAGCTGTTGGGCAAAAATGTCTTGCGCCTTTGATGGAAGTTTCTGCTCGAGATAAATCATCCCGAGCCTGTAGTACGCGTTTTCGCTCTGTGGATTCAGCACGATCACGCGCTGCATTTCCGCCGCCGCATTTTCGAAGTTATGTTTCTCGACATAAGCACGCGCCAACGCAGCGTGGGCAGCGGCAAAGTTGGGCCGCAGGCTTACAGATCTCTCCAGCTCCGCAATCCCTTCGTCCGTCTTTCCCTGGCCGAGAAGTACGACTCCGTTCTGTCCATGAAGCAGATAAGCGCGGGAGTGCTGCAGCCACTTTACGCCGCCCACAACGAGCAGAACCCCGACGAGCAGCACTGCGATCCGGCGCAAAAAGTCGTCGTGCGCGGGAGCGACCTTCGCGATCAGTGCGCCGAGAAGCAACCCCATAAGCAGGCCGCCGACGTGCGCGGCGTTGTCGGTACGAGCGATCACCGCCCCAAAGAAGAGGTTGTATCCGACAAACACGACCACGCTGCGCAGCATTCCGGTCATCGCGGCGCGGGGCAGCGAAAACTCGCCCAGATAAAACGACGCGATCAGAGCTCCCGCAATCCCAAAGATCGCTCCGGAAGCGCCGACGCTGAGGATGACGGGATTCCAAATCAGGCTCGCGAGGCTCGCGGCTAGTCCGGTGATCAGGTACACCACGGCAAATGTCCAGTGACCGTAGACCGATTCCGCCAGCCTGCCGAGGTCCCACAGGCACCACATGTTGAACCCGATGTGCAGCAGGCCGCCGTGAATGAACACACAAGTCAGCAGCCGCCACCACTGTCCACTGACCGTAAGCGGCCCGAAATTAGCTCCCCAGCGCACAAGATCTTGGCCCGCCGGATTGTCGAGCATCGAAACGCCCGCCAACATCATGGCGATAAACACCGCAAGGTTGATTCCGAAAATGGCCTGAGTGACCGCCATTGAACTGGAGTGCCGCCGCAGCCAGGGCGCGGGCTCAACCCGCTGAATGGGGGAATCCTCGCCACGCTGCGCAGCCTCATGCTGCACGCACCACTGGCAAACCTTCCTGCCGAAGGTGAGGGCCGGAAGCTGACGACCGCATTGAACGCATTTTGCCATCTCAACGCAGATTATCACGATGCTGGTGGAGCGCCGGGCGTCCCCGCCCGGCTGGACCCACGAGACGCCCTTCCTTCCACTGGCATAGAGCCGCGAATCCACCCTCCCATATAAAATACAAAGAGCATGAGCGCCGCGAAACCAACTTCATCTGCATCGATCGAAGGTGGCGCGAACTCGCCGTCCGAGTCGCGCCCCTCGAACTTCATCCGCGACCAAGTCATCAAGGATCTGGAGACCAAGAAATACGACGGTCAGGTGCAGACCCGCTTTCCTCCCGAACCCAACGGTTACCTGCATATCGGCCATGCCAAATCCATTTGTCTCAACTTTGGATTAGCCGACGAGTTCGGCGGCAAGACCAACCTGCGCTTCGACGACACCAACCCGGAAAAGGAAGAGCAGGAGTACGTGGACTCCATCATGAAGGACGTCCGCTGGCTGGGCTTCGATTGGGACGGTCTTTACTATGCTTCTGACTACTTCGATCAGCTCTACGAGTGGGCGATCAAGCTTATCAACGAAGGCAAAGCGTATGTGGACGATCTAAGCGCGGAGGAAATTCGCCAGCATCGTGGCACGCTCACCGAGCCCGGCAAAGACAGTCCGCATCGCAACCGCAGTGCGGCGGAGAGTCTTGACCTTTTTGAGCGTATGCGCAAAGGCGAATTCCCTGACGGATCGCGCGTGCTCCGCGCCAAGATCGACATGGCATCGCCCAACCTGAACATGCGCGACCCAGTCATGTACCGCATCCTGCACGCCGAGCATCACCGCACCGGCGATAAGTGGTGTATCTATCCCATGTACGACTACGCGCATGGGCAGTCCGATTCCATCGAGCACGTGACTCACTCCATCTGCACGCTCGAGTTTGAAGATCATCGCCCGCTTTATAACTGGTTCATCCAGCAACTCGGCATTTTCCCGTCGCAGCAAATGGAGTTCGACCGGCTAAGCCTTACCTACACGCTGCTCAGCAAACGTAAGCTGCTCACTCTGGTGCAGGAAAAACGCGTCTCCGGCTGGGATGATCCGCGCATGCCCACGCTGTCTGGCATTCGGCGACGCGGCTATACGCCGGAAGCGATCCGCAATTTCTGTGCGGCCATCGGGGTCTCGAAGACCAATGGCACGCTGGAACTTGCCATGCTCGAACACTTCGTCCGCGAAGACCTGAACCAGGGCGCGCCACGCGTTATGGCCGTGCTGCGCCCATTGAAAGTCGTGATCGAAAACTACCTGGAAGGTCAGGTGGAGGAAGTCGAAGCGGTCAATAATCCCGAGGACGAAAGTGCGGGGAAGCGCAAAGTGCCATTTTCCAAAGTGCTCTACATCGAACAGGACGATTTCCGCGAAAGTCCGCCCAAGCAGTATTACCGCCTTTCGCCCGGGCGCGAGGTGCGGCTGCGGTATGGTTATTTCATTACAGCTCGGTCGGTGGTGAAGAACGACAGGGGAGAAGTGGTTGAGGTGCACTGCACATATGATCCGGCCACGCGCGGCGGCAATGCTCCAGATGGACGCAAGGTGAAGTCAACCATCCACTGGGTCTCGGCGGCGCATGCCCTCGACGCCGAAGTGCGTATCTACGACAAGCTCTTCACCAAGGAAGACGCGAATCAGGTCGAAGAAGGGCAGGAGTTCACCGCGAACCTGAATCCAAATTCGCTGGAAGTGATCGCGCAGGCCAAACTAGAGCCATCGCTGGCAAGCGCGCCCATCGAAGCCCGCTATCAGTTCGAACGCCTTGGCTATTTTTGTGTGGACCCAGATACAAGGCCAGGACATCTCGTGTTCAATCGCACCGTGGCCCTGAAAGATACCTGGGCCAAAGTCGCCAAGAAGATCGAGAAAAAGTCAGGAGTGTAGAGCCGCGGCTCGCCGCGGCTCCCCCCGACAACGCGCCTCGTCACAACACTCGGCACGCCTCGTCAAACTCAAGGCGCGGGCTGCGCGGAAATAACTTGCTGTGATCCCCGTACCCGAGATTGCACAGGAAGTTGGCCTTCCATTTGCCGTCGGGAAAGAATTCCGCGTTCACTTTCGCCTGGTCAAAGCCCGACATCGGGCCGCAATCAAGTCCCAGGGCCCGCGCCGCGAGTATGAAGTAGCCCCCCTGCAGCGAGCCATTGCGAAAGCCCGTCTCATCGATCAGCGGCTGGTTCCCCACAAAATAAGAACGCATGTCGGCGTGAGGAAATAGCCGGGGCAGTTTTTCGTAGAATTCGGTGTCGTAGGCGACAATGACGGTGACCGGCGCTGCCTTCGTTTTTTCGACATTGCCCGGAGCGAGAGCAGGCAGAAGGCGCGCCTTGGCGGCTGCGCTTTCGAGAAATACAAAACGGGCTGGCGTCGAATTCGCGCTGGTCGGACCCAGTCGCCCCAGCTGGTAAACCTCGCGCAGCGTCTCTAAAGAAACGCGTGTAGGAAGCCACGCCGAATGTGTGCGGGCCTTGCGGAATAGCTGGTCTAGCGCATCACTGGAGATTTTGGTTGAGTGTGCGGCGACATCCTGCGTTTGTGTCATCGTCCCTGCCTAAGGTGGCCTCTATCAGTTCTTGAGATGCTAGAGATCACCAAAGGATTCGAGACCAATAAGCACGAGGACAATGAACAAATCATGCGTGAACGTCGGCGCCCTGCATGGCGTTACATGATCATTTTATTTCCACGGTCCGCCAGTGTGTACCATCCACAGATCGCTGGCCGACGCTTTGACCACTCCCAGCGGCATCCAGAAGTAGCTCCGCTGCCCCCAATCATCGCCCCAGCTGTTCTGCATAAGTGCCCACTGTTTTGGTAAGTCGTAGCCCAGACAGAGCACTTCGTGACCACCCGCTTGTTGTTCGCCCGGTTTCGGAATCGGCATAATGCCGGTGTCCGCGACCTGCTGCAGCATGAATGATTCGTAGACTACGAATCCGACGAGAACCGGCCAAGGCGTTGGGTCGGCCAAGCACCGGAGAAAGTCCGATAAAGATCCGATGCGGTGGTAAGCGCCCGTCTTGTACTTCAAAGCATTCGCGGCCTGTGCGGGAGTAGGTACTGTGATCTTACCTGCAACGTAGGGATACAGCGCCGCTTCACAGCAACCGAGTGAAGTGAGCACTTGGCAGCCCGTGCGCGGCATCGCGCCGTCATCTTTCGGGAAATCACCGCTGGCGATCAACTCGTCAGCGTACAGGCACTGCGGGCTTAGGATCGGCGAGGTTTTTTCATACTTCCGTGCGATCCACTCGCGTGCCGAGGAGAAGGCATGTCCGGTGCAACTGCCTTCCTCGCCCTGATCTTTAATCGGCCCACCCCACTTTCGCAGATCCACATGCTGCGGGACCGGCTCGGCTCGCGGCGATGCCCGGTACATTCGATCCCGCACATCATGAACGTCGCGAAGCGCGCCAAACTTGCGTCGGGTCGACTGATCGGCGATCACTGCAGTTGGCCGAAAGTCAACGCCCGCACGAGTTTCGAGTGCCGATGAATCTTCAGTGTTGGGGTCACCGCATCCACAGCCGCGTTGCCGGTCGGTGCAACCAGGATGCTGTTGTAATGATCCGAAAAGTTGGAGACGCTGTAGGGCGGAAGCGCCTTGAACGATGCCTGCGCATTGGCTTGGCACGACGGAATCACCGCGGCAATCGCCTGAACCGTGCCGGCTACGAGATTCGCGAGCAGTGTGATCTTCGCCTGAGCGTTTGAATCGCTTACCTGCGCAACCTGAAGCACGAGCGCCTGATCAGTCTGGTAAGCGCTGACAACTGCTTGCAATTGCTGGCAAACGCCGGGTGCGGATCCCGACGAATCCTTGGCGAAGTCGGCGGCCAGAGCCTTGATAGCCGCCGCGTCGGCATTGATCTTAGCCGCCAGATTGCTATTCATCGGTTTGCCGTTGGCCACGGCGACAATCTGCAGAATATTGATTAGCGCCGGCGCAGCCGCGGCCAGAATGGAATCGAGGGTCGAAACCCAGGCGGTCGAGCACGCGGTCGAGAACATGGCAAGAGACACAACAACAACCAGAACTTTCTTCATAACATTTTCTCCATGGATCGTGTTTCATAAACCGGTGATTGGTAGGGCAGTGCCTCAGTTGTGCCATTTGGCCCGGAAATATGCGGGCTCTAGCCCCTTAAGGAACATGCCGTCCGAGCGGAAAGACGTTTGTTAGACACGCTCTAATATTGTGGAACGTTGATCTACTTCGAGTTAGCCGCGGCATTCGGCGAAGGCAGCCAATGCGCCACAATGACAGCCAACGGCGCGAAGATCGCCGCCGCCGTGGCGTGTTTCATCCAGAAGACGGCAATCGCCGGCGTGGCGGCATTCGCGAGAGCGGTAAGCAGAAGCATTGCGGTAGGCAGATAAGCAGCGTATTTCTTCAAGACAGTGTCTCCTTGTGACGGCGGTACAGTTGTGTGATTGAGAATGATGTGAAACCGGTCAAGCCTTGATACCGAACTCGTATTCCGCCCGTTGTGAACGCTTCGTCAGGGCCTCCCTGCGGGATAAGAATCCCTTTTGCGCAAGGCCAATATGAACCCATCCATACTCGAGGATAAGTTGGTCGTAGTCGATGTCGGACTTTAGGATGACTAGTGCGATTTCCGCGGGCGTCCCGAACCCGGGACAAACGAAGTCGCACGCCAAGCCATGGCAATGCGCGCTCGTCCCCGCTCCGCCCACCGCCCGGTTGACCTCTGCCGAGCGGTAACCGCTGTGTACGAAGATGGGCTTGTCATCAAGCAGCGTTCTGATTCTTTCCATGACCGCCGCCACCAGGCTCAAGTGTGTAATGACGACCAAGGTCGGAGTGTTATCGAGGCCGCACCGCGCTGCCACTTCGGATAAGAGAAAGTCATCTAAGGTGAAATGCTCTGAGAGTTTCATGGTATTATTCGGTTGTTCCAGCGGGGCCTGCATGTGAACTGTAATGCTAACTCCATCACCCCGCAGGGGGTTAGTGCGCTGTTAGCATATCCCTAATCACCATATCTGCGGTAAGTAATCCCGGCCTTTGACTGTCAGCCGACCATGTTTCTTCTTGCGGTGCTTGCCGTGCAAGCGCCGTGTCTCCGCCTTACTTATCGCGTCATGGATAGCAAGTTGCCACATCGAAACTCAAGGCTCCGCCACTTCCGTCCGCAGGCCCACTCATCACGCTGTAGTAGCAGTTTGCCGCAGGAATGTTGTAGGAAAATCCTCCTGGCCCGGTGCCGCTACTCACATCTGGCCCGATTGCGGGGTACGGCATTGTGCCCCACCAACTAGGTTTCGCGGAAAGATAGAACGAAGCTGGGAGAGTATGCGACAATCCGCTAAAATAACTGGAAGAGAAATTGGCGTTGATGTAGGTTGCCGACGCCGGAGACGCTTCGGTTGCATTCCACTGAACTGCGGCGTTTACTGTGTCGTAGTTTCCCCAACGCATCAGCGTCGAGCGTACTAGGGTGTCATTAGGCACACTGTTCACCGAGGCGCACCCTCCCCCCGAAAAGCCCAAGTAGAACAAAGCCTGGTTACATTGCGTCGAGGTGTAGGAGTTGGGAGGATATGCTTCATAGACAGTATGGTAACCGGGCTGCCCGAGCACGTTCCCGACCAGATTGTATCCGCGGGCAAACGAGTAGATATTGAAGGCGTTCGTCTGCACCGTATATCCAGGCTCCCATCCGACGATGCGGTTGCGGAAAAGAGTGGACAGGCCCGCCGAGCCCCAAGTGCTCGTGTCGTTGAAAAAGCCGAGAATCTGGTTGCCCTCGAAGAGATTGAACCCGCCCCCGGCGTTGTGCGAGTCGTAAACGTCCTGAAGTTGGTTGGTTCCCGTTCCCGCGATGCTCATGTTGTAGGCGATCACGAAGCCGGACATAGCGTCGGGCACGGTCGGTCCTACAACTTGCTGGAAGATGTTGTTCTCGATCAAGCCAGCGGAAGATTCGGCAATCTCAATCCCATAACTCTGCGATCCGCTGGTTTGCGACTGAAAGAAGTAGTTGTTTCGTATGACCGCGCCACTGGTTTGAAAGAGGTCGATGTGATTCCTTTGCCCCTTGATCGAGCGCACGCCCGTAATCCAGCAGTGATAGCATTGCATCAGCAAAATGCCGTTGTTATTGCCAGCGGGCATCGTGCTTTCGTCCACGGTCAGGTTTTCGATACCGAGATTGCTGACCGTGCCTCCCCAATACGCGCCCGGAGACTGGCCGGAACGGTAGTTGTTGAAATAGACGGGGGGGGTGATCGTTACTGTATACGGCCCTGTCCCGCTTCCGCTCTGGACCGTTCCATAAGTGACCACCTGCTCGCTATAGCTCAGCAATGGGCTTCCGAACAGCCGCCCATCGGCGTTCCCCGGACTTTTATAAGTGCAGGTAAATCCGGTATAGCTGTCGCACACATACTGTCCACCAGTGTCGGAAAGGTCGTTCTGCTGATCAAGGACGAAGACGCCGGTCAATGGCGTTCCACCGCAACTGTTCAGGATGATCGAGGTCGCCCCCTGAGTGTATGTACCAGCGACTCCATTCGTGCCCGTCCACATGCACTGCTGTGTGCCGCTCGGGGCGTTCACGTTGCTGCCCTGTGCAAACGGAGTGGCTTGCATACAGATGCTCGACAAGTAGCCGCAGCCCGACGCTCCCGCCGTCATATTCAGATACGTGGTGCTGGACCCTACGCCGCGCAGCACCCGGTTGCTGCCCCCGGCAGGATACTTGATCCCGGCCACGTAATAAGTGCCGCTCGGCAGGTTGACGACATTATGAGTAGAGTCACAGGAAGCCAGCGCATTCTGGATCGCGGTGCTGTTGGCGGCAGCGTTCCCTGATCCGGCGAGCAGGGTCGGCGGGGAGCCGGAGCAAGTAGCCATGTAGTTTGGAATCTCGAAACCCGCCGTAGTCCAGTCAGTCGCTCGCGTCGGATCAAGCAAATTAGCTAATGATGGCGTGGCAGCCGCAGGGTGAGCGGAGGTCAAATCAACAATAACCATGTCGCCGCGGCAGTCGTTGACGCCAATCTCTTGCACCGTGGCTGCGCCCCACGTCGCAATACAACCGGTTGTTTGGCACCAACCGCCAGTCGGGGCCGATCCGCTAGTCAGGCCGCCGACCGTGGCCTTGTAGATATGATTGCCTGCGTTCCCACTGGCAGGATAAAGAGTGTCGTTGACGTTGAGAGTCATGCCCGCTACCGGAGCAAACTGACCGCGGACGTTGTTGCAAGCAGTGGCTGCTGTCGCCGTCGAGCCCCGCGTGCCAACCATGTCCGTGCCCCAAATAGCAAGGTCTCCGAGCGGGGAAACGACGCCGATTGCGGATTGAACCGAAAACAATTGGTTGTTGCCGCTCGCGTAGTTATGGGCGAAGCGGTAGGTCGCAGCTTTCGCCCCCGTCGCGACATTCGCAAAGCCACAGATTTCCGTATAGCAGGCGGCAGTATAGTTTGTGACCCATGCCGGAGCGTCGAAGGTGAACCCAAGAACAGGCTGCAAGTCGCCAGCGCCCGCGTTGCGATAGCTACCATGATTGTCGGTGGGCAGCGCCGTGGTAAGCAGCTTCGTACCGGGATTTAGTGTGATCGCGCCATTGGGCGGGCTTAACTGGGCACTAGGTGTATCGTAGCGTGCAGATGCGTACTTGGCGGCATAGTAGCGATAGAGATACCCGGCTGCCGTGTGTCCCGCCGCGTCGGCCCAGTCCGTCGTGGGCGCGACCAGATTCGTGCTCGCCTGCAGATAGTAGTGGGCGCAATAGGCTTCCTGCTGTGTCCAGAATGTCGAATTGACTACCCCGCCTGTGCGCGGAGGCTGGCTCAGGTTCGAGCCGGCAGATGTAGCAACGTAGTAAGCGCTGGTTCCGTCCGTGTAGCTGACCGTCTGCTTGTTTGTGTAGGTTGTGCCGGAGTTCCACGCCCCAGCCCACACATCACTTGCGCCGCTTGGCTGACAGGTGAGCGTACCTGAATTCCAGTTGCCCGGAGCGTTCAGCGCTTCCGAGCCGGTCGGGTCCATGCTGAGGATGCCACCATTCATCATCTGCCCGACGGCGTGCAGCGTGAAGGTGTCGGGCAGGGTAACGGGCGTCCCGGAGCAAGGAACTCCAAGCACTCGTGTGCAGGCTACCGGGTCGAGCGTCTTCAGCGGACCAGTCAGTGACGAGTGCCCGGTGCCCCCGTAAATCTTTGCCAGCCGGGTGTTGACCTTGAAGCATCCGAATCCGGGGCGATACCCGAACACATCGAATCCAGGACCTTGGCTGTTGAGGCCACCGATGTCGGCCCACGTCACCCCGCCTTCGGTGCATCCCGTCGTATAACAGCTTGATGCCCAGTTTGGCTCGGTCGCCCCGGTCGGTCCCGTGATCGCCGTTGCTTGGAATCCGTGGTGACTACCATTGTTCGACAGTGGATAGATAAAGATCGTATTCCCGACCACATCCGCAGGCGTCCACGAAGGCAGCCAGTCGTAGCCGCCAGCCGTGCCATAGCCGACTGAGCCGTCATTCGCCATCTGCACGCTGCTGTACCAGTTGGCCTGGTAGTTGCTCGTGTTCGCCCCAACCGTGATCGGCGGGATCACAGAGCACGCGACGGGCGTATCGGAAGTGAAATCGACGTAGGTTGTGCGGGCCAACGTGCCCGTGCCGGGACTGCCGATCGAACTGGCCACGACCAGCCGGTTGACTTGGTTGCCAACCTGCTCATAGAGCGTCTTGGGTTCAGATGGATTGCGACTGGCGGTAACAATGGCATTATGCGCAAAGCTAGTCGTGCTTCCGCCTCCGCTACCAGCTTCAAAAATTCCTGTCGGGCTGACGCACGGCGAACTGGCACAGGTCTTGGCGTGGATCGACGCGGGATTGACATTGATCAGCGTGGTGTTTCCATTCGATCCAACCAGTAGCACTAGACTCTCATCCGGCGTGAATGAATCGTGGCCGCCGTCAGACCCAGCCGTCCATGACGTTAGGCCGCCCAACTGCGTCCAGTCATCACTCGCCATCACGAGATAGGAGCCGAAGTCCGGGTCAGTAGCCGTTGAATTCATCGGTGCCGGACAGTAGGCGGGATACGCACTCGGCGTCAGCCCAGAAGGACACGAGCCGGAGGAAATTGTCGTCGCAGCGAAACCGGTCGGGATAGGATCGCTTAGGCCCTCCTGGAATAACAGAGTAGCGCCCGCCTGCCCGGTCGCCGTGCCAGCAATGCAACTAGCGGGTGTTGCCGTGGGATTCACGCAACCATCCGTCCGGGCGGAATAGGTGAGCGGAGCGCCGCCAGAACTGGAACTCAACTGGACGTTGCCCGAAAGCACAGCAGAACCCGACACCACCACTTGCCCCTGCGCAACACAATTCAGAAAAGTCACGGCTGCGAGCCCTATCGCTGCACAAATAGGGAATGCAACGCCGTGTCGAGCCGTGCGCTTATAGGGAAAAGTAATCTTTGCCATGACGTTCATGGTCACCTCAAGAACAACCGCCAAAAACTCCTTCATCGCTCTTCGCTCCGCAGGCAATACGCCCCTCGTTAGACCATGGCAACGCTTTTGCACCACGCTATGGACCGCGCAACCCCACGCGCTCCGAAGCCCGCCGTCACTCCCGGCTTCGCTATAATTGTTGTTTGCTCTCCCCCGCCATTTGTGCAGGGCTTCATGGAAAGGGAATTATGCCGACTGACGTAGTTATGCCCCAGATGGGCGAGTCAATTTTCGAAGGAACCATCACCAAGTGGCTGAAAAAGCCCGGCGACAAAGTTCAGCGCGATGAACCTCTGTTCGAGATTTCCACTGACAAGGTCGACGCCGAAATCCCCGCACCAGCCAGCGGAACCCTTCAGGAAATTAAGGTTTCCGAAGGCAATACCGTTCAGGTCAATACCGTCGTCGGTGTGATTGGCGACGGCAATGGCGCTTCCGCCCCGGCCAAGGCCGCTGCGCCGGCTCCCGCCGCTCCGGCATCGGCAAAAAAGGAAGCTCTGGCTCCGCCGCCCGCCTCTGCCGCCACCTTTCGCGAGGACGAAGAAGACTCCGACGTTCGCTCTTCCCCGCTCGTCCGCAAGCTCGCCCGCGAGCACAATGTGGATCTCGCCAGAGTGAGTGGTACCGGCACCGGCGGCCGTGTTACCAAACAGGACGTCCTCGATTTCGTCGAGCACCGTGTCGCCGCCCCAGTTGCGGCCCCTGCTCCCCGCCAAGCCTCGGCCCCCGCGCCGGCTGTCATTCCGGGCGACCTGGTGCCTATGTCCCAAATGCGCAAGATCATCGCGCAGCGCATGATCGAATCGCGCCGCACCAGCGCTCATGTTCACTGCATGTTCGAAGTGGATATGACCCGCATCGTCAACCTGCGCAACAGGCTCAAGAACGGATTCGAGCAGCGGACCGGAGCGCGCCTCACCTTCATGCCTTTCTTTGTGCGCGCTACCATCATCGCCCTGCAGCAGTATCCGATCGTCAACTGCTCGCTCGAAGGCGACAACGTCCGCTACCACAAGCACGTCAACGCCGGCATCGCCGTCGCGCTCGATTGGGGACTCATCGTTCCCGTTCTCAAGAACGCCGATGAACTCAATTTTCTCGGATTGCAGCGCGGCATCACCGACCTCGGCGAGCGCGCTCGTTCGAAGAAGCTGATGCCGGCGGATGTCGAAGGTTCAACCTTCACCATCACCAACCCCGGCCAGTTTGGCGCCGTCTTCGGCTTGCCCATCATCAACCAGCCGAACGTGGCCATCATGGGCGTCGGCGGCATCACCAAACAACCGATGGTCATCACCGACAAAGACGGCACTGATTCCATCGCCATCCGTTCCGTCGTTCACCTGACGCTGGGCTACGACCATCGCATCATCGACGGCGCCACCGCCGACCAGTTCATGGCTGTCGTAAAGAAGACCCTTGAAAACTGGAGTGAAGAAGTCGGCTAGACTTACGTAGGGGCGGACGCCCTCGTCCGCCCAGCGGAGCGCAGTTTCGCGCTCCGCTCTACTTCAGGCCCATGTAGGAGCGCCACGCGACGATCGTGCTGATCGCGACCGTGATCGCGAACGTGATTCCGGCAATTACGATCCGGTCATAAACCGTTCGACGGAGATCGTTTTTCTCCAGCGCGACCAGTCGGTCTTCCGCCAGCTTCATCCGTCCCGGTTGGCAGTAGTCGTAACTCACCGCCCCATGTACGTTATCCACGATCCCGTACGCGCGATTCGCATAGGCGCGGCAGTTTCTGATTTCAAATGCGCACCCGCCGCTATCGCACCCATCAAAGTGGTAACCGGCATAGTTCATGTTTGCATCCGTGTTGTAAAGATGGATGTCTACCGGCACACCGTCCGGATGCACGTAAAAGCCCAGCGGCACCGCGCCGTTTTCCACTTCGCTGTTCGCCGCTAGGTTCGCTAGCCAAAGATGATCGCTCGCTCCTTGCACCTGTACTCCGTAGCCGTCGAACCAGTCGATTTTCAAGTGCTGAATTTCCAGCCACGAAGCATTGGTCACAGTCAGCACGCTCTTCCCGCTCAGCGCCATGGGCGCAACCGTGGAGTAATGTGTCGCCGGATTGCCGCTTGCGCTGTACACATACAAAATGAAATTCGTCGCGTCGTACCAGAAATCCCGATCCTGGCTAAGCGCCGTCTGGCTGGCCTGCGCTATCCCCCAAACCGTCCCAAACCGTACATACTGCAACTGAGATGGCGGCTGCGTAAGACAATAGAAGCCCCGAATACCACACTGCACGACATTTGCCAGTCCACTTGTGGCCGAATACAGCACCGCCGACCAGACGTTAGTGGCTCCCACCCGGCTCCACCACTGCGCTGCGATTGGTAAATAGCCGGTCAGGTGCGGCGGTTGACCATTTCCATAACTGTCGATCTTGATCAGCGAACCACTACTCCCACTCGAGGGCGGAGTTAGCGCTTCGTTCCAGGTACAGTCCCGTTTCAGGTTAATCGTGTCACCCGCCTGAAAGCTGGAGATCCCAACCTGCAACAGCGTCCGCCACGCCCGTTGCGGACTGGTGCCCGGATTTCCGTTCGACCCATAATTACAATCCACGTAATAGTCCGAGGCACACGCCAGCGGCGCTCCTAGAAATAGAAGCAACAACACTCGTTTGATCATGGTCACCTTAGTTGATTGCCCAGTTAGGCGCGCTGGTAGTAGCGTAGCTGTCGGACGGACAAGTTGCTGTAGCCGGCAAGGTTCCTCCAGTAGTGACACTCACGTTCGAATTAGCCCCACCGGAACTCCCCGCGAAGGTGAACCCGCCGGTGTCGCCTATCAGTGTCGCGCAACTCGTGGTGCAACTTGTCGTATAAGCCAGGTAATAGCGTCCGGGCTGCAGGGTGACGGAACCGCCTAGCCAGTTCGTTGTCTTCCATCCTGTCGACGCCGCGAATGTGGTCCCCGCAGTCTGGCCAATGTGTGCTTGCTGCGTACATGTCCCACCCGCAGTGCCAGAGTAGATGCCTAGGTCGTACGTGTTCGATGTGTTGTCAGCTGTTGACACGTTGTAACTGACTTGACTCGTCGTCTTCGCGAAATCTAGAACCACCCCGGTAAAAATCGCCTTGTTGGTCGCGGTCGAAAAGTTGATGTTGCTGCCACCATGCGAAAAGGTAAGCCATGGAATCGTCGTCGAATTCGTCGGCAGCGCGCTCTGCACGAATGCCGTTGTCGCCAGCTTAGTCGAGTTATCCCCAGGGTTCGCCGTTGGCGCAGAAGGCGTGCCCGTAAACATAGGTGACGCTAGCGGCGCTGCCCCCGTAACCTGCCCAACCGAATAGTCGCCGCCGCCGGCCACTACCGCGCCCGTGCGACCGAATACGCTCGGCACTGCGTCCGTAGGCATACACGACGCTCCGCTCGTCAACTGGCACTTGAACGAGTTGTCCAACCCGATCCCCAGCGAAAAGTCCATCCCGCTCGGCACTGTCACCGTCGTCCCCGTCCATTTCTTCCCCGACCACTGCGTGGGCCCGCTGCCTGTCTGGTTGATATTTCCCGCCACGTTCAGATTTCCGCTGAGCGTCACGTCGCTCGAAAATGTCTTCGCCCCGCTAATCGTCTCCGCCCCAGCCAGATGCACCACCGTCGCATCCGCCGCCGCCCCCGTCACTTGCGACACCGAATAATCTCCAGTTGTCGCCGTCACCGGGCCCGTCCGCCCGAACACCGACGCAACCGCTCCGCCACCACCCCCGCCGCTTGGAGGCGCCAGGCTCACCCGCACCCCGCCACTCTCAATCTTTCCGATCACCTGCACCCCACTCGGGCGAGTCGTTGAGCCGCTGTCGTGGCACTTTCCCGACTGCGTGGTGCTGGCGATTACATAGTCTCCGGCGATCGGGTTGACGGCATCGAAGTTGCACGATGCAAGTCCGGCCCATGTGAGCACCGCCTTATTCGACGTCCCCGCGCCCCCACTGACGATCCCGACCACACCATCCGTACTTGCCGTGGAGGCCGTCTGCACGCCGCTCGCGCTGCTGTTATAGACGGCCAGATAATTCAGTGTCGTGCCGTTCGTGCCGTCGTTCGGAAACTCAAAGTCCTGACGGCCCGTGCTGTACATATTGAACGAGGTCTTGACGAAGACACTTCGCATCGCCTGCCCAGTGTCCGTCCCAATGTCGTAACTGCCGTCCGGGGTCGAATTTGGCTTGAACGTTCCATCGGAAGAGAAAAACCACTTGATGCTTGAGCCAATGTGCATACCCAAACTGAGCGCATTCCCGCTCGTCGCGTCTTCGCTGCGCACGACGTTGTAAGTCGTCCCGCCGGCCGTTTCCGAGCCCAGCGACATCCGCGTCCACGCCGTGTTATTCACGTAGTTGGAATACACTCGCAGGTTCTGCGGCGTGCTTCCATTGAGCTCCTCTAAATTATCCGTCGGATCCCCGCCCGGGTCCGAGTTGAACAAATTAGTCAACCCCATTTGGATAACATGATTGTTGTCGATAGCGTGCGGCGTATGGGTCGCGGAATCAAACCAGAAAACACCATAGGTAGGCGGATCCGAGGGCTGCGATGTCTCCGCCAGTTCGATCATGTTGGCCGTCGTGCAGTTCGCATTCCCATTCGCCGCGATGCCCGTAGCAAATGACCCGCTGCACTGCGTCGGAGCCGCCGCCAAAGCCAGCGCCGTTCCCGCCTGCCCGCTGATATTCGAACTAGTAAGCGCGATCTGTTGTGTCGTGCCCCCAATGTTCACCACCGGCAACCCGGCAGCCGTATCTAGCCCAATGCCTCCCGCTGCGGGAACATATCCGTTCCCCTGCGGCAGCAGCAGGTTCCCGCTCGCCGTAACATTGCCCGTGAAAGTCTTCGCCCCGGCAATCGTCTCGGTGCCCGTGTTATGAACCACCGAAGCATCCGCCGCCGCCCCTGTTACCTGAGATACAGTGTAATCGCCGCTGGCCGCTATGACCGTTCCCGAACGCCCAAATACCGAGTTAACAGCCCCTCCCGTACCGCCAGATCCGCAAGGACTTCCGGTGGATGCAATCACCCCGGACGCAATATTGAGGCATCCATTCGACAGTCCGGCGAGCGTAACGCCCTGGTCAAACTTCGCGTTAACGTTGAATTCTTTCAGCGACGAAGTCAGCCGTTCCAACCAATTCGTGCCGTCCCCGGTGTTGTTGATGTAGTTGCTGATCGCAACGGGAGCTCCAAAGGCCAGTTGTCCAAGCGTCACAGCCTTGCTCGTGCCAAGGTCCGTTCCGATCCAGGTGTCGTTCGTGCTGGCAAGCGGACGGTAGCCGGTAGTCGCTTGCGTCAGGGCTGGCTGCGAGTCTAGCAATGTGATGATATGGTGCGAAGAGATGAGGGCGCCGAAAGGACCGGAAAAATTCAATCGCCCCTTGGACAACGACTGGGCGCCGCCCACGACCGTTCCGTCAGCCATTAGCGTTGCTGTTTGGTTGGGATTGGACCCTGTCGTGCTCTCCAGGCAGATCGTGTAGCCTCCTGGCGAAGCCACTCCACCCCCTGAACACCGTGCCGTCACTTGGATTGGGTTATCGGACAAACCTACGGCGACGACCGGAGCTAGCTCTCTGTCCGTCGTCACCGTCTGATTTACCGATACCAGCGTTCCCGGCCAAAAAGTCAAGTTTACTGCCGCATTGCCTCGTTGAACGGTGTAGGCAGCCGTTGTCGATGACCCGGTATCGGTGTAGGTACAGACTAACCCCCCAGAGCAAGCCGAGGCCTGCGAGATCGCCGTTGCCACAGAACCGCAAGCGCCACCCGATCCACCGGGACATCCTCTGTTGTAGGGTGCCGGATGAGTCGCATCCGGCGTGGTTGTGCGGATCACATCGTAGCTAATCGCACCCGGCAGCCTCGGCCAGTTTACTGGGATGGAATCGCTTCCCGTGGAAAGCCAATTCAAGATGAGCATGGGATAGGTTTGGGCCGGGCCGCCGAAGTTGGCCACGATGTAGTAAGAGTAAGGCGTTGAGCCTGTGCCGCCCGAGGGTATCCCTCCGCTAAGTCCAGTGCTTCCCCCCGTTGTGACGCTGAAACTTGCCGCGCCCGTGGACTTTCCCGCAATCAGTCCAGCAATACCAAGACCGGGAAATGGAGTACGCGCCGGCGCTCCCGGATTCATCGCCGTGCTACTTTCCGTGTAGATGTCTTTGAGGTAAGCCCCTTGATAGTTGCCGGTGGTGTTCGACGCGTACACTTGCCAAAGCCCGGTGGCCTGGCAAACGGTGTTCTCGAAGTAGAGCCCGTTGGAATTGTAGTCGGTGACACAGCTGGAATCGTTGGCGGTGATATTGGAATCGCGGATGGTAATGACCGGCGCGAGTTGGTGACCGACATTAGCCGCCCCGCCCGAGAACACAAACGATCCATTCCAGTTCGCGTTTCCGTTCAGCGAGATGGCGCTATTGTTGAAGTGGTCGATCACCGCGTTCTCGTCGTCCCACATGTCGAAAAAGTTGTTAAAATGCCGCGACTCTCCGTAAAGACCATCTTGGCCCACGTCGATAAAATGGCTGCTGTTCGCATTGTCTAGCACAGCTTCATAAGCGAGCGCCGTCACTCCCGGGGTCGTTTGCGGAGCGATCGTGCCCGTGTGCGCATAGGTGTAGGTGGTTGAACTGGGCACCGTCGTTACAATCGCATCACCCCAGTACGAAGCGTCATCGGTGAAGAGCTGCACAATGATGTCACCAGGACGAAATCCATGCGGGGAAGCAGTAGTGATCGTGGCCACCGAACCAGCGACCACTGTGCTGGTAATCGCGGAGCCCGCATAAGCCGGGTCCCCAGTGGACACCACGGGGGCCCGGAAGTGAATCCCCTTCACGGTCGTGTCCGCGTAGTGGTTGGCATCCAGCAAGTCGCCGAGCTGGAGACATGGCCCTCGCCCTAAACAGTTGAGCGATACCCCGTAGCCGCTCAGGACCGATTGTCCGGCGTGAAAGTAAATCGTCCCGTACACGAGATAGTTACTCAGTGGATGGTCGGACGTCGGCCCCGATAAATTGTTCGGACCACCGTTCGCCGGAATGGTTACGTTGCACTGGCCATTTGGGTGAGTCGTTGTCATCGCCCCACAGGCGGCATTGATGGTCTCCTGAATACCCGAAGAGGCCGAACCGATCGTGTATCCAGCTGCATAGGAATAGAAAGGAGTAAACGTAATTGTTCCCGACGTCGCCCCCGAAGTACATCCACCAGCTCCGGTAACTACGTTAACGGCCTCACTTTTTCCCCCGCCAGAAATGAGTACTTGGTACCCGGCTCCGCTCGTCGTGTCAACCCCGACCGGACAGGGTGTCAGCGTGACGGTTGACAGCGATCCGCCGGTCAACGGGCTGGCGATGGGCTGTGTCCAATTCAGCGCCGTGGTCGCGTAAGTAATCCCCGCCGGTGCACCACCACCACACGATCCCCAGGTGGAGTTACCGTTTAAACAAGTAGTTGCATTGGCGATGCCCGCGCCTAATTCCCCGGTTGGAATAGTGGAATTTACCAGGTCCGCTTTCACCGCGAGCCCTGCGTCCACATAATGCCGGTCTGCGGCCTGGTTGGGTGCGGCTGGATCCGCAGGCAGGGACAATGGACCTGTCATGGTGTCGCCCGCTTTGGAAACGTACGCTCCCGACCCTACGTTCGCTACCGCCGCATCTACATAACCCTTGTTCGCAGCGTCGTTGGCGCCGGCCGGCACGGGAAGTGCCGGAGGCACCGCAAACTGCTTCGTTCCCGTGATCGTCTCCGTCCCCGCCAGGTGCACCACAGCAGTGTCGAGCGCCCGGTTTGCCACCGCTCCGTTCACATACTGCTGCGTTACGGCAAGATTTCCCAGCCCTGTGCCTGGTGTCGTCAGCACCGCGGCAATCGTCGTCGGTGACGTCGCCGGAATTGCCCAATATTCCGTTCGAACGGTTCCGTCATCCAACTGAAAGACGACGACATAGTAAGTTCCCGCCGGAGACGCGCCCACGTTCGGAACCAATTGTGCGCTAAACGCGCCCCCTGGTCCGATCGTCACAGCCAGGTTGCCTGCCGCTACCGCGTCTCCCTCAGCGGTCTGGAACGACGGCCAGGAGATTAGCACTGTGCCCGATGCGGCGGTTCCGTCGGCTCGATACACGGTGTCGCTGATTGTCGTAAGTGCTGGCCCCTGTGCCTGCGAAGCGGTTGACAACGTTAGCGCGATCAGCAACACCGGCAGCATCGAAATCACAGCCTTCGCCGCCATCGGGAAACACCGCGGGTTCACCGTGAACGATCTGGGCATCTCTTGTCTTCTCCTCGTGAGCACACGCGACCCCAATTCGGGCCAATAAGAAAGCCGCTCTGCCGAGCGGCGCCCCTTTCGCATATTGCCTCCCAACTCAATTCCGAATGGTTATTCTGAAATCCGCGGTTCGCGGTCAACACGCGACTCCAGAAATCGCCGCACGCTCTCGACATACACGTCCGCGAAGTCGGCCGACGGCCTTCGCGTTTCGATCAGCGCCATGGCCGCGTCCATTTCCCACTCCATCGCACATAATACCGCCAGCGTCATCATCGGAGCCCGGTGCACCCCGGCCGCGCAATGCACGTACAGCCGCGCCTCCGGGTCGTCCAGCGCTTCCAACGCGAAATCAACGCCGCGCTTCAGCAGTTTCGGCGACTTCGGTAAGAAGTCGTCGTCGGTCGGATTCCACAGCACACGGATCCCGTGCGGTTGCGCCAGCGGTCGGTCATCGAACTCAATCTGCATGTTCAGCACGTGAGTCACACCGCTTTGCGCCAGTTCTTCCATGTTCCGTGCGTTCCAGATCCCACCGCCCAGTGCAACTCGTTCCGTGACCCACGTTATGTCCATGCTGCGTTCCGTTCGCCTTCTCGACGCAATCTTCAATCTGCGTCTTACAATGATTCTGATTCTAAGCTACCTCCGGCTTCTTTGGCACCGCGGTCACTCTCTGTAGCTCCTCAAGCAGCGGCTGCGACCTTGACCTACTCTTCTTAGCCTTCGCCATGCGCCCGTCATAAATAGAAAAAGGGCGCGATTTGCGTCGCGCCCTTCAGAGTTCTTACTTTTTTCCACTCTTAAATATAGGATATCAAATCAGAGGGAGGAAACGGACATAGTTTCGGAATTTATTTTCGCCTTCCTTTGAGTCACTTACATCGAAATTGTGGTTCTGACCCTCTTGACAAGTTTTGGGACCGCTCCCGGCCGAAGGCAATTCCTCCAGCAAACCACCCGCGAGCAGGACCCGAGAGAGCTGGTCGAGCGCATCCTGTAGGAGCCGCCGGACGTTCCTAGGGGTGCAACCGAGCAGGCGCGCTACCTCGTCCGTGCTGTATTCCTCCAATACATTCATGGCCACTACCTTCTTCTCGAGTGCGGTCAGCTTCTCGATCGCCTTCTCCATGTCGGTCACAAAGATCACGACGTCCTCAAAGTTCCTCATCGTGTACGATGTGACCCGCGTCCGGAAGAACTCCCGCCCCAGCAGCGACGGCAGCCTCCCCACCTCAACCGAGGCCCGGGCATACCGCCGCAGCAGCGCCACCGTGCGCCTGCGGTAGGGCCACAGGTCCATCTCCGTTTCGCCAAACACCACCGATGGCGGCAGTCCCTGCTGCCCCATCAGACTCCATACTTGTGGGATCGTCGTTTGTGCACTGGTCATGCTCGCACCTCCATCGTCGCCACTCCCTGCAGATATTCAATCAGGACCTGGCTCTGAAGCTCTTCTCTGTTCTCAAGTTCTTCTCTGTGAAGATCCGTTCCTTGCACGCGCGCTTTCCGGCGGCGTCGCGTCTCGCGGGGCCGCACTCCCTCAGGGTCCGGCATTGCCGCCAATCGCACCCGGCAACTGGCGCAATACACTCCGTCCGTCCCCCGCGGACGCAGCCACAATCCGCCGCACCGCTCGCAATACTTCAGCTCGACTTGGATTTCCTGGCCTTCCATCCTGCCCATGAAGTTCATGATTGCCTCTCTGTATGAAATGAAAATCAAACAAAAAAGCCCTGGTACCGATTTCTCGGTCCAGGGCCCGTTTCTCTTACGATGACCTGTCTTGCTATTTAATTAACAGTGAAGCAGTTACTGCAGCCTGAGGGTTGCCCCCGGCTCCTGCTGCCGGAAGTAACCCTCCTCGTAGCCAGACTTGAGCACCTGCCCGTTCTGCACAATGATGCTCAAACGCCCGCTGAAGTGAATGGCCTGCAACAACCGCTGCATGGCTGCCGAGAGTAGTTCCGCCGAGCGTACCTTCCGGCGAAACTCCCCGAAGACTCTCTCTTCGTTTTCGGGGGTCTGTACTTCTATCATGGCTGACAACCTTTCTTCTCAAAATAGCGCAGTATGAGAAATATTATCAGGTCATAGTATGGTTGAAAATCTGCTAAGTCAAGAACTTTATTGTCCTATAGATGTTGTACTTCTGTTAACAATAGCTATTAGCTATTGTTACGACTTATACTCCGGCCATGAAATTTCGCATGCTTCAAGAAAATCTCCGCAATATCCTTTGGGAGCGCATTGACAGAGGAGAACTCACCGGCCTTCGTCTAGCGGGGCAGACCGGCTTCAAGCAGGCCCACATCTCCAACTTCCTCAACCGCAAGCGTGGCCTCAGCCTCGAAGGCATGGACAAAGTTCTCAACGTGCAGCACCTCTCAGTGCTCGATCTCATCGATCCCGCCGAAGTCAACAAGCGCGCCTGGATCCTCCCGCCGAGCGAGGATGAATTCGACAACGTCGTTGTCACCGACTCGCATATCGCAGCCCTCGAACCGCTTATTATGAGCATGCACGTCAAGGAGATTCTGAAGTTCAAGAAGATCTTCCTGAAGCGTCTGAAAGAGGAGGTGGACGGCGACCGTCGCGCATGGGAGCGCTTTGTCATCATCAAGGCGGACGCGCAGGAAGGAATGAGCATGTACCCGCGCACCATGCCCGGGGCCACCCTCCTGCTCGACCGCCACTATAATTCGTTGGCTCCCTACCGCAAGGGCGAAAGTAATATGTACGCCGTGCGTAGAGATGGAACTTGCACCATCAAGTACGTTGAAGCTGCGGACCGCCACTTGATCCTGCGCCCACACAACCCCGCCTACCCGATTGAAGTGACAGCCCTGGAAAACGGCCAGAGGCCCGGCCACTACATCGTCGGCCGCGTGTGCCACGTGGGGATCGAAACGTAGAGTTGTACCTGGGGTGTAATAGGCAGGGTGCGTTAACTCGATAGGGATACTAACGCAGGGCGTACTAACGCAGAGTATGCGTTGCCGGAGGTCATTTTCCCAGAAGATCGCTCAGCGCGTGCAGATCTTCCGGAGCCGCGTCACTAATCGCAAAATATTGCAGGCCGTCGCGCTGCCAGCGTTCCAAATGGAAGGATCTCGCATCCATCTCCCCGGCGCTCGCCAAACCGAGGGGCAGCGCCTTCGCCTGAAAAATGAACACTGAGATCTGGTGCTTGCGCACTCGAAAGAGTAGCTGCGCGCCGGGCGATTGCTCCAGATAACTGACTCTTCCTCCAACCAGCTCAAACTGCGACCCTTGTAACTCCGGCAAATTGAAGCTGAAGGGAATCTTTCCGGCGAACCAGGGTTTGACGCTGTGCCGGTCGGAGGACACGACATCGACTGGATTCGCACTCGCCAGCGTGGCGACGTGTAAATCGGCCAATTCACCCGCCATCCAGCTTTCCTGCGCCAGATGCCTTTTCGGCTGGACAGTCTCCAGTTGAATGATCCTCGCTCCAGCAAGCACCAGCAACAGCGCCGCCGTGACCGCAAACGCTGGCCGCCACTGCCACCACGCTGGCTTTGCGGGCGAAATGCTTCTGCGTATTCGCTCCCGCACCGCCGGATCCGGCTCATAACACTGCCCCGCCGAATGAATCACGCGCTTCCATTGCAGCCTGCGTAGCGCTTCCGCCGTGCATCCTGAACACTCGCGCAGGTGCCGGTCCAGTTCCTGCATCTGGCTGGAATCGAGTTCACCGTCGATGTAGGCGTCCAGCTTTCCGGTCCACCGTTCGTGGGTCGTCTTTTCGGTCCTGTCTTCGGTCATGGTGAACTCCTGCGCACCTTCTGCTGCACCGCCTCGCGCAACGCCCGACGCGCGCGCGACAACCGCGACATCACCGTTCCAACCGGAATAGCCAGCGCCGTCGCCATCTCCTGGTACGACATTTCTTCCACCTCGCATAGCAGCAGAACTTCCCGATAAGCGATAGGAAGTTCGGCGATTGCCCCCTGCAGAATCTGCTGGCTGGCGCGGTCGATCAGGATGGTTTCCGGAGTCTGGCGCTCGGCGGGGAGAGCCGGGTCATCGTCGGCCAAGTCGAGCGGGACGGTGGCCGCTTTGAGCCCACTACGCGAATTCAAGAACGTGTTGCGCAGGATGCGAAACATCCAGGCTTTAAAGTTCGTGCCGGGTGCGAACGAGGAAAATCCTTTGAGTGCTTTGGCGTACGTTTCCTGCACTAGATCCTCGGCCTCTTCGCGGTTTTGCGTGAGCCAGTGTGCAAAGTTGTACAACCGTCCGAACAGCGGCAGAGCCAACTGCTCAAACGACGACGCCGACGAGCGCTCTTCCAACACGCACACAAGAGTAAACCAACGGGGAGCGTTTTTATTCCCGCCACGAAAATGTTCCTTCGGGGGGAATAAACGGAGAGCGCGGTGGTTAGTGATGGTGTGGAACGCGGTGGGTGGTGGGCGCTTCGTCGATTTGGACAGTAGCTGAGATCGAAAATCGTCACCAGACCCAAAACGAACCTGACGGAGGATGCAATGCCTTCAACAAAAGATGAGATTCTTTATGACCAAAATCACGATGGAATCGACCGCCGCGGCTTTCTCCGCTGCATGGCCTGGGCGGGCACGGGCGCACTTTGCGTCCTCAATGGCGGCGTGCTGACCACATACGCCTTGGGCCGCGGGGGCGAAAAGAACGTCAAAATTCCACGGGGTGAGTTGGTGTTTGTGCAGATCAGCGACAGTCACATGGGATTCAACAAACCCGCCAATCCGGACGTCGTTGCCACTTTCCAAACAGCGATCGACAAGATCAACGCCCTGCCCGTCGCTCCGGAATTCATCCTGCATACCGGCGACGTCAGCCACCTGGCCAAGCCGGCGGAGTTCGACAATGTGGAACAGATTCTGAAATCGGCGCGCACTTCCGAGGTTTTCTATGTTCCCGGAGAACACGACTTCGTGGGCGACGAAGGCCAACAGTTTCGCGAGCGTTTTGGCAAGGGCTCGCAGGGCGCCGGATGGTACAGCTTCGACAAGAAAGGCGTCCATTTTGTCGGGTTGGTCAACGTTGCAAATCTGAAAGCAGGTGGACTCGGTTCGCTGGGCTCCGAGCAATTGGAATGGCTGGAGAAAGACGTGAAACACCTGAAGAGCAATACGCCTCTGGTGGTGTTTGCGCACATTCCGCTCTGGACGGTCTATCCGGAGTGGGGCTGGGGAACCGACGACAGCGCGCAGGCCCTAGCGTATCTGAAGCGCTTTGGCAGCGTGACCGTGCTGAACGGACATATTCACCAAACGATGCAGAAAGTCGAGGGCAACGTGACATTTCACACTGCGTGTTCGACCGCGTTCCCGCAACCGAAGCCAGGCGCGGCACCGTCACCGGGTCCGATGAAGGTGCCGGCGGAACAGTTGCGCACTCTTCTGGGCGTGACGGACGTTCATTACAAACAGGGGCAACACGCGCTCGCCGTCACGGACTCGTCGCTCGCATGAGCGTCTGTTTACGCGCAGATCATCTTACCCTATCTGAAACGGAGAAGAAGCCATGCAACGAAACCCTTGTGTCTTGCTAACCTCAGCGATGGTAATTCTAGGTCTCGTCTTAGCCGGTTTCGCCCGAAAAGCTACAGCGGGCGAGCGTCCAGCCGCCCTGCAGATTACCATCGACAATTTCAGTTTTGCGCCAGCAACCTTGACGATCGCGCCGGGAACCGAGGTGACTTGGGTGAATCATGACGATATCCCGCACACGGTCGTAAGCGAGGATAGGACGACCTTCAAGTCCCGCGCCCTCGACACCGACGAGAAATTCAGTTTCACTTTTTCCAAGCCGGGTACATACACGTATTTTTGTTCGATCCATCCGAAGATGACTGCGAAAGTCATTGTGCAATAGAGGTGGAGAGACCGGCGTCTCGCCCGGCCAGCCAGGCCGGGGCGCCCGGTCTCGACCGGCAGTCTTGTGAACAGGAGTAACAATGAGCCCATGGGATCCGCGCACCGCCATCTTCGCGAAGCACGCGCAGCACGTGGTGATCATTCACTTTCCGATCGCGCTGTTGATCACCGGCGTGGCGCTTGATTTCCTTGCGACCTGGAGTCGCCGGAAAGACCTCGCGCAGGCTGCGTACTGCAATTTCTGCGGCGCGCTGGTGACGGCCGTGCCAGCCGCCCTGACCGGCTTATTAGCCTGGCAGTGGGAACTGGACGGGCGAAGGTTGAAAGGAATCCTGCTGCTGCATCTGGTCTCTGGGGCTGCCTCTCTAATGCTGATCGTGGCGGTCTGGTGGGTACACTGGAGGTTGAGACCCGGGACGGGCGACAGCCGTCCCTCATATCGGTGGGGGCTGGAGATCCTAGCCGTGGCGCTGGTATCCATGACCGGTCATCTGGGCGGATTTCTCAGCGGCGTAAATCATCCTTAGAGGGCTGCGCTCGGCAACTTTTCCCTGCGATTCCCTAACCAAAACCCCGTACCCACGTCTGTCTACTTGGGCCAAAGCGCGTTCAGGTATGGAAGAGCTGGTGCCATGTATGCGCAAGATCGGCCTGCCTTGGTTCGCTGCCATCAGTCCAGCTCCACGGCAAAACGAACCGCGGTGGATACCGGTTGACCATGCACACTAGCGACGGTTCGGCGACGCTGGATAAGTCTTTAGCGACGCGATACTCTGACAGGTTGCGGAAGAACTCCGATTTTGACTTTGTTGTGAAGAGGCGCCGATTCAGCCGGGCCGGAAGTATCGCAAATTAACCTCGGCTCTAGCCGCTGAGGGCCGCTGCGGCCACGCAACACGGTTTTTCAGCAACCTCTTAAGAGGCTGTCCGAGTTTTTCAAGACTTTGCTGTGGAATTCGCGCTTTCAAAAACCTATGAACTGGAAAACGTACCTTCTCAGTCTGGCGGTGTTTTCGTCCGCCCTGCCCGCCTTTGCTCAGCACTCTTCCTCCGAACCGGTTCTGGATGTTTCCGCCATGGATAGAACTGTCGACCCGTGCGTGGACTTCTACGCCTACTCCTGCGGCAGTTGGGTCAAAAGGAATCCAATCCCGCCCGACCAAGCGAGTTGGAGCACGTACGGCAAGCTTGAAGACGAGAATCGCGCTCAGTTGCGGACGATTCTGGAAGATGCCGCGAAAACAAACGGCGCACGTCAGGCCGTCACCCAGAAAATCGGCGATTACTACGCCTCCTGCATGGACGAGCCAGCCATTGAGAAGCTCGGACTCAAGCCTCTGCTGCCGGGACTGGATCGCATCGCTGCTCTGGAGTCGAAGCAGGATCTGGCCGAATATGTCGCGACCACGCAGTTCCCGCCTTCGCTCTACGGAGGCGGAACCCTGTTCACTTTCCGCTCAAATCAGGACTTCAAGGACTCGACGCAGGTGATCGCCGAGGCCGATCAAGGCGGACTCGGCCTGCCCGATCGTGATTACTATTTGAAGGACGACGCCAAATCCGAAGAACTGCG
This sequence comes from Terriglobia bacterium, assembly GCA_020073215.1. GTDB lineage: Bacteria > Acidobacteriota > Terriglobia > Terriglobales > Acidobacteriaceae > Acidiflorens. The sequence goes on along the minus strand of JAIQFO010000004.1, from coordinate 142,015 downwards.
TAAGGCTTACGTGGCGCACGTCGCCAGGATGTTCGAGTTGCTCGGAGACAAGCCGGCCGACGCGGCCACGGAAGCGACAACGGTGATGCGCATCGAGACCGCGCTCGCTAAGGGCCAGATGACGCGCGTCGAGCGGCGCGACCCGCCCAAGCTCTATCACAAGATGAGCGTCGAGGAACTACAAAAGCTGGCGCCCTCTTTCGCTTGGAAAACATATTTCACAAAAACCGGCGTGGGATCGCTCGGGTCCCCCCTCGGAACCCTGAACGTGGTGACGCCCGATTATTTTCGCGTCATGAACGAACAAATCGAAAAAGAAAGTCTGGCGGATTGGAAAACTTATCTGTGCTGGCACGCCACACACGATGCAGCCACCAGCCTCTCTGCTGCGTTTGTGAAAGAGAATTTTAGCTTTTACGGCAAAACCCTGCGCGGACGCGAGGAATTGCCCCCGCGTTGGAAGCGCTGCACCAATGACGTGGATAACGACTTGGGGGAAGCGCTCGGCCAGGCGTATGTAGCGAAGTACTTCAGTCCGCAGGCCAAGCAGGCAGCGCTGACCATTGTGAAGGAAGTCGAAGCGGCCATGCAGAGCGAGATCCAGGCCTTGCCGTGGATGGGAGCCCCGACCAAGGAACAGGCCCTCATCAAGTTGCATGCCATTGCGAACAAGATCGGTTATCCCGACAGTTGGCGCGACTACGGCTCGCTCGACATCATACGCGGGGATGAAATCGGAAATTCGGAACGGGCATCCTGGTTCGAGTTTCGTCGCTGGCTAGCCAAAATCGGCAAGCCCGTTGACCGCAACGAGTGGGGCATGACGCCGCCCACCGTCAATGCCTACTACGATCCGCAGAAGAACGACATCAACTTCCCCGCGGGAGTCCTGCAGCCACCCCTATTCAGCGCGTCGTCCGACGCGGCGCCCAACTATGGCGACACCGGCGCCACCATGGGTCACGAACTCACCCACGCCTTTGACGATGAAGGCAGCCAGTTCGACGCGCAGGGAAATTTGCGCGACTGGTGGACAGACGCCGACCGCAAGGAATTTCAGCAACGTGCCCAGTGCGTGGTTGACCAATATTCCGGATACACGATCATCGACGACATCAAAATCAACGGCAAACTAACCAACGGCGAAGATCTAGCCGATCTCGGCGGCACGCTGCTGGCCTATCTGGCGTGGAAGGAAGACACGAAAGATCAAAAGCTCGAGCCACTCGATGGCTTGACGCCGGACCAGCGCTTCTTCGTCGCCTACGGACAGAGCTGGTGCACGAATGAGCGCGAGGAGAATAAGCGCCTGCGGGCTACCGTGGATCCGCACTCCCCAGAGAAGTATCGAACTAATGGCGTCGTCGCAAACATGCCGGAGTTTCGCGCCGCCTTCCACTGCAAGCCCGGCCAGCCCATGGTGCGTGAGAACGCTTGCCGTGTGTGGTAGCCAATGATCCCGCTCGTGTGAGGACGGGCGCCCTCGCCCGTCCAAGCCGAGTGCAGCTCGGCAGCTACCTGCGGTCATGGTGACTCGGGGCTGAGGGTTAACTCTACCCGCGCTCGAAGGCGTGCTTTTCTTCCAATTGCTGACGCGCCGCCGCCATCTCCGATTCGAAGCGAGCCCTTTGCTCCATCAGGGCGGGAAGCGCGGTCGCGTACCGCCGTGCCATGGTGAACAGCCCCCCCTTCGCGAGTCTGGCGCCGATTTCGACGATGTGATCGGTGGTGGTGTCGAGGTAAAGGGCCTCGGTCCGGTCGCTCAGCCACACATCTCCGCCAACCAGACGCGTCTGCCAATACACCTTGCGCTCGATCATGCGGGCGATTTCTTCGTCGCTGGCCCTGCCGAAAACCCACTGCTGGAGTTTGAAGTTGTAGTGTCGGCTGGATAAGGGCAGCGGTATCAGTTTGCCCGATTTTACAAACTCCGTCTGCTTCTGGTCGACTTCCTTGCGCAGAGCGTTGATGACGGGTCCTTCCGTGTCTTTTGGCTCGAGCGAAGGCAGCACTTCCCGCAGCGTGGCAGAAAGATTCACGGCCACCAGCGCGCGCAGCCCTTCCGAATTTTCCAGCGTGATCGCCGTGTGCAGCACGTCAAAGTCCGCGCCGGACGTGGCGTGCCGAAAAGGCCATTCCAGCTCGATACTAAGCGGCAGCCCACTGCGAGTTACATAAATGGTCTTCGATGTCGGAGTCCCGGTCACAGCACTCATGCCAAGTTGACCCTTGCCAACATTATAGGCGGTCATTTTAGCCCAGAGAGACGGGGCTTGCCCCGCCTCCCCCACCACCGGAGACGCGGTAAGCCGCGTCTCCACAGGAAATTAAGCGCGCCACAACTGCCACAGGTTCCAGATAGCTGATGCACTCAACCAGCCGCCGAGTCCAGCCGCCACCAGCAGCCTGTGCCTGGTCTCGAGCAAATCAGCGAACACTCCGCTGACAAAAACGAAGAGAAACACGAGCACGGTCAGGTGGAACCCTTGCCCCGGAAAATTGGGAGCGCCCAGGGCCAAAATGAGAACCAGCCCCGCGATCAGCAGCGGCGCCGTGTTGCCGAAATAGCGCGTGCGCTTCCATCCCAGGTACGCAACCAGAGCCACCGGCAAGGCCAGCGTCAGCGCCGGACTTCCGGTGAAGATAGTTCCTAACGCGCGGCGGTAGGTAACATACATCCGAAACGCCACTGGTTCGAAGTCCACCCAGCGCGCGTGCAACATCCCCCGCCAGAACAACGCAGGTTCAAAGAAGTAGGCGGCAAACAGCAGCACCGCGCCAACCGCGAGGGCCGTGGTCCAGATCGCAAGCACGGCACCCGGCCGGACGGGCGCCACCCAGAACATAAGCGGCAAAATCACCAGCGTCAGCACCCCCAGCGAAAACTGGTTTCCCGCGGCGAGTGCCAGCGACAATCCCAGAAGCAGAATGCGTCGCCAGTTCCAGAACACAACTTCGCGCGGAGCGTAGAGTGTGTGCGCCACGGCGATGGCGGTGAAGATGGTTCCGAACGCTCCCCACACGGCGCCCATTTCACCCTTACTCTGCGCCCCGCCCACGTTGACAATCATGGCCGGCGAAAAGCAGTAGAGTGCAAGTGCGATGTATCCGCCAGCGTTGCCGTAGAGACGGCGGGTGACGTACCAGAGCGAAGCTCCGAGCATGACGCCGAAGAATAGGTACGAGGTCGCAACCGCGAACGGCCCGAATGCTTCCGGCAACCACGACCCGGGACCCACTGAAAACGGTGACACAGAGACAAGGTAATAGAGAGGCGAGCGGTCCTGATCGTAACCGTCGCGCACGCGGAGATGCCTGGTCCGTCCCGAAGACGGCACACCCATGGCGGTTTCGGAGCGCTGCGATTCAGGAGTCCCCGCGATCGCGCCGCCTTCCCATTGCTCATAGCCCTGGTAGATGCGCAGGGCTTGGTCCGAGTCCGGGGCCGAGCCGGGCAACGTCTGCACGCGAACCAGCCAGGCGCACTGCAAGAGATAGACCAGCAGCAGCGCGGCTGCGGCAAATTGCGGAGCGCGGAAGGCGTCGGAATGAACGAATCGTCGCAACATTGGCCCAACAAAGCGGGACCGAGTGTTTTACCATGTTCCAGACTCCGATGGATACCAATCCACTTCCGCCTTCTGAACCGTCAACTTTGCGGCCCAATGCGGATTCTGTGCGGCTCGTTTCCCCGGCAGCATCGTCGGTCGCAGAAGCCCGACGGGAATCGCCCTTACGCGAAGTTTTCGTCGGACCCGATGGCATGTATGCGGGAACCCGCTGGTTAATCTATCTGGCCATGGGTGGCATCATTCTGTTGCTCGAAGGCGCGCTCCTGCACTTTGTCCATCCTGATGCGAGCGGAGCAGTGTGGTGGGGCATGTCCACTGAAGCCAGCATGATGCTGGCCGCAATTCTGCCCGGATTTGTCATGGCGCAGATCGAAGGGTGTTCGTTCGGCGACTTCGGCCTGCCGGCGCGCGGGGCGTTTGGCCGCAATTTCTGGGTGGGGACGCTTTGGGGATTAGCGTCTCTCACAGTGTTAATGCTGGTATTACGAGTAATCGGGGTTTTCACTTTCGGTTCGCTCAATCTGCACGGCGGACGCATCGTCAAGTTCGCTTTGTATTACGCAGCCTTTTTCCTGATCACCGGATTCTTCGAAGAGTTTCTGCTGCGCGGATACTCGCAGTGGGTGCTCGCACGCGGAATGAATTTCTGGCCGGCAGCGGCGCTGCTTTCAGTTTCGTTCGGCTACCTCCACGGCGCCAATCCCGGAGAGGCCCGCGTCGGACTGGTGGCCGTCGTCGCCATTGGTTTCTTTTTCTGCCTCACGCTGCGCCGGACGGGGAACCTGTGGTGGGCAGTGGGCTTTCACATGGCGTGGGATTGGGGTGAGAGCTTTCTCTACTCCGTTCCCGACAGCGGGACGCTTCTGCCCCGGCACCTGCTCAACTCCAGCTTGCACGGTCCCGATTGGTTGACCGGAGGGTCCGTTGGCCCGGAGGGAAGCTACCTGGTATTCGTGGTGATCGCAGGGCTTTGGGTCGTCTTTGATCGCGCTTATCCGGAGGTGAAGTACGGCGCTCGCGAGTCGTGAAATTTCGCTGGTTTTGCACAGCAACGACGTTCGAGGGCTTCTGCGGCGAGGGTCATGCGCTTCACGAATCCTACCGAGCTTCGGTCGGCTTGGACGGGACGCCTGTCCCCACACAGCCACAATCAAAGTCAACAGCGGCGGGCGGGGGCGCCCGCCCTACACAAGCTAGATATCCAGGTTCTTCACATCCAGCGCGTTGTCTTCGATGAATTTCCTGCGGGCTTCCACGTCTTCGCCCATCAGCGTGGTGAAGATAGTTTCGCACTCGGCGATGTCTTCGAGGCGGACTTGCAGAAGGGTGCGCCGCTCGGGATCCATGGTGGTTTCCCAGAGCTGCTCGGCGGTCATTTCTCCCAGGCCTTTGTAACGCTGGACGGTGTACTCTTTGCGGCCTTCGTTCAGGACGTAATCGAACAGATCGCGGGCTGTGTTTTTCTCTACGATCTCGGGCTCTTTTGCGCGGCGCGCCGGCGGCTTGCCGGATCTCTTCTCAGCATCTTCACTCTCGGCGACGCTTGGATTTTCCTCTTCGCCTTCCTCGCTGTCTTGTTCTTCACTCTTGTCTTCCGCTCTGGCCGCCGACTTTGCAGGCTTCACTACGCTCTCGACCACGAAGGGCGGATCGAGATACTGTTCGATCTGCTTGAATTTGGTGATTAGCTGGCGGCATTCCGGGGTCGAGGCCAGCTCCCAGCTGATGGTGTGCTCGGCGCCCTGCGCGTTTACGAAGTGGATCGCCCACAGATTGTGCTCTTCGTCGAAGCGCGTTTCTATGCTCTTCAGCTTCAGATCTTTCTGCAACCGCTTGAGTTCTCTTTCCAGTTTCTCGATCTTCTTTGGCGGGGTGTCTTTGTCGCCTTCGAAGTCGGCGCGCTTGGCCAGGTCGAGTTTCGGCAACAAGGTAGTGATCCGCTCTTCGCGAATGCGCTTGTTCAGCTTATCCAAGAACCCCAGATACTCGTTCAGTACAGTGATGAACTTAGTCAACGCCGAGCCTTCCAGCTTGGCTGCACCTTCGCCGTAGCGAATGATCAGGCCCTCGGAGGCGCGCTTCACCATCACCTTGACGAATTCATGTTCGTTCTTTATGTACTGGTGCGACTTGCCCTTTTTGATGCCGAACAGTGGCGGCTGAGCTATGTAGACGTTGCTGCGCTTGATCAGTTCCTGCATGTGGCGGAAGAAGAACGTCAGCAGCAGGGTACGGATGTGCGAGCCGTCCACGTCGGCGTCGGTCATTAAGATGATTTTGCCGTAGCGGACTTTCGTGGGATCAAAATCTTCTTTCGAGATGCCAGTGCCCAGCGCGGTGATCATGGCGCGGATTTCTTCGTGGGCCAGCATCTTGTCGTAGCGCGCTTTTTCCACGTTCAGAATCTTCCCCTTTAGTGGGAGGATCGCTTGGAAGCGGCGGTCGCGGCCTTGTTTGGCAGTGCCGCCTGCGGATTCTCCCTCGACCAGGAAAAGTTCGCAGCGGTTGGGATCGCGTTCGGAGCAGTCGGCTAGTTTGCCGGGCAGTCCTCCGCCATCGAGCGCGCCTTTGCGGCGGGTGAGGTCTCTTGCTTTGCGGGCTGCTTCTCTTGCTCTTGCCGCGTCGATGGCCTTGTTGATGATCTTGCGGGCTACGGCGGTGTTTTGCTCGAAGAAAGCTCCTAGCTTTTCGTTGACTACGGCTTGCACTATGCCGGCTATGTCGGAATTCAGCTTGCCCTTGGTCTGGCCTTCGAACTGCGGCTGAGGCAGCTTGACGCTGATCACAGCTACCAGTCCCTCGCGGACGTCGTCTCCGGTTAGATTTTCTTTTACGTCTTTGAACAGGCCCATCTGTTGTCCGGCATAGTTGATGGTGCGGGTGAGCGAGGTGCGGAAGCCGGAGAGATGCGTGCCTCCATCGACCGTGTTGATGTTGTTGGCGAAACTGAAAACCGATTCCGAGTATGCGTCGTTGTACTGGAGTCCGATTTCGATGTGCACGTCGTCTTTGTCGGCCTCCATGTAGATGGGCTTGTCGTGCAGCGTCTGCTTGCCGCGGTTGAGGTGCTTTATGAATTCAGCGATGCCGCCGTTGTACTTGAATTCGGCACGCTTGGCTTCGCTGGTCTTGGAGTCGGTTTGGCGCTCGTCGGTAAGCGTGATAACCAAGCCCTTGTTTAGAAACGCTAGTTCGCGCAGGCGCTGGGAGAGCGTGTCGAAATTGTATTCGAGGGTGGTGGTGAAAATAGACTTGTCAGGGACGAAGTGAACCTTGGTGCCTGTCTTTATTTTAGCGGCGCCGGTTTTCCTCAGTTTGCTGGTCGGCTCGCCTTTCGAGTACGTCTGCTCCCAGGTGAAACCGTCGCGCCAGATCTCCAACTCCAGTTCTTCGCTGAGCGCGTTGACGCAGCTCACGCCTACTCCGTGCAGTCCTCCAGAAACTTTGTAGGAGTTGCTGTCGAACTTGCCGCCCGCGTGCAAGGTGGTCATCACGACTTGGGCGGCGGGGACCTTTTCGCCGTCGATGTCCATGTTGTCGACGGGAATGCCGCGGCCGTTGTCGACCACGGTGATGGAGTTATCGAGATGGATGGTAACGTCGATCTTGTCGGCGTGGCCGGCTAGCGCTTCGTCGACCGAGTTATCTACGACTTCGTACACCAGGTGATGCAGACCCAGTTCGCCGGTCGAGCCGATGTACATGGCGGGACGTTTGCGGACCGCTTCCATGCCGCCGAGAACTTTGATGGAGTCGGCGGTGTAGTCTCCGTTGGTGGTTTTGCCGTTCTTGTTCTTTGCGTCGTTATTCTTCGCGTCGGCGCTGTTGGTATCAATGCTCTTCGCGTCGGCGAGTTCGGTTTGCAATTCTTTCGTGGCCATTCTGCTCCGTGGAGAATGCCGGACCCCACTCCCCCAACGGGCGCCTGCTGGAGGGACGATTCCGGGAGTGCTTGGGTGACCTCAACTTATTGAATTTTCTGCTATTTAGCCGTCACCAGAGCTGTCTGTATTTTAGCACAAATAGGGTGCATTTTGCGGCTGGAATCGAGACCGTAAACTGCGTCCTTTGTTGCCGTTAGGAACGAGGTTTGGAGAGTGCCGCGGGTCGCGCGCTGGGGCGAATTCCCGGGGTCGTGTCTCGCAAGCTTCGAGCCATAATGATCGGTGATGAGGATACGCATTCGGCTAGCCGAGGCTGGCGATATTTCGAGGCTTCAGGAGCTGATTCAAGCTTCGGTGCGCGGGCTGCAGGCGGGCGATTATACGGCCGCGCAATTGGAGAACGCGCTGCGGACCGTGTATGGAGTGGACACCCAACTGATTTCGGATGGAACTTATTTTGCGGCCGAGGAAACAGAATCATCGGGAGACGCTCTGCTGGTCGGTTGCGGCGGCTGGAGCAAGCGCAAAACCTTGTATGGCGGTGACCAGTGGAAGGGGCGCGAGGATTCGTTGCTGGATCCGGCAAAGGATGCGGCGAAGATTCGTGCCTTCTTTGTACATCCGGCGTGGGTGCGGCGCGGAATTGGCGGCATGATTCTCGAGGCTTGTGAAGCGGCGGCCGAGGCAGCGGGATTTCGGCGGCTCGAGATGGGCGCGACGTTGACGGGGATTCCTTTTTATCGGGCAAAGGGCTATCTGGAGCTGGAGGCCGAGGAGGTAACGCTCGGAAATGGGTTGACGCTGCCGATCGTGCGGATGGGCAAGAGCAGGTAAGAGTCGGTTGCGAGGGCGAGGCGCCCCGGGGACCAAGGTTCCAATAGCACCTAGGGCACCGACGCGTGCGCTACAGTATAATCGTCGGCTTGAACGAAATCGCATGACTGACACGAACCAGACCACAGAGGCTAAGACCGATGCGTCGGCAGCGGCGAACACCGGCATGGAAATTGGCGACATTTTCAAAATCCTGCCCCATCGCTATCCATTTCTCTTGATCGACCGGGTGATCGAACTGGTCCGGATGAAGAGTATTGTTGCGTTGAAAAACGTGACCATCACCGAACCCTTTTTTCAAGGACACTTTCCGGATAAGCCGATCATGCCGGGCGTGCTGATTGTAGAAGCGATCGCGCAGGCGGGCGGGTTGCTGCTGCTCACCGAGGTTCCGAACCGCGACGAGATGCTGATGGTGTTCACTGGAATCGAGAAAGCGCGCTTCCGGCGTCCGGTCGTGCCCGGAGATCAGCTGCGGATTGAAGTGGCGGTGAAGGCGTGGCGGATCACGGCGGCGCGTCTGGAAGGCAAAGCCTACGTGGACGGCAAAGTGGCTTGCGAGGCGACGGTGACTTGCCGGCTGGTGCCGCGTGCGACGAGCACGGGAAGCGCGGAGACGGAGAATTTGTAATTTCCGATTTGTAATTTGCGGTTGAAACCTACAGTCGCCACTCAAATTACAAATTACCAATTACCAATCACAAATTTCACGATGTCTATTCATCCCACGGCGATCGTCGATTCGAAAAGCAAGATCCATCCCTCGTGCACGATTGGACCCTATTGCGTGATTGGGCCCGACGTGGAACTGGGCGAGGGCTGCCGTCTCGTTTCGCACGTCGCAATCGAAGGCCCCACTAAAATCGGCGCGGACAATCGCTTCTTCCCCTTCACTTCGATTGGCCTCGCTCCGCAGGATATTACTTATGCGGGCGAGCCGACGCGGCTCGAGATCGGCGGCCACAACGTGATTCGCGAGTTTGTCACCATCAACCGCGGCACGGTGAAGGGCGGGGGATGCACGCGAGTCGGCGACCATAATCTAATCATGGCCTATACCCACATTGCGCATGATTGCCAGGTTGGGAGTCACATCATCATGGCGAACGCGGCGACGCTGGGCGGGCACGTCACCGTGGGAGACTGGGCTACGGTCGGAGCGCTGTGCCCGGTGCATCACTTCGTGCGGATTGGGACGCATGCCTTTGTCGGCGGCGGCACCACCATCACGCGCGATGTGCTGCCATTTTCTAAAACTTCGGCCGAGCGAGGAACCCACGCCTATGGACTGAACGCCGTGGGGTTGGAGCGACGCGGATTTTCGAAAGAACGGATCCGGAAAATTCATCATGCGTATCGTGTGTTGCTGGCGTCGAAGCTGAATACATCGCAGGCGTTGGAGAAGTTGAAAGCGGAAGCGGATGGCGGAGAAGATGTCGAGATGCTGATTCGATTTATCGAGGCTTCCGAGCGCGGAGTCGTTAAGTAGTGGACAGCGGAAGAAAGCTCGGCCTGATCGCTGGCAATGGGAAGTTTCCTTTTCTGGTGCTGGACGCGGCTCGGGCTCAGGGGTTGGAGGTGGTCGTAGCGGCGATTCGCGAAGAGACCTTCCCTGAAATCGAATCGAAAGGAGCGGCCGCCGTTCACTGGCTGTCTCTCGGCGAGCTATCCAAGCTGATCGACACGTTTAAGGCTGCCGGCGTCACTCGCGCTGTCATGGCGGGTCAGGTCAAGCACAAGCAGATCTTTTCCGCCATCAAACCGGACTGGCGGCTGGCGAAACTGTTGCTCTCGCTCGGCACGCGCAATGCGGACTCGCTGCTGGGCGCAGTGGCGAAGGTTCTGGCGGATGAGGGCATCATGCTCGAGAACTCGACAGCGCTGCTGGAACCGTTGCTGGCGAAAACCGGCGTGCTCACCAAGCGGGCTCCCAGTGCGCAGGAACGCAAGGACATCGAATACGGACGCTCGGTCGGCCGGCGGCTGGCCGAGTACGACATTGGACAGACGGTGGTGATCGCGGAAGCCGCGTGCGTGGCCGTCGAGGCCATGGAAGGCACCGACGCGACGATTGAGCGCGCGGGCGAACTGATGCGTTCGTTGGCGCTGGGGCCGGAGGGCGAGACTTCGACGCTGAGCCGCGCACTGACGGTGGTGAAGGTCGCGAAGCCAGCCCAGGACATGCGTTTCGACGTGCCGGTGATTGGAGTGAAGACGATCGAGACCATGGTGCGCGCCGGCGCGAGTTGTCTGGCGATGGACGCGGGGCGATGCCTGTTGCTCGATGGCGAGGTGATGACGCGCGCGGCCGATGGAGCAGGGATCGCAGTTTGCGCGGAATAGAGCAGCGCAAGAAGGAGACATTCCATGGCGGAAGCAACTCGCATTGCCGACCAGCTTTGCCGCGCTTTCGGGGGCGACGCTTGGCATGGTGATTCCGTGTTTGAAATTCTGCAGGGCGTAACGGCCGCGCGTGCGGCGGCGCGCCCCATCAAGAACGCCCACACCATCTGGGAGTTGGTCCTGCACATTGCGGCGTGGGACGGCGCGGTGATGCGGCGGCTAGGCGGGGTTGCGGTGGAGCTCTCCGATGCAGAGAATTTTCCTCCTATGGGGGACGCGAGTGAGGCGGCTTGGCACAAGACGCTGGCGGAAGTGCAGCGCGTTCACGACGAACTGGTTAAGACCGTCGCAGCTCTTCCGGATTCGCGGCTGGGCCAGATAGTCCCGGGCAAAGAAGGCGCGCATTACACTTTCTACTACATGCTTCATGGCGTGGTGCAACATGAGCTGTATCATGCCGGGCAGATCGCGCTGCTGAAGAAGGTGTGAAAGGTCCAGCCTATGCGGGGCTTCGCCCCGGTGGACGGCCGGGGGCGCCGTCCCTAGGTATGCACTTTCCTATCGGGGACTGAACTGCGACAATAGCGCGTTATTTCTTCGTGGCGGAGCTTTCACCTGAGCCAGGACTTCCCGATCAATGTTGCGGTCGTTGGCGCGGGCGCTTTCGGGCGCAATCATGCGCGCGTCTATCACGAATTGCAGAAAGCGGGCAGCGTCCGGCTGGTGGGAGTCGTCGATCCGGATACAGCGCGGGCCGACGCGGTTGCCGCCGAGTTCGACTGCAAGGCGTTCGGCTCGGTCGAACAGACGCTGACCACCCACAGCGAAGTGCAGGCGGCGTCGGTCGCGGTGCCGACCGTTCTGCATCAGCAGGTGGCGCGCGATCTGATGGAAGCCGGGGTTGATGTGCTCATCGAAAAACCGGTGGCGGCGACCCTGGGCGAGGCCGACGAACTGATTCTGGTAGCCAAGCAGCATAATCGGGTGGCGCAGGTGGGGCACCTGGAGCGCTTCAATCCGGCGGTGCGGGCAACCCTGCCGCTGATCAGCCGCCCCATGTTTTTTGAAGTGCACCGGCTCAGCGTGTTCTCTCCGCGTGCCCTTGATGTAGACGTGGTTCTCGACTTGATGATCCACGACCTCGACGTTGTGCTGACCTTCGCCAAGTCGGAGGTCAAGGAAATCCGCGCGGTGGGACTGCCAATTCTTTCCGACAAAGTGGATATTGCGAACGTGCGCGTCGAGTTTGAATCCGGCTGCGTGGCCAACTTCACCGCGAGTCGGGTATCGACCGAGCGCGTACGCAAGCTGCGGTTCTTCCAGCCGGGGCAGTACATTTCGATCGACTATGGTCGGCAGGATGTGCTGGTGTTCTCGGTCGGAAGCGCGTCCGCAGCCACCCAGCCGACCGTGAATCCCCAGATCTCGATGGCCAAACCGCCGATCACGGCGGAGGAACCGCTGCTGGCGGAGATTAAGTCATTTCTGCAGTCGGTGCGGGACCGGTCGCGTCCGGTGGTTCCGCTGGAGGACGGGCGGAGAGCGCTGGAGCTCGGGCTGTCGATTCTCGGGGAGATTAGGCGGCACGCGGGGCGGATCGGGGTGGGAAAAGGATAGAGGTCGGATTTTCAGATTGCACAGGTTTGGGTCCACCTCTGCAATCTGACCTCTGCCCTCTGGCGTCGCCATTACTCAGGTACTCACTCGTCGGGCGGAAAAAATGCGACAATAGACTCAACGGTCGCAACTCCGTCATTTACGTAACTTTACGTGGGACTTTCCGCGCAAATTACGCAACCCTGGAGTCTGCCCGTGTCTCTAAGTTGGTAGCTTCTGCCTGATGCCGGCCACCCAAATTCCGTCTCGCGATCCCCTGACTCCATCGGCCGATCAGCCGGAGCAGCGCGATTTGTTTGAAGGGCAGCGCTGGGAGACGGCTTACCGCACCTTTAATCCTGACGATGTCCCCCATCTTCTAATCCAGTTGCAGGACGATCTCTCGCGAGCGCGCAAGCGCGAAGCGCTGTGGCTGTCGGTCATCCTCCACTTGTTTGTGATCATTCTGTTGTGGAACAGCGAGAAATTGATGGGGCTGTTGCCGCATCGCACGGTGAATCTTGCGATTCGAGCGGACGACCGGTCGAAAGACGCGACGTTTTTGGAACTTCCGCCTGACGCGCAGAAGGTGACGCGGCGTCCCGATGCAAAAGTGATTTCTGACAAAGACCGGATCGCGACCAGCAAAGCGCCGCAGATCAATCGAGAAGACTTGAAGAAGATCCTGGAAAGCTCGCGTCCAGGGCGGCCGGGGGCAAACGTGCAGGCGCCGCCTGCGGAGGGCCAGGCGGCGCAGAACCAGCAGGCGCCCGCGCCGCAGCCGAATTCGCAGGGATTCGCACAACCGCCGCCGAACGATCAGACGGCACAGCTTAGGTTGCCTCCGCAGCCCAAGCCGAAACCGAATTTCAATACTTCCATGACGGCGGGCTCGGCCATCGAGCAGGCAGCCCGCGCCGCAGCCGAAAACCGCGGGCGCTACGGGGCCGGACAAGCGGGCGATTACGGGTTGAGCCAGGGCCGCGGCGGACCGAAGGCGCTGGATCAGGCGGAAATCCTCACCGACACCATGGGCGTGGATTTTGGACCGTACCTGACCCGGATCACGCAAATCGTGCGCCAGAACTGGTATAACCTGATGCCGCCGTCGGTGTATCCGCCGATCTTGAAACAGGGCAAGCTTTCGATCGAATTTGTCATCCTGAAAGATGGCAAATCGACACAGATGGCGGTTCGCACCTCTTCCGGTGACGTGGCGCTCGACCGTGCAGCCTGGGCGAGTATCACTGCCTCCAACCCATTTCCGCCGCTGCCGAAGGAATTTCCAGGCCAGGTTCTCGGCTTGCGTTTTTATTATTTTTACAACCTTGAAGTCAGCGACCTGAAGTAAATGTCGGAATCGGCGCGGGATGTCAGCCCCAGGAGTGGAGCGTCTAATTCCGAAAGGCTTTCGGCATCGCCGAAGCGAAGCTCGGACGATCGTTTCCAGGCTATGATCGCGCTGGCCTCAGGTGCGCAAAGGGGACTGAATTCGCTACTATAGGAACAATCGCGGTTCGATGTGCATCCAAACAAAACTATGAAGATTCGACGACTGACGCCATTTCCTGCTATTTTGCCGACTCTGCTTCTGCTATGTCTGGTTCTTGTCTCCCGGCCGGTTTTCGCGCAGGATCCGCCGGAGGCTCTGCGTCCGCCGAGGGGCGCGCAGGTTGCGATTGTCGTTTTCGAAGACCTACAATGCCCGATGTGCGGCCGGGTCGCGCCGCTGCTGGCTCAGGCAGGACGGACTTATAAAATTCCCGTGGTCCGCCACGATTTCACCTTGCCCATGCACAACTGGTCGTTCGAGGCTGCCGTGTTGGCGCGCTACTTCGACACGCATTCCAAAGAAATTGGCAACGAATTCCGCGACACGGTGTTCGAGCACCAGTTGGAGATTAACCCGCAGAATTTGCGGGGATTTGCCGAGAAGTTTGCCGCCGACCATAAGATTGCTCTGCCGTTTGTAGTGGATCCCTCGGGCAAGCTGGCGGGGCTGGTGAGGGCCGATAAAGATTTGGGCATGAGTCTGAACATCGACCACACTCCGACCATCTGGGTAGTCGGCAACAAACGGAGCGGCAAGCCCTACGTCGAGGTGAAGGACACTTCGCAGCTCTATGTGCTGATCGACGCGATGAAGAAAGATTGAAGAGGTGAGAGGTCAGAGGTCAGATTGCAGAGGTAAAAAACCAATAACCTCACATTCTTGATGTGAGGGGCATCACGGCGCATCGCTCGCAACCCATCCACAATGTCATCCTGAGCGCAGCATGGCCTTCACGAAGTGAAGGCCATGCGGAGTCGAAGGACCCCTACTTCCACATGCACGGCGAGCGCAGGACGTATTGTGTCTACATCATGGGCAGCATCCCGGGCACCCTTTACATTGGGAGCACAAGCAATCTCCTCAAGCGGGCCTTCCAGCATGAGTTTCATCGCATCGAAGGATTCAAGGACCAATACCAGGTCAAACGGCTCCTTTACCGGGAATCGTTCGACGACGTTGACAAAGCCATTGCCCGCGAAAAGCAACTCAAGCGATGGCACAGGTCGAAGAAAATCGCGCTCATCGACTTTGCCAACCCGCATTGGCTCGACCTGGCTGGCGATTGGCATCCGTGGATGAAAGATTCGGGAACGGGTAGGAGTGCTTTCGACTCTGCCGAACGATCCGCTGCGGGATCGTCCTGCTCCGCTCAGCAAGACAAAGTGGGAGGGCTCTCTTCTATTCCGTCCACCGTCTAAACAGCAAGGCGCCGTTCGTCCCGCCGAAGCCGAACGAATTCGACATGGCGTACTCGAATTCCATTTTGCGGGCGTGGTTGGGAACGAAATCCATGTTATCGGTTTCAGGGTCCTGATTCTCGAGGTTGATGGTCGGGGGAATTATCTGATCGCGCAGCGCCAGCACCGTTACTCCTGCCTCTAATCCGCCCGCTCCACCCAGCAGATGGCCGGTCATCGACTTGGTGGAACTCACCGGAACTTTCTTTCCAAACAAATTTCGAATGGCGTGCGCTTCGAGCGTGTCGCCAAGTGGCGTTGAAGTGCCGTGGGCGTTGACGTAGCCGACGACACCGGGATCGAGTTTCGCGTCACGCAGCGCGTTGCGCATGACGCGGAAACCACCTTCGTGCTCGGGGGCGGGTTGCGTCATGTGATATGCGTCGGCGGACATACCGTAGCCGACAATCTCCGCCAGAATGGGAGCGCCGCGGCGCCGGGCATGCTCCAGTTCTTCGAGAATCAGAATGCCGGCGCCTTCGCCCATGACGAAGCCGTCGCGATCCTTGTCCCACGGGCGGCTGGCTCGAGCGGGTTCGTCGTTGCGCGTCGAAAGGGCGCGCATGGCGGCGAATCCTCCCACGCCCATCGGAGTAATGGCAGCCTCGGCGCCCCCGGCAATCATCACGTCGGCATCACCATGCTGGATGATGCGGAACGAATCGCCGATGGAGTGCGCGCTGGTGGTGCAGGCCGTGGCCGTCGCTTCGTTTGGACCCTTGGCGCCAAGCCTCATCGAAACGTGACCGGCGGCGAGGTTGACGATGGAGGCAGGTATAAAAAATGGCGAGATCTTGCGCGGTCCGCCTTCGAGCAGCGCCGTGTGCTCGCGCTCAATCACATCGAATCCGCCGATCCCCGACCCGATATGCACGCCGACGTTTTCGGCGTTTTCAGGCGTGATCTCGAGTCGCGACATCTTCATCGCTTCATCGGCGGCCGCGATAGCGAAGTGGATGAAGCGCCCCATCTTCTTCACTTCTTTTTTCTCGATGAAACTGAGCGGATCGAAGTTGCGGACCTCCGCGGCAATCCGGCAGGCGAAAGCGGAGGCGTCGAATCCCGTGATGCGGCTGACGCCGCTTTGGCCCGCGAGCAGTGCCTGCCACACCGCATCGGTATTACTGCCCACGGCGCAGATCAGCCCGATACCGGTTACCACAACCCGTCTTTCCAAATTACTTGCCAAATTACTTGCCCGCTTTCGCGTGCTTCCCGATGTAGTCGACGGCGTCCGACACGGTGCGAATCTTCTCCGCATCCTCATCGGGGATTTCGATATCGAAGGCCTCTTCGAAGGCCATCACCAGCTCGACGGTGTCGAGTGAATCGGCGCCCAGGTCATCCACGAACGAAGCGCTGGGCGTGACCTCGCCCTCGTCCACACCTAACTGCTCGACAATAATCTGTTTCACTTTTTCATCAACGGCTGCCATGTTCTCCTCGTTTCTAAATCTGGGAATCGCGGGTCCAGGTTCCGGGCCGGCGTTTGTTGATTTATGACTGCCTGCCGCTCCATCTTTTGAATGAAGTCGAATTCAGTAGTTTAAAAGGGATCGGAAAAGTATGCAAAGCAACAAAAGGGGGAAAAATGGTCCGCTGGAAACCGATAGGCGTGGAGATCACTACCGAATCCTAACTGGCGGCGGGGAGAGTGGTCAAACTCCGCCGGTCCTTAATGCTAGTGTAAGGACGATTTCGCGGCGCTGAAATGGAGGCCGTCCATCAAATCGTCGACCTCATCTTCGCTGCCGGCGATGAAAGTGAACGAGACAATTTGGCCCTTGGCGAGCAGGACAAGCGTGCACTGGCGCAGGGTGACTTTCTCGCCGCGTGGCTTGCTGAAATCAGCCCGCAGCAGGTGCCGCTACTCAACGTCGAGCGCATAAGGTTCGCCCTCGGCCTTGAAGCCTTTGGAAGTCGCGAGATCGTTGAGCGGGCCGAGGTAGTCTTCAGCACGCTTGAGGCCGGGATAGGACGCCACGCTCTCGGAGGCGATTACGACCGCGGAGTTGATGGTCTCTCCCGTGGCCTCCGGAGGGCGCTCGAAAACCGCCAGCAGAACTTCGGCTTTGCCGGGCTCATTTCCCTGCTTCATCTCGGTGCTGCGATCAACCCAGCCGTAGGGGATTTGATAGCGGAACGCAAATGTGGGGTTGCGATAAAGCTGGGCGTCATCGTTTCGCGGGGCGGACTTGGCACGCGGCTTCGCAACGGATGCAGTCTTGCTTTGTGCTTGCGCCGCGAAAGCCAGGCCCAAGCCAACAACTGCAATAACGGCAACCAGAACAAATCCTGAGGTGCTGTGACCACGGGCGGCCGCCGAGCTGCGCTCGGCATGGGCGGGCCAAGGCACCCGTCCCCACTTAAGCAAATCATTGCCGGGCCGAATCTGCTCTGACCGCTGAGGCATACCTATCCATGCTACCAGCGTCAGACACATACCCATTACCCGTCACTCGACAAACATGCAATCGCCATAGGAGTAGAACCGGTACCCGGCTTCGACCGCGTACCGGTACGCCGCCATCACCAACTCCTTCCCGCCGAGCGCGCACACCAGCATCAGGAGGGTCGATTGCGGAAGATGAAAGTTCGTCAGCAGGGCGTCTACGATGCGAAAGCGATAGCCGGGATAGATGAACACGTCAGCCTCGCCACGACCGGCTTCGACCCGCCCTCCGCCTGATCGTTTGTCGGAGGCCCGCTCCGAAAGCGCGGCGGCGTGCTCGAGCGTGCGGACCGTGGTTGTGCCAATGGCCACCACGCGGCATCCTTCGGCCTTCGCCCGGTTGATCGCTTGCGCCGCCTGCGCTGGAATCTCGTACGACTCCCGATGCAGTTTGTGGTCTTCCACTTTTTCTACTCGTACTGGCTGAAAAGTACCCAGTCCGACATGCAGGGTGATCTCGGCGATTTCAATTCCGCGCGCGCGAATCTCGTCCAGGATCTCGGGCGTGAAGTGCAAGCCCGCAGTAGGCGCGGCCACCGATCCTGCTCTCGGGCTCGGCGCCTGGGCGTATACGGTCTGGTAGCGATCGCGGTCGGCCGCGCGGTCGTCGCGGTCAATGTAAGGGGGTAGGGGAACGTGTCCAATGCGCTCGACGCGGGCAAAGAAGTCGGGAACCGGGGCGAATCGGATGTGGCGTTCGCCAAAACTGCCGCGGTGGGTGACTTCGCACTCCAGTTCGGGTGGATCTTCTTCAGGTGTACCGCCGGGAGAACCGCTAAAGTAAAGCTTTTCCCCGATCCCGATCTTCCGCCCAGGCCTTACCAGGCACTCCCAGTCATTCGGATCGTCCGCCATCTGGCGGGTCAAGAGAACTTCGATGCGACCGCTGAGAAAATCTCGCGTCGCCGGATTCCGCAGGCTCAGGCGCTGGGCCCGCTGTCCGCTTCGGCGGCCGTAGAGCCGTGCCGGGAACACCCGCGTATTGTTTACCACCAGCAGATCGTCGGGCCGCAGCAACGAGGGGAATTCGTGAAAAGTCCGGTCTTCCCAGCTCCGGTCTTGCCAACCCTGCCCCTGCCGGTTCCCAGGCTTTCGATGGAGGTGCAGCAGCCGCGACGCCGAGCGGTCTGGTAACGGCTCCTGGGCAACGCGTTCGGGCGGCAGATCGTATTGGAAATCCGAGACAAGCATCGAGGAGATTATAGGGTTCGAGGCCCGGTTGCGAGCCCCCACCGTCCCAGCCGGATTCGGTGGCCTTCGATTTACATAATTTTGACCAGCTAAAGGTTGTAAGGATTCCAAGACGTGCGGTACCATGACGGCGGGCTTCCATAGTTCTCAATGGTGAATGACCGACAGCATCGACTCGCGGTTGTGCAGTTCGGCCGCATGCTCCACGAAAACGGCTTCGTTGCAGCCACCGATGGGAATTTGTCCGTGCGTCTGGACGAAAAGCGCTTGTTGGTGACTCCCACCTGCATCAGCAAGGGCAGGATGCGGACGTCCGACATGGTGATTGTGGACATGGAAGGAAAGCGGCTCGCCGGCAAGCGCAGAGTTTCAAGCGAAATTGGCATGCACCTGCTGATTTATCGCCTGCGCCCCGACGTCCAGGGGATCGTCCACGCGCACCCCCCGACTGCTACCGGATTTGCCGCTTCCGGCTATGGTCTGAACCGCCCGCTGGTGTGCGAAGTTGTGGTTGGCCTGGGCTCGATTCCGCTCGCCCACTACGGCACCCCCGGCACTCCCGAACTGACCGACGCTCTCGAGCCTTTGATTCCGCATCATGACGCAATTCTGATGGCAAATCACGGGGTGGTGACGTTTGGCACTTCGCTCGAAAACGCTTACATGAAAATGGAAACGGTGGAGCACTTCGCCAAGATCGCGCTGGTCACTCACCTGCTGGGTCACGAGCAGCCCCTCGGGGAAAAAGAAGTGGAAAAGCTGGTAGCGGTGCGCAACCGCTATAACGGACGAGTCAAACCGGCGCAGGCCAAAATGTCGGTTGAGGGCGACGACCTTCGCTCGGAAACCGACCCCAGAGAAACAGCCGGAAGCCGGCGCTAGCCGGTAGGGCGGGCGGGATGGAGGGCGAGATTCACCGCAGCACAAACCTGTTCCTGTTCCACCGGTTTGTGCAGAAAGCTAACCGCTCCCAGACTCCGCGCCATCGATTCGGTGGCTGGATCTTCTTCGCTGCTCACCACGATCACAGGAATGTGCTGCGTTTTGGTGGACATCCGCAGGCGCTTCAGCACCTCGATCCCGGTGCCTCCGGGCATGTTGATATCGAGCAGAATCAACTGCGGAGCGGAACGCAGTGCGGCCATCCACGCCTGGAGCGCGTCGACGGCAAAGACTGGCTCAAAGTCGCTCGGACTAAAGAACGAGGCGAGCAGCTGCCTTTGGAAGCGAGAGTCGTCGGCGATCAGAATCTTAGGCATGAGGAACGGGGCTGGACGAGGCCCACCCCTCTGGAAATATCTATCGGCACGCCGCGGAAAACCGTTAGTAGGCTGCGGAAAAACTCTGATTTTGACTTTGTTTTGAAAGGGCTCGGCTTCAGCCGAGCCGCAAATATCACAAAACTAGTCGGCTTTAGCCACTGAGGGTCGCGGCGGCTCGCAATGCGACTTTTTCAGCAGCCTCCTCGGGCGGCTTCGGGGCACCTGCCACGAGGACCACACCGTGAGTTATACCGTGGAGGACGAGCGGGGAGCCTTCACTCTCCTCCGATACGAAACCTGAGGCCGGCGCGAAAGTTGGCCGTCAGCGCCGGATATCCCACCACTTCGTTGTAATGGTCATTGAGCGCGTTCTCGACATTCGCGTATGCCGTCATCCGCGAATTGATCGCGTACCAGCCACCCAGGTCGACGCGCGCGTAGCCGGCAGCATGGTTGATACCGAAGCCAAGAAAATCGTCGTCCGAACGCCTACCCACAAAACTTCCGCCCAAGTTCGCGCCCCAGCGGGTTCCGAGATAGGTGAAGAGGGCTGTCGCCGAATGCTTGGGACGGCGCAAGAGGGGTTGTCCCGCAGCTAACTCGGGATCGCAGAAGTTGGCGGGGGTACAAAACGGAGCTTCTAATATTTCCGCGGAGGTATAGGTGTAAGCGGCGTTCAAAGACAGCTTCGACCTAATTTTTCCCTGGAACTCAAACTCGGCGCCTTGAGCAAAGGACTTATCCACGTTCACGTACTGCCCGATGAAAGTGGTGGGATCGACCGAGTAGTCGATGCGGTCATAGAAGAGATTGTGAAAGTAAGTGGCGCTGAGGGCGTACTTGCCCCCCCATAGACTCTGGTGGATCCCAGTCTCGAAGAAGCGAGCTCGTTCGGGTTTTAAACCAGGATTGGGCATGGAAAATGGCGGCCCCGCAAACGTTTCTTCCAGGCGCGGCTCTTTGAATCCCCCAGCGTAGGAGAAATGCAGGCGAGTTCCCGAGAATATCTCTCCTCCGCGCAACGCCAAAAAGGTAGCTGCGAAGCGCGGCGCGGCGGTGTTGCCGAAAGCGCTACTGTGCAACAAGCGTGCGCCACCGATCAGTGACAATCTCCCGAAGGTGAACAGTTGCTGGCCATATACGTCCTGATTCAGGCGTTGCCCGTGAGTTTGTCCTAAAGGGTTGGAACTTATGTCCCCCACAAAACCGTTTTCATTCTCGACACGATAACCAAAAGTGCTGTGGGTCCAAGTTCGTTCGGAATAGTCGCCCTGGTATTCAAATCCCCCGCGGTTAATGCGGTCGACTTCATGCGACGGACCGTCAAAAATTCGGGCAGGATCTCCAGTGAGGTTCAGTTCGTTGTAGCGGTAAAGGTAGTCGAAGCCAGTAAGACGGTGTTGCCACCCGGAAGGCGCGTTGATGCTGAGTTCTGCGCTCCCCAGAATATTGTTTAGTTGCGACCATTCGTTGGGATCGGGTGGCTCGAGCGGATCGCCGTTAAAGTCCCATTCCCCGGGCAGACCGGTGTGGCTGTTGGAGTGGCGCACTCGCACTCGCAGCACAACTTCGTCGTTGATTGCCATGCCGACGTTCGCGCCTGCCAGCGAGTCCGAGTAATGGTTATTGATGCCCTGACCGTTGGTATTGAACTGGTTGCCAAAGAAATTGTAGTCGAAGCGTCCGTGGGCGCCCGCCAGGGATGCGTAGCCGGTGGCTGTTCCAAAATTCCCTCCATCGGCGCCAAATCGGAGTTCAGGGACTCGCGTGCTGCCCGCACGCGACCACACCTGGATCACGCTCGACATGGCATCGGTGCCATACAAAGTGCTCTGTGCACCCCGCATGAATTCCAGACGATCCGCTTGCGCCATGGGCAGTGTGCCAAAGTCAAAAGTGCCGCCGGGTTCATTGATGACCACTCCATCGACAATCATTTTGTTGTAAGTGGAGTCGCCGCCACGAACAAACAGCGACGAGATTCCGCCGCGCTGCCCGGAGGTGTTCACAACCGCTCCCGGCAGGAAGCGCAGAGTATCGGCGCCAGAAGTCGGCCGCATGGTATCGAGCGCACCTCCGCTTAGAAGCGAAATGCTGGCGCCTGTTTCCTGCGTAGGTAGGGGCGTGCGGGTCGCAGTTACGACCACGGTTTCCGCTGCAGGGGCCAGGCGGAGTCTGATCGTGATCGTGCCATCTCTTGCTTGCAAAAGGCCCTCTTGTGACAGGTCTACAATCTCAACTGCGAAGCCCGGAGCAAGGACTTGGACACGATAGGAGCTTGATGCCGTCTCGCGAAAGGTGACGGATCCTTCGCTGGACGTGTTTTGCAGGGCCACGGGCGCAGGCCTTCCCAACTGCAACAGTTGCACTTGCGCGCCGGCGACCGCTGCGTCTTGAGGGTCGACAACTCTGAGTTTGATTTCGGCGGAAGCGTTGCTTGACAGAAAGACGGTTGACGAAAAGCTAGCGAGCAGAAAAAAGATACTGGCGAAAACCCGAGAACAGCGCATGCACATCTCCTTTATCACGCGAAAGGGTGGGTGGGGATGGTTCACGCCGGTCTCCTGGCTTGCGAGTCAGGATGTGAGCCCTCCACTCGAATGAGCTTTAGCCCAACATCCGACTGCTACGACGGGCCTTCCCAGGTTTTCCTTTTAAGGTTGTCCCCAGTGGCCAGTCGCGATTTCCTCGCTTACAGTTGCGCGGCAGCGCGGGATTCGCACCCGCTTCCCATAGCCCAGCGTGTTGCTGGCCTACGATCATGCGCGAACCTAATTTTGAGAAAGAACAAAAACCGCAGCCCAGTCAATCTACCGGGCGCGCCAATGCAATGTCAAACGCGCGTACGGGTCCGCGCGCACTCCCCGCAAGGGCAAACTTCCCGCAGGTAAAACCAGGAATAAATTCCCAGATCGTGTTTGTCGTTCCACGAAAACTTCAGCGCGTACTTGCCCACCGCCTCCGCCGACAAGGCTTTCATCGCCGGCTTGAACATCGGCAGGGCTCCGGGCGCCAGTTTCGCCGCTTCGCCCGCCTTTCGTCCCGATTTCGTCCGCTCCTCCTCGCACAGCGCGCAGGGACAAGCGTCCCGCAAAAACGCAAACGTATAGACGGAGCGGTGCCCGTCCTTCCACTCAATCTCGACCCCCGTCCCCGTCGTCAGATGAATCACCACCGACTTGGGGTCGTTCCCGGCACGGGGCGTGGAACCCTGCAATGTCATATATTTCAGTATCGCACGCCACCCCGCGCTAGACAGGCGCACCCTCAATTTTTGGTAGTGGGTCAGTTTTGCAAAGCGAAATTCTGACGGGAAACCGAATTCCTTCAGCACGGAGTTAGATTAGCCACAAAGAATCGGAACCCGTCCCCAGAGAGGAAACCAGGTTCACCCAGCGAGAGGGAGTTTCATCAAGTTACGCACTAAACAGCTTGCGGCGGATGGTTCCAGCCAGGCCGAGCAGGCCCGTACCTAACAATCCCAAGGTGCCGGGTTCGGGAACGAGCAGGTTGCTCTTGCTGCCGAGACTGATGCCCCCCTTGTTATCGCGTGCCCGCGATCCGGATCTGCGGCCATCGATCCGTCGCTGATCCGAAACGGCCGGTCGCGCCGCGCCAGGTCTTTCAATCGTTTGGTTACGTCAACATGGTTGCGCTCGTTGCCATATTGCGCGTTGAGAATCACAAACTGCCCAGCGTCCTGCGCCGCCACGGTTGCCAACAGCAGAAGGGATAGCGCCATCATCAAGAAAATCGCAACACGCGTCTTAAACATGAGAGTCTCTCCTGTTAAGGTGAAGTCAATCGAGCAATTCTCGCGGCACCGGTATCTTGTAAGAAACGGCACAATATGGACATTGCCCGCATCGCCACCCTTCTCGAACCTTTCCTCGAACAACCGCTGCCCCCATCCCGGCTCGATCAAATATCGATATACATCGATCTAATACAACGCTGGAACGCCCGCATCAACTTGACCGCCATCCGCCAAGAAGAAGAAATCGTAACCCGACACTTCGGCGAGTCGTTGTTTATGGCGCGTCATCTCTTCCCCACCAGCATGGCGCGGGTGCCCACGCCCGCGCTTTCCGACCCCGCTCAAGCGACTCCCGTCAATCCGCCCCACGTCTTCGACATTGGCTCCGGTGCCGGATTCCCCGCTGTTCCCCTGAAGCTCTGGGCTCCCCACATCCACCTGACGCTGATCGAATCGAATCACAAGAAGGTCGCCTTCCTCCGCGAGGTGGCCCGCATACTTACATTGACCGATATCAATGTAATTGCCGATCGAGTCGAGACCCTGGCTTTCCGCCCCGGCTTCGCCCGAGCCGAAGTAGTCACCCTCCGAGCGGTGGAACGGTTCGATGCCGTCCTCCGCTATGCGTTAGCTTTTCTTGCGCCAAACGCGACCCTGGCATTGCTCATAGGGTCCGACCAGGTCCCTCAGGTCCAGGCGTTGACCGCCTTGAGCTGGCAGCCACCTATACCAGTCCCCCAATCACAAAGGAGAATCTTGTCAATTGGTTCACTAAGATAAGTGGTAAAATAATCTAACTAAATAGACAAAAGTGGAAAACATTTCCAATATCAACGGCTAAATTGCCTATTAAGTGGTAATAATCTTAACAAGTAGCGATTACTGTACTGCACCGGAAATAGTGTCTCACGTGAAACAACTCTTCCATTCTGCAAGTCCGATAATCATCTATACCGCCACAATCAACTGGATCGTGGTGAGTTTCATGTGAAACACATGGTGCGTGTGGCGCGAACCTTTTGCCGAATGGTTTCACGTGAAACGCTCGGCGCGTTTTGCACAAAAGCCTGGCATTGATTTCGCCGGCGCGTTCGCATATTCTGACGCGCTACACCAGAAAACAAAAATCATGGGACGTGTCATCGCGGTTGCCAATCAGAAGGGTGGCGTCGGCAAGACCACGACCGCCATCAACCTTGCCGCCTCCCTCGCCGCCGCCGAGGTTAACACCCTGCTGGTGGACTGCGATCCGCAGTCCAACTCCACCAGCGGTCTTGGCCTGGTGAAAGATCCGGAGCGCATCAGCACCTACGACGTGATGATAGGCGTGGCCGCAGCCGAGGAGGCATTGCAGTTGACCACGCTCGAACAACTATGGTTGATTCCATCGCATAAGAATTTGATCGGTGCCAACTTGGAATTGGTGGCTGCGGAACGGCGCGAGTATCGTCTGCGGGATGCACTCGCGAGTTTGCGCGAGCGCTTTCAGTTCATCGTACTAGACTGTCCGCCGGCGCTGGATCTGCTCACGCTGAACGCGCTGGTCGCCGCGGATGGAGTGCTGATCCCGATGCAGGCGGAATACTTCGCGCTCGAGGGTGTGTCGGAACTGCTGGATACCATAGAGCGAATACGAGTGGACCTGAATCCGGCGCTAACGGTTGAGGGCGTGGTGATCACGATGTTCGACGAGCGTACGAACCTGGCACAGCAAGTAGCGGAGGAGTTAAGGAAGTATTTTGGCGAGAAGATGTGCGCCACGACGATTCCGCGGAACATACGACTGGCAGAGGCTCCGAGCCACGGGCAGCCGGCGCTGGTGTATGACGTGCGGTCGCGCGGTGCGGAGAGTTACATACGGCTGGCAAAGGAGATCCTGGACCGGCAAGCGAAAGTGGCGAGCGGGCCGGGGGAAGCAGCTTAGATTTATAGATGTAAATATTTATGTTAATCGATGTATTACGAGTATAGACAGACCGGGGAGATTACTTGATGACCACATCAAATGCGGCGGCGGATACAACCCCTAAGCCTGGAAGCGAGAAAGCTCACGAGAAAGTGGCGGAGAAGCGGCGGGCCCTGGGGCGGGGGCTGGAGTCTCTGTTGCCGGGACCGCGGGTGGTTCGAGCATCGCCAACACTTCCTCCCGCCGCTCCCACCCTTCCGCAAAGTACGCGGAGGGATGGTGCACCCGAATCATCTTCTCCCAGTTCCTCCACGTCATCTTATCCTTCCGACCTTTCTTCGGTTGCTGACGGGGGACCGGCGGGGACGCCCGTCACTCCACCTGAAGTCGTCAACGAGTTGCAGGCCGCGGCTGCTGGGCCCGCGCCCGACGGTGAACACGCTTTTGAGCTAGCCCTCGATAAGATCGACGGGAATCCGCATCAGA
Source organism: Terriglobia bacterium (assembly GCA_020073215.1). Taxonomy (GTDB): domain Bacteria; phylum Acidobacteriota; class Terriglobia; order Terriglobales; family Acidobacteriaceae; genus Acidiflorens. The sequence goes on along the minus strand of JAIQFO010000004.1, from coordinate 115,942 downwards.
CGCGGCAGGAATTCGACCCGATAGCCCTCGGGGACCTGGCCGGCTCCATCCAGGCACAGGGCGTATTGCAGCCGGTTGTTGTTCGGCCGCGACCGGTGCGCCCCGGAGGGCTACATCCCGAGAGCAAGCAACGCTACATCCTGATCCTGGGGGAGCGGCGTTTCCGCGCGTCGAAAATGGCCGGGAAGACGACGATCCCGGCGATCGTGAAGCGGGTCTCGGAGCAGCAGGCGGCGGAGATGACGCTGGTCGAGAATCTGCAGCGGCAGGATCTGCACTGCCTGGAACAGGCTGCGGCCTTCGCCAACCTGAGCACGGAATTTCAGATGACCCAGGAAGAAATTGGGAAACGCGTGGGAGTGTCACGTGAGCAGGTCTCAAATTATCTGCGCCTGCTGAAACTGCCGCCGACGGTTCTAATGGCGCTGCGGAAGGGGGACCTGGCATACAGTCATGCGCGTCTGCTGCTCTCGTTGCGCGACGAGGGCCAGATTTTGAAAGTGGCGAAAGTGGCGATCACAAAGAAGATGTCGGTGGCGCTGCTTACAGAAATGATCATGAACATCGATGTCCCCGCAGGCGTCTCGGAAGAACGGCGGCAAACCGGCGCGCGCTGGGTGGATCCGAATGTGCGGGCGGCGCAGCGGTCGCTGGAGATGGTGCTGGGGATGAGGGTGCGGATCCGGGATCGGAAGGGAAAAGGGAAGATCACGATTGAGTACGGGACGCTGGAGGATTTTGACAGGGTGGTAGGGATGTTGAAGGGGAAATAGGGCGAGTCCAGCCCCCTAAAGAATATTTTTCTCGGCTGGAGCCTAGTTAGGGTGGTCCCTGACGGGCTTTTATATCAATGTATTCTGGAATAAGGACTTAGCCCATGGGAGTTCGACCGGACCCCATTTCGTCCCGATTGAAATGTCAAGCTTGACAGAGGCGGCCTCAGGGACCCGGGGGTAGCGAAGAATCACGCGGGTTGTACCGAATCCAGAGCTTCGCTCGGCTGGACAGCTGACCCTCCCAGCCCGCGAAAAGCGCGCGTTCTGGGGACCCCGGCGAGGGCGGCTGTCCCTACGCACAGATCTATATAGAACTAATTTCCCATTGACAGGCGGAAAGCGGCGCTGGTAGCTTCTTTCCAGTTTAGTGAGGGGTGACTCCGGGGCATGTGTCTATTCCAGCACGTCCTACTCGGCTTCTGCTGTTCCCGTCCCCGGTCAGCAAGAAAAGACAAAATTCACTCGTGAGGCTATGTCGAATGCGAACTTCCAAGGCCACATCTGTGCTTGTGCACAGCTTCATCTTCTTCCTGATGCTCACGTTCGGCATCTTCGCCCAGGCTGCGAACAACCCCGGGGTGCAGAATCCGCGGGTTGAGGTTCAGGCCGCCGTCCACCACGATGTTTCGCCGGCGCTGCGCGACATTCCCAACCGAATGCCGGAACTGGACGCGGTTCCCCATGAACATCCGGTCAAGAGGTGGCCTCATACGCCGGTCACCAGCGCATCGGACCAGGCGCTCCAGACCACCAGCATCGGCGCTTTCAATGCCACGCTGGGCGCGAGTTTCGACGGCGTCGGAATTCCCAACTACGCGGTGAATGCGGCTCCTCCCGATACGAACGGTTCCGTGGGAGCGACCCAGTACGTACAGTGGGTCAATGAAGCCTTCGCGGTGTTCGACAAATCCACAGGAAGCATGATTAAAGGCCCCACGGCGGGCAACACCCTGTGGGCGGGTTTTGGCGGCGGGTGTCAAAACAACAACGATGGCGACCCGATTGTGCTGTGGGACAAAGCGGCGCAGCGCTGGATCTTCATGCAGTTCTCGGTGAGCACCACTCCGTATCTGCAGTGCGTGGCGGTCTCCACCACCTCGGACGCGACCGGCTCTTACAACCGGTATTCCTTCAGCTTTGGAACCGGATTCAACGATTATCCCAAGCTGGGTGTTTGGCCGGACGCTTACTACACGACTTACAACATCTTCAATAATGGCACTACGTTTGCGGGCGCGAAGCTCTGCGCCTGGGATCGTACGGCCATGCTGGCGGGTACGGCGGCTACGCAGCAGTGCTTCCAACTCAGCACCAGCTTTGGGGGCGTGCTGCCGGCGGACCTGGATGGATCTACGGCGCCGCCTGCCGGTTCTCCCAACTACATGGTTAACTTTGGGAGCAACGTGCTGAACGTTTGGAAGTTCCATGTGGATTTCACGAATCCGGCCAACACCACACTGACCGGACCTACCGCGCTGGCCGTGGCCAGTTTCACCGAAGCCTGCGGCGGTGGCACCTGTGTCCCGCAACCCAGCACAAACAACAAGTTGGATTCGCTAGGGGATCGCGTCATGTACCGATTGGCCTATCGCAACCGCAGCGGGGTCGAGTCTCTGGTCGTCAACCATTCGGTTAAGACCGGAGGAACCAAGCGAGCGGAGCAAGACGGAGTGCGCTGGTACGAGATTGGGATCAGCAGCCAGACTCCGAGTATCCGCCAGCAAGGAACGTTCGCGCCGGATACCAACTCGCGCTGGATGGGGAGCATGGCCATGGACAAAGTTGGAGACATTGCGGTCGGGTACAGTGTTTCCAGTGGCTCGGTGATTCCTTCCATTCGGTTCACGGGGCGCGTCCCCACCGATCCGGCGGGAACTTTGGAGACCGAGGTTAACGAGTTCAACGGCTCGGGTTCGCAAACGGGCACGCTGCATCGCTGGGGAGACTACAGCAGCTTGAGCGTGGACCCGGCGGACGATTGCACCTTCTGGTATACGCAGGAATATTTGAAGAGCAACGGGTCGTTTAATTGGAGCACCCGGATCGCTTCGTTCAAGTTTCCCAGCTGCATTTAGAGACGTTGAACTGCCACTACAAGCCCTCGCTGCGGCGAGGGCTTTGTTCTTTTTGAGGCTTTGCGCCCGGCTGTGGACTCCCTTACCACAGCCGGCACGGGGGACTCTGGGAAGTAACAAGTGGGAAGAGACTGGCATTAGACGGCCGGAGCGCTGCGCGCGGTCTTCGTCCCCATGAGAAAAACGGCTTCGACTTGCGGATTCCGCGTTTCGCTTGGGATTGTTTACCATCGGGGATCTGGAGGAATCCAGGGAGTAACAAGTGGGAAGTTCCTCGCTTCGACCGGGCTGTTACAGCAACTACGAGTTGGCCATGCTCTGGCTCACCGGAAAGGAGAGGCCCGGCTGCTACCGTGCCAAGGGGCTCTCCCAGACACGGAATAGCAGTTCTTTGAGCTGAGCGAAAGGCTTGGGTCCAAGCTCAGAGCTCCATTCCCGCTCGATGTCACGAAGTATGTCGTGGATTTTTGAGTACGCGGCGCGGCCCCGCTTGGTGAGGTGGACAATCCGTGCGCGGCCCCCATCGGCCGCGTCGGAGCGGATGATATAACCAAACCCTTCGAGGCTCCGGAGAAGCTGGTTGATAGCCTGTTTGCTCATACCGGCGCGCTCGGCGACAGTGCCTGGGCGAACTCCATCCGGACCGGGAAACTGGAGCACCGCCATATGCGGTACCCGCAGTTCTTCAAAACCGGCCGCATTGAGCTCGTGGATGATCCGACGTTGGATCGCCTGTGCCGGGACACGCAGCAGGGCCCCGATGAGCATATCCTCAGTTTTAGTTTTGATTGAGCTCGACATTTTTCGCTTGACATCCTTGGTAAATGGAGTTTACATTGTAGCACAGTAAATGGCATTTACTAGTGGGGGGTACATGGCACAGCAAACCATCGATCTCGACATCAATCCTTCTGAGGAGGCCATCCGGTTGGGACCGCTCATGGTTCGTTTTCTGATTACGGGAGAGAACTCGAATGGCACCCTGGCGGCCTTTGAGGTCGTGGTCCCGGGAGGGCAGCGCCTGGCGGCTCCCGCCCATAGCCACGATCATTACGAAGAGACGATCTACGGCATTGAGGGAGTGTTGACGTGGACTGTCGACGGAAAACAAATCGACGTTGGGCCGGGGCAAGCGCTCTGCATTCCGCGTGGCGCCATTCACCGGTTCGATAACAACGGGACACAGGATGTAAAGGCCCTCTGCGTGATCACGCCAGCGGCGATCGGTCCGCAATATTTCCGCGAGGCCGCCGAAGTGATTAACGAGGCTTCAGGCGGACCTCCGGACCGCGTAAAGATGGCGGAGATTATGCGCCGACACGGCCTCACGCCAGCTCAGGCGTAAACGCTGCTGTTGTCGCCACACTGGGGAAGCTAAGGCAATTGCCGAGAGGCGCGAAAAGGGAGCTCACAATGAGTGACAGAACAGGTATTGCAGTGGTGGAAGCGACGGCAGCGCAGGCCGACGGTTTTGCAGCAGCGCAGTTTGAGCCGATCTTAATGGATGCCGGCGGTGGGCACACATTCACGATGCTTGGAACGTCAATGCGTTTCCTAGCAACGGCCGCCAGCACTGGAGGACGATATACGGTGCTCGAACAGGTTACGCCGCCCGGTTGGGGGCCGCCGCGTCACATCCACTCGCGCGAAGACGAGATTTTTTACATTCTTGAGGGTAGCTACGAGTTGCATGTCGGCCGCGAGCGGCGGACGGTTTCCGCTGGCGCCTCTGCGGTATTGCCCCGAGGCATTCCACATGGCTTTCGTAATGTGGCGTCGACGCACAGCCGTTTGCTGTGCGTCATCACTCCCGGCGGATTCGAGGAGTACTTCTTAGCTGTGGCGAGATGTTCTCCGCCTCCTTCTCCCGCACAGCTGATCGAACTGGCGCGGCCGTTCGGTCTGAGTCTGCTTCCGCCCGGAGCTTGAACCAGGAGCCCCTCTTTTTTCGCCCCTTCGGGGCTTTCCTCAATTCCCGCTTTGCACCCACGGCTTGCGCCGTGGGCTGCATTCTTGCGCCGCTTCGCGGCTTTATTCAGCATCGCTGATCCACTTTTCGAATGACCATCGAGCTAGGACAATCGGTCCCTCCGGGACTTGAGTCGTTTTTTCCACTTTTTCCAGCGGCGAGCGCTGGCTAAGCTAGCCCCTCTGGGAATGCGTTCTCCAGCGGAATCAGAGGAGTAATAGTGGTACACGGATGGCGTTGGACGGGCGGATTGGCGCGTGCGGTGCTCGTTCCTTCGAGAAAACGGCTGCAACTTGCGGATTTCATGCTTCGACTTGGGATTGTTTACTGGCGGGGATACAGGGGAACAGAGAGGAATCCAGGGAGTAACAAGTGGGCAGGAGTTGGCGGTTGGACGGGGCGGACAACTGACGGGGCCTTATGACGGTCGAGCATTGCTGTGACGACCGGCAGCTGCCGAGCTTTGCTCAGCTTGGACGGCCGAGGGCGGCCGTCCCTACGCGATCTATTTCAATTTGTCGTATTCGGCCTTGGCCTGTTTCAGGACGGGGGGATCGGGATCGGCGTCTTTCCAGGCGGCGAAGAAGTCCTGGTAGGCGGACTTGGCGGCGGCGGTGTTGCCTTGCAGGGCTTGGGCGCGAGCCAAGGCAAGATGCGAAAGATTGTAGGTGACGTCAAGCGGGTCGATGCCGCGGTGGTCGAGAATTTTCTGGCACTCGGCGGCGGCCTTGGCGCCTTGTTTGAGGTGGAGGAAGGCTTGGCCGCGCACGCTATTGACCAAGTAATGCGCAGCGCCGGGCTCGCTGCCAAGTTCGTAGGGCGTGGCGACTTCGAGGCGCGCCACTGCCTGTGCGGGCTGATTATGCTGCAGATCGGTCAAGGCTTGGACGACGGGAACCCAGACCTTGTTGAGCAGGGTGTCGGTGGGATATTGGCGGGCCAGATCGCCTGCGATTTTCTGGCTACGCGCGGCGTCGCCGGTCTGGGCTAACGCCACCATGGCAATCCTCCGGGTATCGCGGTCTTCGGAGCGGGCAAGAGCATCGGAAATTTTCTGGCGCGCTTCCGTGAAGTTGCCCAGTTCTACCTCGCATCCGGCTTGCAGTGCAAGAACTATGCCGCTGAACTCCTTGTATCCGATGCGCTGGGCGGCACTTTCACTTTGGGCATAAGCGGCGCGGGCGGGCTGCAGCCTTCCTCGTGAGCACTCGGCCTGGGCACGGAACATTAGCATGATGGGTTCGTCCGGTTTCCCGGCGGCCCATTCCACTTCGTGGGCCTCGGCGGCTTCATCGCCGCGAATGAAGGCGAGGTCGAAGAGGGTGAAATGCAGCGACCGGCCCATGTTCTCGGCGACCCCTTTCTCGGCCACGGCCCGGGCCTCGTCGAAGCGATTGAGGCGTTCATAGGTATCGGCTACGTTCTGGTAGGCGTAACTATCTTTCGGATCGATCCTCATGGCCTCGCTGGAACTGGCCAGGGCTTTTTCCGGCTGCCCGATGGCGTTGTAGCGCAAGGCGAGGTTGTCGCGGGGCGCAACGTCGCGTGGGTAGGTTTGCACCCACTGTTCGTAGGTCTCGATGGCTTTGTCCAGATCCCCGGTGACAATGTCATAGTAGTGCGACGAGATATAGAGCCGTTCACGTTCGCTGGCTCTCTCCTTCAGGTCAAAGGCCTTGGTGATGAAACTGTCGGCCAGCCCTTGCTGCGTGACATTGCTATAGGCGACGCCCAGAGTGGCATTCGCCATGGCGAAGTTGGGATCGAGTTCGACGGCCCGTTTGAGATAGGGGATGGCCTTGGCATCGTTAAGTCTCAGGTGCTCGGCTTGGCCGAGGCTGAAGGCTTGCAAGGCTTCGAGCGACGAGGTGGTGGCCTGTTCGAGCGGGGTGGCGAACTTCTGCACCGAGCCGATGGATTCTCCGAGCTTGCCGCGCAAGCTGGAAGCGGCCCGGTCGAGCGATTTGAGGACCTGCTCCTTGCTCTCGGCTTCGGTCTCTTCGCGGGCCAGCACGTCGCCGTTTTGGGCGTTGAGCGCGGAAACGGTGATGACGTAGTGCGTGCCGAGGCTGGCGATGGAGCCGGTCAGCATAGCTTTGGCGCCTTCGCGCATGCAGATCTCGCGGGCCACGTCGTTGCTGATCCGTTCGTCGGGCTGGCGGCCCATGAAGCGCAGAGCCTCGCGGACTCGGGATTCCGGTAGCAGGTTCAGGTAGGGTGACTGCTCCAGTTGCACGGCCAACGCCTGCTTCAGAGTTCCGTCGAAGACGGCGTCTCCGGTCGTGTTGACGAAGTCGGCGAGCACCACGGTGTCTTTAGCGGTGAGGGCGCTGGCGCTGCGGGAGCGGAAGAATAAGGCGCCCGCGATCAACACCGCGATCAGTAGAGTGGCGACGACGACGGCGGGAATCTTCCACGATTTCTTCTGCGCCGCGGGAGCGACGCCGCTGGCGGGCATCACCGCGCCCGACGAAATGGCTGCCGCCGCACCAGAGCTTGGCGCGACGGCCGGTGACACCGGCCGCGATCCGGAGTCGTGCGCCGCCGCCACCGAGCCCGAACTTGCGGCGACGGCGCGTCCGGTGTCGGTGTCACGCTTCAGGCGCTGCAGATCGGCGCGGATGTCGGCGGCGTGCTGGTAGCGGAGATTGCGGTCTTTCTCGAGCGCCTTGTTGATGATGTCTTCGAGCTTCGGAGGCAGATCGGGATTCAGGCGGATCGGCGAAACCGGGGCGCGATCGAGGATGGCCTGAAAAATCAGGGCCGAGGTGTCTCCGCGAAACGGGACCATGCCGGTGGCCATTTCATAGAGCACGGCGCCGAAGGAAAACAGGTCAGTGCGGGAATCGAGTTCCTTTCCCTTGGCCTGCTCGGGCGACATGTAGGCCACCGTCCCTACTGCGGAACCGGGGCTGGTCAGGTGTTCCTCGGCCACGGAGGTCTCTATCGTCACTCCAGAGGGTTCCGATGGGCGGGTCACGGGTTGTGAGACCTTGGCCAAGCCGAAATCGAGAATCTTCGCGTGCTCGCGCTTGGTCACAAAAATATTCGCCGGCTTAATGTCGCGATGGACGATTCCCTGGGCATGGGCGGCGTCGAGGGCATCGGCGATTTCGATGCCCAGCGAAAGCAGTATGTCCAGCTCCATGGGACGGTTGCCGATGATGTGTTTCAGGGTCGAGCCGTCGAGGTACTCCATGACGATGAAGGCCTTGCCGTTGTGCTCGCCAATGTCGTGGATGGTGCAGATATTCGGATGGTTGAGCGCCGATGCGGCCCGGGCCTCGCGGCGGAAGCGCTCGAGCGACTGGCGGTCCTGGGCGACATTCTCGGGAAGGAATTTGAGGGCGACGAAGCGGTCGAGGCGCGTGTCTTCGGCTTTGTAGACGACACCCATACCGCCGCCGCCCAGTTTTTCGAGAATGCGGTAATGCGAGACAACCTCGCCCACCATTGGTTCACTCCACGCTGGGGTGAAATCTTACGGTTGGCTGTTAGGCAAGTCAACCGACGGCCATTCTTGCGGTCGAAGAAAGAAAACCGGAACCACCAAGGACACGAAGGGTCACGAAGGTTTCGAGTCTTCGGGTTTCCTGTTCGCCTCTTGGTTCACACTCTCCAGTCGTCGGGGCGCCAGTGCTGGATTGATTTCTTTATATCGTCGCGGGCTAGTTTTTCGTTGAGGGTTCTGGCGGCGAGGGCGGGGAGTTCGGCGTCGGAGGCGAAGCGCAGGCCGATTAACTGCGATTCCGTAAATTCCGGGATGCGCGGGCGAAGGGATGGGTCGAGTAAAGTTGCTAGGCGCAATCTTTCTTCGAGCCGGATGACGCGGTCCTGCACTTTGAGGGCGTAGAGGCGGATTTTGAAGATGGCGGTGATGGCCGCGATCATGAACACGACCAGCCAGGCAGAATGCAGTCCTGGCCTGCGGATCAGGTGGACTATGGTCACGATCAGCGAGATGGCAAACACGGGCAGGATGAAGAAGTGGAAGGGCGGATCGAAACGCGTGTGATTGGAAAAATTCTGGGGAGATCGGTCGGCCATGGGGAAGCTCCTTGTTGGAAAGTCGGAACATCATCGCATGTTTCTACGGGGGAGACATGCGGGAAAAACGGTTCTATCGATTAGCAATGCGGCTCGCCCTCGGCGGCGAGAGTCGCATTCAAAACAAGCAGTCACTGCAGCGCTGAAGCTGGGCCCCCCAAATCAAAAACGATGTTTGATTTCGAACGACTCGCGGTATCGCTGAAGCGATACCCTGATACGAAACTTGAGTTTTTCGGCAGGCTGTAAAACCGTGCCCTTTCAAAACGAGGCCAAGACCTGCTACACACCGAATTGAATGGCCTTATGCTCGCGGCCTAGAGCGACGACCACGGCGGCGAGCGTGAACACAGTAAACGCGGTCAGAGCCATGGCGTTCGCGTAGCGGGTATGCTGGGCGAGAATCGCTTCGACGTAGGCGACCGAGCCGGCCAGAAGCACTCCGCACTGGTACGCGAAGCCGGGAAGGAATCCGCGGACCGAGTCGGGCGACAATTCGGAGAGGTGCGCGGGAACACTGCCCCAGGCTCCTTGCACCATGAACTGGATGAGGAAAGCGCCGATGACGAGCAACGTCAGGGAGGGAGCGTAGGCCCAGAGAGGGACCAGCGCGGCCGCACTGACGAGCGCGGCGACCATGGCGCGGCGGCGTCCGATGCGGTCGGACAACAAGCCCCCGAGCAGGCCTCCGAAGATGGCTCCCACCATGGAGATGGCGGTGATGACGGCGCGCTTGCCCGGGCCCATGCCCCACTGGCGCTGGAGGAAGGTTGGGTACATATCCTGGGTGCCGTGGGAGGTAAAGTTCATCATCATCATCAGTAGCGTTAGATAGAGAAACAGTTTCCAGTGGGAACAGATTTCGCGGCCTAGATTGCTCCAGTTCGGATGGTGAGTTTTCTCCCAGACTTCGGACTCTTTCACTTTGAAGCGGACGAAGAAGCCGAGGAGGGCGGGGAGTCCTCCGATAAAGAACATGGGCCGCCATCCCCAGCGCGGGAAGACGAAGTAAAAACAGACCGCGGCCAGAAGGTAGCCGAGAGCGTATCCCTCCTGAAGCAAGCCGGAAAGAAAGCCGCGCAGGCGGGGTGGAACCTTTTCCATGGCGAGAGAGGCGCCCACCCCCCACTCTCCGCCCATACCGATGCCGAACAACGCCCGCAGCACGAGGAAGGTGGTGAAACTGTGAGCGAAACCGGTGAGCACTTCGATTGCCGAGTAGAAGACCAGGTCGATCATCAAGGGGAGGCGGCGTCCGTAGCGATCCGCCATGAGTCCGAAGATGAAGGCTCCGAGGGGACGGAACATGAGGGTCAGGGTGATGGAGAGAGCGATCTCGGCGTCGGAGCGGTGAAACTCCTTGGCGATGGCGGTGAGCGAGAAGACGACGAGGAAGAAATCGAAGGCGTCGAGGGTCCAGCCGAGAAAGCCGGCGAATAGGGCGGGACCGTGGCCTTGTTCTGGCAGGGGGGCGGCCGGTGGCGTTGGCTGCGGTGCGACCAAGGTTCTCCTTAAGTATGGCAATTGCGTGCCGCTAGCAAGCACGAGCATTGGAAGTGTACGGGAAAGGTGTCGATTGGTGCCCATTCTTTTTTAAACCACGATCTTTTAGAATCATTGGTTTAGGGAGAACTGGCTCTCCGGACATCTTTTTCGACTTTATTTTTCCCTGCCAATACATTGGGTTATCGAGAAAATTGGTAGAACAGGGGCTTGACATCTCTAACCACGAGGGTGTTCCAAAATCGATCTGCGACAGTGAGTCTCAGGGCGAAGCTACGTACATCTTGCTCCTCAGGCAGCGCGACGAGGAACTTCGAATCCGCGGTTCGACTCAGTACGCAAAATCGCCCATTCATTGTCTTGCCAGCGGCGAGGGAGAAATCGGCGGGTTGGGGAAAGGTCCCTGGCTTCTGACGAGCGAAATATCATCGAAGAGGAGAGCGGGAACGACGTAGGAAACGACGGGCATTTCCGACGAGGGGTTAAGGCCCAACGAAAACAGAGCGCCCAGGCGAGGGAGGAACTCGTCGGTGAAGACTACGGGCGTGTCGCCAACGGCGACGATGTCTTTGAACGCGGCAGGGGTCATCTCGGCAATCTCAACCCCCTGCGCCAGCTCTTCACGACCGTCGGGGTAGAGTTTATAAACCTCGGCCAGGGAACTTCCCCCCTGTCCACCCTGCTGGGCCATGCGCATGGCCATCTTCATGAAAGAGGCAGCGGCGCCTCCGCCGATGCGCCGCACGACGATGGCGTAGTCGAGGCCGCGATCTTTGGCACGACGAATGAGTTCCTGGTGGAGTTCGGCGGCGCTCATGGACTTGTCCGAAGTCAGGAAAAGGTTGCTGGGCGCCGGTCCCCAGCCGCGCCGGCTGCCGGTGCTGTGAGGGACGGCGCGCACGGGAACGCGGGTAGCCAAAAGAGTTTTCAAAACGCCGTGTTCGATCAGTTTGGTTTCGCGGGTCTGGACAGCATCGTCGTCAATCTTGCTCGTTCCCAACAGCCTCACGCCCTTGTAGTCGGAGGACAGTGGATTGTCGGAGAGGCTGAGAAACTCCGGCAGAACGCGGCCACCGATCTTGTCGGCGAAGGATGAGCCACCGCCCAACTGAGTCATCATTTGATTGAAGAACATCTCGAAGCGCGGGTCGTCGCTCAGAGGAGTGCGAACGGCCATCAGGCCGTTGGCAAACTGCTGCGAAAACACCTCGCCGGCGGCATCGCCCTCGAACAACACAGGGCCGTTGTAACGTTCGAGGGAGGCGGCGGAGCGGAGCTTCAAAATGCGTTCGACCATGGCACGGGTTCGAGCAATCAGCACATCTTTGGGGGGAAGGTCGCTCATGACGGAGCCGAAGAACTCGAGCGAATCGGAAATGGGCAGGCCGTCTGCCACCTGGGTTTGAACGCTGATCTGTAACTTGAAAACCGAGTGCGAGCGAGTGAAGGCCGAGCCCTCGCTGTTGACGTAGCGAGTGTAGGCATTGCGGTAGTCAAACTCGACGGAAGAGTTGTTAATCTCCGGCGTGCTCAGGAAGACGGCAGAGATATCGCGGGCGATAGCTTTTTGTTCGTCGAAGCCAAGCTGACTTTTTTCCGGCGGCTCGGTCTCGGCCAGGGAAGGCTCCTTGCTAAAGTCCGGAACATCGTCTGTGCGCTTGCGCCTTTCCAGGGCGGCGCGCTTGGCCGAAAGGTCCTCCAGGGCTTTCTTGTACTGGCGGTCGGTGGCGAGCCAGAAATCACGGCGGATCTGCCGGTAGTCGTTATCGAGGGGACCTTGGGAAACAGCGCTCAATAGCCCAGCTCCCCCAGCGCCAAGACTGGGCAGAGAGACGTAATTGCTATTGTCGAGCGCGTAGTCGCCGACCCGGACTTCGACGCCGATCAGGCGTATGCGCGACGGCTGCGCCTGGGTAATGCTGCCGAGCATGGCGGAGACCGTGCTCTGATTGGTTTCGTCCATGCGGTAAGCGAGAAAATACGGCTTCTCCATTTTCTGAAGCTGCAGTTCAGTAATGGAACGCGAGAGTTCGTCTTTCATGGCGCGCATGGGAATGTCGTCCTGAGCGTGGGCGAGTACTCCCAGCAGGACCAATAGCGATAACGCGAGTGCTTTTGAAGGCCGCATGGATTTCCTCATATTGGTTGCGAGTCTGTGCCCTGACAATTCTTGCGCTCCTTGCCGGGACTCCTCTTTCCCCCTGCCCTGCCGCATCATTTCGATCCAATCGCCGGAGGAGGGGGCAGAATCGGGGCGCGCTCCTGCGACTTTTCCTTGCGTTGTACTTCGATTTGTGAAACCAGCAAGCCGGGAGAGGCTGCGGAAACCGGAACCCACCCGGACTCGGCGCCGCAGACGCCGTTGAAGACAGCGATTTGATCGTCGGCCGCGTTGATTTTGCTGAAGGCGATGAGGGGAGTACCGATCAGGTCCACGCCGCGCACCAGTTCTTCTTTGCCATCGGGATAGATGCGATATACCACGGTGGGCCGGACGTTGAAAGCGTTGGGTATGATGCGCTGCGTGAACGTGAAACCTCCCTCGATATCGTCGAAGAAGAGTCCATAGGGCTTGTTGGCCGCTTTGATTTGCTCGATGAGGAGCTTCTTCAGTTGGGCACGCGAAACCTGTTGGGAGGACTCGACGACCAGGTTCGACTGCCGGGCCACAACCTTGTAGCCCTGCTGGCGGCGTCCGTGGCCGTTCGAGTGGGCGAAACCCTCGATGGGAGCGCGCGACATGAGGAAGTTCTTGAGAATGCCTTTGTCAACGACGGTCACGCGGCGCGCCTTCACGCCCTCGTCATCGTAGGCATAGTAGCCGACGAGTTCCGTTCCCGCGTAAGTCTTGAGGCTGGGATCGGAATAGACGCTGAGAAACTCCGGTAAGACGGGCTGATTGACTTTCTTCTTGAAGGTTTGGGCCTCGTCTTCGTTCTTCTGGCGCTGCCCTTCGATCCGATGGCCGAAAATTTCATGGAAGAAAACGGCACTGGCGCGGCCGGAGAGAATGGCGGGTCCGGTGTAAGGCTCCGCGAGCGGGGCTTTCGCCAGGGCCAGCAGAACCTCGACCATGTGGTTCACATCCTTGAGAATCGCTTCGTCGCTGGGGAGGCCTTGGGGACGGAACGACATATAAGTCTGGTGCAGCGGGAGCTCCATCCCGTCGTCAGCCTTGGCGGTTGCAGAAATGATGATGCGGTAGAAGGGAGAGGAAATGCGAATGCGGCTGCCATCGCTGTTCACGTAGCGGCGGGTTTCGATCTCGGCAATGACTTCGGCGTTGTTCTCGATGATCTCCTTGTGCTCGGCGAAGGGCGCAGTTACCTTGCGCATCCTCTGCTCCCACGCCGAAGAGTCGAAGGAGAATGGAGCGATGGCTTCGGAATACGTTTCGGCGTTCTCGCGGGAAAAGTCGCCGGAGCGATCTTCGGCAGCGACTTTCACCTCCACGTTGCCCTTGACCTGCTGTAGCCGCTGGGTCGCGCTGCCGTACTTGCGCTCGGTTTCATGCCAGAGCGCTACCCGCAGGGCATCGGGATTGTCGTCGAGCGGGATACTCTGACGTTCGAACTGCGCGCTCATGTCTCCGAAGCTGCCCGACTCGCGGAGAGGGTGGGTATTGTCGAGCGCGTAGTCGCCGACACGGAGATCGAGATCAAGATAACGAGTGGTCCGATCCGAGCTGCCGGTGAGCGCACCGAAGGAGGCAGAAACCTCGATGGCGCGGTTATCGGTCAGCTGATAGGACAAAAAATAGGGCGGAGTCGGCGTCTTCTTGAGATTTTGCAGCGAGCGGTCCAACTCCTGCTGCATGGTTGTGAGCACGGAATCAGGACCTGGTTGTTGGGCGCACAATCCGAGTGGGAAAAAGGAAAGAAGAGTTAGAAACCAAAGTATCCGCCAGTTATTCACAGAGACCTCTTTTGCGTAAGCTAGATAGTGTAATGGTTTGCAGAGCCCAAGAGAAGCACTTTGGATTACATGACGGCGTTCTAAATTGCCATTTTCACCACGGAGTCACGGAGACACGGAGAAAACCTTGAACCTGTAAAAACCATGTTTTTCCGCGACTCGGTGGTGAAATACTGAATTTAGGACAGCACCAATTACAGGAAACTGTGGGCCGTTTGGCTCATGACCGTCCCGATAACCTCACCACTTTACTTTCCGATGCAAAAGGTACTGAAGATCAGGTTGAGGATGTCGTCGGTGGTGGTAGCGCCGGTGATTTCGTCGAGGGGGCGGAGGGCTCGGTAGAGGTCGAGCAGAAGCATCTCGTGGGGGACGCGGGTGGCCACGGCGCTGGAGGCGGCGTCGAGAGCGGCAAGGGCGTCGTTGACTAGTTTTTGATGGCGAACGTTGGTCAAGAAGCCGGATTCTTGCTGGGTGGTTCGGTCTCCCGCAACGTGGCAGAGGATGGCTTCGCGCAGGGCGGGGATGCCCTCGCCGGTCAGGGCGGAGGTTTGAATAATGGGCGCTGCCGAGCTGCGCTCGGCTGGACGGGCGAGGCGCCCGTCCCCACACGAGCTGTCCCTACACGAACCGAGCAGGTCGGATTTATTTTCTACTACTATCGCGGGGCGGTTTTCTATCTGGCGGAGTAATTCCTCGTCTTGGTCGTTTCGGGGCTGGCTTTTGTCGATTACTACCAGGACTAAGTCGGCGTCGGCCAGGGCTTCGATGGATTTTTTGATGCCGAGGGTTTCGGCTTCGGCATCGTCTGGGGCCTGGCGGATGCCGGCGGTGTCCACAAGTTGCACAGGAATTCCACCGATGGCTACGGTTTCGGTGACCAGGTCTCGGGTGGTGCCGGGCTGGGCGGTGACGATGGCGCGCTCGCGTTCGACGAGGCGATTAAAGACGCTCGACTTGCCTACGTTCGGACGACCTACTATGGCCAGGGTTAGTCCCTGGTGAACAATGTTTCCGTAGGCAAACGTGGCGGCTAGTTGGCGGAGCGGGCTTTCTACTTCGGCGATGCGATCTCGGATGGTGGCGTCGGAGGCGATGGAGACGTCGTCTTCGGCAAAGTCGATGCCGGCTTCGAGCAGGGCGATCAGGTCGATTAACTTCTGCTTGATGGGTCGGAGGCGATGGGAGAGAGCGCCATCGAGTTGCTGGGCGGCTACCCTGGCTTGGAACAGAGTTTGCGCGTCGATCAGATCGCGGACAGCTTCGGCCTGGGTCAGGTCGAGGCGTCCGTTGAGGAAGGCGCGCATGGTGAATTCTCCGGGCTCGGCCAGGCGGGCGCCTTGGGCTAAGGCCAGCTCTACGATGTGGCGCAGGACTACGGGGGAGCCGTGGGCGGAGATTTCTATGATGTCGTCGGTGGTGTAGGAGTGGGGCTTGGCGAAGTAGGTGACTACGACCTCGTCGATGCGGGTGGGAGTTGTGGCGGGGCCGGATGTTGCCGAGCTTCTCCACCCCGTCAAGCCAAAACCGGGCTCGACGGGGGCCCCGGTTTGCTCGGCCTGGACGGGCGAGGCGCCCGTCCCCACACAGCCTTCTGACTGGCTTTGCTCGGCTGGACAGCCGGGGGCGGCTGTCCCTACGTGAGTATTGGCGGTATCGGTGGGTTCTATCAGATCGCAGCGGAGGGCCCGGTTCGGCTCCAGTTCACGACTCAGGCGGAGCAGGGGCATGGCTATGGCGCGCGCTTCGGGACCGGCCAGACGAACTACACCGATGCCGCCGCGACCGGGCGGAGTGGCGATGGCGACTATGGTGTCGTCGAGGTTCATGATGGGCAGTGGACCGCAGTTCGTGGATAGGAATCCGTCATTGCAGTTAGTCAACTATGAAAAGTTTGGCTCCTGTCCTGGTTGAAGATCGATGGGAGGATTCGCCGTCGGCAACCTGATAACTCTTGCCCGGAGTCAGAGTAAAACTCTGGCCGTCGGAGAGAGTGGTTACAAGTTCGCCTTCGAGGCAGAGGAGGACGTGTCCTTTGGAACACCAATGATCCGCCGAATAGCCGGGCGAGTATTCTACGATCCGAACGCGAATCTCGCCGAAGTTTCGTGTGCGCCAGAGGGCCACGCCGGCCTCGCCGGGATGCTGGGAAGGAACCACCTGAGCCCAATCCGTGGTGGAGAAAGGGAACCCCGTCATCTTCATGGGACGAGTATAGCCACAAGTCCGCAGGGGCGGGATAGGCGGTGCGGCGATGAAGTCCGAGATGGACCGTTTGCCGCATCTGGCGGGCGTCATTTATACTTACGGTTTGCCTTAAGCCATCTGATGCAATCAGGAGCAGGGATTTTCGATGCCGAAACGTACATTTCAACCCAACCGGCGCAAGCGCTCGAAGAAGCACGGGTTCCGGACTCGCATGAAGACGAAAAGCGGGGCCGCAGTGCTGTCGCGCCGCCGGGCCAAGGGGCGCAAGCGCGTCTCGGTGAAGCCGGGTTTCCGCGAGTAGTCTTCCTCCGTAAAACAGTTGCCGGTTGCCAGTTGCGAGTTGCCAGAAAGAGCGGGACTGGCTGCGAGTCGCCGACAACTGGGCTCTTCAGGATGGTGAGCGGGTGAGCGGCGACGGTCCGAAACCGCGCGTGGAACGGCCTAGCGCGAAGGCGGGCGGGACGTTACCGCTCGGTTTTTCGCGTTCGGGGCGGTTGCTAAAGCACTCCGACTTCGATCGCGTGTACAAGCAGGGACGGCGGCAGTTTTCTCCGCACATGACCGTGTTCTATCTGCGACGACAGGCAGAGAGCGCTCGACCGGAGAGAAGCTCGCGCGTCGGGTTTACGGTGGGCCGGGTGCTGGGCGGCGCAGTGGAGCGGAACCGGATGAAGCGGCGGCTGCGCGAAGCGGTGCGGCTGCGGCGTTCGGCGCTTGAGGGTGCGGGCGCGGTGGATGTGGTGATCAATCCGAAGAAGTCGGTGCTGAAAGTGGAGTTTGCGGTGGTGCTCGAAGAAGTGGGACGAGCGCTGGAGGCGATCGCAAGGAATCTGGTGGAGAAATGACTGGCCCGGGCGCGGTGGATGTTTCGGAAAATCCCAGCCTTCCGCGAAGTGCGCGGAAGGGTGGGGCAGCGACGTGCGCACCCGCTATCCGACTGACGCTTGGTCTATTGCGGCTTTACAAACGGTGGATATCGCCGGCGTTTCCTCCGTCGTGCCGCTACGTGCCTACTTGTTCGGAATACGCGATGGAAGCGGTGGAGCGGCATGGGGTGGTGCGTGGCGGACTGATGGCGGGTTGGCGCCTGTTGCGGTGTCATCCGCTGGCGAAGGGCGGATACGACCCGGTCGTGAAACCGCTTGCTGGTCGCAAAGTGCGCGATGAGTGGAGCATACACCTAACCGACAACTGCCGAGCTTCGCTCGGCTGGACGGGCGAGGACGCCCGTCCCCACACGACCCAGTAGTGAGCGACTGATTTGGCTGAATTCAATAATCCGCAACAAGAACCGGGGATGGAGCGCAGGCTGCTGCTGGTGTTTGCGCTGACGTTCCTGATCATCATGCTGTTCCAGCCGCTGCTGAAGAAGTATGGGCCGCAGGCGCCGGCTCAGCCGGAGAAGGCTGCCGGACTGCGTCCGGCTGAACAGCCGGGGGCGGCTGTCCCTACGCAGGCTGCGGAGAACGACGCCTCGCTGCGCATGGCTGGACAGAAGGGGCAGAGCCCCGTCACCACACGAGCATCGGCTCCGCTAGTGGCTACGAGCGAGTCGGAGACGGTGATTGAAAACGACGTCTACCGGATCGTGTTTACCAATCGCGGTGGGCGGGTAAAGTCTTGGGTGCTGAAGAAATACACCGACGATAAAGGTGGTCAGCTCGAACTGGTGAATGCGACGGCTTCGGACAAGTATGGGTATCCACTGACGTTGTGGACGTACGACGAGGGGCTGCGAAACAAGGTGAATTCGGCGTTGTATGTGACGTCGACGGTACCGGATGTGGCGCCCGCGATGGCTCCCGTCGAAATTCGGTTTGTCTTTTCCGATGGCGAAGTCTCGGTCGAGAAGACGTTCACGTTTGATCGCAGCACCTATGTGGTCGGGATAAAGACGGCGGTTTATGAGAAGGGGGCGCAGGTCACGGCGTTTCCGATGTGGCCGGCGGGGTTTGGCGCAGACCTGACCGGTTCGCAGTATGCAACCGGACAGATCTTGTACCAGTACGACGACAAGGTCGAACGGCTGGCGATCAAGAAGATCAACGGGGGCGGGACGCTCGGGGGACCGTTCCACTGGGCGGGAGTTTCGGACCAGTATTTCGCAGCGGTCTTTCTGCCGCAGGATCCGAAGAACGCGGCGATGGTGACGCTGCGCAACGCGATTGAGATTCCGCACAACTCATCCGATCCGAATAACAAGCAGATGGACAAGGTGGACGTGCTGGGGGCGGCGGTGGGCAGCCTGAAGGGCGCGACCGAAGCACGGATGTACGTGGGGCCGAAAGCGCTGGCGGACCTGCAAGCGGTAAACGTCCCCGGGATCGCCGGCGCGGAGCCGGATTTGCGGGCGATCATCGACTTCGGCTGGCTGGGAATCATCGCGCGTCCGCTGTTTTTGTGGTTGAAGTGGATGTACAGCCACATCGTCGCCAACTGGGGTTGGGCGATCCTGCTGCAGACGCTGGTGATCAACGTGGCGCTGCTGCCGCTGCGGCTGTCGCAGATGAAGTCGATGCTGAAGATGCAGCGCGTGGCGCCGCAGATCAAATCGATCCAGGAGAAGTACAAGAAATACAGTTTGCGTGATCCGAAGAAAGCCGAAATGAACACTGAGATTTCGGAGCTGTACAAGAGAGAAGGCGTGAATCCGGCGGGTGGATGTTTGCCGCTGGTGATCCAGATGCCGTTTCTGTTTGCGTACTACCGGATGCTCAACGTGGCGATGGATCTGCGGCACGCGCCCTGGCTGTGGGTGCACGATCTTTCAGCGCCCGATCCGCATTACATCCTGCCGATTGCGATCGTTGTCACAATGTTTTTCATGCAGCGGATGACACCCCAAGCAGGCATGGATCCCATGCAGCAGAAAATGATGAACTTTATGATGCCTGCATTTATGGGCTACATCAGCTTTACCCTGCCGGCCGGTTTGAGCCTGTACTGGGCCATGGGCCAGCTGATCGGGATCGTGCAGCAGGCGGCGCTCAACCGGTCGTCGTTGGGCCGTGAGATGCGGGAGATGATGGCGAAGCGGGCGCGGAAGAAAGAGAAGTAGCTGTCGGCTATCAGCACCAGCCGTCAGTAAAAGCGGCCCCTCAAGGGGCTACTGATTTTCAAGACTTTCGGTATCGCTAGAGAGATACCCTGATGCGAATCTTTCGTCGCTCGCGACACTCTTCGCATTTACTGAGGGCTGAGAGCTGACAGCTGAGAACTAATTTATGCCGATCACTGACAAGGTTGCTGCTGCGAAACAGATTGGGGAATTTCTGCAGGCTGTCATTTCGCATGGTGGCTTCAAGCTGAAGTACCGGATCACGGTGGATCCGCCGATGGCGCAGCAGCGCGAGTGGGAACACCCGGAAATTCTGGTGGAGTTTGCGGGGCCGGATTCGGGACTGTTGCTGGAGCGGGGTGGGGAGTTGCTGCGTTCGTTTGAGCTGCTGGCGTCGGAGATTCTGCACTTGCAGGGCAACGAGCACGAGAAGATCTGGTTCGACTGCAAGAATTTCCGGGCGTTGCGAATCGACGAGTTGCAGATGGCGGCGCGGGTGGCAGCGGAACACGTGCGGCGGACGGGCGAGCCCTACCGATTCGGGCCGATGTCGTCGCGGGAACGGCGGATTGTGCATCTGGCGCTGCGCGAGGAAAAAGATTTGCGCACGGAGAGTGACGGCGAGGGGGGACGACGGTCGGTGGTGGTGTATCCGGGGAACTACAAGACGGCGGCGCCGGCGAAGAGAGAACGGCGGACGATTTCGTAGGGGCGGAGCTGCGCTCCGCTGGACAGGCGAGAGCCTGCCCTGAGCTTGCCGAAGGGTCGCCCGTCCCCACACTGAGTTGCACAGTTTGCGCGGCAGTTAGTTTCTCGACACTTGACAGCGCTGGGAAATCGCGGTTGTATAAAGCGCTCCGCGGAAGATTTTTGTTGCAAAGACACGGACGCGGCGAATTTTTTTGTGCTAGTATGCCGTTCGTCTGGCAATCCATTTCACCGACAACCCGTGCTGCAAAACAGAAGCTGTCTGCAGTAAAACGAAGAACACATAATTTCACGACTGGATTTTTCCCGGACGCTTATACGCCCGGTGCATTCGATTTTCGGACAAATAATGTCTCTTACCAGTTCCGCCATCATCCCGAACCCCTGGGCGCGCATCCTGGACGCCCTGGAAAAGAAAGTGAACCGGCACTCCTACGATACCTGGCTGAAGCCGACGCGCTATAGCCATACCAGCAATGGGGTTCTGTTCGTGCGCATTCCCACCGCCGAGTTCCGCCACGTCGGCGACAAATACGGAGATCTGATTGAGGAAGCGGTCGACAATCTCGGGCTGGGGTACGAGGATGTGAAATTCGTTACCGCCGAGGACGATCCTTCTAACACCCCGATCCGGCATGACGGCGGGCTGTCGGCTCATAGTCCGAATGCGGGCGCGGGTCCGCAAGCGATATCGGGATTGCACCCGTCGCAGGGGCGGTTCGACTGGGACAGCGCCGCGCAACTGAATCCGCGCTACACGTTTGACGCGTTCGTAATCGGCAGCGGGAACCAGTTCGCGCACGCGGCCTGCCAGGCGGTCGCGGAGCGGCCTTCGAAGGCCTACAACCCGCTGTTTCTGTACGGGGGCGTCGGCATGGGGAAGACGCACCTGATGCAGGCCATCGGGCACGAGATCAAGCGGCGGACGCCGCAAGCGGCGATCTGCTACGTGTCGAGCGAGAAGTTCACCAACGAGATGATCAACTCGCTGCGCTACGACAAAATGATCAGCTTCCGGGATAAATTCCGGACGATGGACGTATTGCTCATTGACGACATCCAGTTCCTGGCGCAGAAAGAGCGGACGCAGGAAGAGTTTTTCCACACCTTCAACGCACTGCACGAGTCGATGAAGCAGATTGTGATCGCCAGCGACCGTCCGCCGAAAGAGTTGGCGGAATTCGAGGACCGCTTGCGGAGCCGGTTCGAGTGGGGACTGATTGCCGACATTCAGCCGCCGGACCTGGAGACGAAAGTCGCTATCCTGCAAAAGAAGGCGGAACAGGAACGGGTCACGCTGCCAACGGATGTGGCGCTATTTATTGCGTCGAACATCCGGTCCAATGTGCGTGAGTTGGAAGGCGCGCTGATCCGGTTGGTGGCGCATTCTTCGCTGATCGGGGCGGAGATTACGCTTCCCTACACGCAGCAGGTATTGAAGAATTTCATCGATTCGCAGGCGCGCAAGGTGACGATTGAATCCATTCAAAAGGCGGTGGCCGAACAATTCGGCCTGCGCCTGGTGGAGATCAAGGCGAAAAATAATTCGCGCTCCATCGTCTATCCGCGGCAGATTGCGATGTACCTGGCCAAACACCTCACGGAAGCTTCCCTGCCTGAAATTGGACGCCAGTTCGGCGGCAAGCATCACACAACCGTGTTGCATTCGGTGGTCAAGATCGAAGAGGTTCGTAAGAACGACAAGGATTTGAACAGGCTGCTCAATAAACTGACCGAGCAATTGGGCGCGTAAGGGACGGTTTCGACCACATTTTCCACTCTTCAGGCTGTTCTTCCTGCCTTCTGACTGTGAAGTATTTGTGGAACCTGTGAGAGACGGGATAGAAACCCGAGAAGGGTCCGCGGGTTGCGTTGGACTCCACCGAGGTGGGGAGCGATTCTCCACATAAACAGTTGATGGGGAAGCGACTGAGCCGGAGGGACCTGGACCGGTTTTCCACTTCTCCGAAACGCCTACGGTTACTACTGGTTTTATTGCTTTTGCATTTGATATAAGAAGAGAACAGAAGTAGAGCTGGTTTGACAGCTTTTGAGAGTTTGAAACCTCAGGGGCTAAAGCCCTCTTTCGGGCGGGACTTGGTTGTAGGGCTGAAGCCGTGCCCTACCCAAGGCCATATGGTTCAAACCAGTTCTAGAGTTGGGAGACCCAATATGCCGGTGGAAGCCGCCCCTGCCGCAGCCACAACGACCATGGAAATTACGGTCAGCAAAATTGAACTCCTTCGCGAACTGACAGCTACTCAGGGTGTCGTGGAGAGGAAGACCACGATTCCGATCCTGTCCAATTATCTTTTCGAGGCCGCGGGGGATCGTTTATCACTGACCGCGACAGACCTTGACTTGAGCCTCCGGACATCGTGCAACGCCAAGGTGAAAAAAGAAGGCGCGTGCACAATTCCGGCGCGCAAACTGCACGACTACGTAAAGTTGCTGCCCGACGCCGATATCACCATCAAATTGCTTGAAAACCACTGGGTAAGTATTCGCTGCGGCCGGTCGAATACGAAGATGGTGGGGATGGCGAAGTCAAATTTCCCGGGGCTGCCGGTATTTCCGGCGGCAGGAGCGATCAAGATTCCGGCGGCGGTGCTGCGGTCGATGATTGGAAAGACGGGATTCGCGATTGCTAACGAGGAGTCCCGCTACACGCTGAATGGGGCGTTGATGGTGTTGAAGCCAGAGTCGATCACCATGGTTGCGACCGATGGGCACCGCCTGGCGCATGTGGAACGCGCGGGGGAGAAGTTTGAAGGCGTCTCGGGCGAGATGAAGACGCTGATTCCGAAGAAGGCAATGGACGAGTTGAAATCGCTGCTGGATTCCGATGTCGAGAGTATTGACTTCGCCAAGGACGAGTCCACGCTGTTCTTCCGTGTGGGGCCGCGTTTGCTGACGTCGCGGCAGCTTACGGGGCAGTTTCCCAACTACGAGGCGGTGCTGCCGAAAGACATCTCGAAGTCGATTGCGTTGCAGGGCGATGAACTGGGGGCGGCGATTGCGCGCGTGGCGCAGTTTGCCGATGAACGGTCACGTGCCGTCCGGCTGCGGCTGGAGAAGGGCGAGTTGAAGATTTCCGCTTCGTCGACCGAGACGGGCGAGTCGGAGGATTCGATTGAAGTCGCTTATGACGGCGAGCCGATGGCGATCGGATTCAACGCGCAATATCTGATGGACTTTATCAAGGCGACCGGGTCTTGCGAGGTGAAGCTGGAGTTGAAGGATGCGCAGTCGGCGGGGCAACTGCGTCCCGCGGAAGGCGAGGAGTACAAGTACCGGTATATTGTGATGCCGATGCGGATCTGAAGCTTGCGCCCATATGCGGCGGCAACGTTTTGTCAGCTGCAATGGATTTCCCAACTCAGGCAAGGATGGTTGGTGACGGAAGAAAATAATTTACGCGAAGAGCTTCGGGTTTTTGAGGAGCACAGGGCCACATGGCTACCCTCGCATCGGGGCGACTTCGTCGCGATTGTCGGCACAAAGGTGATCGGTTTCTATCCGGATTTTACGTCTGGATTCAAGGCGGGTCTTTCGGCGGCAGGATTAGGCAGGAACTTCTTATTAAAGCAGGTTTGGGCCGAAGATCCTGTGTATTCTATCTTTCTTTTGGTCTGTCCGTGAGTGGATGCCTTGCCCCGCAGACTCTCAAAGTATGTCGCATTCCCAGCCTAGTTCGTCCGCAGCGCAGCCCATTGAGGTTTTCTACGCGTACTCCCATAAGGACGAACGCCTCCGCGACAAGTTAGAGACGCACCTTAGCATCTTAAAGAGGAACGGAGTCATCTCGGGTTGGCACGATCGTAGGATTCCCGTCGGCATGGGGTGGACCGGGGAAATCGATGAACACCTAAACAGGGCGGGCATAATCCTCCTTCTTGTAAGTGCCGATTTCATTGCTTCAGATTACTGCTACGACAAGGAGATGACTCGGGCAATGGAGCGACATGAACGCGGGGAGGCGCGGGTGGTTCCGGTGATTCTGAAACCCTGCGACTGGCAGGGTGCCCCCTTCGGTAAGTTGCAGGGCCTCCCCAGAGACATGAAGCCGGTTACCAGTTGGGCAAGTCGTGACGAGGCATTTAAATGTATCGCAATCGGCGTTAGGCAAGCGGCCGAGGAGCAGCGCACGGCGAATGTCTCAAAACCATGCAGCGCGGACTCACCCGTACCCGGCCCCGACGGAGCAGAGGGGAGGGCGAATAAACCCAGGCCCGCCGCCATGGCACGTCGCACGAAGTGGAGACCCGACTCAACTACGCTCCTGAAACAGGGTCCGCACATCGAGATACTAATAAGCGCCACCAACTGGGAGGCAAAGGAAGCTAGAGCAGTGGGGCTCGAATTTCCTGAATTGCCAGTGAGAGCTCTAATCGACACGGGTGCTTCTCTCACCGTGATTAACCCGCAAATTGCCACCACGTGCAAACTCAAGCAGACCGGACAGGTGATGATCATCGCTGTTGGGGGACAAGTTGTGGAATACCCGGAATACGCCGCCTCAATTTCTTTCCCTCGAAGCAACCTGAGTCGTCTCGACGTGGTTCGCGTCGTTGCGTGCCCGATCATCGGTCAGCCTTTCTTTTCTTGCCTTATCGGTCGCGATATACTGCGCAACTGGGTTCTGACGTACGACGGATTAAACGGGGAAGTCGAGATTCGCGCAAGGTGATAAGACGGTAGGCCCTCTAAACGGCTTGACCAGCGACCGCTCCCCATTTACATTTGTCGGCCATCACAGTTCTAGGAGGTCAGCCCAATGCTCTCTGGATTCAAGCAGTTCATACTGCGTGGCAATGTAGTGGATATGGCTGTGGGCGTGGTGATTGGCGCGGCTTTTGGCAGTGTGGTCAAGGCGCTGACGGACGATTTGTTGATGCCGTTCATCGCCGCGATCGTGGGCAAACCGGATTTTTCCGCCATCCATTTCACGATTAACGGGACGCCGTTTCCGGTGGGCCTTTTCATCAATGCCGTGGTTTCGTTTTTGCTGGTTGCCGCAGCCATTTATTTCTTCGTAGTGACTCCGATCAATGCTCTGGTGGCGCGGATGCGGAAGGCTCCAGCGCCGGCGGATCCGACCACTAAGAAATGTCCGGAATGCCTGAGCGAGATTCCGATTGATGCCCGGCGGTGCAGTCATTGCACGGAGCCGGTGATGGGGAAGGCGGCGTAGCGGTTGCTCGCCCTCTCAAGAGATGTTTCTATCGCGGGGAAGGTGCGGCATCGCTGAAGTGGTGCCCAGGTGCCAATCCTTTCCCGGTCGCCGCCCCGAGTGGATTTCCAGCATCCCTCCAGTTGACGCCCGATCTCTGCCGCGCTTAGGATATTCGTTTGACTTCAAGCGGGGAATGGGGTCCCTTGTAGGCGGGGGCTTCCACTTCATCGCAGGCAGCAATCATGGATAAGAAGAAACTAGAAGCGTTCAGAAAGAGACTGGAAACCCGGCAGCAGGAACTGCGCCACATGGTGGTCCGCAACCAGCAGGACGGCCGGACCGCCGACGATGAGGCCACGCAGGATGTCGCCGATCGCGCCGCCAGCTCTTACAACAAAGAATTCCTGTTCAGCCAGAGCAACAACGACCGGCAGTTGCTCAACATGGTCGATAGCGCTTTGGCCCGCATCCGCGAAGGCAGCTTCGGAGAATGCGTTTCCTGCGGTAAAGAGATCAATGCCAAGCGTCTGGAAGCTGTGCCTTGGACGCGTCATTGCATCGATTGCCAGGAAAAAGCGGAAAAAGGTCTGCTGGAAGCCGCTCAGTAATTGCCATCGATTTCCGTTGAGCGCACCCGTCTGTTCTTGGATGCGGTGTTCTTTGACGCTCTGGAAATCGGCCTGCTAGACTGAATAATTGCCATCCTACCTTTAAGCGAAGAAGGAAGCCCGTGCGCGCAGAAACCCGGCATCAACTGAAACAAGACCGCTTCAGCAAGGTTACGCTCGAGGCAGCAGAGAACGCCGCCCACTGGACGGTGGAACACCGGTCGAAACTCATTGCCGCCGCGGTTGCGGTGGTCGTGATTGCAGCGGTCGCGTTCGGTGGCTGGTACTACGTCAACACGCAGGACGAAAAAGCCAGCGCCGAGCTTTCGACGGCGGTGCGCACTTTTGAAACGCCGGTGCGTCCGGCGGGCGTCCCAGCGCAACCAGGGTACGATAGCTTTGCATCACCGCAGGAGCGAGCCACGGCGGCGCGCAAGCAGTTCCAGGCGATTGTCGATAAGTATCCGCACACGCACACTGCCGATATGGCGCGCTATTTTGTCGGGTTGGCCTCCGCACAGCTTAACGACAACGCGGCAGCGGAGCGCAGTTTGCAAGAGGCGGCTGGTTCTTCGAACGCCGACCTCGCGGCCCTCGGCAAGTTCGCGCTGGCTTCGGTTTATCGCGCGGAGAACAAGGACGCGCAGGCAGTCGACCTTTATAAGCAGTTGATCGACAAGCCCACGATCGTGGTCAGCAAGGCGACGGCGCAGCTCGAACTTGCCTCGTTTTACGAGGCGCAGAAGAAGCCGGACGAGGCGAAGAGGATTTACGACCAGGTGCAGAAAGAAAATCCGGCCACCGAGGCGGCTTCGGTCGCGCAGCGGCGCGCTACGGCGCTTAAGCAGTAATGTTGGAGTCGTTTCCTAAACCACGGCGATACGACGCAGGCATTGGATGAGCCGGTCGCAATCCTCGACCGTGTTGTAAACGTGCGGCGTCACTCGAATCGAACTGCCACGGACGCTGACGAATACTTTTTCTCTCGCGAGGATTTCGGGGAGCTCCTTCGGAATCGCAGCCTTCCTCCGCAAGCAGAGGTAGTGAGGCGCGCGCCACGGTTCGGCGGGTGCGGAGAAACCCAGGTCAGCCGCGGCGCTCGCCAGTTGGCGATTGAGCGCGCCGGCCGTGTCGGAAACCTGCGCGACGTTCCACTCCAGCAACTGCTTCATGGCGCGTACGGCAGCGGGCAGCAGCGCGAAGTTCGAGCGCTCGCCCATGTCGAAACGCCGCGCGCCGGCGTCGTAGTCTTCCGCATAGAGGATCAGGCTCGAGAAATCACGAGCGTTCGAGCGCTGAATCCAATTCTCTTCCAGGGGCATTCCCTGCTGCCATTTCGGAGCGACATAGAGAAGGCCGATGGAATAAGGTCCGAGCAGCCATTTGTAGCTGGCAGCGACGGCGAAATCCGGCTGCACGTCGCGAATGCTAAAGGACAGCGCACCGAGCGACTGGGTGAGATCGAGAGCGAGCGCGGCACCCACTTTGCGGCAAGCTTCGCCGATGCGGACGAGGTCAAGTTTTCCGCCGCTTGTCCAGTGCACGTGGGGCAGGGCGGCGATGGCTACGTCGGCGGTCAGGGAACTCAAGACGGCTGCGGTCCAGTCGGGGTTTTTATCAGCAGGCCAGGCGACGACCTTTAGGGATGCGCCGGTTTCTTCCGCACGCCGCTGCCACGGGTAGTAATTGGAAGGGAACTGTTCGGCGAGTACGAGAATGCTCTGGCCTTTCTGGACGGGCAGATTGCGCGCGGCGGTGGCGACGCCGTAGCTGGCCGAGGAAACGATGGCGATGTCGTCCCCGGAGCTGTTGACGATCTGCGCGGCGGTGGCGCGGAACTCGTCTGCGCCGGTAAAGAATTTGTCGGGAGTGATGTCCCACGGGTGCGCTTTGCGGGCAAGGCCCCCGGCTGCAGCCTCGAGCACGGGCTTCATCAGCGGTGACATGTAGGCGCAGTTCAGGTAAGCGACGTTGTCGGGAATATCGAAGAGATGGCGCTGGCAGGGAAGCATAGGCGAGCCTATGGCCATCAGTGTATCAATCGAGCAGCGATTGCCGATCTACTCGTGGGGCCGCGTCTAGCTTTTTCCGGCCTCGGGTTCGAGTTCCTGACGGAGTCGCTGGCCTAGAGTATTCGCTGCCGCATTCAAATCCTTGGCGAGTCCGATCCGCCACTTTTCCACCGATTGCTGCGCGAGGTCCTCGAATTGTTGCGCGATCGACTGCACAGCTTCCTCACCTTGGGCTTCCAGAGAACCAGAAAAGGAGTCTTCAATCCGATTCTGAATGGTTCTCAGGTATCCGCACATCTGGTTGACGCTGGCCTCGACTTCATTCGAGCTGCGTGCTTGCAGGTCCTTGAGGGTCAGAGCGACAGCGTTCTCGAGTCGGGTTCGGGCTTCCGTGACAATTTCGCCGGCGATGCGCTCCAGGTGGGCGTCGAGATCCGACTCCAGGCGGCGCACGGCCTCGTTCAGTGCCGCAATCCTCCGCCCGAGGTCCGTCACTTCCGACTGAAGTTGGGAGGCTTTCGCGGCGGTATCGGTCTGGATCTGTTCCATCTTCCGGCGGTGAACAGCATGCGAATCCGCCAGTTGTCCCTGCAAAGAGGAGACGAGCTCATCACCCTGGGCGTTGAGATGGGCTCCCGTCTCCACGGCGTGCCGCTGCAGTTTCTCAATTCCGGCGCGGACATGGTGTTGCGCCGTTGTGGTGAGCTCCTTGGACAACACCTGCGCCCGTTGTTCGACAGCATGCAGTTCACCGGCAAGACGGTGCCGGAACTCGGTCAGGGCCGCACTCGTCTTTTGCTCGATCACCGTTTTCGCCGCTCCGAGCATTTCTGCTGACTGTTCCCGCGTCTGCTCCAGGACGCGTGTTCCAACGTCCGACCGCAGGCGCTCCCATAGCTTCTCCTCCAATTCCGGCGGTATATGCCCAAGGGACACCTCAAAGCGGTTGCGCCTGGCATTCCCGGCCAGCTTCTCGCGGATCTCGGTGACTTCCGCCTGCAAGGGCTGAACGAGCCTGGCGAGGATACCGCGCAAACGGTCTTCCGAGAGTTGCTCCTCGATCTTGTCGAGCACGGTTCGCGAAGCTTGGGAAGGAACTTGGGGTTTGTGCACCACAACGGGTTTTTCCGGCGGTTTGTGGAGGGGTTGGTGAATGGCGGGTGTGGGCATCTCGAGGACTCGCCAATCGTCGGGATAGGATTCCAGTCCCCAGAAGTTTTCCGGGCGGTCGAGCCGCGCACCCAGCCGGAAGCCTTGCCCGTCGGACCCCATGGGCTGGCAGAAAACCACGTAGGCGGTGGCCTGACGGCCTCCCCGGCTGTCGAGGCGCAGGGCGCTTCCGGCGTCGAGCTTCAACGGAAAGCGGAGGGCACAACCGTGGGCGCTGACCACCAGCGTTTCGCAGATCTCGGAGAACTGGGCATTGGGCTCCATGCTGGTGACGCGGATGGGAACTTTGACCGGGACTCTCGAACTGCGCCGCAGGGTGTGACCGTTGGAAGGGGACATGATGATCCTCTGTATTAAAGTACTGCGAGGCGGCGGACGATACCTGTCTCAGGAGTGTGCTTTGTTGGTGTTCAAGCGGGCAAGCGCCAGACTGACCGTTTGGCGGAACCGGGGTGTACTTTGGATCGGTTTCTGCTGGTGCGACTGGCCAGTTGGGTCGTGGACTTAATCCGAACTGCCCTGCTCGATCCCCACATTTTCGCGGACGATGAGTGGTGGGCGGCTATCTCTCGCAGCTTGGGCAGAACGCGGCTCGCGGGGCGCTGCGAGTCAGATGGGATCAGGAATTCAGAAGCGCCCTGAGTCTGTGGGCAACCAGCAACAACTCCTGTAAGTCGGCTTCCAGTAATTCGGCACTGGAGACCGGCAACGCCCCGTACCCCCGGATTCGGGCAGGCCGGCTGTCCTCTAAAGCTACCCAAATCTGGGAAACGTCAGCCGCTAGAATGCGGCGGAGGTTTTTCTTTGAGGGCTGAAGATCATACTTGCGCACAAACGAAGCGATGAGCGCCTGAAGTTGAAGCAGACTCGCCTTGACGTGTTCTCTTTCGCCTTCGGTAACGGAGCCTTCGACGGTCTTCATGGCGGCCGGCGAATTCCGGTCTTCCAGGAGATCGAGCATACGAACGGCGGCAGCATCGACGATCAGCATGCCACTGGCTATGACTCTACGATGGTTGTCACTGAGTCCATCATGCATGAGTAGCACCCCAGCTCAGCCTGAAGTCTATGTACAGGGGCGAAAGTTTGACGTGCTGCCCGGTAACGTACTTCGGGCTGGCTGCCATGTGAAGCATGGCGACAATCGCGCCCGGATTCCCCTTACTGTAGTGGACGATCTTCTGAATGGCTTCGTCCCGGTTTGCGGCGCTTAGGTGCACCTCCTGTGCGGTTCGTGCAGCAAACTCTCTGGCTGTATCTGAATCGAAATTACGCAGGGCATATTTGTCGGAGCGATCCGGGAACATTGGCAGCAAGAATCCGACGTCTTCCATGTGCGCGGAGCGGGCGACCGCAATGAGCGGGGTTGTTGTCCAACTGCACACATCCTTCAGCGCGGCGGCAAACGACTGCGATGGAGATTTCAGGTGGTCGAGCACAATCCAATGGTTGGCTTCACGCAGAGCCTCTGTGACGATGCCGCGGATCGACACGGCGGACTTTTGCTTGATGGCATTCAGACCGCTCGTCCCGCAGGCTTGGAGGACGTGGCGATTCTTCGTCGCGAAGAGTCGGGCCGCGAGCCTGCGAAAAACAAGTTGACTGCTGGAAGATTCGTCGCAATACAACATCTCGGGCACTTCGACTGCCAGTTGTTTGAGGAGCAGTGTTTTGCCCACGCCGGCGGGACCGTGCAGCAGGAAGGAATGACGCAGCGACACCAACTGCCGGAGCTGTTCAAGTTCAGCATCTCTTCCGTAGATGGCGGCCGGGCTCATGAATGCTCCGGATGAGAAACTTCGGCTCCGCTCAGGCGAGCGAGTTCAGCCTCGATGCCCGCCAGTTTCTTCAACGACGATTCAACCGAAGAGGCACCCGCCGCGTGGGCGGTGCGCGCGCGAGCCAGCGCTCGCTCTGCGACGGCGCTCAGTTCACGCAGCACGCTGCGAATCTCGGCTTCGAGACGGCGGCGGCTGTAGGTTACGCGCTCCTCAAGATCGTTGCGCACGCGCTCGCTGTTGGTCTCCAGGAGGAGGTCGAGAAACTCGTGGGCGGCGGCGTTAATCACCGAGTGAGCCCGGATGGCACCGAGCGTAAAGTCAGCAACGTAGCGTAGAGGGGAAGCCGGGATGGCCAGAACAATGTACTCGTAGAACTGAAACTCAGAGCGAGTGCGGAAATCCTGTTCGGCACGCAACTCTTCTGGCAGATACTCCAGCCCGGAGCTTCGGATGCCACGCGTCTTCAAGAGGAAATCAGTTGTCAAATCGGTGAATCTCTTCGCAATCTTGCGGTACGCTTCCTCTCCTTTTATCTTCTCGGTTTCCAACCATGGCATGGTGTGATTCCGAGCGATATCTTGAGCCGCCCGCATGGCAGATCGCCGATACCGGGGCCCGTTCTTTCGCGGCAGCGATTTGAGGGCCGAGCTTAGTTCGTGGTGTGCCACCTCTCGCACAGACTTGAGAAAGGCATCTCGACGATCGCCGACGGTCTTTGACAGGCGCTGCTGTTCTCCTGAGAACAGGTATCCGAGATCATTCAGGGACTGCTCGGCCTGCGACACGATCTCGCGCAGTTGGCCGATTCTCCTCTCAGACTCATCAAAGGGCCGAGTCAGCGCGTCTCGCTCCTCCCTTACCACAACCAGGAGTTGGCCAGACAAGCGTCGCACCGAACGATCCTCGGCATCGTGGATCAGTTGCCGGCTTGATTGCTGCACCAACTGCTCCAGCGCATCCACCAACTGAGCCCAGTCTCTTTGAGAACCGCCGCGGTCGAGTTGTTCGAGGGCACTGATTTCAAATATTGACTGGACGGGACGCTGGAGACGTTTTGCAAGCACTTGTCTGGTAAAGGAAACGGCCGCATCCCGCTCGGACTCGCTGACGCGATCTGCCTTGTTCAAGACGAAGAGGATGTCGGGAATCTCTTTGGCAACGCTCTCAACCAGTGCCAATTCATCTCCGGCTATGGGAGGATCGGCGCCGATCACGACGATGGCGGCGTCGATGTGCGGAAGGAATGCGTGCGTCGCAGCGGTGTTCCCGGCGAACACGGACCCTAGCCCGGGGGTGTCGACGAAACACATGCCCTCTGCAAGCAGCGGGCTGGGCACAAACACTTCCAACCCGGCGACTCCCTTGCTGTTCTCCGGGTTCCGCGCTTCGGACACGTACTCCTCAATCTCGGCGACGGCAATCTCCGTCCATTCGCCGCTTCTCAGGCGAACCCGTGCCGCGAGAGTCTCTCCGAATCTCAAGATTGTGGGGACAGCCGTGACTGGGACCACTCCGCTGGGCAGGATGGGCTCACCGATCAAGGCATTCAACAATGTAGACTTGCCGCGTTTGAACTGGCCTACGCAGGCCACGTAGAAACGTCCCTCCGCAATGCGCTCGGCGGCGGAACGGGCATCCTCGGCGATTTGGTCGTCATTGAACTGCTCGGCCAGGCAGGCAATGCGAAGCAGCTTGTCCGCTTCTACGCCGACGACGGTGCTTGAACCCAAATCGGGCCGAGGAACAGAGACTTGCGGCTCGTCAGATACGGCCAGGGGCAGCGCATCTTTTGTCCGGCGATCTGAACTCATGGCTGTGACCGAAACAACTCCCTCTTGACTCCGCGGCCTAGTCTCCTTCAGTCCAAACTGCCCTGCTCGAGGACGACGTTCTCGCGCACGATGAGCCGGTGCGCGGCCATCTCGCGCAGCTTAGGCAGAACGCGGCTGACGTGCTCGTCGGTGTCGACGAACGAGATCACGACTGGTAACTCGCCTCCGGCTTCTACGAGGTGCGCAGTGTGGACTTTGCCTCTTCCCAGGAAGCCGGCTACGGCGTGGTAGGCCACGGCGCCGAAGGAATTTTCTTCGCGCAGATATTTCAGGATTTCGAGATGCAGGGGGCGATGGTGCCAGGAATCGCCCTCAGTGAGGTAGATAGTGACTTGAACGGCCATAACGGCTGCCATTCTACAACCCCCTCGCCAAAGCCGCGCCGGCGAGGACGGCGGCGAGGCAGAGCGCGTTGCTGGCGACGATGTTGATGCCGGTCAGAAGCCACTGGCCCTGCTCCATGAGCGCGAAGCTTTCGAAGGCGTAGCTGGAGAAAGTGGTGTAGGAGCCGCAGAAGCCGATGGCAACCAGCAGACGCCAGCGCGGATCGAGCAGCACACGTTCGGTCGAGAAGACGAGAAAGAATCCGAGGATCAGACTGCCGGTGATGTTGATCAGCAGTGTTCCGTAGGGGAAGGCGGATACGAAACCGCGGGCCATGAGCGTACTGAGGAAGTAACGGGCGCTGGCTCCGACGACGGCGCCGAGCGCGATCCAGAGATAGGTCAAGCGAGGGAGTCCTCCTGCAAAAGTTCTGTAGGAGTCATTAGCCGGGAAGGCGGTTAACGGCGAACTCCATCGCCAAGACATCAGTATAACGCGGGAACCTATTTTCCTTTTAAGTACCGATCCTTGACACCCTGTTTTTGGGCCTTTATTCTTAGACATTGCTCCCTGAGAGACTTTCGTCTCTGTGCGCACTTCCGCAGGCCTTTGCGGTAATTGGAGTGGGGGCGGCGGAGGTTCCAATGCTCATCGAACTTGAGGAACTGGAGATTCACCCGGTCGATTTCCGGGAGGAGTTCAGCCCGGGTGCGATCGACCTGGGCACGGAGGTCCTGCAGCGGTCACCGCTGCGCAGCCAGGGCCGGGCGGACCTGGTTGAAGAGCATCACGGCAAGCACAAAGTGGTGCAGGACATCCGGGTGAAAGGCAAGCTGGAGACGAGCCTGGAAGTGGCTTGCGCGCGCTGTCTGGATCCGGTTGTGCACCAGGTGGAGCGTAGTTTCGATCTCCTGTACCGGCCGCTCGGAACCGACTCGGGGCACGAAGAACTTTCGATCACCGATGCCGAGGCCGAGATCGGGTATTACGTGGGCGCAGGGTTGTTGCTGGAAGACACTCTGCGCGAGCAGGTGTTGCTGGCTTTGCCGTTGAAGACGGTTTGCCGCGAAGACTGCAAAGGTTTGTGTCCGCACTGCGGCAAGAACTTGAATGAAATTCAGTGCTCGTGCGTGGACGAGGTTGAGGATCCGCGATGGTCGGCACTGAAAGAAATACGAGACAAGTTGAATCAGTAGAAAGTTTGTCAGTTCTCAGTCGTCAGTTCTCAGTTTCTCAGTAGAAGCGGGTTGACTGAGAACTGAAAACTGAGAACTGAGAGCAGGAAAAGGAATATCATGCCGAATCCGAAACGCAGACATTCACAACAGCGCACCGCTACTCGGCGGGCGCATGATTCGCTTTCCAAGCACTCGCTGTCGGAGTGTCCTAACTGCCACGAGCAAAAAATGCCTCATCGCGCTTGCCCGAAGTGCGGAACGTACAAGGGCCGCGAAGTGCTAGAGGTTGCAGAGAAGTCCTAGTTCCCTCTTCCCTCATCTTTCATGCCTAGCGTAATCGCACTGGACGCGATGGGGTCCGACAAGGCGCCGAAGCCGGAGATTGAAGGCGCGTTGCAGGCGGCGCGCCATCACGGCATCCGCGTGCTTCTGGTGGGACCGGAACCGCAGCTGCGGGGCGAGTTGGCGCGCTATCCTGGCGCGCGGCGGCTGCCCGTGGACGTGGTGCACGCCAGCGAAGTGATCACCATGGACGACAAGGTGGAGGCGATTCGCGCCAAGCGCGATTCGTCGATCCGGGTGGGATTGCGGCTGGTGCGCGAAGGGCGCGCCGCGGGCTTTGTAACGGCGGGCAACACGGGCGCTGCCATGGCCACGGCCAAGGTGGTTTTGGGGGCGCTGCCGGGGGTGGACCGTCCGGCGCTGGCGGCGGCGTTTCCCACGGTCAATACGACGGCGGCGGTTCTGCTCGACGTCGGCGCGAACGTGGATTGCACGGCCAACAATCTCGAGCAGTTTGCGGTGATGGGCGATATTTACTGCCGCTCGATTTTCGGCATGGAGCATCCGCGGGTCGGGCTGCTTTCGATCGGAGAAGAAGAAGGCAAAGGCAACGACCTGACGCGCGCGGCGTTGCCGCTGCTCAAGCGGCTGCCGATCAACTTTATCGGTAATGTGGAAGGGCGCGATTTGTATAACGGCCATGTGGACGTAATCGTGGCCGACGGATTTGTCGGCAATGTTGCATTGAAGATTTCCGAAGGCCTGGCGCGGATGGTGCGGACCGTGCTGAAAGAAACCTTGAAGGCGACGATTACGCGGCAGGTGGGCGCGCTGCTCTCGCGCAACGCTTTTTCCGATTTCAAGAAGCGGCTGGATCACACCGAGTATGGCGGCGCGCCGCTGCTGGGTGTCAAAGGTGTGTGCATCATCACGCACGGATCGTCGAATGCGAATGCCATCAAGAATGCAGTGCGAGTGGCGGCGGAGTTCGCCGAGGGCAAAGTCAACGAAGCGATTGAGCGCGAATTAGCGCAACTCCAGCAGTTAGCACTTAGCAATTAGCACTTAGCTTCTCTTCTACATTGGGAGTGTTGGCTAAACTGCTAGATACCCCAAATATCTCCATGACAATTTCAAACACTCCTATTGCTTTTCTCTTTCCTGGCCAGGGTTCGCAAACCGTTGGCATGGGTAAGGAACTGGCCGGCAACCACGCGGTGGCGCGTCTAACCTTTGAAGAAGCGGACGAGGCGCTGGGCTACAAACTTTCCCAGCTTTGCTTTGATGGTCCGGAAGAAAAGTTGAAGCTGACCGAGATCACGCAACCGGCGATTCTGACGGCGTCCGTCGCGGCGTGGCGCGTGCTGCAAGGAAAAGGGTTGAGGCCACAGTATGTTGCCGGGCACAGCCTGGGCGAATATTCGGCGCACGTGGCGGCGGGCACGCTGACGTTTGCCGATGCGGTGCGGACGGTTCGCAATCGCGGCCGGTACATGCAGGAAGCGGTGCCGGTGGGCGTGGGGGCGATGGCGGCCATTCTTGGGATGACGCTCGACCAGGTCGGCGAGATTGCGTCCGAAGCTGCGAATTCCGCGACACAGGGAGAAGTTTGCCAGGCGGCCAACATCAATTCACCCGAGCAGATCGTGATCTCGGGACACGCGGGCGCAGTCGAACGGGCGATCAAACTGGCCAACGAACGCGGAGCGAAGAAGGCGGTGAGCTTGCCGGTGAGCGCGCCTTTCCATTGTGCGCTGATGCAACCGGCGCAGGATCGGCTGGCGCGAGATTTGGGCGCTCTGAGTTTTCAGAATCCGTCGTGCCCGGTCGTCTGCAACGTGGATGCGGCCGTTGTGGTTTCGGCGGAGGCTTCACGCGAAGCTCTGATTCGCCAGGTGACGGGCGCGGTGAGGTGGGAACCGTCGGTGCGGTTGCTGATCGCGAAGGGGGTCAGCCGGTTTATTGAAGTCGGTCCGGGAAAAGTTCTGTGGGGACTGATGCGGCAAATCGATCGCTCAAAGACCTGCGCGACGGTGGGGGATGAGGCGTCGTTGCAGAAGACGCTGGCGCAGATTGCGGCAACGGCGGCGTAGGCGTAGGCCGGGCCATGGCGGGACCTACACGAGTTGCTGTAGCTGCTGGCGCTGCCGAGCTACGCTCGGCTTCGACGGGCGAGGGCGCCCATCCCCACACATGCTGGTCCCAACACAAACCAGTCCCCACACGAGCTAGAACGGATACACAGTCAGGGTCTTGTCCGACTTCTGTACGAACATCCGGGCATGTTCTGAGCGTTCGTTGACGACGACCTCGACTACGACACCGCCGCGGCCAAAACCTTTTGTATTGGCAGATCCGTAAATCCGGTAGGACTTGATGAGTCCCCACTCCCCGCCCGGCCCCCAGTCGCGATAGAAATCCGCATACGTGTATTGGGAATATTTCTGGCGGTGTTGAAGCCAGGTGGGATCGTTGAAGTAGATGCCGTAGGCGGCTTCGTAATTTTGATGCTCGAGCGCGGCGAAGAATTTGTTGACGCAGCGCTCTTCCGGCCAGTTGCGGTACATCCAGGCGAGCGTGGCGAGGACGACCACGACCACGATGCTGGCCGCGATGCGGATCTTCCGCCGCCGCGCTTTGGCCGAGTCATAGGGCTGGGCGTCGAGCAGGGTCATAGCTTTCCACTAAGCATAACGGATAAGGACGGAATTGAGTCAATGAGGCGCTAAATCATTGGCCGCGGACTTGTTTCCAAGCAGTCAAGGCGTCCGCGGGCCCAGCGAAGCCAAGGCGTGGAAGCGGGTTCCCACCCTACCTAGCGTGCTCGGCGTTTACGGAAGTCGCGGCTCTCGCCCGCGCATGGTCCCTCGCAGGTTCTGGGCTGACCTCGTGTCCTCGCTTCCCTAAAGCGCCGGGTCGAACTGCCGATGTACACCACGTCAGTCGGAAACGGCGGCGCGCGATTTCTTGGCCTGACCGTGAAAACCGCACAGTGGTGGGAACCATGGATAAAGTCCGAGCGCTCATCATCGATGACTCCTCGGTGATGCGCAAAATCGTTGAGCGTTCGCTGCGTCAGGCGGGCATTGAACTGGAAAAGGTAGTGGAAGCCGCGAACGGGGCCGAAGCGCTGGCCGCGTTGCAGGACAACGTGGTCGACCTGATCCTGTGCGATATCAACATGCCGGTGATGGACGGGCTGGAGTTCGTGCGCCAGGTGGCGACGGTGAAAAGCGCCAAAGGGGTTCCGATCGTGATGATCACCACCGAAGGCAGCGAATCGCACGTGGTGGCGGCGCTTTCGGCGGGCGCTCGCGGATACATCCGCAAACCCTTCACTCCCGATCAGGTCAAGGAACATGTTCTGCCGACGCTGAGGAAGAAACCGTGAGTACCGATATCTCGCTGGCCGCGCGGTCGCACGAGGAGAACTGGCTGCCGATTCTCGAACTGGCCGTCGAGGAAGTTTTCGAGATCATGGTGGGCAGCAGAGTGAAGCCGGCGGGGCCGTCCGGGGCTAGACCGAACGGGGAATTCACGGCCATGGTCGGTTTGGCCGGGTCGCTGTGCGGAGTTCTGACGGTACGCTGCGACGCGGAAGCCGCTCGCCAGATTGCCAAGTCCATGTTGGGGGACACGGCCGACTCCGAACAACAGGTCGCGGACGCGCTGGGAGAGATCTGTAACATGATCACGGGAAACTTCAAGAACAAGCTTGCGGGCGCGGATGAACGCTGCCTGTTGAGCGTACCGACCGTCATCAGCGGCGGAGAATACAGCTTCCGGGCGATGGCTGATGGTAGTGCGGTGGACACGGTTCTGCTGTTCGAGGGCGCACCGGTTGCCGTTCGTCTCCAACTCCAAGGCTGAGAGGGACAGGTCTCAGGTGTCAGGAAAATCTTGGGCGCCTCCTGAGATCTAAGACCCTCGGCTTTCCCAAGAAAATCTTGCCGGGTTTCCCGGATTATGCCGGGCAGAGTTTTCCCGGCCCGCGAATTCTAAGACGCCTGCAATGGTGTCTCCTCCGGCGAACGCTCCTAAGCGGTTCAGAACAAGCTTCTCTGAGACAACCTTAACCTCCGCGTCATGGCGATTGGCTTGCTTCCTGTCTAACGACAAGGAGCCGATGTGGACAGCGGATTCTATGCAGCGTGCGCGGGGTTACGGGCTGAGAGCCAGGCGCTGGAAGTTTCGGCTCACAATCTTGCCAACCTGAACACCACCGGGTTTCGGGGTCTGCAGACGACGTTCCAGTCGCTGCTGGCGGTGCCGCGTCCGACGGTGCCGAATGTGCTCAGCAATATAAATGTACTGAACCGGGCGACCAACAATTTCGGGGTGCTCGAAGGGACGCGCCTGGATATGACAGCGGGCAATCTGGTGGAGACGGGGAACCCGCTGGACGTGGGGATCGAAGGCGGCGGGTTCTTCGCGATCCAGACGGCGCGCGGCACGCGCTACACGCGCAGCGGAAGCTTTCAGGTGTCCAGCAGCGGGATTCTGGTGACGGCGGCGGGCGATCCTGTGCTCGGCGACCCTGCGCTCGGACCGAAAGCTCTAATCAACGTTCCAGTGGGAGCCGTTTCGATCGCTGCGGATGGAACGCTTTCGGTGAACGGCGCGGTGGCGGGGCGCATCCGGGTGGTGGAATTCGCTCCCGGGACGGAGCTCATCTCCGAGGGCGGAAGTTTGCTCGATGCCCCCGCAGGCAGCGCAAAACCGGTGCCGCAGCCGGCGCTCAAGCAGGGCGCGCTGGAATCTTCGAACGTGAATTCCATTGCTTCGGTGGTGACGCTGATCGGAGTCGAGCGGCAGGCCGAAATGCTGCAGCGTGCGATGTCGATGTTTGACAGCGAATTCAACCGTATTGCCAGCGTCGATCTGGCAAAGGTTTAGGAGGAAGCGATGTTCCGAGCACTCTACACCGCAGCCAGCGGCATGCAGGCGCAGCAAACCAATCTCGATACCATTGCCAATAACCTGTCGAACTCGAGTACGGCCGGATTCCGCAGCCGCCGCATGCAGTTCCAGGACCTGATCTACCAGAGCACGGTGATGCCGGGCGCGGCCGCCTCGCAGCAGACCACCATAGCGACGGGCCTGCAAGTAGGCCTCGGCACACGCGCGTCGGCATCGGAGATCATTCAGTTGCAGGGCGACCTGGGCGCGACCGGCAGCCCGCTCGATATGGCCATCGAGGGCCAGGGATTTTTCCAGGTGCTGTTGCCGACGGGCGAGACCGCCTACACGCGCAGCGGCGCTTTCCACCAGGATGCGCAAGGCAACGTGGTCACTTCCGATGGGAACCCGCTGCAGCCCGCGATCACCATCCCAGCGGGCGCGACCTCGATCACGATTGCGCCGGACGGCACTGTATCGGTCACGCTGGCCGGGCAAACGGCGGCGCAGCAGGTGGGCAGCCTGCAACTGGCGCAGTTTCCGAATCCGGGCGGATTGAACAGTGTGGGCAAGAATCTATTTCTCGCGACCACCGCTTCGGGCGATCCCGCCATCGGCACGCCGGGGGGCACCGACGGTTTGGGTCAGATCGAGCAAGGGTATCTGGAGCAGTCGAACGTCAGCGTGGTCGATGAGTTCATCAACATGATCGTGGCGCAGCGTTCTTATGAAGCCAGTTCGCGCGTGGTGCAAGCCGCTGATCAGATGTTTCAACTGGTCAACCAGCTGGGCAAGTAGAGGGAATGGAGTGATAGCCCGATTGATTTCCGGCCGCTTTCTGTTGGTCTGCGGAATCCTCGCGGCCGCGTCGCTCTCAGGCGAACTTGCGGCCGAGCCGTCTCGCATCCCGCCGGACGCGCGATTCACTCCGGTCACGCGGCAGGAAGTATGGCAGGCGGTGGCGGCCGAACTCCGCCAACAGGGCATGATGGAACCACAGTGGCCGCGGATCGAGGACCTCGACTTGCCGGGAGCTCTCCCGGCGCTGGCCGGACGGCGGTTGCGAGTTGTGTCCAGCTGCTGGGACGAAGGCCCTCAACGGACTCAATTCCGCCTGGAATGCGGCGAACCCGGCGAGTGTCTGCCGTTCCTGGTGTATCTCCATGATTCTCGCCGCGACGATAAAACCATGGCCGCGAGCTGGCGGGCGGGTTCGTGCAGGCCGCGGTCGTTGTCGCCGCATCCGGCGGCGGCCTCGCGCAAACCCGTGATGCGGGCCGGAGACCGGGCCTTGGCTGTATTTGCTGCCGAAGGATTGCGCATGGCCGCGAGTGTGACTTGTCTGGAGCGTGGCCGCGAAGGCGACGTCATTCGCGTGCGTGCGCAGGATGGGCGAATTTTCCGGGCGCGGGTCTCCGGTCCCGCTCGTCTCGAAGCTTTGCCGCAGTAGGCGATAGACATGTGGGGAGACACGCGGCAAGCCGCGTCTCTACCGATGAGAGTTCTGGTGGGTAAGTGAATTGGGAGTGCGCACATGAAAACGGCTCTGTGTTGCCTGCTCGTGCTGACGACCGGCTGGCTGAACGCCTCGAAGCGGGATTCCGAGGCCGCAAACCTGGCAAAATATCTGGCTCGTGTCCAGATGGCGCAACCGGCCGCGCCCGCCCTCTCCCCGGGAAGCATTTGGGTGGATTGGGGGCGGATGGCTTCGCTCAGCGCCGATTACAAAGCCATGATGGCCGGGGATGTGATCACCATCCTCGTCGTGCAGGACGTGACCTCGTCGAATGCCGGCGCCGTGAGTACGGCGCGCACCTTCAGCGCCAGTTCGGGGGTGGATTCACTGCCTGGCAAGCTCAAGGTGGGAGGAGCGGCGAACCTGTTGGGGCTGCACTCGGCGGAAACCTTGTCGGGCAAGGGTCAGGCGTCTTCGACCGCGAGCGTGACCACGACGCTGGCGGGCCGAGTGGTTGCGGTTCTCGGGAGCGGGAACCTGGTCGTCGAGGCCGAGCGCGTCATCAACATGAACCACGAAAAGCAGACCATCGTGTTGCGCGGGGTGGTGCGCCGGGGCGACATCGGGCCGGACAACACGGTCGCCTCCAACACCATCAGCGATCTGGAACTGGAGATCAAAGGCAAAGGCGTGATCTCGGACGGGGTGCGGCCGCCGCATCCGCTGCTGCGCGCCATTCTGCGAATTCTGAATTTCTAGGA
Source organism: Terriglobia bacterium (assembly GCA_020073215.1). Taxonomy (GTDB): domain Bacteria; phylum Acidobacteriota; class Terriglobia; order Terriglobales; family Acidobacteriaceae; genus Acidiflorens. The sequence goes on along the minus strand of JAIQFO010000004.1, from coordinate 74,204 downwards.
GACTTATGAGATCCGCTTTTCTCGCCGGTTTCCTGCTGGTCGCGCTTTCCGGAGCTCGCTCGGCAGGAGAGGTAGTTGCCAACGAACCGGTCGTGGTCAAGATCCGCGATCTGACCAGTGTGGAAGGGGTGCGGGAGAATCCGCTGATCGGTTACGGCATGGTGGTGGGGCTGACGCGCACCGGGGACAGCCAGCAGACCGTATTCACCACGCAAACTCTGGCCAACATCATGCAGCGCCTGGGCGCGCAAATTCCGGCCAAGACGGCGCGCGTGAACAATGTGGCGTCGGTGTTTGTGACCGCCAACCTGCCAGCGTTCGCGCGGCCGGGCGCGGCGCTCGACGTAACCGTATCTTCGATCGGCGATGCCAAGAGCCTGGAAGGCGGACTGCTTTTGCTGACTCCGCTCTATGGCGCGGACGGGCAGGTCTATGCCGCGGCCCAGGGTCCGGTCGCGGTGGGGGGCTTTGCCGCGGGAGGCGCGGGTGCTTCGAAACAGATGAACCACCCGACGATCGGAAGAATTCCGGCGGGAGGCAAGGTGGAACGCAGCCTGGCGTTCGATTTCAACCGTCTGGCGCCGGTGTCGCTGCTTTTGCACGAACCGGATTTTTCAACCGCGGGGGAAATTTCTGACGCCATCAACCGGGAATTCGGACACGCGGTGGCGAGCGCGCGTGACGGGGGGCGGGTGGAAATCGATCCGACGGCAACCGGCGTGGCGAACCTGACGGCAGTCCTGGGGAGAATCGAGAACCTGGCCGTTGCCGTGCATCGGCGCGCCCGGATCGTGGTCAACGAACGCACCGGAACCGTCGTCATGGGGAAAGATGTGCGTCTTGGAGCGGTATCGATTCTGCATGGCGGATTCTCGGTTCAGATTTCGACCGAGTACTCCGTGTCGCAACCCGCGCCGCTCTCGACGGGGAAAACCGAGGTCGTCGGGCAGACCGAGGTGCAGGCCAAGGACAGCCCGGCGCGGCGTCTGGAAATCGGCGAAGGCGCCAGCATCGACCAACTGGTCTCGGGACTGCAGAGCATGGGCGCGACGGCGCGCGACGTGATTTCGATTTTGCAGGCCATCAAGGCGGCGGGAGCGCTCGATGCCGACCTGGAGGTGATCTGAACTTGGTCGTGGGTCGTGCTCGTGTGGTGACTGGGCTCCGCCCCGTCCCGGCGGGGCAAAGCCCGCCACCACACAATCCACGGCGAACGACCACGGGAGACAGTCTCATGAACATTTCGCTCGCTTCGACTTTCATCCCACCGGCGGCCGCGAATCCTCCGGCCGCAAAACCGGTCTTGACCAAGAACGCCTTGAAGAATGAAAAGGCGGCACGGGACTTTGAGGCCATGCTGCTGACTCCGCTGCTCGACTCGTTGCAGAAGACGTTTGCCGGCAGCGCGGAAGACGCGAAGACGCCGGGGGCAAGCGATTATCGGCTGATGGCGAGCGGGGCGCTGGCGCAGTCGATCGCGGCCCGGGGCGGGATTGGCATCGCGCAGCTCGTCCTCGACCATCTGCAGCCACCAAAGGTACCGGGTGGAGGTGGTACGGGAGTTTGACATTGGAGGCTAAAGTTTTCCCGGACTTTGCCGATGTTGGAATTAAGGCTTTATGCATCCAGCAAAGTAGGCGCCGCCCCTACCGGGCCGCTGTCCGGACATTAAGGTTGGTTAAGAATCTGCCGATAGAAAATGCAGGAGGGGATGGGAGGAATTTATGAGAGTCGATCTCACAACGTTCGCGATGGAGCCGCCCGACAGCGGCAAGGCGAGCCGCGCCGGACAGACCGGGGTGTCCGGTTCGACGAGCGCGGCCAGCAGCACCTCGGGAAGTATTTCGGGACACGATCAAACCCGATTCTCGTTCGATCAGGTGCGGATGCAATCGCTGGAGGCCCAGGTGCTGGCGCAGCCTGAGATTCGCGCGGCCAAGGTCGAACCGCTGCAGCAGGCGATCCGCGAGGGCGCATATTCGCTTCCTGCCAGTCGGATTGCCGAGGCGCTGATTCGGGAAGCAGCCGGAAGGCGTGGCTAGAAGAGTGAGCTCAAAAGGGAGCCGCAACGAGACCTATGGATCCGTTGATCACGAACGGGATCGATCCGGCGCTGCTGCGCGTGCTGGAGAAGCGGGGCGATGCGCGCGAGGCAGCACCCCGCCGCAAGCGTCCGCTGGGGCCTCGAAAGACGGTTGAAGAAGGGGTGGAAGAGAATCAACCAGAGCCCGATCCCGACACTCCGAAGCACGTAGTGGACGATCTGGCATGACCGCGAGGAAGGCTGAGCCCGGCCAAGCATTGATTTGACGAATGAACTGCTCACTATGGACGATATCGAAACCTCGCTACCGAAACTCAGCCAACTGATCGAGCAGCGGCTGACGCTGTTGCGCAGCCTGGCGGAGAGTCTGGAGTCGAGCACGCTGGCGCTGGCGCGAAACGATGCGGAAGCGATTGCGCGCGGCGCGGCGCACCAGGCCGAGCTTTGCCGGCAATGGAGCGGTCTCGAAGACGAGCTTCGTCGCGAAGCAAGCCGGCGTTTGCCGTCACCCGCGCCGGACCCATCCAGCCAAACCCCGCAAACCGAGCGCACCGCGCGGCTCGAAGCCGAGTGGGAGACGCTCGGGTCCCGCATCCGTTATCTCACGCGGGTGCACTGGTCGCTGCTGCGGCACCTGGAGCGCAGCCTGGCGGTGTTGAGTCGCGTGGTGGGCAGTTGCGCGCCCACCTACACGCCCGACCCCGGCTGGCTCGGGACAGAAGTCCGACTTCGGGCTGGAGAATAGTTATGTCAGGTTTGAGCGAGTCTCTTTCGATTGCCTTAAGCGCGCTGGCGGCCAGCCAGCAGGCGATGGCGACCACCTCCAACAACGTGGCCAACGCAAATACTCCCGGATACTCGCGCCAGCGCGCCATTCTGGCGGCAGGCGAGCCGGTAGTTATGGGATCGCTCAGCTATGGCACCGGGGTGGTACTGGAAAAGATCGAGAGCCTGCGGAACCCGATCCTCGAAATCCAGCTGAATCAGGAAACGCAGCAGCAGTCGAAGCTCGACGCCTCGCTGACCGAACTACAGCAGATCCAAACTCAGTTCGGGAGCGCCAGTTCGGGCATAGGTGCCGACATCAGCAATTTCTTCAACAGTTTGCAGCAACTTTCTCCCGACCCCTCGAATTTGGCCTTGCGGCAGAGCGTGCTGACGGCGGCGGGCAACCTGGCCACTGACTTTAACGCCGTCGCGAACAATCTCCGCACCCAGCGTGGCAATCTCGACCTGGAAGTCGAGCAGGCGGTCGGCGGCGTGAATCGGTTGACGCAGCAGATTGCCAGCGTCGACCACCAGATCAGCGCCCTCGAGAACGCGGGCCAGAGCGCGGGCACGCTGGTGGACACGCGGAACAACCTCATTCGGCAGCTTTCGGGACTGATCGACGTGCAGGTAATCCCGACCGATGAGGGGATCACGCTGGCGACCTCGAATGGGACGACGCTGGTATCGGGATCGCAAAGTTTCGCGCTCTCCACCCAACCGGGCGGCGACGGTGTACAGCACATCATGGCAGGGGTGCTGGACATCACCGGCTCGCTGAAGGGTGGGAGCCTGGCCGGCATGATCCAGATTCGCGATCAGGAGATTCCCGGCATTGGAAGCAGTCTCGATCAATTGGCAGCGGGTCTGGCCACCAGTCTCAACGCCGCCAATGCCCAGGGCACGGACCTGTATGGCAACCAGGGAGGAGACCTCTTCGTAGCCCCGCCGGCGGGCGGGGTGGGCGCGGCGGCGGCGTTGAAGGTGAATATCACTGATCCGTCGCTGATTGCCGCCAGTTCCGACGGCACTACCGGCAGCAACGGAAATCTCGCCAATCTTGCTGCCGTTGCCAGTCAGGCGGTGGCCAATGGGCAGACGCCGATCGATTACTACTCCAACATCGTATTTCAAGTGGGAAGCATCACGTCGAACACGTCGGCCGATGCGGACGCCTCCAGCCTGATTCTGCAAAAGCTGCAGGACCAGCGTGGGAGCGTCTCCGGCGTTTCGCTCGATGAAGAGGCGGCCAACCTGATCCAGTACCAGACCGCGTATCAGGCCGCGGCCCGGGTCGTCTCCGTTGTCAACAGCCTGCTTTCCGATGCGGTGAACCTTGGGCTGGGCGGGACATTGCAGTAAGAACTGGCGAGGTAAACATCCATGCGCGTCAATCCGAATACCATGCCCGATCTGCTGGCGGCGCTCAACCAGTCGCAACTGCAAACGCAGCAGGCGGAGCTGGAGATTTCGTCCGGGCGAAGCGTGAACGTGCCCTCCGACAATCCGACAGCTGCCGCGCTGCTGGTCGAGAACAACGATCAGGCTACTTTCAACGCAGGATATCTGCAGAGTGTGTCCGCGGTCGAGGGCCAACTCTCGACTGCCGATTCTACGCTGGCTTCGGTCGTAACCGCGCTGCAGCGAGCCACTACTCTCGGCATCGAGGGTGCCAATGGCACACTCTCGGATGGCGACCGGGCGGCCATCGCCGAGGAACTGCAAGGCATTCAGAGCCAGCTGGTCTCTCTAGCGAACACTTCGTATGAGGGGCGCTACGTATTTGCCGGGACCAATACGAATACGGCGCCGTACGTGGTGGACGGCAACTCACCTTCGGGCGTCAGCTACGTGGGCAACGGCGGCGTCAATGACGTATCGATCGGCAGTGGGTACAAGATCGCTGTCAACCAGCCGGGATCGCAACTGTTTTCCGCGGCCGGCGGCGACGTCTTTCTCGCCATCAACAACCTGATCCAGTCCCTGCAATCGAATAGTGGCATTGATACCGCAGTCACCGCGGTAGGCGCCGCCTCCAGTTATCTGTCGGCGCAGCGCGTGTTCTATGGCAACGCCATGAACCAGGCACAATCGCAGACCAACTACCTTTCGGCCGCGAAGCAACAGATCGCCCAGCAGCAGAACACGCTGGGGGCCGCTGACCTCGCGATCGCCGCGAGCACTCTCACCCAGACCCAGATCGACACCCAGGCGACGCTGGCCGTCATCAGCAAGCTCTCGCAAAACAATCTGTTCGATTACATCAAGTAGGGAGAGAGCATTGGACCAATGAGGGATTGAGTGAAGGCGGATCTCGATGGCACAGTTCCCGCGATTAGCGCCTTCGGTGCTTAAAGTACATCAGAACGTTCGCGATCGTCAGGAGGACGAAACCAGAGATGACAATTGCGATTAAAGGATACCCGCTGTAGTAGCACCAAACTAAGGTGCCCAGAATACAAACATTGATCAGCACAGCTTTGGTTCGTACTGGCATCTTTTCGGTCATGTCAGTGAGTGTAAACGGGATGTTACGACAGTTATGTGCTCGTTCTTTGCCATAACGCTGATGCGCCTTGGCTTGTGCCGCATGAGGGCGAGCGGTACACTTTCGTCGTCTGCATGAATGAAGGAGATGCTGTGGTCGCCAAGGACGAAAAACAGCAGTGGGACGCGATGTGCAAAGTTGGCAAAACCAAGTTTCTTGCGGGCTTTTTCGTGCGCACTTTCTTGGTCTGTTTGGCAGGCACCGTAAGCGTTTCCGCCGCGCACCTGGCTAGGACTAAGCAGTGGAACGGCAGCGACCTAGCTTTGGGGATATTGTTCGCGGTCATTTTCTCAGTCGGATTCACGATCATCGGCGGCGTTGGCAGTTGGCAGGACTTGGAGCGTCAATTCCGCAAGCCCGACAGTGATATTCGATAGTTGCGGTTAGCAGGTGATAGCGCTTACCCCCCCCGGTCCGGGATATACTCCCGCGCATGTCAACTCGCCGCCACGGATGTCTCGCAGACCTCTTCAAACTCCTCGTACTGTGTGTGATTGTCTTCTATGGCGCGGTCGGGGTGACGAACCCCTGGGCCTTTCGCATCGGTGGACGCTGGACGCCCCTGCTCTACTGGTCCGGATACGGTAAGCTCGTCACCAAGACCGGAACATATCCTCTCTACGTTGCGTTCTACCCCTCGGCTCATTTCTCCAAGCTCCACCTCGACGGCCTCCGTCCCACGGGCGGCCTGCAGGGCACCGGCTCGCTGTGTACATCCCCAGGTGTCGTCGAAGCGCTGAAGCTCAGCGGCACGATCTACGGCGGCTGGAGCAGCACCAACGGCGCCCTGATGCAGTTCCGCCTCTTGGAAATCCGAGTCTTCAACGTCGGCCAGCAGCAGGGTTACTTCGATCTCTACGGCCGATGGCGCGGTCCCGAGCTCGTGATGGACGATCACGACCGAGCCAGCGGCAAATTCCGCTCCGGCCTGAAGATCGAACACGCCTCGATCACTCTTGGCTGGGGCAGCTTCTCAGACTTCAAGGCCGCGTGCACCAACGCGACCGGCCCGTCGCCGCATCCCGGTAGTTAACATAATCAGGAGATGGCGCTCATTGACCCGGTTGTGAGGTTGAACTCAATCAGTAGCTTAATCACGCAATTACTCAGTGCTTTGTAGAGTCTTTTTGCTGGCCTGTGCCCATGCGGCGGCGGCGGCCACGTGGGTTCGCGCGGTTTCCAAACGCGCCTTCTCGGCCAACAGGCGGCCATGAAGATCGGGCAGGAATTGCTTCAGCTTTTCCAGATTGGCGCGATATTCGAGCGACTCTCGTTCGAGCCCGGCGTTGGCTTCGGACGAGGCCACCCGGCCACGTAGGCATTCGGCCGCCCGCAGAAGCTGGGTCAGTATGTCGGAGAAGTCCTGCGGCCGGATGCCCGAGCAATGCTTGCGTTCTGGGTGGAGACGAAGCAGCGCGGAACGCAGATATTCATTTACCTGCCGCAAGGTTTCGAGCGGGTCCGGCGGCATTATCCCTTCCAATCCCGGCGCACGGGTTCGGACTCGGGGCTGGCGGCGCCGGCGGGAGCCATTGGGGCCGCAGTTGTAACCGACGGTTGTTCATCCCGTCGAACCTCGATCCACGCTTCCCGCACCGCCAGCACGTCCGTGATCAGCTGCTTTATCCCTGTTTTCGAAGGGAAGAATTGCACCTGCACCAGGTTCTTGCGCAGAACGTTATAGAAATTGTCGAGATCGTGGGCGACCTTGCCTCCGTTGGCAAAGTCCAGCGGCGACTGCAGATGCCCGATCACCAGAATCGCGTGGTTGATGGAGCGGGTCCGCAACGGGATGTCATTCTGCTCGATGGCCTCGGCGGCCTGAGTTAGGTCGTGAATCATCTGGTCGTAGAGCAGGACGACAAGGCGCACGGGCGAGGCGCCGCGTACGTCGTTTTCGCGATAGGCGGTGCGCGCACTGGTCATAGTTAAGATCCGGTTGACTATCCTGTGGACGAGCCGGTCGACGGCGTCGTGTTGGTGGAGGAGTGGGGAGTGATGGAGTAGTTGCCGCTAAGGATGCCAATCTCAGCCGTCACTTCGTACAGAAGAGACGGGTAGGCTTCGAGATTCGCATTGACCTGTTCGAATTGCAGGGTCAGTGTCTTCTGCTGCGCGGCCAGGCGGTCTTGCAGACTGGTGATCCGGGTACTTAGGGAGTGGGCTTGGGTCGAGTTGCCGGCAATTTCGACATTCACGATGCCGTCGGTTGAATCGGTGAGGTTCACCAGGTCATTGTTGAAATTGTTAGCAAAACCAGTGCCAGGACTATTTTGAAAGAAGGATTGCACGGCGCTGGGGTTGGTTGCGAGCACATTCGCCAGTGAGGGGTGGACATCGGTCGCGACCTGGTTGATGGTCAGAGTACCGTCGTTGTTCATGTCGATGCCCAGCGATGCCAGGCTGGCCAGTCCGCTGTTTCCGGTGGTCGAATAGGTGACATCGTTGAGCAAACTGGACTGCAACGAGCGCAGAGCGCTGTCGGCGCCGAGCGGGCCTTCGGAGTTGGTAATCGGATCCACCGTGAACTGGGTGTTGAGATTGCCGACCACCGCGTTGTTCGAGTTGGACACAGTACCAGTTGAAGATTCGGTGGCCAGCGTGACGGCGCGATTGAGCAGGGTGGTGATCTGCGCCAGCGAGCCATCGGCCACCTGCAATTCGCCAACGCCGTCGTTGGCGTTACGTGCGGACTGGGTGAGAGCGGTAATGTTGGCCTGCAACCCGTCGGCAATTGCCAGACCGGCGGCGTCATCGGCGCCGGTATTGATGCGCGACCCGGATGACAGTTGGAACAGGGCTTTCTGCAGGTTGCCGTTCGTGATCGTCAATTGGTTCTGCGCAGCCAATGACGCGATGTTGTTGAGAACGCTAAGTGCCATTGTATTGCTCCTTATTGGTTCCGATTATGGGCCGTCCCCGAAACCTTCCCGGAGCTCGTTCCGTTTGTCCTGCGGAACCCAATTGCTTTCAATCAGCATCATCGGCGTGGCGTGGGCGGGCTTTATTTCCACTGGTACCCCTCGGCATAGATCTTAGGTAACCCGCCTCTTTTCCGGCTCTCTGTGCGCACGCTTGTCCTTTTTGCCGATCCTTATTGACGGAGCCTTACAAGTGGCGGGCCTTCGACCGTCCAGGAGCCATCGATGATCCAACTCACCCGCCTCAACAATCACCCTTTGGCTGTTAATTCCGACCTGATCAAATTCGTTGAGCAGGCCCCCGACACCGTCATTACCCTGGTGAACGGCGAAAAAATTGTGGTTCGCGAAAGCGCCCAGGATGTCCTCGAGCGGGTGGTGCAGTTCCGCCGCTCGGTGTTGCAAGGGATCATGCTGTGGTGGGACAACCGCTCCGCGCTTCCGCCCCTCGTTAATGGCAATGCCCATGGCGGTGCCGAGGGCAATGGACAACCGGCTGGCGAGAAATAGGAATCCTCGTGGATAAGGCAACCCTTGGCGGCCTGGTGCTGGCGATCGGCGGCATTTTCCTCGGCTTGATGTTGGAGGGGGGAAATATCGGCCAGGTGCTTCAGCCGACCGCCGCCTTGATCGTGATAGGGGGCACGTTGGGCGCGATCCTCATCCAGTATCCCTTGCCCGTGGCGACGAGTGCGTTCCGGCGGTTGGCGCAGGTGTTCGTAGAGCCCGCACAGGATGCGCAATCAACGATCGAACTTCTGGTCAAGTACGCCAATCAGGCGCGGCGGGACGGCATCATCTCGCTCGACAAGGAACTCGCCAGCATTCGCGAGCCCTTTCTGCGGCGCGCCCTGATGTTGGCGGTGGACGGTACCGATTCGCAGGAGCTCCGCCAGATCATGGAGCTCGAATTGGATAACAAGGAGGAGCAGGAAGAGAAAATTCCCCAGCTCTTCGAATCGGCCGGCGGTTTTTCTCCCACCATCGGCATCATCGGAGCCGTGCTTGGGTTGATCCAGGTCATGCAGCACCTCGACAAAATCGACGAAGTTGGAAAAGGGATTGCCGTGGCTTTTGTAGCCACCCTTTACGGAGTGGGCGCCGCCAATCTCCTTTTGCTGCCAGCGGCTGGAAAACTGAAAATTCGCATTCGCGATGAGCAGATCATCCGCGAAATGACGCTGGAGGGGGTCGTTTCCATCCTCGAAGGCATGAACCCTCACATGCTGGAAGAGAAGCTGCTGGGGTTCCTCACGGCAGCCCACGAACCTGCCGAGGCGGTTGAGGCGTCCAACGTATGAGCCGGCGCAAGCGGACCAAGAGTCGCGCCAATCGCGATCGCTGGTTGGTTTCGTATGCCGACTTCATCACCCTGTTGTTTGCCTTCTTCGTGGTGCTCTACGCCTCGTCGCAAGTGGACAAAAGAAAAGTCGGAAAGCTGGCTCTCGCCATTCAAGTGGCCTTTCAGGAGATGGGCGTCTTTCAGGCTTCCACCACAGAAGTGCCGATCGATGTCGCGGAGCCCATGCCCTTCAGCACCGTGCAGGCCATCGAAAACACGGAGCGCACGGCGAGCCTGGGCCGGATCATGTCTCACCCCGAGGGCGCGCTTGGCACGGGCGTAGAAAACGGCGATCTGGCCGATCTGCAGACTGAGCTGGAAACGGCGCTCGCCTCGGAAATTAAGCGTAAGGAAATCGCCATGCGCCGTGAGCCCGACGGGCTGGTGATCAGTTTGCGCGAGGTGGGATTTTTCGAGAGCGGTTCCGCCCAGATGAAGTCCAGTTCCCAGGCCGCCTTTGACCGCATTGCCAGCATGCTCCGGCAGCGCGACTATCGCTTGCGCATCGAGGGCCACACGGATAATGCCCCCATACACAACGCCCAGTTCGCCTCAAACTGGGAGCTCTCTACCGCACGCGCAACCGAAATCGTGCGGCTGCTCATTGTCCGCGACGGCTTCAGCCCCGATGGTCTAAGCGCTGCTGGATTCGCCGAGTATCACCCGGTCGCAACCAATTCCACCGCGGAAGGCCGCGGCATGAACCGCCGCGTGGATATCGTCGTTCTCGGCCATTCCCTGACGCCGGGTCCCCTAACCCAAGCCGGAACCCAATCGCAGCCTCCCGCCGCGGCCCGACCCACGGACAACACGGCGCGACCCTCCGTTGCTGCCGCCCCCAAGCCCGCGGTGGTGAGAGCCGTGGACCGTCGCCTACAACAGTAATTCCATCCAGAGGGCGCTTTCGATGGGAATGTTAGAGTACGGCGCGATTTCCTGGAATCCCATCCTGCGATAGAGCGCGATCGCATCCTTCATTGCCGATGCGATCGTATCCAGACGCATGCGCTCATAGCCAATGGCCCGCGCTTCGGCGATCAGGCGTTCCACCAGCATCCGGCCCAGACCCAAGCCGCGATAGTCAGGCCGTACATAAAGCCTCTTCATCTCGCAGATCCCGGTATCAAGTTTGCGCAATGCAATGCATCCTGCGGCGTGGTCTGCGGATCGGGCAAGCAGTAATCTGCCGCTGGGCGGGGCGTACGCGCCCGGAAGGTTCTTTAACTCCTCGTCGAAACTCTGGAAACACAAGCTGAAGCCGAGAGACTCTCCATACTCGAGAAAGAGGGCGCGAACTTGTTCGATGTGTTCGGGCAGTGTGGCCGGAATCAAATCGATCCGGCTCCGGCCGGCTTGACTGTGATCGTCAGGGTTCAAGTGGTCGTGCGCCCCATCCAATTCAGGAGGGTCCTCTGTGAATCGCCACCAAAAGCGTTTACCGCGGAGAACGCCGAGTTCGCGGAGGTTTTTGAAACTCTTCTTCTTCTTCTTCTTCTTCTTCTCTGGGCACTCTGCGATCTCCGCGGTTAATTTACTTCTGTTTTGCGATGATCTTGTCTTTGATCTTCGCGTAGGTGGCTGCGGGAATAATCTTCTTTCTGGTCAGGTCGGTCTTCTTCGCATAGGGTCGCCCGTCGATGATCTTCTGGGAGTAAGCGGCTCCGATCCCCGGCAGGGCATCCAGCTGTTCTTTGGTCGCCGAGTTGATGTCGAGGAGATCGGCATTGGCAGCGGTGGCGGTAGCCGCTTTGGCCGAGGTCTTAGCGGCTTGCGCCACAGCCATTCCGCTGATCAGGCTAAGTGCGAGAAGCGCGACGAGAATTCTGGTCATGAACTTCCTGGTCATAGTCATTTCTCCTTAATTACTTCTGAGCTTCTTTGTAGCCGGCAGCCTTAGCTTCGGCTTCGGTCATGAACTTTCCAGTTTTGGTCTTGCCATACCAACGGCCACCTTTGTGGTAGACGCCACTGTCGGTGTTGACCCAGACCTTGCCGCTGGCCTGCGCGGCGGCAATCTCAGGACTGGAGGCCGTTCCAGACGCTGCCTTGGCTGTCGTCTTCTTGGGTGCAGCCATGTTGCCGGACGAAGCCGAGGCGGCTGGAGCCGCCGGCGCGGCGCTGGAACTGGCAGGAGCAGCTGGAGCGGCCGCACTGCTGGCAGGTGCGGCACTGGCATCCGCTGCCTTAGATTTCTTGGGGCTCTTCTTGGCCGTCGTTTCGGCGGGCGCAGCCGTGCTGGCAGCTGCCGTCTTCGAGGTGCTCTCGTCCGCGGCTGTCTTCTTGCTCTTTCGCGACTTCTTCGTAGGAGTCGCGGCCGTCGTATCGGCAGGGGACTTGTCGGCAGCAGCCGTCTTGGAGGCGCTCTCATCCGCGGCTGCCTTCTTGCTCTTTCGCGCCTTCTTCGTAGGAGTCGCGGCCGTCGTATCGGTGGCAGGGGACTTGTCGGTAGCAGCCGTCTTGGAGGCGCTCTCATCCGTGGCTGCCTTCTTGCTCTTTCGCGACTTCTTCGTAGTAGTCGTATCGCTGGAAGCGGTCTTGTCCGCGGCAGCTGCCTTGTCTTCCGCAGCAGCCTTTTCCTTCTTGGCTTTCTTCTTAGACTTCTTGGTGGTATCCGAGCTGGTCTCACTCGAACTCGCCTGGGCCTTCGCCAATGCAGGCGAAATGGCGACCGTGAGCATCAGACAGAAAGCGAGCATCCACAGAGTTAGCTTGCTTTGGGAGTGATTCATTTTTTCCTCGCGAGATGAGAGGCCTCAGGCCCCGTTTTTGCCGAATCAATACGGTTTGGAGACGCGTGCAAAAAGACAGGCTATATTGAGATCCCAGCATGATTACACCGGGAGGGACTGGGGGTCAACCAGAACGTCAATCCGAAATACGAAGGGCCTCTCTGCTGGAAGCCCCGGAGAATATGGCTAGCAGGGCGCGGTCAACCCGCAGCGCCCAGAGGCAGCGCCTAAAGGCGCGTTCACAACACGGCACCTGGACCTGCCCGAAGGCAAACCCTGATGCAGATCGCAGTTTCATCCCAGGCTGCTAGGCATAGATTCCGCGCTGGCGGATGGTGTATGCCACGCGGTCGATGGCCAGCATATAGGCGGCGATGCGGTTATTCACGCCATGAGTTTCCGAGTAGCGGACAACGTCGTCGAACGCCTCATCCATGATCTCTTCCAGATGTTCGTTGACCACCGACTCCTTCCAGAAGTAGCCCTGGCGATCCTGCACCCACTCGAAGTAGGAAGTGGTGACGCCGCCGGCGTTGGCCAGGATATCGGGAATCACGAAGACTTTTTTCTCGGAAAGGATATCGTCGGCGGCTGCGGTCGTGGGACCATTGGCGCCTTCGGCCAGGATCTTGCATTTGACGCGGTCCGCATTTTGGCTGGTGATTTGGTTCTCGGTCGCTGCCGGAATCAGAATGTCGCAATCGACCAGCAAGAGCTCGTCGGGATCGTACTTCTCGGCGCCCGGGAATCCGTGAACGGTACCATTGCGCTGGCGGAATTCCCACAGCGCTTCCATGTCGATGCCGCCCTTTTTGTAGAGGCCTCCGCCCACTTCGATGATGCCGATGATCTTGTATCCGGCCTCGGCCATGAGGCGAGCCGCGTTGGAACCGACGTTGCCAAACCCCTGCACGATGACGCGGGTCGTGTCGCGATTCAGGCGCAGCTTCTTGATGGCCTGGTCGCAGACCATCAACACGCCGCGTCCGGTTGCCTCGCGGCGCCCGCGTGATCCGCCAATGTTGATCGGCTTGCCCGTGACCACGGCAGTGCAGGTCTGGCGCGCATGCATGGAATAGGTGTCCATGATCCAGGCCATCGTCTGTTCGTTGGTGTTCACGTCGGGGGCGGGGACATCCTTTTCCGGTCCGATGAAATCGAACAGCTCGGCGGTGTAGCGGCGGGTCATCCGCTCGAGCTCGCCCTGCGACATTCGGTGCGGATCGCAGATGATGCCGCCCTTGGCGCCACCGAAGGGAATGTTCACCACGGCGCACTTCCACGTCATCCAACTGGCCAGGGCGCGGACTTCGTCGAGGTTTACGTCGGGACCATAGCGCAATCCCCCCTTGGCCGGGCCGCGCGCAATCGAGTGCTGGACGCGGTATCCGGTAAAGACCTCCAGGTGTCCGTCGTCCATCTGCACCGGAATATGAACGATAATTTCGCGGCTTGGGCTCCGCAGAACCTTCCACAATCCTTCATCAAGATTCAGCTTGTGGGCAGCGAGGTCAAAGCGGGCGGCTTGCGCCTGCCAGGGATTCGTTTCCTGTTCGAGGTCGATGGTTTTCATAAAAGTCTCCGTATGATTGCGGTTGGCGGCTCCCGCCCAGTTGTCAGGCAGGCCTCGCAAAGTATACCGCAGGCCACGCAAGCGAGGGCATGACGGACGGTAGACATGGGTACGAAGATTCCCTTCCTTATAATGACATCCTGATAATAAGTTCGTGGGGAGAAGCATGATCCGTCCCGACTACAAAGAGTTCGCCCAGTTATCGCGCGACGCCACACTGGTACCGGTGGTGAAGTCGATCTCCGCCGACTTGCTGACGCCGGTTTCCGCCTTTCTCGCGGTCTCGGACGAAGAGCCCGATGCCTTCCTGCTGGAGTCGGTCGAAGGGGGAGAAAAGATTGGACGGTACACGTTTCTAGGGGTGCGTCCGTTTCTGCGGCTGGAGTCGCGTGGCGCCGAGATCAAGATCGAACGCGGCCATAAAGTCGAGCGGCGCACCGGAAATGTTTTCGACGTCATCAAGGAACTCTTGCAGCAGCACCGTCCAGCGGCGATGGAAGGTCTGCCGCCCTTCACCGCCGGCGCGGTCGGGTATTGCGCTTACGACATCGTGCGGCGGCTCGAGAACATCGGAGAACATGCCTCGGACGATCTCGATGTTCCGGATTGCGTGCTGATGTTTTTCGACCGCGTGCTCGCCTTCGATCACCTGCGGCACCAGATCCATATTGTGGCGTCGGCCGACGTGGGGCGGGAAACGCCCAAGGCTGCCTACGAGCGCGCGGTGAAGGACATTGCGCGCATCGAGAGAAAGCTGGCCGCGGGATGGAAACCGGCGTACTGGCGCAAAGCGGCCGCGAAGTCAAAGCTGGCGAAGTTAAAGCTGAAGACGCGGGCGCGTACTCCGCGGCTGAAGTTTATGGAAAACGTCCGCCGAGCCAAGGAGTACATTGCCGCCGGGGATATTTTCCAGGTCGTGCTTTCGCAGCGCTGGGATTTCGAGCCGGGAGTCGCTCCGCTTGATCTGTACCGCGCGCTGCGGACGGTGAATCCGTCACCGTACATGTATTTCTTGCGGTTCAGCGGCGGAAAAAAATCCGGAGGAATGCACGTGCTGGGCTCGTCGCCTGAAATGCTGGTGCGTGCCGTCGGAAGAAAGCTCGAATACCGTCCCATTGCGGGGACGCATCCGCGAGGCCGCGACGAAGCGGAAGACGCAGCGCTCGAAAAGAAAATGCTGGCGGACGAAAAAGAACGCGCCGAACACGTCATGCTCGTGGATCTTGGCCGCAATGACCTGGGCCGCGTCAGCGAGTACGGATCGGTAAAGGTTCGCGATCTGATGTACGTGGAGCGCTACTCGCACGTCATGCACCTGGTTTCAGCGCTCGAAGGGCGGCTGCGTCCTGAACTGAATGCCATGGACGCTTTCGCCGCGTGCTTTCCCGCCGGAACGCTAAGTGGCGCGCCCAAAGTTCGGGCCATGCAGATCATCGAAGAGTTGGAGCCCACGCGGCGCGGCGTGTATGGCGGGTCAGTGCTCTACGCCGATTTCGCGGGGAATCTGGATTCGTGCATTGCGATTCGGACGCTGCTCATGAAAGGCGAGAAGGCCTATTTGCAGGCGGGCGCGGGAATCGTGGCCGATTCCGATCCGCAGCGTGAGTTTGAAGAGACCGAGAACAAGGCGCGCGCAGTGCTGCGCGCGGTAGAAACAGCGAGGGGCAGCGAATAGCGGGTTCTGTCAGGGCACGGACTTGCGGCGTGCAGAAAACTTGACGCCGCACTTGAGTTTGGCTGGTGCAGCGGGTTACCGCTGCGATATCGGGGCGCAGTTCCTGCGGCTGCGCCATTGTGCAAAAATCTTCATCTTGACAAAGGTTGCAGGTTAAGCAGAGAATCGTCGCCGCCTAGCGGAGGATTTTTTGCGTCTTTCCTTCCGGCTCCCTCCCCCCGCGCGAGCAGTCTGGGTCGAACAGCCCCGGTAAAGTTGTTCGCGGTCAAGTGTTGTCTCAAGGGTCAAAGATCAGGGCTTCTTATTGCAACTGAAGGATGATGCCGGCCGGCGTGGGGCTGGCCCGGCATGAGTTGATTCTCTGGGGATCCCACAATTTCAAGGAGGAACTATGCGTTTTCGCGGTGTTTCGCGGGCGCCTCTGATGGGCGTCTGGTTGGCGATTTTCCTGCTGGGTACGATCACGGCCACGGCCAAGGATGGCCGTGATTTCGCCGGGGTCTACGGTTTCACCGACGTGCATGAGCAGGGGGATATGGTGCACGTCACGCTGCACTTGCGCCTGTTCAATTACAGCGAAGCCGATATCAAGGGCGCAGTGATCACGCTGATGGAAGGCCCTACCGGAGTAGCGCTGCGTGGCAGCTTTCCCACGGTAAAAGTCTGGCGCAAAAACCAGGATGTGAAAGTCAGCCAGCAATTCACCATTCCCAAGCGCGAGTACGAGGATTGGTTGCGGCCACCTGCGCAGCCCAACGTGGTCATCATTTATCAGGATGCCCACGGGCAGACTTGGCAGAAAGGCGCTCAGATGCGCCCCCAGCCCGTGGTCTAGGACGGGCTGGGAGTTCGGTTCCCATGAGATGACAACAGAAACCACTGACTTCCAGGAGGATTGCATGCGCCGCTTCAAGACACGACTGTTTCTTCTGCTGATTGCCCTGCTGCTGAGTTTGCCCGCGCTGGCACAGCAAGATGTGATTACTACGGCGATCGGAGGTGGGCCCAATGGCATTCCCGCTCTCGACTCGAACCTCTACACCCCGGATGCGGTTGCCGCGGATAGCTCCGGCAACTACTACATCTCCGCTTACTACCAGAACCGCATTTTCAAAGTGAACTCGGGCGGAACACTCACGGTCTTGGCCGGAGATGGAGCCCAGGGCTTCAGTGGAGACGGGGTGACCGGAGGCGCCGCAAACGCCTACTTGTATCATCCCTACGGCCTTGCAGTTGACGGTTCGGGCAACGTGTACTTTGCCGACCAGGGTAACTGCGTCGTGCGCAAGGTGGACACGGCCAATACCATCACAACCATTGCGGGCATTGGGAGTTCCTGTGGTTACAGCGGAGATGGTGCCAAGGGCACCGCCGCCCAACTCTACAATCCCGGCGGCGTGGCTCTCGACGGCTTGGGGAATCTGTTCATTGCCGACACGGTAAACTGCCGCGTTCGCAAGCTGGTTCTCTCGACCGACACGATCACCACCTATGCCGGCAATGGCACCTGTGGATACACGGGCGACACTGGAGCCGCCACGGCCGCCGAGGTCTACGATCCTTACGGAGTTGCGGCGGATAGTTCCGGCAACGTCTTCATCGCCGATATCTACAACTACAGGATCCGCGAAGTGACCAAGTCCGACGGAAAGATCAACACCGTTGCCGGAAACGGCACAGCTGGCTTCTCCGGGGACGGTGCCAAAGCCACCAGCGCCGAGATCAATCAGGTGTTCGGACTGGCGGTCAACAGCACGGGAACGACCGTCACGATTGCCGACTTCTACAACCAGCGGATCCGGCAGTTCACGGTAGGGGGGAACATCAACACTGTCGCCGGTACCGGGACTGCGGGATTTACGGGGGATGGCGCCGCAGCCACCAGTGCAGATTTGTATGACCCGCAAGGTGTAGGCGTGAGCGGTACCAAAATCTATCTGGCGGACAGCAATAACTACCGCATTCGTTTGTTCACCGTCGGTGGCAACATAAATACGGTCGCAGGCAATGGCAGCTACAATCTCCCCACCCTTTTGACGGGTATGCCGCCCCAGGGCGTGGTCTTCTACTACCCCTTCGGCGTGTTTGGGGACGCTTCCGGAAATGTGTTTGTGAACGACACCTACGATTTCCTGGTTCGCGAACTGGCCAAGTCGTCGAACCTGGTGAACTTCTTTGCTGGAACCGGCACGGCAGGCTTTACCGGCGATGGTGCACTGGCTAACAAGGCGGAAATCAACTACAACGACGGCGTTGCCGAGGACAGTAAGGGAAACTTCTACATCGCGGATACCAACAACTGCGTGATCCGCATGGTGAACACTGCTGGCAACATCAGCACTTTCGCCGGGGTGGGACAACGCTGCGGCTACACCGGCGACGGAGGCCCGGCGACCAGCGCCGACCTCTATTACCCCTCGGGCGTGGCCGTGGACAGCAAAGACAATGTCTACATCGCCGACACTTACAACCAGGTCATCCGCGAAGTAACCAGCGGAACGATCAACACCATTGCCGGGATCGGGCAGCGTGGCGGCTACTCCGGAGACGGCGGGCCAGCCACCTCAGCCCAGCTTTACTATCCTTACGGCGTGACCGTGGACGGAGTGGGAAATGTCTTCATTGCCGACACCTACAACTGCCGGATCCGGGAAGTTTCCGTTGCCACCGGCGTTATCGGTACCGTTGCTGGAACTGGATCCTGTACCTACACCGGAGATGGCCCCGCGACTGAAGAAGCTCTGAACTATCCGTATGGCGTTCGAGTGGATGCCAACGACAACCTCTTTATTGCCGACACCAATAATCAGCGCCTGCGGTGGGCGAGCGCGGGCGGGGTCATGACCACGTTCGCCGGCACGGGAAGTGCAGGCTATTTCGGCGACGGAGGTTTGGCCACCAGCGCCGAATTCTATTACCCCTCGGGGATATCCGAGGATTCCTCCGGCAACTTCCTGGTTGCCGACCAGTACAACTTCCGCATCCGGGGGATCGCGGCATTTGCCGCGCTCAGCACTGCGCCGGGAAGCCTGAATTTTGGTTTGACCAGCGTGGGATCCACTAGTCCTCCGGAGAGCGTGACGATCAGCGCAGTGGGACCGCTGACCATTTCCGATATTTCCGTCACCGGCCCCTACAGTGAGGTCGACGATTGTCCGGCCAGTATGCCCAACGGCACGACGTGCACGATGTATGTTTATTTCACGCCGACCGGTTCAGGCAATGCGACGGGCACGGTCACCATCAGCACGAACGGCTTCTTCAACTCTGCCTCCACGATCTCGTTGACAGGGTTGGGAACGGCCATCTCCATCACGGGCGCGCCGGTGAATTTCGGCAACCAACTGGTGAAGACGACCAGTGCGGTCAAGACCGTCACGGTTACGAATACGGGCGCGACCGCGATCACCATGGGCACGATCAGCTTGAGCGAGACGACCGATTTCGCCATTGCATCCAATACCTGCCCGGCTTCGGGCAGCAAACTCAACGGCGGCGCAAATTGCAGCATCGGCGTGACCTTCACCCCAGCCTCAACCGGGGCGAAGAAGGGCGCGATCCTGATCAATGACAGCGATCCCACCTCGCCGCAACTGGCGGGTCTGTCCGGGACGGGCATCAGCAACGTTTCGCTCAGCCCGACATCGGTGACGTTTGCCACGACAGCGATAGGTGTAACCAGCGCCGCCTCCAAAATCACGGTGACCAATAACACCGCCGGGTCCATCACCCTGGGCACTCCTGCGGTTACCGCGACTGCGCCATTCCTCAACGTGTCAACCACCACCTGCACCAATGGCAAGATCATCGCTAGTAAGGGCACCTGCGTCATCAACGTGGCGTTCAAGCCAACGGTGGTTGGTTTTGTTAAAGGCTCGGTCAGTTTGTTTGATAACGACCCGACCAGCCCACAAAGCGCTACCTTGCGGGGCACGGGAACCGGTATCAAGTTCACGCCGGCTTCCATCAACTTCGGCACCGTGAACCGGGGTACCACGGTTTCCGACACGGTGACAGTCAGCAACGTCGGGACGACCACCGTCACCTTTACGGGGGCGGAGATTTCCGGCGCCAACAGTGCGGACTTCGGACAGAGTGGAGGGAATCCGCCCTGCGGCGGATCGCTCAAAGCCGGAGCCACCTGCAATTTCAGCGTTACTTTTGACCCGAGCAAGGATGCTGTCGAGAACGCAGCGTACAAACTGTTCGATAACAGTCCAGGCAGCCCGCAGACCCTGCCGCTGACTGGAAAGGGACAGAACTAGACCGTACATCACGCTGGTTTTTCTGATTCAACTACGCCGCCGGGGGCAACCCCGGCGGCGATTTGTTGTGGGCTGGCTAAAGGCTTGTGGGGAACTTCAGCGTCCAAAACCAGCGCCTAAACGCGCATTCATGGGATGACACCTACGGTATGCCGGGGGCCCAATCATCGCGCACTTTGTGATGAGTGGGCTTTGTTCATAGCATCAGCATTTAGCCGCCACCGTCGCCGCCCTCGCCCACACATTCGCAAAAGACGAACGCGAATGTGTGGGGCACCCGGCGGGTGCGGCTTTATGGCTTGCGGAGAAACTCGAAGGTGCACTTGATTTTGGGTGGTACAACGGTTTACCGCTGCGATCCCGGAGCCCAATAGCGACGGCTTTTAGCCGCGGTCAGACTGCAGCGCGGAAGCCTAGAGGCTATCAACCCCGTCTCAGAATGGCCTGCGGGGTAGTTGGTGCTAACGTGATCTTACAAGTTGACGAGAAGAGTCTCAGGTCCTCCCGGTACGAGGCCGCTAGCTGTACCTCCACCCATCTTCCTGAGTCTCTCCCAGCGGCAACAGCGTGGTTCCGATCCGCTCCCCGCAAATTTTCGGCTCAGTGCACCTGTTCGTGATGTTGATCCTTCGGAGTGATTGTGATCCGCATCCACGGATGGATACAGCATTGGAACCGAGTCACTACTTGGGGTTCGAGCGAAAAGGTAGCTTGTCCTCCTGCTGGAATGAAGATGTTTTTGTCGCTGGGTGGCTGTGGGACTAGATTTCCATTGACAACCTGGGCGCACTCCGGCGCGGGGACGGGATTGCCTGATGCTGCGTTCAGAAAGTCAACGAAACCTCCACCAAATCTCTTTACCTCGGTGAAAGTGTGCGTTTCGCCACCCAAACTCTGAAGTTGCAGAGTTGTGCCTTGAGAGACATGAATTTGCCCAGGCGCGTAGCGCCACGCACCGACGGACTTGTCTGCTCCCAATTCGGTAACAAAGCCGCTAAAGGTGATCGCCCCGTCGCTGGTGTCGCGGACGCAGGTACCAGGCCCGATAACTGCATTGAAGCTCGCAGGATCGCAATAGTCGCGTATGTGAATGGTTGATTGAGCGCTCTTGTCCTGCTGAGCAAATGCAGAGGCGACGCTTAAGAGAACAACAGAAGCTGCGATGCCGAAGCCGCGACTTTTCATTTCTCCTCCCACAAAACAACTCGGTACAACGACAGTAGGATACGCAGATACTCAGGGCGAAATGTCAGGGATTTGTAACGCGATAGTAAAACTTTCGTGAACGTCCGCCAGCAAAGATGAGTGGGATTAATTCCGCAGGAAATTCGCCACCAGTTTCTTTCCCTCGTCCGTCAGCACGCTCTCGGGATGAAACTGCACTCCCTCGACGGGGAACTTCCGGTGTCGCAAACCCATGATCACCTGCGTTCCGTCTTTGTCGCGGGTCCAGGCGCTGACTTCGAGATCGCGGGGCAGACCGTCTTCGGCGACGATTAACGAGTGGTAGCGGGTTGCGGTCATCGGCGAAGACAATCCGCGGAAGATAGTCTTGCCGTCGTGCTCCACCTGACTGGTTTTGCCGTGCATCAGGTTCTTCGCGCGAACCACCTGGCCGCCGAAGGCAGCGCCGATTGCTTGGTGTCCGAGGCAGACGCCAAGTATAGGCACCTTGCCCGCGAAATGGCGGATCAGTTCGATGCTGATGCCGGCTTCCCGCGGAGTGCAGGGTCCGGGAGAAACGACGATACGTTCGGGATGCATCGCCTCGACCTCTTCGACGGTCACTTCGTCGTTGCGGCGAACCTCAACCTGAGCTCCCAGTTCGCCCAGGTACTGGACGAGGTTGTAAGTAAACGAGTCGTAGTTATCGAGGACGAAGACCACGGATTCATTGTAGCCGTTGAGCGGCGGAAGGGATTGCAGAGGTCAGATTGCAGAGGTGAAAACCCACACCCGGATTATCCGAGTTCAGGAATGCAGTTGCGTTCGAATGGGTGTTACCTCTGCAATCTGACCTCTGACCTCTGCAATCAGCTACTTCTCCTTGACAGGTTGGCCGCCAATTGCCATGCTTACAGGCGATTTCGATAAGTCTTTGACTCTGAAACCTTGCAGCCATGCTTTTGAGGAGGTCCGATGGCCGAGACCCAGCAGGACCAGAACACTAATAATGACAAGCGGGCTACGCGCCGCTTTGCGCTTCGCCTGCCGGTAACCGTGCGTTACGGAGAAAATGAGCCGGAGCACGCGGCGCAGACCCGCGATGTCAGCGCCCGCGGGATCTGCTTTTATGTCGATTCGGCCATCCAGGCGGGTTCCGCGATTGATTTTACCCTGACCCTGCCGCCCGAAATCACCCTGACCGAAAGCATTCGGGTGCGTTGCAAGGGCCGCGTGGTGCGGGTCGAAGGCGGCAATCCCGCCAGTAAGCTGGCGGTGGCAGCGGTCATTGACGAGTACGAGTTTCTGGCTGACTCGTAATCCCGCGCGCTTTTTTCCTGACGCTTTTTTCACGTGCCTATCTCAGCGCATCTTTCTCCATGAACCGCCGAGTGGTATGGTTTCTCTAACACTCGAGCGTTTCCGTGAAAGACTCTCCGCCGAATCCTCGGTTCCGGCCGCCGTTGTCTCGCGAGCCTACCCTGACGTCGAAAGGCACGACGTTCGGATGGGGCACCCGCGCTTTACGGGCGGATTTGTGCGTGGGTTTTGCGGTGGGAGTGCTTGTATTCGGAGCACCGTGGCTTCATTCCCAGACCACCAAGCCAGACTCCAAGTCTGCCGCTTCTTCGCCGGTTGCCAGTAAGGTTGCCGCGATCAAGAGCTTTCGGATCGTGCAGGAGAAAGACGGCCCGGCAGTTGAAATTCTTTCGACGAGGCCGCTGGTTCCTTCGATCCAGGCGATCAGCGACCCCGACCGGCTGGTGATCGACCTGCCGAATGCGCGGCTGGAAACGCAGGGGAAACGAGTCGACATACAAGCCGATCAAATCCGCGCGATCCGCGCCGACCAGTTTCAGCAGAGTCCTCCGGTAGCCCGCGTGGTTGTGGATCTACTCGCGCCGCGCGCTTACACCTGGGATGCTGCCGGAAACCGACTGGTCGTGCATCTCGGGAAAAACCCCGGACAGGCAAATAGTTCGCCATTTCAGGCACCCACGGTCCCCAGCCTGACGCCTGAGCCGCAGCCGGTGGTGGCGGCGGTGCGCGCGGCTGGCCCGCTGGCTCTGAGTGGAAATGACAGCAGCGCGGGTTCTGCGATCACGGCCGGTCCCGATACTGCCGTTGTCCGGCTGTCCAGTGGCGGCGAGGTGCATGTTTGTCCGGGAACGACTGTGTCGCTCACGCCGTCGCAGAACCGGCACAATCTGATGCTCAGCATGAACACAGGCGCGCTGGAAGCTCACTTCGCTCTCGATGCTTCTTCGGATTCCGTCATGACGCCTGACTTCCGCATCCTTCTGGTGGGGCCGGGGGAGTTTCACTATGCCATCAGTGCGGACAGCCAGGGCAACACCTGCGTGCGCGCGCTGCCCGGCAACACGGCCGCGGCGATGGTGACGGAGTTGCTCGGCGATCGCACCTATCAGGTCAAGGCAACCGACCAACTTATGTTTCATTCCGGGCAACTCGACCATGTGGATATGGCGGTGCCGCTCGAGTGCGGATGTCCGGCACCGCGAGATCAGGTGCTGCGCGCGGCCAACGATCTGCCGGCCAAGGATCTGCCCACGCAGAGCCGCGCGCCGGGAGAACGCGGAGCGCTTCCACCCGTAAATGCGAGTCCGGCGCCGGTGGCCGAGACGGCTCCTGCGGAACGCGCGCCTGCGAAGGATTTACCGGCAGCGATGCCGGCGACAGCCGCTCCACTTGACGCTTCGGTTGCACCGAACGAGCTGCACGTGCAAGTAGAGGAGCCGTTGGTGTTCCACGCGACCGGCCCTCCGCCCGCGCCGGTTGAGGATGTGCGTGCGCTGCCAGCCGCTTCACGTTCGACGGCAGCGCCGGCTTTGGCCGCTCCGCTTCCTCCACCCGCTAACGGGGCAGCGAAACCGGCTGGCTCGGAGACCGCATCGGCGAAGCGCGCACCGGCGCGCGGGTTCTTCCGAAAACTCGGCGGATTTTTTGCCGCGCTGTTCCGGTGACCTGCCCCACGCCGGGGAGACGCGGCAAGCCGCGTCTCTACAGAACACTGCCCTACTGTGCGGGGCGGGGAGGCAAATTCTGCGGCCTCGATTGCATCTATGTACTGCTGCGGGCTGCATATCAAATCGCGTGCTGCAAAACGCACGCCAGGAGAAAAACTATGCGAAGGCTGTGGATTCTTGTTTTGTTATTGACTCTGCTGGCCAGCGCCGCCTGGGCGCAGATTCCGACGAAGGGAAACGTGTTCTTTGGCTACTCCTATGACCGTACCTCCATCGTCTCCCGCGACACCACAAATCTGAATGGGTGGGATTTCACGCTGGAAGGGAAGTTCCTGCCGTGGATTGGCCTGGTGGTTGATGTCGATGGGCATTACGGCAACCACAATTTCGGCGGCACCAGCGCCGACGTCGCCGCGCACAATGTCCTGTTCGGCCCGAGAGTATCGGTACAGGTCGAGCGCTTCCGCCCGTTTGCGGAGTTGTTGGTGGGCGCCGGACATATCAGCCTGAGCAACGGAATCTCCAGTTCGGATACTTCATTCGTCAATGGAGTCGGCGGAGGCTTGGATTATAAGATCGCGGGGCCGATCACGTGGCGCGGACAGCTCGATTACATCAACACTCGTTTCTATGGTCACGGCCAGAATGGCGCGCGGTTCTCAACCGGCATCGCGGTGCATTTCTAACCGTCACGTCGAAATCCAGGTGAACGAGCGCTACCATGGAATATGACTTCGCTGAATGTGGCGTTCACCCGGCGCAGCATGCGCCGCCGCTATGAATCGTGGTTCCTGCGTCTTGGCTTGGCGGACGGCGAGGGCGCGTGGTGGTTGCGTTATCTGCTGGCGAATCCTGGACGCCAAGGCTGCCCGGGCGTTCCGGGCGCGGCTCCGGTGCAAGTCTGGGCAACGTGGTTCCCGCGCGGCGGCCGGCCTGAAACCTTCATCCAGGAATTTCCCATTGACGCGCTGCAGATGAGCGAGCGGCGCGGCCCCTTCTTTCTGGAAGCCGGTCCTAACCGCATCGAGGAGGCTGCCTGTCGCGGCGTCCTGGCAGTCCGTGGACACCGGCTGTCATGGGATTTGCGCTACCGTTCCAATTTCGGCATTACGCTGAGCAACAAAGGCTGGATCGGCTTTTCCTGCACACCTCATTCCGACGCTGTTTTCTCCGGAGAAGTCCGCCTTGACGATCGAGTCTTCCGGGGCGATCCTCTCGGCTTCGGCGTCCAGGGGCACAACTGCGGCTTCCGCCATCGGCATTTCTGGACCTGGACGCACGCGTGCTTTCCGCAGCCCGATGGCCGTCTCAGCACCTTCGAAGCTCTGGTTTATGAAATGCCTTTTGGACTGGTATTTCGGACGGCCATCCTGTGGCACGAAGGCCGCCCTTACGTTTTTCGCAAGCTGCGCGAGAGTTGCCGCGATCTGGAAGCGATGCGCTGGGTGTTTCAAACGACTTCGGCGGCGGGATCCATCGAAGCGGAAATCGAGGGCGGCGGCTCGTCGTTGCACCGCCTGCCCTACGCCAAGACGGACTGCTCGGGCAGCTTTGAAGTGGCCAATAACAGCCTGGCGCGGGCGCGGCTCAAGCTTTGTTTGGGAATTCCGGCTCGCGCCGAAGAATTTGTGACCGACGGCGGCTCGGTCCTTGAGATGACAGGGGAGTGCTGACACTGTTAGCAGAGTGCGGTGAAGCTTCAGTCGCCAGCCCGAGCGCCTGAAGGCGCGTTCATAACGCGGCGCTTGCGGCACGCCTGAAGGCGTGCCCTGATACGAACCTTAGCTGCGCCACAGGTTGCCTATACAGCGAGCGGAGATTGCGAGGGAGTCGCGGCGCGCTCTGCGCATTGTTCCAGGATTGCGGGCACCTCGAAGAGCGCTCGATTGGAGTATTCGTGGGCCTTCCGACGAAATTCAGTGTAAGTTGCGCTCTGCAGCAGGCTTTGAACGGCGGGCGCAATCTGTTTGAAGCTTGGCACGACGATCCCGTAGCCGTTCTCCGTCACCCATTCCGCGTTGTAACGCTCTTGCGGCAGAGTCTTGGAATTGCATTCGACGATCACGGGCAAATGGAACTGCAGGGCCTCACTGATCGAGCCCGGGCCCGGTTTTCCGATAAAGAAGTCAGCCAAAGCCATGTAGTACTCAACATTTTGGGCAAATCCGACTACGGCAATGGGCTTTCTGGTAGGCAACTTCTTGAGCTCGTCAGCCAGCTTTTGGTTGTGCCCGCAAATCAAGATTAACTGAACGCCGCTGTTGCCATCGTTGAGTTTCTTGGCGATGTCGACCATCACCTGAGAGCCGTGGCCTCCGAACAGGACAATGCCCGTCGGACAATTGGGTTCCAGGACGAGCCGCTTCCTTTCGGCTTCGCGATCGACGGTGGTCTTCTGGTAGAACCTGGGCTTAAGAATCATCCCCGAGGTTTGGAAGATATGGTCGGCGGGGTGGCCGATCGTCAAGGCCTGCTGCCGGGCGCGGTCGGTCCCGACGATGATGTATTCCGATTCGCGTTCAATCCAGAAGTGCGGCGGGTAATCGGCCAGATCCGTTATTAGAGTTACAAAAGGCGTCTTCTTATCGTCTGTGCGAAGGCTGTTGGCGATCTCGCGATTGAAGTGCGGAATTGCGGAAAGGACCAAGTCCGCCGGATGCTGTGCCCAGTATGCCCGGAGTGCTTTCACGATCGGGGAATGGTAGGCACGGATGGTTCCTTGCAGAACGACCAGGAGTTGCGGAGTGAAGCGGGTCCAGCCTTTGCGCAGGATCAGGTTGTAAGCGTCCTGAATACGCAAGCCCGTGGCGCGGCGAATCAGGTCGAGAGGGTCGAGTAATTCCTGAATGTCGAGAAGAGTAACTTCCCAAGGATGTTCGTGGCGGGCGAGAGTGTGTTTGAGGGCCTCCGCGGCGCTTTGATGTCCTCCGCCGGCGTGGTGGAAAACGATGGTCAGTTTGCGCAAGAATCACCTGCCGTCATTCGAGGTATGTTGGCGTCAGCGGCCAACACTCTCGTACTCGCCATCTTCGAGTCGCCCTTCGTCGCCGGCGAATTCGGAATCAGCCCACCTGCGCTCTTCGCCGGGATGATGTTTGTCAGGCCCATCGACATATTCGTGGATATGGACCCCCTCTTCACCAACGGTAATGTAGGTAGGATGCTCGTCGATCCAGGCCCCGCAATTGAAATAATCGACTCCATGCTGGTGCTTGTGCAGGGCGGCGTGGGTGTGGCCGCAGAAAATGCGGGCCGCCTGGTGGTGACGGGCATGGGCCAGGGCGCCGTCGGCGACCTTGAGCGACAAACGCAGCCAACGGGTGTTGAGCCGGTCGAGAAAACGCGTCAGGGTCTTGTTTCTTGAATCCCACTTTTGCAGTTGCAGGTAGAGCAGCGTCCCGATCACATAACTGACGCGGACATTGCTCACCACGAAACCATCGAACTGGTGACCATGCACAGCGATGTGGCGCAGGCCGCGATATTCCCATTGATATTCCTGGTACACGCGGATGCCGACTAAGTGGGACATGATTTCGGCCAGGCCGTGGTCGTGATTGCCTTCGACCCAGACCACTTCGACGTGGCGCTTGGGATTGGAGAGCTTGCGAATGAAGCCGAGAAATTTCCAGTGCTCTTTTTTCAGGCGTCCGAAATTGAGGTCGGCGAAGATATCGCCCAGCAGGATGAGACGGCGATATTGATTTTCATGGAGAACGCGCAAGGCTTCGCGGGCGCGGCTCATGTCCGCGCCCAGATGCAGATCCGAAAGGATCAGCGTGTCGTATGTGACCTGCGGCGCCACACTTAGATTGTGGCCGACGAGTGTTACGAGGTGATGAATCGGGAACTCGCTGACAGCTAGAGGTAACTCGTCAGTAACCCGTCGGCAAAACCGGCAACGGTTGCGGATGGCTTGCCATGCGCCAGGTTTCGTCGGACTGCGCTCAGTGCGTCGGGGGAACGTATTCTGCTGGACGCGCCGCTCCCTCACCGAAGAAAAACAGCTCCATCTGCTTCACGATGACTTCCTGATCCTGTTTGCGGGCCGGGTTCAGGCGATATTCGTTGAGCAGCATTTTGCAGTGTTCCATCCACTGGTTCCATGCCTGTTGCGAGACCTGCTCGTAGATCTTCTTCCCCAAGTCGCTGTCGAAGGGAGGCTCGGGGAGCCCAGGCAATTCCTGTTTCAATTTGGCGCAGAAGACTTTGTGATCTGACATAGGTTTGTTCTGAAATTATCGCACAGGCGTTGTGCCTTCACTGTTGTCTGACGGGAAGGTTCGGCGTTCATGGTGAAATTCCGCATCAGGTCGCCCGACAAGTCCAAGCACGCGCCTCACCAAAATCGTTCGGTGCAGTGAGATTTCTATTGACAATTCGCATACGAATGGCAATATCTTGTGGTAGGACAGCTGCTCATACTAGAGATTGAGTAGCCCGGGCATCAAGGTGCCCTGTCGAGAACCTTGGGAGAACAAATCGTTCAAACGGAGGAAACACTTCATGGCAACCAAGAAGAAAGCCGCCAAGAAAAAGAAACACTAAGCGGACCGATGCTCGTTCAGAATTCCCCCAAAGCCTCTCAGGAGAAGCACCTCTTGAGAGGCTTTTCCGTTGTGGATCGTTGGTTGAAAGTCGATGGTCGTTGGCAAATCGAGGGTAACCCGCGAAGGACTAATGACTACCGACTAAGGACCGTCCACTGATTTTGGCAGGCCGGCCGTGCCTCTTGGCACATTAGGGGGTTGTCCCGCGGCGCGGCTCGTGCTAGAAACGCGTATACAGGAACATGGAAGCGACCTCCATGAGCGTCCGAAAGAAACCTTCGAAAAAAGCGGCACGCAACGCGGAAATCATTATTCCGGACAAGCTCTATTTCCGCATCGGTGAAGTCGCCGGGTTGTGCCGCTTGCCGGCTTACGTGCTTCGGTTCTGGGAAACCGAATTTCCGCAGCTGAAGCCCGTCAAGAGCAGCACCGGGCAGCGCATGTATCGGAAACGCGATGTGGAGTCGGTAGTCCGGATCAAGAAGCTGCTTTATGAGGACGGGTTCACGATCGCGGGTGCCCGGGTGCAGTTGCGCGAGGAAACCAAGTCCGAGCGGAACCAGAGCGCGCTTCCATTTCCCGGCCGACCTTCTGTAAGTGTGGGGCACTTGCGGAATGAACTGCGGCAGATCCTGCACATTCTCTCGGCGCGCCACTAGCTCGACATAATCTGTAAAGAAAAGACGCGGGCCGTGAAGCCCGCGTGAAGTCGCAATGCGATTCTGTTTTACGCCGATTCCCGCAGCGGCTCGGCTTCGACCAGGGGCGCATCGACCAGGTGTTCGCTGAGGAACCAGACCTGCAGTTCGTTGGGGCGAAGCACATCACTCACTACGAGATCGTTCGTGCCGGGGTCGCCGACTTTGTTGGCGAGTTCCGCGAGTTCGCGGCATTGAGTGATGATGATCTCGTGCGCATCGAGCAAGCGAGAGAGTTGGACGGGAACCTCTTCCCGGCCCTTGGGCGGGCGCGAGATGCGGGTCGACTCGGCTACGTCAGCCGCCATGGCGATACTGACTCCGCCTAGAAGCTGAATTCGTTCCGCGATCGCGTCGACGATCTCGCTCTGTTCTTCGAAGTGCTTATCGAACAGGAGATGCAGTTGATAGAACGTGGCTCCGGACACCTGCCAATGAGACTTCTTGTAGAGATCCCGAAGCGTCATGGTGTCGGCTAACAGTTGATTGAGTTGCTCGGTCATTTCCAGTCGGACTGGTTCTTCCAGTTGCAGCGGCATGACACTGGTGACGGTGCCAAATGCCTGGAGTTCGCGAGCGGTCTGGTGGTAGCGGGGTTGGGCTGAAGTTTTGTGCGAATTGGTGGAGACTGGTTTCTTGGCCATGGAGTTCTCCTGACGCCACAGATTTGGGGCAAGGCAGAAAAGGAGGGAATGGCCGGAAAGGGGGCATCCGCCTCCGGTTTTCTTTGCCGGTTCATCCCCTTGGATGCAAACCGGAAGAAACGGATTCCCACCTTCCCTGAATGGCCGCTAGTCAGTCGGCAGCGCTGCGGTGGACGCTGTGCACCTCAGTGAGGAAATCAACATGGGGCGCGCCTTTAACCCCGGCGCTCGCCATTCTGGCTTTGAGTTCCTCCGAAGCTACGAACGCGCGCGCCTTTTCCAGATTCTCCCATTCGAAGAACAGGGTGACGTTGTTGACGCTTCCGGCGCTGCGGAAAATGTGGCAACTGCGCTCGCCGTTCTTGCGCCGCCAGTCGAAGGCGGAATCGAACGCCGCTTTCCAGGCCGAATAGTCGGCGACTTCGTGGTGGATGAGAACGTTAATCATGATGGCGGAAGGCCCTCCTTAACTACCCTGAAAACGTTGCTCCAAACGGGGGAAAAATGCAAGGGCAGGGATCACAGGGGAGGGGACGCACACACAAAGAATGGTCGGGACGGCGAGATTTGAACTCGCGACCCCTTGCACCCCAAGCAAGTGCGCTACCAGGCTGCGCTACGTCCCGATGGAATCCGCTGCCCAGGATGAAGATGGCAGCGTGGGGTTTGACTTTCAAATTCTACACCAAGCCGGCAGCGGCGGTGAAATCCCACTCCTCGCAAAGTGCGCGATGAGTGGGGCAGCCGGCACTCCTCTGTCACAAACGGAGGGTGATGAGTATCACCTTGGGGCGGACGCTTTTCGCGGCAACATGATGGCGTGGCGATCTTAGTCGTGGGGGGAGCAGGTTACATCGGCAGTCATGCGGCGCGCGCGCTGCGGCGCTCGGGTTATGAGGTCGTGATTTATGACAATCTCTCCACCGGCTTTCTGCGACTGGCGCGCGGCTTCGAACTGGTGGAGGGCGACATCGCCGATGACGTCAGGCTTCGGCCCGTGCTCGCGCGGGTGGACGCGGTCATGCACTTTGCCGCCCACGCCTACGTGAGGGAGTCGGTCGTGGACCCGCGCAAGTATTTCCGCAACAACGTTGTCGGGGCACTCCGCCTGCTGAATTCGGCGCTGGACGCCGGAATCCGCCGCTTCGTGTTTTCCTCCAGTTGTGCCGTATATGGCGTCCCCGGACAGATTCCTATTACCGAGTCGACGCCGCGCGAGCCCGTCAATCCCTATGGCGTATCGAAACTTTTTTTCGAAAACGCGCTCGAAGCTTATGGCCGCGCTTACTGATTACGCTCGGTGAGCCTCCGCTATTTCAACGCCGCGGGAGGCGATGAAAGCGGCGAGATCGGCGAGATGCACGACCCCGAAACTCACTTGATTCCACTGGCGCTGGCCGCCTCTTCCACGAACGAGCGCGAGTTGCAAGTTTACGGCTCGGATTACCCGACCCCGGACGGCACTTGTGTCCGCGACTACATTCATGTGAGCGATCTCGCCGATGCACACGTGCGGGCGTTGCAATACCTGGAAAGAAACGAAAAAGACGGTAACACGCTAGTCGTCAACTTGGGAACGGGCCGAGGGCATTCCGTTCTCGAAATCATCCAGGCGGTGGAAGACGCCACGGGAAGGCCAGTTCGGAGGACGATCGGGCAGCGACGGCCGGGCGACCCTCCGATTCTGGTGGCTAATCCGGCGAAGGCGCACAGCGTGCTGGGATGGATCGCGCAGCGCGATCTCGCCGAGATCGTCGAGAGCGCGTGGATGTGGATGCAGAAAAACTCACAACGACATGCGGCTTAGGCCAATTGCAGAGTGGGTGTTTTGTGTTTCTCCAGTTGCCAATCCGGCTCTGTTTCACGTACTCTGCCGCGCATGGGAATTCGCACTTTTGTCCGCGCTGTGGAAGAGCTGGATTCGGGCGTATGGTGCGGCTGAGGAGTTCTTTGCGCGGGAGTTAGGACCGAAGGAGCAAAGATGAGGCGCAATGCGTTGCTGTTGTTCGCGGTTGTGTTGGTCTTGATCTTTGACGCCGGAAGCGCGGTTGCGGCAGGCCTGTTGGAAACCGGTGATAACTGGTTAAAGTGGACCGACGAAACGAAGACTGAATACGTCTCCGGCTACCTCTGGGGCTTCGGCCGTGGATTCCGCGACGGATGCGAGGCCGGAGAGAGGACATATTCGACTGGAAAATTACGCGGACTGCCGGGAGAGGAGTGCATCCCTAAGCGAACCGCGTATTCAAGGAATCTGGAGGACTACGTCGGCGGCATCACCGCCTACTATCGTGCGTATCCCACTGACACCTGCGTACCGGTTTCTTACGTGCTCGAAGGTCTGTCGGATGCCAGAAAACTGACACTCCAGCAAATGCATCAGTATTTTCCATCCAGTGTTCGGGGATGTCCCCGAGACCAAGAGCAGTGAGGCGCTTAGCCTCGCCGGGCCGAATTCGGGTCTTTCCGCTGACATTGACGAAATTGGCGTCCGCGACGCAGCGCGAGGGTGCGTACAGGTGGACTGGTCCGGGCAATTTAGGCCATTTGCAGCCGATGAAGTTTGATTCGATCAGCGCGCACCTGGGCCAGATCGTAGTGCGCCTGCTGCACCAGCCAACTCGCGGCGCTCCCTCCAAAAACCTTGGACAACCGCACGGCCATTTCCGGGGAAATCCCGCGCTTCCCGTTCACCAGCTCTGACAGCGTCGTGCGCGTAACCCCCAGCGCAGCGGCGGCGTCCGTTATGGTCAGGCCCAAAGGCATAATACACTCGCGCAGCACAAATCCGCCAGGGTGCGGTGGATTCTTCATCGGCATGGTTTCTGTTACCTTTCAGTGGTAATCGGCGTAGTCGACATCCAGAGCGTCGCCCTCGGCAAAACGGAAAATCACCCGCCAGTTGGCGCGAACCGTCACCGCCCAATAGCCCTTTAACTCGCCCTTGAGCGGATGCAGCCGGAATCCCGGCACGTCCAGGTCCGCGATCGTTTCAGCAGCATCGAGCCGTGCGAGAATGTCGCGCAGCTTTACCGCATGCTCCCGAATCACGCCGCGCAGATCGTCGTCCTCGTAAAGGCGCTTCAATCCTTTGTGGCGGATCGACCGGATCATCCTGTACCGTAACGCGTCACGTAACGGGTGTCAAGACAAGTTTCGTCTTTCAAGCTACGACTTACCAATGGCAAAGGCTTTCCGAATTCGCTCCCAAGTCCCCTCGAGCGACTCGGGCATCACCCTGGTTTCGCCGATGACGCTGACGAAATTGGCGTCCGCTACCCAGCGCGGCAGAATGTGCATGTGGATGTGGCCGGCTACGCCGGCACCTGCGGCCTTTCCTATGTTCATGCCGAGATTGAGGCCGTCGGGCCGATAGAGAGAGCGCAGAACCGTCTCCATCCGCTGGGTCAGAGTCATCATCTCCTGAGCTGCATCGGTGGGAAGCTTCTGCAACTCGTCCAGGTGTGCGTAGGGCACGACCATGACATGCCCATTGGTGTACGGATAGGTATTGAGAATGACATAGCAATGTGTCGCGCGATGAACGATGCGGGCCGTTTCGTCGCTTTCTTTGGGAGCTAGGCAGAAGATGCAATCCGGCTGCTGGTCGGCGCCAGTGACATAGGCGTAACGCCACGGAGTCCAGAGATAATCCATGATGGCAGGGTAGCAGACGCGGCCAGCGGCGGGCCAATGGCTGCGTCCGCCTAGTAAAACCCATAACTCCAGCAGACTTCGGAGCGGATTCTGATGGGCGTGCGCGTGATCTGTTTTTCAGGGAAATTCTGACTAAGCGTCGACAAAAAGCGTAAACCACAGGGCACACAGGGGTGCACGGAGGTCCCCAGAAGCTTAATCAGAACCTCGATAGGTTCTTCTGGCTTGGCGAAGTCGGCTGGATTCCTGTAAAATGAACATTTCGGCAACAGGCCTGGAAGGATTTTAGAGTTATGGCTCGAGTTTGTGATATCTGCGGCAAGGGGCCGCAGTTCGGAAATACGATCAGTCACGCCCACAATGTCAGCAAACGGCGCTGGAATGTCAATCTGCGCCCGGTTCACGCCAAGGTGGGAGCCGCTACCAAGCACATGCGCGTCTGCACTTCCTGTCTGCGCAGCGGCAAAGTGGTTAAGGCGTAAGAGATTCCGAGCCCGCAGAGATGTGGAAATCTGCGGGCCTTTGTCTGCCTGCAAGCGGCAACGCGGGCAGACCTTGCCCTGAGCTACGTCTTTGGGAGTGTCCGCAGCTGCCGAGCTTTGCTCGACTTGGACGGGCGAGGGCGCCCGTCCCCACACTGGGCACGCTACTTCACATCTACCAGGCTTACGTCGAAGATGAGGGTTGAATTCGCTGGGATGACCCCTGGATAACCCTTTTCTCCGTAGGCCAGATCGGGAGGGATGCGAAGTTGGCGCTTGCCCCCGACCTTCATGCCGGCTACACCTTCGTCCCAGCCCTTGATGACCTGGCTGGCGCCTAGCTTGAACTCAAACGGTTTCCCAGTGCCTACCGAGCTGTCGAACTTCTTGCCGTTGGTGAGCCAGCCGGTGTAATCGACTTTGACGTGTTGTCCGGTTTGGGCGACGGCGCCGGTTCCGACTTTGATGTCCCAATATTCGAGACCGCTGGCGGTCTTGATGGGCGCGCCGGTGACCTTGGTGGGAGTGCTGGTGGCTGGCTTAGCGGGCGCCTTGTTTGCCGGAGTTGTTTGGGCAACGGCCAGGGCCGCCAGGGCGAACAGCGCTATGGTTGAGATCACGATGACAATTTTCATAATTCCCCCTTCTTAATTCCACGTTAGTTTCTACAGCAAATTCCACATGCTTTGGCGCCGGCGGTTGCTGCCGAGCTTCGCTCGGCTGGACAGCCGAGGGCGGCTGTCCCTACGTGAGCATTACGCTAGCGCGATTACATCGATTTCTACCAGGACGTCTTTTGGAAGCCTTGCCACTTCTACCGTGGAGCGGGCGGGCGGGGCTTGCTTAAAGTAGCGGCCGTAGACTTCATTCATGGCGGCGAAGTCTGCCAGGTTTTTCAGGAAGACAGTGCAACGGAGAACCTTCTCCATGCTGCTGCCCGAAGCCCGCAGAACGGCGGCGAGATTCTTGAGCACGCGGTCGGTCTGCGCGCTTATGTCTCCGGCTGCGACCTGCTGTGTGGCGGGATCAATGGCTACTTGTCCGGACGTGAAAATGAGGCCCTGCGCTCGAATCGCCTGCGAATACGGGCCTATGGCTTGCGGAGCTTGGTCGGTTGAGATCACTTCGCGCATGATTCCTCCTGCGTTTCTTGGGGACGATGACGAAGAGCGATTAACGCAGATTGCGGCGGTGGAAGTCAAACGCAGGAGCTGGCTTTAGTTATGGAAACGCCGAGTTTTGGGCGTGCCGGCAGCTGCCGAGCTTAGCTCGGCTGGACGGGCGAGTCGCCCGTCCCCACACTAGCCCGTCCCCGCACGATCTAGAACAGGGAGCTTTGGCGGCGGTTGGGAGTTATGCCGAAATGTTCGTAGGCTAGTTGGGTGGCTACACGGCCTCTGGGAGTGCGGTTGAGGAAGCCTATCTGAATCAGGAAGGGTTCGTAGATTTCTTCTATGGCGTCGGGTTCCTCGGCTAATGCGGCGCCTAGCGTATTCAAGCCCACGGGCCCGCCCTGGTACTTCTCGATGATGGTGAGCAGGAGCTTGCGATCGACTTCGTCAAAACCGTGGCGGTCCACTTCTAACATGCTGAGCGCGGACTGGGCGGTGGCGAGATCGATGGAACCGGCGGCGCGCACCTGGGCGTAGTCGCGTACGCGGCGCAGCAGGCGGTTGGCGATGCGCGGCGTGCCCCGGGAACGGCTGGCGATTTCAATGGCGCCGGGACGATCGATGCTCACGCCTAGAATTTCGGCCGAACGCTCTACGATTATTCGGAGATCGTCGTGGGTGTAGAACTCGAGGCGCAGGAGCAGGCCGAAACGTGAGCGCAGGGGGGCGGAGAGTAGTCCGGCTCGAGTGGTGGCGCCGATGAAGGTGAAGGGCTTGACATCCATGGTGTGAGTGCGCGCGGAGGGGCCCTGGCCGATCATGATGTCGAGCTTGTAATCTTCGAGCGCGGAATAGAGGATCTCTTCGAGCGCGGGCTGCAGACGGTGGACTTCATCGATGAAGAGCACTTGGCGGTCTCGGAGATTGGTTAGGATTGCCGTTAGGTCTCCCTTGATTTGCAGGGTGGGGCCGGAAGTTTGCTGGAAAGCGACTCCTAGTTCGTTGGCGATGATGTTGGCTAGCGTCGTTTTGCCCAGGCCAGGCGGGCCGTAGAGCAGGACGTGGTCTAGCGCTTCGCCTCGGGACTTGGCGGCTTGGATGGCTACGTCTAGATTCTCTTTGACTTTGTTCTGGCCGATGAACTCTTGCAGACGCTGCGGGCGGAGCTTGAGTTCGAATGAAGAATCGTCTTCGACCGGGACACCGGAGACCAGGCGGTCTTTGAGGGCGGGAT
Source organism: Terriglobia bacterium (assembly GCA_020073215.1). Taxonomy (GTDB): domain Bacteria; phylum Acidobacteriota; class Terriglobia; order Terriglobales; family Acidobacteriaceae; genus Acidiflorens. The sequence goes on along the minus strand of JAIQFO010000004.1, from coordinate 37,811 downwards.
TTTCTCTGGCGGCTGACACTGAGGGGATGGTAGCAGTTCTGCGCTCCGGCTTCTAGATACGGTCAGGGTCACGCTTATCCCTGAGGCGCGATGATGGCGGCTGAAACCCAGCGGAGCTTTGCTCCACTTGGACGGGCGAGCCGCCCGTCCCCACACATGCCCACACGAGCGGCTACTGGCCTATTACTCCCAGACGCACTCCCTTCAGCTTGCCGGGGTCGAACCAGGCTACTTTTTGGCCGAACCAGGTTTTGCCGCCGGAGAGTTTGTACTTCTTGGCTGCGGCTGCGAAGTCGCGAGTGGCGAGCAGATAGGCTACCGGGGTCTCGCCATACTTGGCTAGACGGTCGGAGAGCCAGCCTCCGCCTGACGGCGCAGCCAGAATTACGGGCTCGCCGGGGAAGTAGGCTAGTTTGCCGAAATCTTTTTGGGTTTCGGTGAGCGGGTCGGCCCAGCCGTATGCTTTGCGGAACAAGGCAATCGCTGCGTCCAAGTTGTTGACGCCGAGGACTACGTTTTCAATGCCGTTGACGGGTGCTCCCTGTACGCTGGCGGAAGTCTGGACGCGCCAGTCGCGCGGCGTCTGATCTTCGATGATGAAGGGCAGCGTGGAGCCCGGGGTTCCGGAGCCAACATCGGCGGTCATCCACTCGACCGACATTCCGTCGGGGCGCTTGCGGCTACCGCGTTCGGGAGCGGTGACGGGGATTCCGGCCTTCTTCAGGCGGTCGACTTCCTGCAGCAAGACGTTCGACCCCACGGCCCAGGCGCAGGTGACGGCGTCGTCGGCCATAAACTTCGCCCAGTCGGAGCCCGCGGCCGCGCCTGGCTTTAGCGGCGCGATCAGTTCAATGTATGACGCGTCATCGAAGCCCAGGAGGGCCATCTGGGTAATGCCGTTGCTGTGAGGACCACCAAGGTCGGGAGTTAAACCCACATCGGTGAAGGCTTGGCGAAGCGTGTCGAGATTCGATCCGCAGACGGACACGTGGTCGAGTTCCAATACTACGACCTTGCTTTCCTGGGTTATGGCTTGCTGCGAGATGAGTAGAAGAAATAGCGTTAGGAAGGATAAGCGGCAGCAGATCAGGGTCTTCCGCTTGGGCATGCGTGCCTCCTTAGGAAGAAGAAAGAGGAATGGTACGCCAGAAAGCACGGTTGGGGAACGATTTCCTGCGAACGCAAGTTAGCTTGACCAAGCGTATATAATACTCTCTCAGAGTATAGAAATATATAGTATGCCTTTGAGCATCAAAAACGAAGCTACCGAACGGCTAGCCCGCCAAGTGGCCAGAGAAACTGGCGAATCGCTCACCGAAGCCATTCAAATGTCGCTCCAGGAACGCTGGGAGCGGCTGAAGCGGCGGCGCAAAGGCCACATTCTGAGCGGCCAAATTGAGGATTTACTGCGGCGTGTGGATGCGCTTCCGAGCTTGGACTCGCGCCCCGAAGACGAAATCCTCGGCTACGGCGAAGACGGCATTCCGCGCTAGGTCTCCCCTTATGGTCATTGACACATCGGCGCTGGTGGCCGTCTTCCTCGGTGAACCCGAGCGCAAGCTGTTCCTTGACCATATCCTCCAGGCAGAAACGAAGCTGATTTCGGCGGCGAACTCTCTGGAAACCGGGGTCGTGCTCGAGGCAAGGCGTGGGGAAGCCGCGGGCCGGGAGTTCGACCTGTTTATGGTGCGGGCAAAGTTGGAAGTCGTTCCGGTGGATGCCGAGCAAGTGGAGATCGCGCGTTCCGCCTGGCGCAAGTATCGCAAAGGGCGGCACGCGGCCGGTCTCAACTTCGGAGATTGCTTCGCCTACGCGTTGGCCAAGTTCTCCGGGCAGAAACTGCTGGCCAAAGGAGAGGACTTTCGTTTTACCGACGTGGAACTGGTGTGAAGTGCGATCACGTTGCCGATTTATTAGCTCTCGGAGGTAGCGATATTTAGAAAATTTGCCACGGAGTCTTGGTCGAGGTGCGAGAACCACAGATCGGTGGACCTTTCGATACGGCGCAGCCTGTCAGGACTTTGAACTACACCTTCAAGATATAAGAGTAGACCTGCTGCGAAGCTGTCAATCAGTTCTCGAACATGAACTGCAACCTCAGCGCCTCCGAGCGCCTTCACGACCTTTGACAAATCCTCGTCTCTGGCATTTCCCCAAGCGTAAATGATTCTGCGTACGCCTTGCTTCCGGGACAAGTCTGAATCTGCAGTAAACGTGTGTAATATGCCGCAGCGAGCAGCGTAGAGTTCTAATGCAGTGCACGGCATTGGTCGCGCGTTCAGCATGTTCTCCTCGACCCACCGAAGGAACGTAGCCTTAGTGCTTTTCCCCGTTTCTAACGATGCGATCACATCGATACCGGAGTAAAGGAGGCACAGGCACGAAAGGATACGACGCTTTGGCAAGCAGTCCTCAATCGCGTCTAAGTGTTCGACAAGGTTCTGCTTAAGAGACATATCGACGACCTACTCCTCTTCTTCCTTCACCTCGCCGCGCTCGGCCTTGGCCTTCTCGATAATCTTGTCCTGAAGTTGCTGCGGGACGGTGTCGTAATGGTGCATTTCCATCGCGAAGCTGCCGCGGCCTTGCGTCATGGAAGTTAGATCGGCGCCGTAGGTGAGCATCTCGGCCATGGGGACTTCGGCCTTCACGATGGTGTTGCCCGCTTTGTTATCCATGCCCTGGATGCGTCCGCGGCGGCTGTTGAGGTCGCCCATGATGGTGCCGGCGAATTCGTCGGGGACGGTGATCTCGACGGTCATGATCGGTTCCAGCAGCGTGGGCTTGGCCTGTTCCATGGCTTTGCGGAAGGCGATACGACCCGCCATCTGGAACGAGAGATCGTTCGAATCCACGTCGTGGTACGAACCGTCGTAGAGGATCACGCGGAAGTTCACGACGGGATATCCGGCGAGGTAGCCGCGGGCGGCGGCGTCTTTGATTCCTTTTTCTACGGCAGGAATAAAGTTGCGCGGGATGGAGCCGCCGAAGATGTCGTTGACGAATTCGAATTCAGCGCCTCGGGGCAGCGGCTCCATCTTGATTTTGCAATCGCCGTACTGGCCGTGGCCGCCGGTCTGCTTCTTGTGGCGTCCCTGGACGTCGGCTTTGCCGCGGATGGTTTCGCGGTATGGAACCTTGGGGGCTTTTAGGACTACCTCGGCGTGGTATCGCTTTCTCATCTTCGAGACCACGACTTCTATGTGCTGCTGTCCGGTGCCCGCGATCAGGAATTCTTTCGTCTGCGGGTCGCGGAAGAAACGGAGCATGGCGTCTTCTTCCATCAGCTTGTGCAGGCCGACGCCGAGCTTGTCTTCGTCGGCTCGGCTTTTCGGCTCGATGGCGAAGGTGATGGCGGGCTCGGGGAGCTGCACGGCGGGATAGCGGATGGGCGATGACTTGTCGCCCAGGGTGTCTCCGGTGAGAGTTTCTCTTAGCTTGGCGACTGAACCGATATCGCCGGCGTGGATCTCGTGGATGGGAACCGCTTGCTTGCCTTGGACCAGCGAAATGTGCGCGAACTTCTCCAGCGTGTTGCGATTGTAGTTCTGCAGCGAGGCTTCGTTCTTTAGCACGCCGGAAAAAACTTTGAAGTAGGAGATGCGTCCGGCGAAGGCGTCGGACAGGGTCTTGAAGACGAAGACGGATGCGGGCTCAGCGTCGGTGCCTTTGCGCTCGGCGGGGGCACTGTCATTGCCATCGGCGGGCTGGCCGGTGATGGCGTGATGCTCGCTGGCAGCGGGCGTGTAGTCGACTATGAAATCCATCAGCTCGTCGACGCCGATGTTGCCCAGGCCGGAGGTGAACAGGACGGGAAAGAGCTTGTCTTCGCGAATGGCTTCGTGCAGAGCGGGGACCAGGTGCTCCTCAGGGATGGTGCCGGTTTCGAAGAACTCTTCCATCAACTCGTCTTTGCCCTCGGCTACCAGCTCGACTAGTTTTTCGTGAGCTTCTTTGGCGGCATCGGCCATGTCGGCGGGAATGGGGCCTTCTTTGCCTTTGCCGTTTCCTCCCATCTCGTAGGTGTAGGCCTTCATGCGGACCAGATCGATGACGCCGCTTAGACTTTTCTCGCTGCCTATGGGGAGCTGTAGAGGAGTGACGGCTCGGCCGAAGGCGTTGGTTAGCGATTCGAGCGCGCGGTGGACGTCGGCGCGGTCGCGGTCCATGCGGTTGACTACGATCATGCGCGGCAGCTTGACCTCGTCGCAGTAATTCCAGACGCGCTGGGTCACAACCTCGACTCCGGCTACGCCGTCCACCACGACTAACGCGGCGTCGACCACGGGCAGGACCATTTTGGCTTCGTGGACGAACATGTTGAAGCCGGGAGTGTCGAGGAGATTGATCTTGACCTTGGAATCGGGTTTGCCCCACTCGACGAAGGCCATGCCGGTGGAGATGGACATCTGGCGGGCGATTTCTTCTTCGTCGTAGTCGGTCGGGGCGGAGCCGTCGTCGACGCGGCCCAGGCGCGGCGAGGCTCCGGCGGTGTAGAGCATGGCGGACACTAGCGTCGTCTTGCCTGCATGGCCGTGTCCGATCAGAGCAAGGTTGCGGAGATTGGCTCCTGCGTACGCTTTCACGGGTTGTCTCCTTCGGCAGGTTGCGGGAAAAGAGCGACGGCCCGAAAGAGTATCAGGACAGGGTACAGGCCAGCCCAACATCACCTGCGAAACTTCCGATGCTAACACAGGGGGTGGGGAGGCTCAAAGGAGGGGCTTGTCTAAACTTCACCATGAAAATCCCGCAGTCGGCGCGAGATTTTCAGGGGAAATGGCAAGCCTGGTTGGATTCATTTACGTCAATATCTAACTTCAATCGATCTTGCAAAACGGCAATGGCCGCATCTCTAACGCCCTTCGCGATTTCTCTCGGCGCGTAGACGTAGCTCCTCCACTTGTTATGGGCGTAGGCGTCGGTCCATTGCTTTACGGGGAAGTACCCCTCGACATATTCTATGGCAGATCTCTCTGAGGTCTGGATCAATGCGTTTCTGGTGATGGGTGGAAGTCCCGGAATACTGAGCCGCATGTCATGCTTATTGCATTCTCCCTGTACGGCTGCCGGTAGGCATTTGTGGATCTCGGTCTCAACTTCTGCGAGCTCATAGGGTAGCTTGGTCAGATCGATGAGTGTCTGACGCCCGTCGTCCCAGTTCTTTACCGTTCTTCGCGATATCTGCAGGCAGCGCACGAACAAGTCGCGATTGCGAAGACGAGCCAGCATGCCCCTGGTATATGGGTCGCCGAACCCGTCAGCCTGCCCGAAGAACTCATCGTCTGTGACGTACAGGTACTCAACCGGGTCAGTGAATGAAATCGGATTGCCTCCGCGTAGCGGGAAGCTGGCCTGTCCCGGATTCTCGACGATATGCCCGATCATGGACCGGAGCATGGAGTCTAAGCATTTCACTTTCTGATGGTGATACACCGACCCGAACAGAGTCATCTTGCTGAAGAGTATCTGCTCCAGCGGTACATAGTTCCGAAGCACAAGGACACGGTGGCCCTTGTACTTTGCGGTTGAGATCATGCTGTAGAACCGAGGTAAATCGACAGTCAATGCGAGGCCGCAATAGTAGCTGTCTCTCGCGATGTAATCAAGCTTATCGCAGTCGTAGGCGCTGCTAATGATATTGGCGAGGAAATGCTTATCGGGGTCGTCATGCTTGCCTAGGATGAGCTTGGAAATTGTATCCAGTTTCAGGTCCGCCCCACAGCGCCCAACCACGTACTCCATGAACCATTTTTCAAACGTCTTGGACTTCACAATGAGGTACGAGAGGATCTCGCCAGGCGCGTTTGTCACATAAGTAGGATTGAGCTTGAATTCCTGCAGGTCGCTCAGCAACGCATAAATTTGCTCCGAAGCATGCGAACACAGACCGTGGCCGATATCATGAAGCAGCGCCGCCATTCGAAGGTGAGCCAGGTCGCCACATGTCCGATTAGCATCCACGTCTGGAAGGGTGCCATTCTCGAGAATGGCATCGAAACACCGCTCGGATAGAGCCGCGGCACCAAGCGAGTGCTCAAACCGGGTGTGAGTGGCGGAAGGATAGACATAATGGACCAATCCGGTTTGCTTTATGCGTCTAAGCCGCTGCAGGACAGGGCAGTCTATAACGGCGACCTCGTGCCGCGCGAAGAAAAGATTCCCTAAGAGCGCGTCGTTAAAAACCTTATGCCCCCTCGGTGGGGTTGGCTTGTAGTCTCTGAACAACCACTCAACAAAAGTGTTAACTCGCTCCTGGAGACTTTTCCGCTCCGCCGGACGAACCGATGGTGGCAATTCCCCGCGTGACAGAGCTCGCGGAAAAAAACGCGGAGGCGATACATCCTTCCTGAGTACTTGTTGTGTTGTCTCCGACACTAGGACTTCAGTTGTAGGTCCGCGCGGGGTCCTCGCTTGTTGAAGCTCCTGGTAACGACGGCTCCACAGCGACTGCACTACCATTCGGATACCGACGGCGACATCCCTGAACGCTTCATCCCGGCTAGCCCAACGCGTTACCGGCTCCATATCTTTAGGGAACCCTTGCAATCCGGCGAAAGGAGCATCTTGCCAATCGCAAGGCCGAAGCATCACCGGAATCACACGCGCCTCTCCTTTCCTGTGACGCTCGAGGGCGTGCGTCATTTCTTTCTTATAGCAATAATCGGACGCCATGAAGTCGGGACTCACCAGCAACAGAATGATGTCCGCTGTTTTCAAATGTTCGTCGATCTCACTCTCCCACTCCTTTCCACCCAAAATCCGGCGATCATGCCAAGCGGAGATTTTGCCGCTCCTCTTCAACATACTGAGGTGTTTGTCTAACTCGTCGCGAAGAGCTTCATCTTTGTGGGAATAGGCGAAAAATACATCGAGGGCTATATCTGGCAGAGAAGTCGTGTTCGCGTCTGGCATGGCGAGAATTGAACTGACAGCTAAAAGCCTAGGGACAAGCTTATATTAGCCCAGAACCTCTCGCATTTAACTTAGTTTCTAAGGGGACGCGCACATCGAGAGTGGGGAAGGTCCCCCTCCAGACGGCAGCTTAGAGACGGGGTAACAAGGGCCCGCTTTACTCGGAGGCTCTCGGTTTTCCCAACTCGATCAAGAACTGAGAGGCAATGTTGGTCAATTGCTGAATCTCAGGGGCGCCAAATTCAAAGCTGAGTACTTCATCGTAAAACTTATCCGCTGCGTCACGCAGGAAAACAACCTCGTAGTCCGGATTCTCACGCCCGATTAGGCCCGATAGTTGAAGCCGCGACACAGACTCGTTAAGCGCCGGGCTGTAAGGTTCGGGGCCGCTGTCAGAGAACACAAACGCCTCGAGGATCGGATAATTCCCAGTCTTCTGAAGTTGGCTGAAGATCTCTTGCAACTGGAAGTCGTGGCTGCGGAAAGCGAATCTCTGTTCATTCCGCTCGCGCTTCGCCAGCGTCAGCACGGCAGCCAAGATGTGATCGGGCAGAACAGCGGTTTGCGCAACGGGCATGATCGCACCTCCTTACATACATCGGCGGTCTTTGGAGGCGTGGAGATTATCTCCCCAGCCACCCATATCTGGCAAGTCCACCACTAGATATGGCCACCGCCGTCATCAGCGCCATACATATTGTGTGGTAATTCACGGTAGATGTCAAGTGGAAAAACTATGATAAACATCTACAGATCAGTATTTTATCCATAGTGAATAGACACTGGTAAAATACGGTTGTGGACAGAACAATCTTGGAATCCACGATCATTTCGGTAGGCAAGGATCTACGAGTAAAGCTTCCGCAGTCGTTCTTGCCGAGTGTTGAATGGATCACCGGGAAGCAACCACTGGATGCCTGGCTGCTAGTTGCTAACGCCGGAAGGTGCCGCTTAATTTCCGCGGGCGAAGTCGAGAACGACAGAAACTTACAGAACTTACACGCTAGAATCCTTGCGGAAATCGGCGCTCCTACCGCCAGTGCAATTGAGTTCCACGATGAGGTTTCACTAGCGTTAGGTTTGCGACTTCTGCCCGTCGAGATTTCCCCTCCCGATCCGGGATGGCGGCTAATGCTGCCAAGGATTCTCGCTGCAATCATGCTCATCCGTCCTGGAGAGAGCGAGCTTGGTGCTCTACTCGTTCAGGGTCATATAGAATTTTGGACCGTCGAGGAACTAAGGTCCGCCGTGAGCTCTTCGCTGACACAGATCCTCTGAAGCCCGGAGTGTGGCAAATTTCGAGACTCTCGTCACAGCCCCGCGCTCTTCTCCACAATCAGCTTCTTGATCTTCTCCACGAATTCCGCGGTCGCCATATCTTCGGTCTTCTCTTTACCGCGGGTGCGGACGTTGACTTTGTTGGCTTCGGCTTCTTTGTCTCCTACTACCAGCAGGAAGGGGACTTTTTGCATGGCGTGTTCGCGGATCTTGGCGTTCATCTTTTCGTTGCGGCTGTCTACTTCGACGCGCACGCCCGCCGCCCGCAGTTGCGATGCGACTTGTTCCGCGTATGCCACGTGGCGCTCGGCGATCGGGATCATCGCTACCTGCACGGGCGAGAGCCAGACGGGGAAAGCTCCGGCGTAGTGTTCGATCAGGACCCCGAAGAAGCGCTCGATGGATCCGTAGAGGGCTCGATGGACCATGAGCGGCTGTTTGCGGGTGCCGTCTTCGGCTACGTATTCGAGTTGGAAGCGTTGTGGCAGGTTGAAGTCGAACTGGATGGTGGAGAGCTGCCAGAGGCGTCCGATGGCGTCTACCAGCTTGATATCGATCTTCGGGCCGTAAAACGCGGCTTCGCCGGGGATGATCTTGTATTCTATGTTGCGCTCTTTGAGCACTTTTTCCAAGGAATCGGTGGCTAGCTTCCATTGGTCGTCGCTGCCTACAAAGTTCTTGCGGTCGTCGGGATTCCAGGTCGAAAGCTCGGTTTGGAATTTGTCGAAGCCGAAGTCCTTCAGAACCTCCAGGGCGAAATCGAGGCAGCCTACGATCTCCGCTTCGATTTGCTCGGGCGTGCAGAAGATGTGTGCGTCGTCCTGGGTGAAGCCTCTTACTCTTAGCAGGCCGTGCATTACTCCGGAACGCTCGTAGCGGTAGACAGTGCCTAGTTCGCCCAGGCGCACGGGGAGATCGCGATACGACTTCAGGGAATCTTTGTAGATCAGGATGTGGCCGGGGCAGTTCATCGGCTTGAGGCGATATTCAGCGTCGTCCAGCTCCATGGCGTCGAACATGTTCTGCGAGTAGTAGCCCTCGTGACCAGAGGTGTGGAAGAGCTGGCGACGCGATACGTGCGGCGTGCAGACCAGCGAGTAGCCCCGGTGCAGATATTCTTCTCGCATCCAGTCTTCCATCTCTTTGCGGATGATGCCGCCCTTGGGGTGCCAGAAGATGAGGCCGGGGCCGGCTAGTTCCTGAATCGAAAACAAGTCGAGCTGTTTGCCCAGGACGCGATGGTCGCGCTTCTTGGCTTCTTCTATGCCGTTGAGGTAGGCGTCCAGATCTTTCTTCGAAAAAAACGAGGTGCCGTAGATGCGTTGCAGTTGCGGATTCTTTTCGTCTCCCAGCCAGTAGGCGCCGGCGATGTTGAGCAACTTGAAGGCTTTGATTTTTCCGGTCGAGGGCAGGTGCGGACCGCGGCAGAAATCCTGGAACTTGCCGGTCTTGTACACCGAAATCTTTTCATCGAGCTTGGTGAATTGCTCGATGAAGTGGCACTTCATGAAGTCGCCTTCGCCCTTGAATTTTTCCAGACCTTCTTTGCGGGGGAGAAATTCTCGGGCGTAGGGGAGGTTCTGGTGGACCAGTTCCCGCATTTTCTTTTCGATCTTTTCCAGATCTTCGGGGGTGAAGGCGGTGGGGCGATAGAAGTCGTAGAAGAATCCGTTCTCGGTTGCGGGGCCGTGGCCTAGCTTGGTCTCGGGAAAAAGTTCTAGTACGGCAGCGGCTAGGAGGTGGGCGGAGGAATGGCGGTAGACTTCCAGCGCCTCGGGATCCTTCTCGGTAAGGATGCGCAGGTCGGTGTCGCGGTCGAGGGGGCGGGTCAGGTCGATCAGATCGCCATTGGATTTGGCGGCTAGAGCGGCTTCGGCCAGACGCGGGCTGATGGACTTGGCAACGTCGAGGGCAGTCGTGCCTTTTGGGAATTCCTTGGTGCTGCCGTCGGGAAAATTTAGATGAATGCTGTCAGACATATGAGAATGCCCGGTATTGTGGTGAATCTCTTGAGTCTAAAGGAGCAGTTCGGGGAGGGTCAAACGCGGCGGACAACTGGAAGAGCCTACCCACATCGTATCCCCCGGTCGGGGTTGAAGATCCCATCTGTCTTTCTTGGATTATCACTTGAATGACTCTGGGGGATACGATCTCCCGAAGCATCCCTGCGGTTGGGTCGCGATTGGGCCGGCTGTCCGTTGCCTTAGCCTCCGATGTAGAGGATAATCACTTTGGCCGCCCTCGCGGCTTTGGTTCCGTCAGCGCGTGAATCTTCCTAACTACATCACGCTCACCCGCATTGCTGCGATCCCGCTTCTCATCTGGATTCTATGCACGCCACGCTTCTCCAGCGAGCAGACCGGGGAGAGAGAGATCCTGGCGTCAGCCGTTTTCATCCTGGCTTCGATCACCGACGGCATCGACGGCTATCTCGCGCGCAAACGCGGCCAGATCACCACCATGGGTATGCTGCTCGATCCGCTGGCCGACAAACTGCTGATCGCCGCGGCGTTCGTCACGCTGGTGCAGTTCAACCCCGCGTTGGTCCCGGCTTGGATGGCCGTGGTCATCATTGGCCGGGAGTTCCTGGTCAGCGGCTTGCGCTCTATTGCCGCCTCTGAGGGTTTTACCATTCAAGCCAGTGAGCTGGGCAAGTTCAAAATGCTGGTGCAGATCATTTCGGTGGTCGCCGTGATTCTGGCTCGCCGCTGGCACGAGTGGCCCGTGTACGGCATTTATATTTTCCCGGTTTACTGGATTGCCCGGCTCGCCATCTGGTTCATGGTTCTGCTTTCGCTGGTTTCCGCGCTCGACTACTTCGTCGGCTTCTGGTCGCGGATCGACCGCAAATCGGAAAAGCGGAGACGCCGGTCCTTCGTGCTCGCCCGGCGGAGAAAACGCGATGTCCAAGCTGTCTGAAAAGCCGTCTGAGAATCTGGCCGCACACAATTCCGCCCAGCAAACCCCGGAATTTTCTCTCGAGCAGCGCCGGACTCTGCTCCGCATCGCGCACCGGGCGATTTTGTGCGTTCTGGAGCGTCAGCCTTTTTCGGAACCGCCGCCTTCTTCGCTCCGGCTGTCGGAGCCGCGAGGCGTCTTCACCACTCTTTATCTGCCTGGCGATCTCCACCGCCAACTTCGGGGATGCGTTGGCTATGCCGCGGCCATTGCGCCGCTGTATCGCGCCGTGGCCGAAACGGCCCGGGCCGCCGCTTTTGAGGATTCCCGCTTCTTGCCGGTGACGAAGAAAGAAGCCCTTATGCTGGAAGTTTCGCTGAGCGTGCTCTCCCGCCTCTTCCCGATTCATCCCGAGGCAGTGGAAGTCGGCCGTCACGGCCTGGTCATTTCGGATGGCGCGCGACGCGGCCTGCTGTTGCCCCAGGTTTCCCTCGAAAATGGTTGGGACCGGGAAACATTTCTAGAGCAAACCTGCCGCAAAGCTGGCCTGCCGTTGAATGCCTGGCGCAAGGCCGCGACCATCGAGGCTTTCACCGCGGAGGTTTTTGGCGATGCCGATGTTGAAGCTCCCCACTGAATCGGATTCCGAAAACTCCTTAACCACAGAAGACAACTAAGACTGATTCTTCCATTCGGCGGTGAGATTGATTTCCGCTTGCTCCGCGTGGCGCAGGTCGCCCTGTGGTTAAGTATTCCGCTCCACTCCGCTACGCGCGCTCCCACAAAAGAAAAAGGGGAGATTTGCTCTCCCCTTGTTGCGACTGAATGGTTTCGTTCTTACTCCGGGTTGTCCAGTTCCACCGTGTCGCCCGCGTGCACATCTTCCAGCGCGAAGACGACCATGGCTGACGACGCGGTTGGAGTTACGTTCACGACTACCACTTCTCCTACGCCCATCCGCGGCAGGTCGCCCACATGAATATTCGGCCCCTTAGTCCTGGTGAAGCGATCGGCCTCAAAAGTGGGAGGACGCATCTGCGTGTCTTCTGTAGTCCCAGTGTAGAAGGAGAGCGAGTCCACAGGATCGTGCAAGATGACACCGTAGGAGCGTACCACACGGAAGTAATCCCCCACTTTTACGCCCTGGTTCGAACCCACGTTCATATAAAGCTTCATGCCTGTACCGAGCACCCCGTCAAAGTCTTTGCCGAGCACGACCCGTCCGCTAAGTTTTCCATTGACTGGCGCAAAGCGGTCAAAGTGCCCAGGCGAGCGGAACGCAACTGACGGTTTTTCGGCAAATGGCACGACAACATCTCCCGGGTTGATGGGATCGCAGCTGAATTCCACCTGGGCGATGGCGCTATGACTGCGCGTATCGAGTACGCGCACCCTGCCGATGTCCCCGTAGGGCCGCCCCGTGGCAGCCAATAACTTCCCCTGCCCAGGATACAGTTCGTACTCATTGGTGTCCCGCAACTCGCGGACGATCGAATACACTTGTCCAGCCTGGTAGCCGCTCCCCGCCAGATAGACCAATTCCCCGACCTGGAACTTGGTCGAAGCCGGCGTCTGCATGCCGCCATTCACGTAGTTCGCGTCGGGAATCCGGTCCTTGGTAATAAATCCTGCGCAGTAAATATCTGCCGCAGTAGGCGTCTGGAAACGTACGAACGGCACATTGCGCGAAGTGCTGACGATACCGGACGCATCGGGCGTGGACGCCGTCATCGACTGTTGGGCCACCACGAGGGTCGCCGTTACCATCACCGTCAGTAGCAATAACAATCCTGTTTTCTTCATCTTACCTCCGACTCCCAACCGCTTCCGGGATACCCCGCTATCTCTCTCGAAAGACAAGGGTTACAGCCGAAAGTAACAAGCGCCTAGGGATGGGTCAAGGTTACGACGGTGTTTAGCCCCCCTGCTCCCAAAGTGTTTTCTGCGCCGTTTATCAACCTTATGTTGCATCTGCGCTTGCACCCCTGTAATATCGCGCCGTCGTTGAAAACAAATGGCCTTGGCTTTGCCCTCCACACTCGCGCCGCGTCTTCTGCCTTTGCGCCTGCCCAAGGTTTGTCTGGCGCTGAGCGCCGACACCGTGGAAGACATGCTTGCCACCGCCGAGTCCATGGCCCGGGATGACCCCTTCCTTGAGTTTCGTTTGGACTATCTGAAGCAGCCTGTGGCCGCGCTTCCTAAGATCCACCGTTTTCTTGAAACCCATCAGTACGTCACGGCCATCGCTACCTGCCGTCGTGTCGACAGCGGCGGTAAGTTCAAAGGCTCGCTGGCTTCTCAATTGGAAGTGCTCACCAAGGCCCATGCCGCAGGCTGTTTGATTGTCGACCTGGAACTCCAGAGCGCACTGAAAGCGAAGCCCGAAGCAATTGCGCGCCTGCGCAGCCGCGCCGGACTCATCCTGTCGTTCCATGATTTCCGCGCCACGCGCAACCTCGAGGAGACGCTGGAGAAGATGTTGAAGATCCCGGCCGACTTCTACAAGGTCGTCACCACCGCCACCACGCTCTTCGACAACGTGGCCATGATGAAGCTTCTGCAGACACAAAGCGACAAGCATGCGCTGATCGGGTTGTGCATGGGAGAGCAAGGGATTATCAGTCGTGTGCTCGGGGTGCGCGCGGGCAGCGTTTTCACTTTTGGCGCCGTGAGCGCCGATCTCAAAACCGCACCCGGTCAGGTCAGTTCACGCGATCTGCGAAGTGTTTACCGCATTGAGCAGGTGGACGCCGCCACCCGCGTCTATGGAGTCGCCGGCGATCCCATCGAGCATTCGCTCTCGCCCGTGATCATGAACACGGCGCTGCGCCGCGAGAACGTGAACGGCGTCTACCTTCCTCTCCACGCCAAGACGCTCAAGGATCTGATCCACTGTGTGCGAGAGATTCCCTTGCACGGCCTCAGTATTACCATGCCGTACAAGCAGGCGATTCTTCCGCATCTCGACAACACCGACGCGCATACGGCGAAAATCGGGGCCTGCAATACTGTCGTTCGCGGACAAGATGGCAAGCTCTACGGCTTCAACACCGACATCGCGGGCGTGATTCGTCCGCTCGAACAACGCCTCTCCATCGAGAACGCGAAAGTTCTCGTACTCGGCGCCGGCGGCGCGGCCCGGGCCGCCGTCTTCGGACTCAAAGAGCGCGGCGCCGAAGTCTGGATACTGAATCGCACCTCGGCCAAGGCCCAGAAGCTCGCACGCCAGGCCAAGGCGCGCACCATCAAACGTGCCGACCTCCGCAAGCTGGCCTTCGACGTCATCATCAACGCCACTCCTGTGGGCATGTTGAACACACGCGACTGTCCGCTCAAGGATGAGGAAATCCAAGCCCGCGTTGTTTTCGACATGGTGTACGATCCGGCCGAGACGCGCCTGCTGCAAGCCGCGCGCGCCAAGGGAATCGCTGTCATCCCCGGAATCGAAATGTTTGTGCAACAGGCCGCCCGGCAGTTCGAAATCTGGACTGGCAAGCCCGCTCCCGCCGCCGAGATGCTGGGCGCGGTTACGATAGCCCTGCAAGACCGGGCCGCCCAGAAGCCGCCGAGGCCCTGAAGCGCGATAAAAACGCCGCGCGGATGAGGGTGGCGTGGGGCTTTTTCCAGCGGCGTCTTCGCTGCCGCTAGATCCTGCCAGTCAGGCCGCTGTAGATCATCTCAATGGCAAGGACCAGGATAACGATGCTGAACAACACCCTGAGGGAAGCGGCCCGGGTTTTCATGAGCAGCCTGGCCCCGATCATGGATCCCGCCAGCACGCCCAGCATCACGGGCATGGTCAGCCCGGGGTCAATGTAGCCGAGACTGATGTAAAGAGCGGCGCTCACCGCCGCGGTGATGCCGATCATGAAGTTGCTGGTAGTGGTGGAGACCTTGTAGGGCAGGCGCATCATCTGGTCCATCGCCAGCACCTTGACCGCGCCGGAACCGATACCGAGCAGCCCCGAAAGCGTTCCCGCCCCGAGCATCAGTCCAAACGCTCCCGAGGAATGGTAGATGCGGTATTCCTGTCTGCCGCCCGGCACGGGATAGGAACCTGACAGCCGCAGCCGGTGAGCCAGTTTGTCAGGGCCCCCGACTGCGGCGCTCTGTTTCCGGCGGCGCATTGACAGCCAGGCGGAAAACAGCAGCATGATGCCGAACAGGATGGCGAGTTGGTGACCCTGGATGCGCGCGGCAATAAAGGCGCCCAGCAGGGCGCCGGCCGCTGCCGCCACCTGAAGAAACATGCCGACCCGCAGATTGGTGTACCCTTCCCGCAGGTAGGCAACGGTGGCGCCCGAAGACGTGGCAATCACCGACATCAGCGAAGCGCCCACCGCGTAATGCACGTTGACTTTGAACAGCAACACCAGCATCGGGACCAGAATCACGCCTCCGCCCAGCCCCGTGAGCGCCCCCACAATCCCGGCCAGCATCGAGCCCGCCAGTATGCACAGCGTAAAAGTGATGACGCTCATAACTCGCTGACCCTAGCCATCGGCATCTCTCATCATCGCCCCTATCGTCTGTCGGATTTTGGTCGATGCGCCTTCGATCATCCGCTTACCGGCAACAGAATATTCCTTTGATGATTCCGAACATCAGCAACAGAAAAACAATGCCGGTAATCCCGACAAAGATGCGGTCACGCTCCAGCGCGAACAATATGCCGGTCAAGAAAACGCGCACCACCTGCACTCCCACCAGCAGCATCAAGCCCAGCTGGATCAGGCCTGTTCCGGAAAGGTGCAAGGCCGCATCCAAAACCCCGCGGAACGTGCGCATTGCAGATGGCGTGCCGCGAAAGGCCGCGTAATCGGTGGTTACCATCGCGTGCCGGGATACATAAAGCGACCCGCCCAGCAGCACCAGCGTGGCCGACGCCAGCACCCCGAACAGCAAGGCCAGACTGATGACCTGCTGCATTCGGTCTTCGACCGGCGGATGAACCGATGGCTCGAGAACGACGATCACCGGAATATCGACCGGAGTGTCCTCGTGGGTCAGGACCCGCCCGACGGCAGTCCCTGCATAGGTATCCGGTTTCGACATATCCACTGCCTCTCCGTTGGGCTCGTCCTTGGAAGAAATGCATTTCGCGGCAACTTGTTACAAGAAAAACCGGCAGGAAGTATGACGCGAGTTTGTCTGCCCGCCAGTTCTAGGTTCTCCGTTTGTTCGCCCGAAAATAAATTTCTTGGTGGTGGATTGGCGGGAAGGAATTCTTCGGGTTTTATGGTTCTTGGTGTGTTTGCCGGTTGGTAGCGGGGGTACCCCTCCCTATGAGCGGTCTTTTGGAATCAAGACTTTGGCGGGATTCTCCCGCCAGGTCTTTGAGGAATAAGGGCTTAGAGGTAAAGTCTTTATTTTCCTTTGGCTTAGAATGCTTCCGTTGTCCGGTTAGGGCTCCGGGATGGCCGCTTTGCTTCTTCCCGGCTCTTGACCCCCATTTCGTCCCGATCAAAAAGTCAAGCTTGACAAAAGCGAGGCCACCAGAGGGGATCTTTCCTTGGATGCAGTCCTCGAGCCGTGACAAGGGTTGTGCTACCAGCGGCATCGCAGCCCACCCTTGCAAAAAACGCAAGGATGGGGCAGCCACGTTTCATTATGGGAAAGGGAGAACAGCGGGAGAAGGGTGGACCAGCCCCCGAGGAGATGGCTCCTGGATGGTTTGCCAGGAGCCTCTTCCCGGCTTAGTTGCTACTTCAGGTAGTGCTGCACCACCGGAAGATAGTCAACGCCGTTGGTGGCGGTATCGATCACAGTCACTTCGTCAGCGGAGACCAACCAGAAGGGAAGGACCAAACCGTTGACCGAGATCACGCCACGGCCATTGGTGTCCAACGTGTAGCTGGCGCTTCCGGTCTGCGACTGCTGCACGTAGGTTCCGTCGCTGTAGAAAAAGGTGAAATCCTGCTCGAAGCTGTTCGAACCGACGCCGTCGAAGGTGATGATGCCGCTGTCGGACTCGGCAAAGGGAGAGACGGGTTCGGGTTCCGAGATCCGGAGCGTGCTCAGAGAAGCCGGACTAAACGGTCCCGCAGATTGTGGTTTCACGTTCCCGTACAGGATGTCCGCCCCAGGATTCGGCTGCTCCATCAGGTAGGCCTGGTTCGGACCAAAGAAGTACGCGACCGCGCTGCCATTCAGCAGGGTCATGGTGGAGCGTCCTTCGGAATCCACCGTATACGTTCCGCTAAACGACTGGTTGAGGCTGGCGTTCGATTCGAAGTTCTCATCGAGAATGCCCGTCATCGCGCCGGTCCCGTCAGGCGTTATCTGTCCGACAACCACGGACTGATAGAAGGAGTGCATCCCGGCGAGTTCGAAGATGGCGGGAGCATCGAATGTTGCGAGCGAGAACGACCCGATCTGGCGTTGCGCCTCGCCACTCAGCAAGGGAGCCGTCCCGCCGCGAGCGTCGGTCTGCATCAATATGACCTTGTTCGCAGAGATGACGTAGTACACGAACTGCATGCTGCCGGAAAAAGCTCCGGGCGGTGGAGTTAAGGTCAGGTTCGCGGTGCCCCGCCCCGTCGTGGACGATGGAGCATCCACTGTCCCTCCGAGTGTCAGTTGGGTATAGCTCGCAGTGGGCGCCAGCATGTCCATTTCGCCGTTGCTGAGACTTCCGCTCGAGCTGGCTGTAAATCTGCCGACCGCAGCCATGCTGACTGAGTCATTCGGTTTTGCGGTCAGGTACAGAGCGTACGAGCCGGCCAGAGCCGCCGAGGAATACGCCGAGCTATCTTGCGGCTCGAAGTATCCGGAGCCGGACACTGGGTTCCCGGAGCTATTGAGCCGGATGAAGTTACCCTTTGTCCCGGTAGTATCCAGCGTCATGGAGTAGGTCGCCGTGTCCTGGGCGCTAACAAGTGTGAGGGTCCCGCGGCGATTGGAATTGACGGTGTACGTACCGGTGATGGAAACGGAAAGTGACACGCCGGACTCGTCATTGACATCTTTCGCGCCGTCCGTGACATTGCCGCTGGAATCAGCATGGAAGTGGCCGACCGTGACCTGCCGGCCGAAGTTGCCGCCGCCCAACCCCTTCCAGCCACTGAATACGAAGGCATAGTCGCCGGCTTGGAGGCCCGGAATACTAGCAGTGATTGTGATCGCCACGTTTTTACTCTTGGAAGGATCCGTCACCGAGGTTGCCGTGAGTGTGACCGTGGCGGGATTGGGCACGGTCGCGGGTGCCGTGTACGTGACAGATGTATTTGCGACATTGCTAAGTGTGCCGCAAGTAGCAGGAGTGCACGACGCGTCCAGGGACCAGACGACGCCGGCATTGCTCGAGTCGCCACTCACGGTAGCGGTGAAATTTTGCGTCGCGTTTACGGAGACGTTCAAGGGCCCGGCCGGAGAAATCGAAAACGCTACAGGCACCAGGTGCACGGTGGCACTGCTGTACTTGCTAGAATCGGCCTGCGACGTGACGGTAACGCTTACATCCGCCGCTGATGCGACAGAGGAAGGGGCCGTGTACAACCCGGTGGAACTGAGGGTGCCGCACGCACCGAGAGAGCACGTGGACAGGCTCCAGGTAACAGATGTGTTCGTGTGTCCGGTTACCGTTGCGGTGAACTGATGGGAATCCCCCCCATTAGCGTTTACGGAGGACTCTGAGATACGCACCTGCACGGCGACCTGGTTCACCCGTGCCGACCCGGACCTGGTGGTATCGGATTGCAGCGTGGCCACCACGTTCACGGTGGTGTCACTCGGTATCAGGGATGGGGCCGTGTATAGGCCGTTGTTATCGATAGTTCCGCAGCTTGTGCCAGTGCATCCTGAAACGCTCCAGGTTACAGCGGTGGAGGAAGTTCCAGTGACACTGGCCGTGAATTGTTGCGCAGCTCCGGCGATAAGTGAGGCTGTGCTTGGTGATACGGATATTACCGGCGGGGCGGGGGCCGAGCTACCGCCACAACCAAGCAGAGTCGAGAGAATTAACAGAACCGCGGAGAGTAGGGTATAAACAGTACGTCGTCTCATAGAGCCTCCTTTCGAGAGGTTGCTTCCCATCTCGATAACTTCAAGAACTCCACCCTCGGCATCGAACGTCGAGGGTGGAAGACTCGCGTGTTAACTGGAAGCTGTGCCGGGCAAAACCCGCTTCACTTCGTCACATTGAGGTAGTAGGTGATGTCCAGCGTGAATTGCCACACCGGCAGCGACCCGTGGAAATGGATCGTGTGCGGGCCCAGAGGCAGTGGCGCGAGCATCACATACACGCCGTCGTCCACTCCGGGAAAGTAGGATCCACCGGTATATGGTCCCTCTCCCACCGCATTGAACAGGTTGTCGTCTGGGAGTGTGAACACGAAGGCCGTGGATTGAACACGAAACCTATCCTGCAGGTGCGGGATCGCTGCCCCATCAATCTCGAAGGAAAGATTGGCCGCCCCGTCCATATTGATCGCGGCATTCGAGCGCAAGTCCGCAATCTGAAACTTCGGGTCGTTCATTTCCAGCACGGACCACTCGGCGTTCAGGATCGGGATATAGAGAGCCTTTCCGCGAGGCACGCTGCAAGTACGAACGACATTGTTGGTGCCGCAACCGGGAGTGTTGATGGCGCAAAACTTCCCCCCCAGAAACCACACAGGACCGGACTGCCCGACACTGCAGTCGCCGTTGTCAAAGAGAGGATGGTTAACGACCGGAATGGAGAGTGCCCATTGCTGCCAGGCTGCTGACCATTCGCTGTACGTTCTGCCAAACGCCACCGAGTCGGGCTTGATCACCTTGGGCCCTGCGCTCTGGGCCATGGCACTCGGTACTGCCAGCACTGCGAGGAACAGAACAACTGCAACAACTACGATACGTTTCATGGTATTTCTCCTTTTTTATGTTGTTTGGGCCGCGACGCCGATTGCGACGCTCGCGGCGGGTTGCTCAAAACGGGGAAGTTATCTATTACGCCGAACCTTGCAATCGCCAAGCAGCGAAAACCCTCGCCGTCTCGTTGCTCGCACTTCAGGACGATCCGGGAGCAGTCGCCACCTCAAGTCTGCGTCGTCGGCAGCGCGGGGCTGCCCGCCCTGAGCAGGACGGCCATGCAACCGTTCTGCTGCGGGCTGAATCTGGCAGATCCCGCGCTGACTGACGATTCCGCTTCACATCACCACAACCTTCGTTGCACCCTTGCCAATGACAACCCTTTCGTTGCATTCGCAGATCGGACAGACCTCAAGGTCTGCCGCGAAATATGCCTTGCAGCGAGCGCACGGCAGTCCTAAGAGCGCCGCTTTCGGGTGCGGTTGCAAACCCGGCGGCACGGAGTCGGAACCTGCAGTTCGGGTTTCCATTGTTCGCACCTTCAGGATGATCTCCGGCAATCACCGCCATACTGCCTCAGCGATGGAAGAAGGCTCAATGCACGGGGGGTAAACTCAGGGTGAACTGTTGGTGTACTGACGTTTTCTCTCACTTTGGCACAAAAAGCCTCGCCGTTTGGCAACCCCTTGGAGGGGCTTGACGCCCGCCTTAGGTAGGGAGTAACCTTCACCGCATCAAGAAGATCGGTGGGTTACTGACCATGCAAGTGCCCGCCCAGGATCGGCAGTCCTGCCGCTTTGGTCCGTTCACCGTCGATCTTGTGTCGCGCGAAGTGTGGAACGGCGGAAAAATCCAACTTCAGGAAAAGCCCTTTCAGATTCTCGCCATCCTGCTGGAACGGCCGGGCCAATTAGTAACACGAGAAGAACTGCAGCACAGGCTTTGGCCGGCTGGCACCTTTGTCGATTTCGACCACAGCATCAACACGGCCATCAAGAAACTGCGCGAGGCGCTGGGGGACGATGCCGAGCAACCTCGCTTCATCGAGACTCTGCCGCGGCGCGGCTACCGCTTCATCGGTCAACTTGAGGAAACGATTGAGCAGGAGAAGGGTTCAGTCTCGGATACGAAGACCGACGCGCCACAGACATTGCAGACTCGATTGCGGCGTCGCTGGTATATGCCGCTTGCGGTTACGATCATGGCCGGCATACTGCTTCTGGTGGGGCTGAACCTTGCCGGGGTTCGCGATCGCTGGCTGCACGGGACCATTACAGAGCACGATACGATTCTGCTTGCCGACTTCGTCAACAAGACCGGGGATCCCGTCTTTGATGACGCGCTGAAGCAGGCGTTGGCCGCGGAATTGGGACAATCTCCCTTCCTGAACCTCGTCTCCCAGAGAAAAGTCATCGCAACCCTGCGGATGATGGGCCGGTCCGCAGACGAACCCATCACGATGGACGTTGCCCGCGAACTTTGCCAGCGCACAGGCAGCAAGGCGGCGCTGGACGGGACGATCTCCAGTTTAGGTACCCACTACTTGATTAATCTGGACGCGGTTGCGTGCGCGACGGGCGACAGCCTGGCTAAGGAGGAAGCCGAGGCGGCAAGCAAAGAAGATGTTTTGAAGGCCCTGGACCGGGCCTCCTCCAGTCTGCGTTCCAAGCTGGGAGAGTCGCTCCCGTCGGTGCAGAAATTTGATGTCCCATTTGAAGCGACGACATCCTCCCTCGAAGCCCTGAAGAATTACAGCCTGGGTATCAAGGTTAAGTACGAAAAGGGTGACGCCCAAAGCATTCCCTTCCTTAAGCGCGCCATCGAACTCGACCCTAATTTCGCTTCGGCGTACTCCGTTTTGGCAATCGGGTGTACCAACGCCGGTCAACAATCCCTTGCGCTGGAATATGCCACCAAGGCTTACCAATTGCGGGATCGGGTCACGGAACGGGAGAAGCAAGGGATCTCCGCGACTTATTTCCATGCCACCGGAGAAGTGGAGAAGGTAGCCCAGACCTATCAAGTGTGGAAAGAGAACTATCCGCGTGATTTCGTCCCTTACGGCAACTTGGGTGTCGTCTATAACGCTATGGGACTGTATGACAAGGCTCTTCTGGAATTCCAGGAAGCGGGGCGACTCAGACCCGATAATGTCATCAACTATGGGAACCTGGCCTCCGCCTACATCTTCCTGAACCGGTTGGATGAAGCCAAAGCCACCTTGGATGAGGCGCTGGCACACAAGCTAGATGGCGAAAATCTGCGTTCGTGGATATACACCCTAGCCTTCCTGCGTCGGGATGTTGCCCAGATGGAGCAGCAATTAGCTTGGGGTGCGGGCCGGCCCGGAGATGAAGAGGGCCTGTTGTCGGCTCAGTCTGATACCGAGGCATATTACGGAAGGCTGAGCAAGGCGCGGGACTTCACACGCCGGGCGGTGGAGTTGTCAGTTCGGGGGGACTCCCGGGAAGCGGCCGCTTTGTTTCAAATTGATGCCGCGCTTCGCGACGCGGAGATAGGCAATACTGCGTCCGCGAAGAAAGGAGTGAAAGCAGCATTGGCTTTCTCTTCGGGCCGGGACATCAAAGTAGTCGCTGCGCTGGCACTAGCTCGGAGCGGCGACGCGGCATCCGCCAAAGCGCTGATCGAAGAACTGGAAAAGAAATATCCAGCCCACACTTTCTTGAAGCTCTACTGGCTGCCGACGATCAAAGCATCCCTCGAACTGCACCGGGGCAAGCCATCGCAAGCCATCGCTGATCTGCAGCCCGCCACTCCCTACGAACTGGGACAGGCAGGACTGGGCTTTAATTCGATATACCCGGCGTACGTACGCGGGCAAGCTTATCTCAAGGCACGCAACAGCGTTGCCGCCCTCGCCGAATTTCAGAAAATGCTCGACCACAGAAGCATCGTGCAGAACTCGGTGATCGGATCGCTCGCATTTCTTCAGATCGCCCGGGCATATGCTGTGGCAGGCAACACAGCCAGAGCAAAAGCGGCTTACGAAGACTTCTTCGCGCTCTGGAAAGACGCGGACCCCGAGATTCCCATCCTGAAAGAATCCAAGACGGAGTATGCGAAGCTGCAATGAAGAGAAAAACCGGGGACAGACGGGGCGTTTCCTCTTTCATCACAGCCGTCCGTGATCGAAATCGGGGCTGGCCCACTTCTCTTCGGCGACCACGGGCGGGTGGCACGGTTTAATTTCGGCAATAAGGCGTGCGCTGCTTCAACACTGAAGGGATCGTTGTAGCAAATTGAGACAAATCGGCGATGCACTTGTCGGAAGAAAGGTTGCAAATAAGCTGCCCCGGCGGTAATATGGCTTTGGACGCTGTGTTTCGCGTCCACCCTTGTCCAACAAAAACAAATCTTCCAGGTAGAAGCGCAGCCCTAGGTTTTAGAGCAAATCTAAAGGGGTGGCCCAACGCCCCGGTGCAATTCGGAGAGAATGCATGTCGTGGTACGCGTACTGCCTCACGGAACACCAGACCCTTGCCAATGGTGTTCGCGCCCGTCGTCCCTTCGTTCTCGATGGAATTCAAGGTGTGAACTCCGCTCCCGTTATGAGC
This sequence comes from Terriglobia bacterium, assembly GCA_020073215.1. Taxonomy (GTDB): domain Bacteria; phylum Acidobacteriota; class Terriglobia; order Terriglobales; family Acidobacteriaceae; genus Acidiflorens. Next base: position 14,358 of record JAIQFO010000004.1, on the reverse strand, counting down.
TACCCGAGCGGAGAATTCGCGGTGATTGTCAGTGAATATGACCGCGCCACGTCCAAACTCGACGAAAAGTCGGTTCTGGAGCACGCCCGAGTGGTTAGCCAGAGCTTCCGAACCGCCACCGTTCTACCCTTCCGTTTCGGAACGATTTTCGACACGGAAGATGCCATCCGCCAGGCCGTCCGAGCTAATCGCCGCACGTTCTGCGAGAGCGTGGAGCGGCTGCGGGGCAAGTCCGAAATGCGCATCAAGCTGGTCGTTCACGACGGCTCGCTGCGCGGTTCCATGGACGAAATCGTCCTGCCCGATACCGTTGGCCGGGAGTACCTTACCAAGCTGCGGGAAAAGGCGTCCCGGGAGCGCGAGCGCCAGACCAAGGCCCGCGCCCTTTCCGTCCAGGTGCACAAGCTCTTCAATCCGCTTGAGGAAGAAGTCAGCTGCAAGAAGGTCGATGCCGACGGAATGTTGCTCGATATCGCCCACCTCATCGATACCAAGTCGATCGAGAAGTATCAGAACCGCTATAGCACGGCCGCCAAGCAACTCAAGAACTGTCAGCTGTTCGTGACCGGCCCGTGGCCGCCCTACCACTTCCTTCCCGGCAAGGTGCGCACCGTAGCCGGCGACAGCTAGAAACGGCAGATTTGTCCAGAGCCCCCTTGCCAGGGGGCTTTACTTTTTTCCGCAGAGGGGTAGAGACGGGGCTTGCCGCGTCTCCGGCGGCGGAGGAGACGGGGCAAGCCCCGTCTCTACGGCAAAGTGAAGTTTTGTGCATTCGGCCACCCATCATCCCGACGTTAGGTTGCCGCCGTGCGCCTCATCGGAGTTCCCCTAATGCATTGATTTTGAAGAGTTTCCCAAAATCGGCATCGCCCTCCCTCCCACTCGGCACTTTGGTTTCGCAAATGCTAGATTCTAGTGCACTAAAGAGGTCGTGCCCGTTTGACAAACTTCACTCTCGATTTCTCAACATCTCGCTCCGTCCGCTCCATTCCGTGGAGCTGGCGTCCTTCAGTTTTCCTCTGATTCCCGCCACTTAGCCTCTTTGAAAGGCGGTCCCGAAAGGGGCCGCTTCTTTTGTCTCTCCCGCTCCTGTACACTCGCGCTTTCCCCATGAATTCTGAAAACGCGCACTCTTACAGGATCATTTCCTGGTCGATTCTCCTGGTACTGGTGGCTTTCGCAGGGTCCACGGCGGTACACGCCCAAAAGCCCAGGACCTCAACCGACGATGTTCTCCTCGCCACGATGGAAAAGGAACTGCATCGCGGCCAAGCCGAGCTCGCCAAGCTGGATCCCGCCCCGTACTTCACCAGCTACAACGTGACCGACGGCGAATCGCTGGTAATTCTCGGCGCCCAGGGTGGCATCCTCACGTCAACTTACGCCCGCCGCCGTGTCGCCGACGTCAGCATGCGCATCGGCACCCCGGCTTTGGACAACACCCACGACCAGGAGCGCCAGTCCGGCATTACGTCGGGACAGTTGCCGCAGCGGGGCGACCCCGACGCCATCGCCCGCGTCCTTTGGCGCCTGACCTACGAGCAATACCGCAAGGCGCGCCAAGCCTATACCAACGTGAAGACGAAAACCGCCGTCCGCGCCAAGGACGAAGACGATTCGCCGGATTTTTCCGAGGAGAAGCCGTCAACTTACATCGAGACAACTCCGTCGCCAGCGTTTCCTGAGCAAAAAGCCTGGGAAGAACTCGCCCGCCGCTATTCCGCTTACTTCCGGCAGTACCCGCAGGTCGAAGAATCGGTGGTTTTTCTTACGGCGGTGAAGAGCCACAGTTATCTGGTCTCGACCGAAGGCACTAAGATCGTCACCGCCGACGCGACCTTCCGCATCATGATCCAGGCTGAAACCCGCGCTGACGATGGCATGCAACTGATGCGCGTCGAAACCTTCCAGTTTTCCGATCCGTCCAAAGTCCCTTCCGAAGCGGAAGTGGCGGCGAGCGTAAAAAAAATGGCCGGCGATTTGAGCGCGTTGCGCGCGGCTCCGCTGGCTGAACCTTATAGCGGTCCGGCATTGCTCTCCGGGCGTGCGGCCGCCGTTTTTTTTCATGAAGTGCTCGGCCATCGCGTCGAAGGACAGCGCCAGCGCGGCCGCGAGGAAGGGCAGACTTTCACCAAGAAGGTCAACGAAAAAATCCTACCCGAATTCCTCAGCGTCACCGATGACCCCACGCTGCATACGGTCGCGGGCACGGAACTGTCGGGCTTTTACCGCTACGACGACGAAGGCATTCCCGCCGCGCGCGTCGAAGTGGTCAAGGACGGCATCCTGAAGAATTTTCTGATGGGACGATTGCCGGTTAAGGACTTCAGCACGTCGAACGGCCACGGTCGCGCTCAGGCCGGGCTGATGCCCGTCGGCCGCCAAGCCAATCTGATCGTCACTTCTTCGAAGACAATTCCCGACGCTCAACTGCGCGCCCGCTTCATCGACGAAATCAAGAAGCAGGGAAAGCCCTACGGGCTCTACTTTGAGGATATTCAGGGTGGTTTCACTCTGACCACGCGTGCCCTGCCGCAAGCTTTCCAGGTTTTGCCGGTCCTGGTCTGGCGCGTCTATGCGGATGGGCGGCCCGATGAACTGGTCCGAGGCGTTGATATCGTCGGCACCCCGCTCACCGTGCTTACCCAGATCGCGGCCACCGGAGACACGACCAGCGTCTTCAACGGCATTTGCGGAGCCGAATCCGGGAGCGTTCCCGTATCGGCGGCGGCTCCGGCCATGCTGTTTTCCGAAATGGAAGTGCAGAAGAGAAAGTACGGCGACGCGCGTCCTCCCATTCTTCCGCCGCCGCCCGGGGCGACCGATGACAAGGGAGGTGCGAAATGAGGAGGCACGCCTTGTTGATCTCAAGGACGATTTTGGGTGGCACAGTGCTTCAACGCGTCGGTGAGAACTCGGTCGTCCCTCCGGGACTTGCGCCGTTGGGGTGTCTTTTCCCAGCGCTGAAGCGCTCCACCCCATCACGCCAAAAGCGGGCGTGCTGGGGGCCCCGGCGCTGGGCTAAGTTTGGTCGCCCCTCCGGGGCTGGATTCTTAATCGCGTGTGTGATCTTCTGCGGGCTGTCAACTTCCGCGCGTGCTGCTGATTCGGCTTCCGGCGATATCGTGCTCCGCGCTCTTCGCGAGGAAATGGACCGCTCCAAAACGAAGCTCAAGATGAACAACGTGCCGGCACCGTATTACATCGAGTACCGCGTCACCGAGATTGACCAGTACGAAGCCAGCGCCGTTTTTGGCGCGCTGCGCAGCCAGCATCATCATCACGGCCGCCTGTTGCGGGTTGTGGTCCGCGTCGGCGATTACAAGCAGGACAGCTTCTACGGCAGCGGAGAAGGCGTCGTCGACCTCGTTCCTTCCGACGATGATGTGTTCGCTATCCGCCACCGCATCTGGCTTGCCACGGATCGCGCCTACAAGGCCGCCAGCGAAGCGCTCTCCGCCAAGCAAGCCGCCCTGAAGCAGTTGAAGGTGGATGAGCCCGTCGACGATTTTGCCAAAGCCTCGCCGCTCGAAGCGGTCGAGCCTCTTGCTCGCTTTTCCGCAACCGCACTAACTTCCGACTTTACTTCCTGGATTCATCTTCTCGAAGAGGCATCCGGCCAATATCGCACCGACAAAGACTTGGAGAACTTCGACTCCGGGCTGCGATTCACCGTCGAGAACCGTTATTTCCTGAACTCCGAGGGTACAGTCGCCCGCTCCGGTGACACGCACTACGTCGTCTCCATCGCCGGCTCAACCCAGGCTTCCGATGGCATGTTGCTGCAACGGTCGCACGCCGACCAGGGCAACGATCTCAAGGATCTTCCCACTCGCGAAGAATTTCTCAAGACCACGGCCCGGATGATGGAAACGCTGAAGAAGCTGCGTGACGCCCCGGTGGTCGACGAGGAGTATCGCGGCCCGGTTCTGTTCTCGAACGACGCCGCGGCCAGCGTGGTCACCGAGCTGGTGGAGCCGAATGTTCTCGGCCGAAAGCCCCCGCTCGGCGAGAACGCGCGGACTACCGGGAAGTGGTCCAGCAGCTACAAAGCGCGCGTGCTGCCTGACTTCATCAACCTGTTCGACGACCCGACGATCTCGACCATTTCCGGCAAGCCGCTGTTCGGCCACTACACGCTCGATGACGAGGGCGTGAAAGCCCAGCGCGTCTTTCTCATCGAGAAGGGGCAACTCGTTTCCTACCTCATGGGACGCCAGCCGATACGTGACTTCCCCGCGTCAAACGGACACGGTCGGGCGGCCGCGACGGCAGCGCCTGCGCCTCATCCCGGCAACCTCGTTCTCGAATCGACCGATCCCCAAACGGACGCCGTTCTCAAAGCGAAGTTGATCGAGCTCTGCAAGAACCGCGAGCTGCCCTACGGGCTCTATGTGGAAACCATGGGTCCGCGACTCGAGCCCCGGCTCCTGTACCGCATCTGGACCAAAGATGGGCGGGAAGAACTTGTGCGCGGCGGCGTCTTTGGAGATCTCGACGTCCGCTCACTGCGCAGCGATCTGATCGCCGCCGGAACCGCGCCCGCCGTCGAAGATCGCTCCGAGCCGGTCTGGTTCAGCGTCGCGAGCCCGGCGCTGTTGTTTGACGAACTGCAGGTCAAGCGGTCGCAAGCCGCGAAGAATAAGCTTCCCGAGTACCCGGCACCGGCGCTCAGTCAGGCCGCGGGCCGGCCGTGACTCGCTGCCGGAAGAATCGGATTTCTACGTTGTTTTGACGGGGCGCGGTTTCAGTTGCGCCGCAAGCGGAGACGAAAATCTCCAAAACGAAAATCCCTTTCGCTCTTACACAATCGGAATTACGTCACCGCGAGCGGGTTTCGTTTGACCGATTTCCACAGTGCACGATAGACTAGTAGAGTTTGCCTGTACTTGCGGACCCGTTCTGGGGCCGCGCCGCGTTTCCGGTCAGAAGCCGCAGCGGGAAAACAGCAAGCATACTTAGAGTATCTGCCGAGCTGCGCTCGGCTTGGACGGGCGAGGTCGCCCGTCCCCACACGACAAGGAGAGTTTATGTACGCGGTGATCCGCGCAGGTGGAAAGCAGTATCGAGTAGCCCCGGGCGACGTGATCCGGGTTGAGAAAGTAAACGGCACGGACGGACGGGTCGAGTTCAGCGACGTGCTGGCGGTTTCTCCCGAGGCGGGCAGCGTTGTGCCTGCGGGGTCGGGAGCGACGGTGACGGGCGAAGTGGTCGAGCAGGGGCGGGGCGACAAGATCCTGGTCTTCCACTTCAAGCGCAAGAAGCAGTACAAGAAGCTGCGCGGACACCGGCAGGACTTTACCGCGGTCCGCATCACCGAGGTTGCCTTTGGTGGGCAGTCGTTCAAAGCGCCCGAGCTTCCGAAGAAAGAGAAGAAGGTGAAGCCGGCACACGAAGGCGCCGAAGACGTGAAAGCTTCGGCTCGGCCGGGGAAAACTGCGAAGAAGGCGGCGCATAAGAAGCCGGCGGCGAAGAAAGCAGCGAAGGCGAAGAAGAAGTAGGGGTCCTTCGACTCCGTTAGCTTTTCACTTCGTGAAAAGCTAACTCCGCTCAGGATGACAGCTTAGTTTTGGGTGGAAAGAGATTGGGAATTACTGGCAACTGGCCACTGAGAACCGGGAACTGATTTTATGGCGCATAAAAAAGGACAAGGCACTTCACGAAACGGGCGCGACTCGAACGCGCAGCGGTTGGGCTTTAAGGCTTTCGGCGGACAACTGGTACCGGGCGGCACGATCATCGTCCGGCAACGCGGGACGCGGGTGAAGCCCGGACTGAACGTTGGACGCGGCAAGGACGATACTCTCTTCGCCAAGATCACGGGGCGGATCAAGTTCCTTGATAAGGGATCAATGGGGAAGTTCGTGATGGTCGAACCTGAGGCGATCGAAGCGGAGTAGGGTTTCAGGAAATTGGGCGGGCTGGGGCGAAGCCCCGGCGCCACACGAGCCACAGTAGCGGCCTCGGCTTCGCGTCGAGGCTTTTTCATTTTGGCGAAATTGCGGAGCTTCGCTCCGCTGGACGGGCGGGTCGCCCGTCCCCACACGGGCTGCGTTAAATATCATGTTCATCGATGAAGCCAGAATTCGAGTGAAGGCCGGCGATGGCGGCAACGGCTGCATGGCGTTCCGGCGCGAGAAATTCGTGCCGCGGGGTGGGCCTTCGGGGGGCGATGGCGGGCGGGGCGGCGACATCTCAATGGAATCTAGTGAACGCCATAACACGCTGGTACATTTCCGATTTAATCCGGAATACAAGGCCGAGCGCGGGCGGCACGGCGAGGGCGCTAAGAAGACCGGGCGCGATGGCGAAGGAATCGTACTGAAGGTTCCGGTGGGCACGATCGTTTATGACGAGGACACGGGCGAGAAAGTTCACGATTTTTCGCGGGCCGATGAACGGGTTGTGATCGCGCGCGGCGGACGCGGCGGACGCGGTAACGCACAGTTTGCCACTTCCACCCACCAGGCGCCGCGCGAGCACGAAGACGGACGTCCGGGGGAAGAACGCAACTTCCGCCTGGAGTTGAAGCTGCTCGCCGATGTGGGACTGGTGGGATATCCGAATGTGGGCAAGTCAACGCTCATCTCGGTCATCTCGGCTGCGCGGCCGAAGATTGCGGACTATCCGTTTACCACGCTCGAACCGAATCTGGGCGTGGTGATGGTGGGCGACAAAGGGAGAGAAGAGAGTTTTGTGGTGGCCGACATTCCGGGCTTGATCGAAGGCGCGCACGCCGGATCGGGGCTGGGTACACAGTTTCTGCGACACATCGAGCGCACGCGGCTGCTGGTGCACATGGTGGATGTTTCCGACAGCAGCGGCCGGGCCGACGTGGTGAAAGACGTTGAGGTCATCCGGGGCGAGTTGGCGAGTTTTGGAGCGGACTTGGAGAAGAAGCCGACCTTGATGGTCGCGTCTAAGATCGATGTGGCGAACCCGGAAAAGGTTAAGAAGCTGAAACAGTGGGCGACTCGCAAGAAGCTGAAGCTTTATTCGATTTCCGCGGTCACCGGCGAGGGGATTGAGAAGCTGAAGTACGCGATGGGCGAGGGCGTGGAGAAGGTAAGGAAGGCGCTGGCGGAGGAGCGAGAAGAAACGAAGACTCAGTCCTCCCTGTAATGACATAGATGGGAGAAATTCCCATTCCAACGCTTGTCGCGATTGAATTTTTCAGCAAGGACCCAACCCGTAAGATCACTGCTGGTTTTGACCTGCACCCACCACTCGGTGGATACCGTAACCGAGGGCAACGTCCCCGACCTTGAGCAACGAAGGTTCATCCGGGCCGACATACTTGATTACAGCCGTGTCGGGTTCGCGCACCACGTTCAGCCCTCCAAGTACCGTCACTTCTCCTCCCGCCTTTAGAGTGCCGATGGATTTGCCTTTGTTCCGCCACGAGCGGTATATGCGGTCAGCCTGCGAAATTTTCACGTTGGGAACCGTCTTACCCTTGCCGGGACAGGCATGGTCGTCGACGACCGGAAGTTTAGGTTTAGGAGTGTTGGATTGGCCGATTTTGGGAGTGGAAAAGCTCCTGTCCAGTTACGAGCGAAGCCGCCAGCAGAATTGCGATGAGTCGAATCACGGCCATGACCCGAGTATAGGTCGACGACCCTATTCACAAAACGTTACGCACGTACCCAGCATAAAATCGGCCGACCTCCTACTCTCAGTTTGCACGGGCGAGGGGTTGGATGCGGTCGAAAAGCAGTGGCGGGCACCTGCGGCGTGAGCGCGTCGTCGCCCAGGTTAGCGCCCAAAGAACGGGCGCGAACCTGGGGCACCGAGCTTCTCAGCGTGCTAGAATTTCCACAGCTTCGGACCCTACATCCTGGACCCTGTTTTGATCGAACTCGCACCTTCGATACTCGCATCGGATTTTGCTCACCTGGCGGATCAGGTGGAGAGAGCAACGGCTGGCGGTGCCAGCGTCATCCATGTCGACGTTATGGATGGGCATTTTGTGCCGAACCTGACGGTCGGGCCTCCTTTGGTGAGATCTTTGCGCCGGGCAACCCGACTTCCGCTGGACTGCCATCTGATGATAGAGAATCCCGACCAATACATCCCGGAGTTTGCGGACGCGGGGGCGGACTGGATATCGGTGCATCAGGAAGCGTGCCGGCATTTGAACCGGACGCTGCACCTGATCAAGCAGCATGAGTGCCGGGCGGGGGTGGTGATCAATCCGGCGACTCCGGTCGAGACGCTCGCGGAAGTGCTTGACATTGTCGATTATGTGCTGGTGATGAGCGTGAATCCTGGATTTGGAGCGCAGAAGTTCATCCCCGCGACGCTGCACAAGATGAGGAAGCTGGCGGAAATTCGCGCGGCGCGGGGATACTCGTACCGCATCGAAGTAGATGGCGGCATTGGGATGGACACGGTGGCGGAGGTGGTGCGCGCCGGGGCGGAGATTCTGGTGGCGGGGAATGCGGTGTTCGGCGAGGGCGATGCCAAGGTGAATGCGCAGGCGCTGCTGGACGCGGCGCGGAGCGCGAGTTTGCAGAGAGTATAGGCTGAATCCAGCACAGAGACACAGAGTCACAGAGAAGATCTTATTATTTGTTTTCTCCGTGTCTCAGTGCCTCTGTTGTGAAAAGGTTTTGAGGTCTCATTATGCGTCGGAATTCTATTTTCGTATTTCTCGGCTTAATGCTGGCGTTAACGGTCGGATGCACCAACAAGAAGGCGGTGAATCCGCTGGCCAACGTTGGGTCAAAGCAGCCCGACAAGGTGCTGTATGACCGGGCCATGGATGCCATGAAGCACAACCGCTTTGACGTAGCGCGGATGACGCTGCAGACGCTGATCAACACCTATCCGGATTCGGAGTTTATCGCGCGGGCCAAGCTGTCGGTGGCGGATTCGTGGTACGCCGAGGGCGGCACGACGGCGATGCAGCAGGCTGAGATCGAGTACAAGGATTTCCGTACGTTCTTTCCCAATATGCCGGAGGCGGCCGAGGCGCAGCTGAAGGTGGCGAACATCCATTATCAGGAGATGGAAAAGGCGGACCGCGACTACACCCACGCCATGCGGGCGGAGGAGGAATACCGGTCGCTGATCATGGAGTATCCGGACAGCAAGCTGTTGCCGCAGGCGAAACAGCGGCTGCGGGAAGTGCAGGAAGTGCTGGCGGACCGCGAGTTCGGCATCGGGCGATTTTATTATCTGCGGCTGGCGTATCCGGCGGCGATTGCTCGTTTGAAAACACTGGTGGACCGGTATCCGTTGTACAGCGGGGCGGATGAGGCGCTATACCTGCTGGGGCAATCGTACGAAGGCGAGATCGAATCGATCCGGAAGAACGGGCGCATGAACGAAGTCACCAAAGGAAAGATGATCGAGGGCTTGACCGCGGATGCATCGGAAGCCTACGGGAGGATCATCAAGCGGTATCCGGCGATGGGCCGGGCGCTGGATGCGAAGGCGCGGCTGGAGGCGCTGCATCAGCCGGTACCGCGGCCGACGCGGGCGGCGCTCGAACAGAACAAGAAGGAAGAGGCTAGCCGACAGCAGGCCGGCATCATGTCGAATATGCTGGGGAACTTCGAGAAACATCCGGACGTGGCCAAGGCCGCGCACGTGGGCGAGCCAACGATGGTCGACGCGGCGCCGGTGACAGCGACGGACGTGGTGAAGAGAGTGACCAACCTGGGGGGCATGGGCGGCGGGAATAAGGTGAGTGCGGAGACCGTGAGCGGAACCGTAGGGCCGAACCAGGAGGTGCCGCGTTCGGATGCTCCCACGGCAACGGCAGAGCCGGCGGCGGCGCCCGCGGCGGACCAGCCTGCGGCGCAGGAGCCGGCGGCAGCGGAGTTGAAGCCCAATGTGGCGGATCCGAACGAACTGAAGCCGAACGTGGCGGCCGATCCGAACGCGCTTCCTCCGCTGCAACAGAGCAACCAACTGGAGAACGGTGGCGGGACGTCGAGCTCTGCCTCTTCGAGCGCGCCAGCGAAAAACGAGGAGCTGGCGGATATTTCTTCAAGCAAGAAGAAAAAGAAGAAGGGTTTGGGAAAACTGAACCCGTTCTAGAAAACTCCCGTCGGGACAGCCGCCCCGGCTGTCCACGCGAATTGCACTCAAGAGTGTGTCGTGAGGACCGCTCTTTCGCCCTTCCGGGGCTTGTCGGCTCCCACTTTTCCCACGGCTTGCGTCGTGGGCTGCATTCTTACGCCGCTTCGCGGCTGAGGGGGCAGTTGGATCGCCAGATCCCGCCGGTTGAGATTACCAAAGGCACAACAACCTGGAACATAGCCTATTCCCCAACAGACTAGGAACGGTCGTAACCGGTTACCTGCGCGGAATCGTTGACTTAGGTTGAGGGACAAGGTAGTTTCGCGTTATCTCTCCTTTTTTGGCGTAAGGATGACGCTTGGCGCGGAAAATACTGCTCGCCGATGACAGTGTGACAGCCCAGAACATGGGGCGAAAGATCCTGGCCGATGCCGGGTATGACGTGGTCACTGTCAATAACGGATCGGCCGCTTTGAAGCGGATCACCGAACTGAAACCAGATCTGATCGTGCTGGACGTTTACATGCCCGGCTACAGTGGGCTGGAAGTTTGCCAGCGTCTGAAAGATTCGAGCGAAACGTCGCACATTCCGGTGTTGCTGACGGTGGGCAAGCTGGAACCTTTCAAGCCGGAAGAAGCGCGCCGTGTGAAGGCCGACGCTCACATCGTAAAGCCTTTTGAGGCCAGCGAGTTGCTGACTGCGATCATGCGCCTCGAAGACCGCGTGGTACCCCAGCCGGCGGAAAGTAACACCGACCTCGATACTGGATGGAAGAGCCGTCTGCGCTTTCCGTCGAAGAAGAAGAAAGAAGAGCCGGAACCGGAACGAGAGGATTTTGCCACTGGAGCGACCTTCCGGAATTTCCGGAAGGGGAAGAGCCAGAAGGAGTCGGACCAAGTCTTAGAAGTGAAGGCGCCGCCGGAGCCGGCGTCAGCGCTGGTTCCAGATATTCCGCGGGACATCACGCCGGAAGAGCTGGATGCGCTTAGCGCGCTGGTCGCGAAACTCGATGCGCCGCTTCCGGCTCAGAATGCCGCGCCCGTGGCCGAAGAAGCACGCCCGGTTGAGGCTCCTGCGGCCGAGTGTGCGATCAAGACCGCCGAGTGTGCGATCAAGACCGAGGTGGGATTGCCCGCGGCTGCGGCCGAGGGGAAGAAAGCGGAAGAGGCGAAAGCGCTGGAAACTCCCGCGCTACCCGCGGCTGAGATGGTCGAGCCGGCAGCGGCAGCCGTCGACGCCCCGGCATTAGCGGTCGAGGCTAACCGAGAAGTCGAGAATCCGGTCTCGCACGTGGAACCAGCTACCGAAGTTGCCCCGGTCGGCGGCGACGCGGCACCGGTTGCAGCAACTGTGGTGAATACTGCCCTTTTCGCGGAGGAACCCGCGCCCGTGGACCGGGACGATGAGCCGATATTCGCATCGGCGGCGACCGCGGTTGAGCCGGCGAAGGAAGACAAGGCCGAGGAAAAGACTGAAGGGAAACCAGCTGAAGAGTTGAAGGCGGAGGAGGCTGCGCCGCCGGTCGCGGTCGCGGTTAAAGAGCAGGAGCCGACGGAGGCAGAAGAGGCAGCGCCGAGCGATGCGGATCTGGCCGAAGCGCTGCGCCTGCTGACACCCGCCACCGGTCATGCGGGGCCGTCGCAGGGGACCTTGGTGGCAACTGGCTCGCGGTGGGTGGCGGAGCCGATGACATTGAGTCCGGAGGAAGCAGCGATTTCGCTGGAAGCGGAGATGTTCCACGCGTTTACCGCAACAGCGGGAGCAGAAATTGAACCCGTGCGGATCACCGGAGTAAAGGCGATTGCGGCTGCGGTTGAGAACCGGCTGGCGGAAGCAGAGGTGGTGGCGAGTGTGAAAGCTGTGGACGAGCCGGCGGCCGAGCCTGGTTCCGCGGAAGAGGGTTCCGGGATACATGGTTTGGTTGAGCATGGTGCAGAGACCACGGCCGCCGAAACACCGGTCGTGGAAGCACCGGCAGAGGTGAGGGCCTCGGTTTCGGAGCCAGCGATTCCGGCAGTGGAAAGGGCCGAGTCGGAGCCGGAAAAAGAGATCAAGCCAGAGAAGATCGAAGCCGAACGAACCAGTTTCCCCGAGAAAATTGCGGCGGCGGAGGAGCCTGCGGCCGCGACCTTCGCGGAGGCGGTGGATCGGGACGAGATCAAGGCCGCGGCGGAACAGATTGGAGAGCCGGTCGACGAGGCGACGGCAGGGTCAAGGAATCAAGATTCGAACTCAGAAGCCGGGGGGCAGGAATTCATGGGAACGGACGGGAAAGCGAAATCGGGAAAATCCAACTGGCATCGGATTCACACCGCGCCAGCCAGCGCCGCCGCGACGGGTGACGTGGTGGAAGCGGCGAAACTGGCTGAGTGCGCGGTCGAACAGGCTCCTAAGGCCATGGCGGCGGCGGCGGAGGGGTCGGGCTCGGCGTCCGTCACCGACGCCCGCACGATTGCCAGCATCGTGGACAGCGTAATGGCCGATCTTCGCCCGAAGATCGTGGAAGAGATCGCGAAGAAGCTGGCAGGGAAGTAAGCAACTCTTAGGCCGGGTGGGCCACCTTAACGCCGGTTTGTGTTTTGACCTTTACCGAGATAACTGGGGGTGCGCCACTTCTCGCGCTTTTCGAGAAGTGACCCGCCGAACCGCCGACAGCATTCGACTCCGCGTTACGCGGCCGGAGGTCGGATCTTCATCTTGAGCACCTCCCACTCGTTGACTCGCACTGGACCGGCCTCGCCCAGGAAGTAGGCGCGGAAACTGCTCCAACGCCAGAGTTCCGGTGACGCCACCAAACTGCGCCTCACCGGATTCCGATGCATGTAGCGGAGTTTCTCGATGCGTTTATGTTCCGTCCATACGTTGAAATCGTAGAAGCGTTTCTGCCAGATGTGTTGCGGGATGTGGTCGAAGAGGATAGCTTGCGCCGGATTGCGTCGTCGCCTTGCCTGCGCCAGAACGCGTCGCGCAAATCCCAGTTTGAGAACCTGGATCACGGTCGAAGGAGTCTTCCCTTGCGGCTCGCTGATTAGAAGGTGAATATGTTCGGGCATGACCACGTAACCGGCGACGACGAACTGATAGCACCTGCGCATCTGCTCCAGCACGGTCAGCAACAGGTCACGACGGTGCGCGGTGCCGAGCAACGGCTGCCGCCGATAACAACTGCAGGTGATGAAATGAAGGTCTCCCGCGCCGTAGTAGCGTTTTAGATTGCGCCGCATGACCACAGAGTAGCCGCGCAAAAAGGTTGGCGCGGTGATGGCGCACACCGCCTAATAGTGATGAAAGACTCTCAGAGCCACTTCTCGAAAAGCGCGAGAAGTGGCGCACCCCCGGTTCGTTTCAGTCGGCGTTTCAAGACAAACCCGCGTTATACTTCCCGCGTTAATGTGGCCCACCCGCCAGACTCTTTCAAGTGTCATCTGGCGTCATTACCTCCATCCGGAAGACAAATCACTGTCACCCGATGGTGGGCCCTGCGAGGCCTACACCAGAGGACTTTTGTTGCGTCGTCCGATTAGAGCGATGACACCATTTGTCTTTATCGGAAAAGAGATTGAGCGAAGAGCGCAAGAAGGTGAAGATGTCGGTGTGCTCGAAAATGCCGGGCCTATCAAATATCTTTCACACCAAACGTCCAAGACTCGGGCTGCCGATCCTGGTCTCAGCCTCAGAGCGGGCAAATTTGGTGTGCGGCCGCTCATGCGGCAATCCGGAGCATCTCAACATGCCATTGAGCGATTCCTTCAGGGCGACCGCGTCCACCCCGCCACGCGCGCGAGATTGGAACGCGCCGTGGAGAAACTGGAGCGGCAAGCCTAGGTAGTCTTCTTCAATCGTTCTAGATTCTTGCGCAGAAACGTGTCGCTTGGAATAAGGCTCAGGGCCGCTTCACAGACCCTGATCGCATGTTGACGGTCACCAGCAGCGTGAAGAGCTCTCAGAAGGCTCCCCACAACAATTTTCACTCCGCGCTGGTTGCGAAAACCAATCTCCAGATCGAAAGCCTCGTCAAGAGCTTTAATAGCTTCGACTGGCCGACTTTGGGCGAGGTGAAACTTTCCCAACGCTGTGGAAACGATCGCGAGATGACGTTTGTCGCCGAGTTTGCGACCAAGCACCACGCTTTTCTCATAAGCGGCGCACGCCTCAGAAAAGTATTCCTGGCGCTGCAATACGCCACCCAGACTATTCAGCACCATCGCTTGTCCACGTTCGTCACCTAGCTTCACCAGAAGATCGTAACTGCGCCGAAAAGCGTCCACGGCATCATCGAACTTGCCCTGGCGCTGCAACACGCCACCCAGACTATTCAGCACCATCGC
>JAIQFO010000038.1 GCA_020073215.1 Terriglobia bacterium | reverse complement strand
GTTGATGCCCTTCTTCGCCAGCTTCCCGGCCAGTTCCGCTAGGGCGCCGGGCTTATTCGCCAGTTCGACCTGCTCCAGCGTGCCTTCGGTGTACGAGAGTCCCGTCCCGCCCAGAGCCTTCTTGGCTTTGTTGACGTTGTCCACGACAACCTGCACCGATCCTTGCGTTCCCGCCGTGCTGCCCAGAAGAGCCAAGACGTTCACCTTCGCATCGGCGAGAACGTTTGCCACATGAGCCAGTGTGCCGGGCCGGTTCTCCAGCGCCACCGTGAGTTGCTTTACCTTCGCCATGGCATGCCTCCACGTACAGATTGCAGCCTGAATTGTGCACAGTAGATCAGCCGCACGCAAGGCTATTCAGCGGGAATTCGGGGAGCAGGGCTGGGGAGAGAAGCACGGAGGACGGGCGCACCAGAAACAGATACCCCCCGTTCCTGTGACACTTTGGGAGACTCACCTCAGCACTCAACTGCTTGTCGCCATCGTGGCGACCGAGGTCGGCCAGTCTTTGGCGCAGCGAGACCAGAGTCCGCATTGAAAGACGCCGACCCCGACATCCCGATCTTGAAGCAAGCCAAGGCTGAGTACGCGAAGCTGCAATAGCTCTCTCCTGCGCTGCGATTGACCTTTCCCTCCCGCCCGACCTAACATTCCCGCCATGCGTGGATACCCTGTCGAGGACATCGCCGAAAAGCCTGACGAGCAGCACGGTACAAAGGTAGCGTACCGGGTGCTCTACGACGGGCAGTGCGAGATTTGTCAGGCTTTCGTGTCGTGGCTGAAGACGCTCGACCGCGAGAACAAGACGATCTGCCTGCCCATCAGCGCGGAGGTCTTAT
This sequence comes from Terriglobia bacterium, assembly GCA_020073215.1. Lineage (GTDB taxonomy): Bacteria > Acidobacteriota > Terriglobia > Terriglobales > Acidobacteriaceae > Acidiflorens. Next base: position 50,748 of record JAIQFO010000038.1, on the reverse strand, counting down.
CAGCGGTCGATCCCCGGCTGCGAATGGATGAATGCCTGCGGCGGTTGCCCGTCGTCACCCCCGAAGGCGAAATTCATATCGGCGGGGATGCCGTCGCCTGTCTGGCGCGTTTGTTCCCGTCCACTTGGCTCATTGGCGTGCTGGGGCACCGATTCCCATTTCGCCAACTAGGGCGGCTACTGTACGGGTTCGTTGCCACGAACAGATATTCCCTCGGCAAGTGTCGCGGTGGCGCTGCGGCGTCGTGCGACGGCCCACCCAAGGCAGATGAACCGAGGCGGGGCGGGACGCCGTCGCTTACCACATATGGCGCCTCTACATGATTGGCGCGGCGCATGGATTCCGGAGCGGTCGTCTGAACGTATACCGTATACCTGACTCTGCGGGCCAAGCCATTGCTCAGGCAGAATGGTTTGCCACTGACCCGCGACGAGTGGTATCGCGTCTAGATCTAAGCCGATCCGGGCCCCTGGTTAGAAAGCTGGCGCGCGTAGTCGCGCAGTGTCCGACTTCTCCTCATGCCTGGCTACTACACTGAGAGGCTTTCCGGCGAGCGCCTCCGCGCCTGCTACGACTTAGCCCCAGCCAGGGCGAAGGCCTACCTCGAAGCGGAAGTTGACTTCGTACTTCAGAAAACGTCTTCCTCCATGGCGGTCGTGGAACTCGGGTGTGGTTATGGAAGAGTGCTTCGGCGGCTCCTACCCCGGGTGCGCACTTTGGTCGGAATCGATACCTCGATTCCAAGTTTGCGCATGGCTGCGGACTTCCTGGAGCGCAAGAACTCGCTCCACCTCGTAGCGATGGACGCTACGCACATGGCTTTTCGGGATCACGCCTTCGATCTGACAATCTGCATCCAGAATGGGATCGCCGCCTTCGGGGTTGATCAGCAGCAGCTCTTCGCAGAGGCTGTTCGTGTGACTCGGCCCGCGGGTGTTGTCCTTTTCTCCAGCTATTCCGACCGCTTCTGGGAGGAACGTCTCAAGTGGTTTGAGATCCAAGCTGAACACGGACTAATAGGCGAGATCGATTATCGGGCCACGGGCAATGGCATAATTGTCTGCAACGACGGCTTTCGCGCCACAACTGCAGACGCCGGATGCTTCAGGAACATGGCTGCTGTTCTCGGCTTTGTCCCGAACATCATCGAAGTAGACGGTTCGAGCCTGTTCTGCGAAGTTGTTGTCCCCTGAGCACGCCTGTCTGTCGCCTGATCTGCTCTTGGATAGGAGCACACCCTCACACGGGGCGAATCGACCTGCGGGAGCCGTACCAGATTGGCCCTACCTCGCGTGTGAAGATCCGGGCGGTGACGGGACCGATGTGCTTGAACTCCTGCAGCCGGGCAGAGAGCTCCGAACCATGCGTTGTCTGCGCGATCAGTTCTGTGATACCGCCGTAGCGCTGCTTAAGTTCCTGGCACACTTCCAGCAGCTTGGTGGCGGCAGAAAAGTCGTAACGCACATAGTGTGCTTCGTCGAGCAGTTCGACCAGGTTGTCCCAGCCCGCGTTGAGTATTGCATCCGGGCTCCGCAGGCCCTCAGACACCAGTCGGGTGTATGCCCGCTCGGCGATCTCTTGCTGGATCGGCTTGCCAAAGAGCAGGCAGGCCAGAAACCACTTGAACAGCTCTCCCTCCTTCCGCGAAGACAAGTCGATCCCCAGCTTCTTTGCCACAACCTGGGGCATATGCGTCCTCCATGGGACATCACAGCGTAGCCAGGAACTCCTTCCACGGAGTTGCGACCAGTGTTTCCGTCATCGAATGCCCATAAGCACGGATGATCATTGCGGCCTTCTCGATTTGCTTTGGGTCCTCTGCTTCGACGAGGTCGACGACATCGAAACGTCCTAAGGTTGCGAAGCTGCCCTTCCAGACGATATCCGGACACTGCTTCTTGATCTTCGCCGACACCGCGGAAGCCAAGTCCCTAAAATTCTTGGGATCCTCGAATGCTTCGGGGGAAAAGCGACTCAGAATAATATAGGTAGTCACAGGACACCTCCTTCACTTGAATAGCCGATAGCGGCGCAACCGAGGTCATGTTCGGTCTCTACAGGAGAATCCTACTCTGCTCCTGCGTGGTTGTAGACTAGGTGGAGGAGACTCTCCCATCGTTCCTATCCGGAAAGCGCCCATGTGTCGAGAGAAAGTATTCTTGCCGGAGAGGCCTGGCGTGAAGAGCGCTGCCGCAATAATGCATGAGCACTTTTGGGGGCAAAAAGTCCTTCTGGTTGGTGGCTCCGAGTCTAAGCAAACGCTGCGGGCAAGCATACTAAGAGCCCATGGACTTCAAGTAGACGTGGCCCGGGGGCTGGCCGATAGTCGTTCTCTTTGGCAACGAAAAACCTACCACTGGGTCTTGCTGGACGTTGGCTCTCAGCTTCCCGGACAGGTGATCGATTTCTGTGAACAGCTCCGGCATGCCGCACCGGGACAGCGAATTGCGTTTTTCGTTGGACCTCCCACTTATGTTTCGCTCAAATGGCCGGGCGAAGCCATGACTGAATACAGCGGGAAAGAGCGGCGTGCAGCAGAGCTCAAAGCCGCTGCCTGAAAACCGGGAATCCTTGCCCTGACCATCTGCCGCGTCGCTCCGAGGAGTTCAGAGCGTCTCGTCTCACGCCTCCACCATTGCGTCGGTCACAAATCAGAACCTCAGAAGAGCCTGTCCGTCAAGGGTAAGCACTGCCTTGTATGCATGCCATGAGACCAGCTGAGTCTCTTCCCGGAACTGAAGCCACTGCAAAAAACTGCACCCGTCATAAATTTCTGGGAAGCGAGCAGCGGCCCTTTCATATATGGGACGCAACCGCGCGACAGGAATGCCCGCTGGCCCAGCGGAGTCTATGAGTTCCAAAGCAGCGATCGGGGCTTCCCAAAGAACTGAGTAAATCGGATCGAAGGCTTCGGTGATCGAGAGCAGGGCCAACGATCTTGCTTTGGGTTGGATTCTCTTTCGATGCCGAAGCGACTGGGTAGAGAAGTGAAGTGCAGTAGAATTCCACTACATCGCGGAAATCTCACTCGGCAACAATACGCAGGTATGGGGCATTAGGGCAAGGTGCATACTATGCTTTAATTAACTGACAGCCTGACGATCGATCGAACATGGACTTCGCGGATTCACCTCAGCTATCGGCAGACCGAAGAGCTCGGTCGACGCGGCAACCGTTAGAAATACCCCACTGCCGCAGAAGGTTTGGGGAGGTCTCTAGTTAGACGTAAGGCGGGCTCTTCCAGCGGTGAGTCGCAAGTTTTTCCTTTCCTGCACAACTCGATAGTCGGCGGTTGTGCGTCAGCATCTCCGTGAGCGTTGAGAAGTATCACGCTGCATTCAGTCGACGCCGACCGAGATGCAGTCGATGAGCAAGAACGACTTTGAGTGTTTCGCGAGCACGGGTGTGGTGAACACGCCTGGGACAATGCTTCCGGATTGACATGGTGAGAGCACGTTTCATGCCATTTCAGCTTGACGTCACGGAGTTTCTGGCTACCTCTCGCTCGTCTGCTGAGTCCCAGCCAAATGAGCCCAAATCTCATGAGACCTTCTAGCACTACCACCCACCACAGCCAGGAGTAAGGGGAACTTAATACTTCACGTGAGTTGCACGGTCCTGAGTCCCGATGGAATTATTGTGTAGCACAGGCTCACGGACTGCGCACTTTGCAGGGCCCGCCCTTTCCTACGCCAATCATAGAAGGTCCTACTTCATGGCGAAAAGACGAGTGCCTGCGCGTGTGCACTCTTACGTTGATATTTCTGCCGTGCTACGACGAGTTGGTCGAGTTCATCAGCGGTAAGCAAATGCTGTTGTCCCAGCAGCTTGCTGACGAGTGCGATCCTAGCAAAGTGCTCCACGGACTCCATTTTCATGTAGGCTCGGGGCAAATCCTCCGCATAGGTGACGACACCGTGGTTGGCCATGAGGACGGCCTGATGATGCGGAATGAAGGGAGCTAGGGTGTCCGCCAACTCGGGTGTGCCAGGTATCGCATACTTGGCCAGCGGAACGTCTCCCAACCCGATCACCGCTTCGCAGACGAGAGCCGGATTCAGGGAAATTCCAGCCGCGGCGTATCCTGTGGCAACTGGTGGGTGAGCGTGCACGATGGCATTCACGTCCTCGCGCAGCTTGTAGATCAGCAAGTGCATGGCAATCTCGCTGGACACATTCCGCCATCCAGCGAGTTTGCGTCCTTGCAGATCGACGACTACCATATCCTGTGGCCGCATCATGCCCTTACTTATGCACGATGGAGTGATCAGGATGGACTGTGGGCCGAACCGTACCGAGAGGTTGCCATCTGTAGCGGCAACGTAACCCCGCTCATGCAACAGCTTTCCGAAGCGAACGATCTCTTGTCTGTGCTTGATTTCCTTTTTCATCTCACACCTCCAGCTCGGATTGGTTCTTTAACAACGTACAAGACCGCGGGGGCTGCCTAAGTCCGCGGAAGTCATATAAGACATCGCCTTTTGTAGGTTGGCGTTTCTAATGCCGCGGACCTGCCTGATACGGGCTGGGCTAACATGCTCTGGTCGCCGCCCCATGGTTAAAACACGGTGTTTCTGGCCTGATTCAAACCATGCCGACGATCCGACCTCTACGCCCAAGGCAATGAACAGATATCTATCTTTCCGATTCCGTAAGCAGCACTCCGCAGTTCTTCCGACTATGGTGGCCATCCACCACCGCCCTTCCGACGCGCAGCCCTCAACTCCTCGACCGGCACACCGGCGACCACGCTGCGAAGCTTGAGCAAATGCGAGAGCCATGCGAACCAAGCAGTTGCCAACAGGCTGAGCAAGACCGCCTGCCCGCGGCCAAGGTGCAGCCGGGTCAGGACGGGATGAGCGAACTGTGGCAGTATCGCCAACACTCCTGCGACAACCAGACTCCCAATGCCGAGCACCTGGAACATGATTCCCAGCGTTCGCCTGGAGCGGCTCACGTACGCCTTTCTAAAACTCACTTCCGCATCCAGGCGGTGGGAGAGGATGTCCACAACTTCCGGGAGCCTGTGCAGTAGCCGCGGCACGTCTTGAGCCACCAGTCTTCGTGCCATGTAAGCGCCGAAGAAGTAGCGCAGCTCCGAACGAAGGTCGAGATCCGGGGCAAACTGAAGGAGTACCGCATCAACCGTCGCAAGGGCGCGAAAAACGCGGACCTCCGCACTGCCCAGAGCTGCCCCGCTCCGCTGAGCCGCACGGTTGATTCCAAGCATCATGCGAGCGAAGCTCTTGTCCTGAAGGTTGCCGCGGCCGCCCATCCATTGTGCTGTCAGCCACCGGAGATAGAGCCGTTTCAGGTCCCTCTCGAAGGCCGGCAGGTCCGCAAAATAGGGCGTATCCATCAACTCGAGGACCGCTGTAAAGAACCGTTTCACATCTCCCGATTCCAGCGCCACGTGGACTCTGACCTGCGATTTCTTGGAGTCGTCCGTGATCCGGCCAGTGATTCCAAAATCTACATAGCCGATGACGCCGTCGTTCATTACCAGCAGATTGGCGGCATGCGGATCGGCATGGAAGATGCCGTACACAAAAATCTGGCGAAGCGTGTTCCGGAAAAGATTCTGCGAGATGTCGAACAGAGTCGTGTTCCGCTTGGCGAGGGCTTCGAGCACCCATTCCTTGTCTCGCTGGAGGCGCTCGATGATCTCTTTCACCCAGAGTCCCTCCAGTCGCTCTAGGGTTAGCACTCTCGACGAGGTGTGGCTCCAGTACACCTTGGGAATTCGTTCGAGCCTCCATCCGGCAGCCTTGTCGTGGATTTCCTGAACATGGCTTCCCTCGATCCTGTAGTCCAGTTCGTCTCTTGTCCAATCGGCAAATTCTTCGAAGACCGGTTTCAACGGCATTCGGCCTGTCAGGCCAGTGGCATCGATCAGGAAAGCGGCGAAACGAAACAGCTTCAAGTCGGCCGCGATAGTGTCCGGCACCGATGGCCGCTGGATCTTGACGACGACGTTGGCGCCGTTCGGGAGAGTCGCCGCGTGGACTTGGCCGAACGAGGCAGCGGCGATCGGAGCGTCGCTGAAGGTCTGAAAGATATCCGGAATCCGGCCCTGCAGATCGTCTTCGACGATGCTCTTGGCGATCTCAGGATCGAACGGAGGAATCGCATCAAGCAGTTTCAGAAGCTCTCGAATGTACTCCTCGGGTAAAAAGTCCACGCGCATTGCCAGAATCTGCCCCAGCTTGAGGAAGGCCCCATCCACTTCCTGCAGGAACAGCCTGAGGTGTTCAGCCGCAGACGAGGCAGGCACGCGGCTACGCCAGATCCCCAGGCGCCTCGCGAGGGCGCCGAGAACCGGTCCGCTCAAGTGTCGGATGGCCCGCGAGAGAACGAAAAGCAACCGCCGGACAGCACTGCGGTGTCCTCTCATAAACCGATTCTCTGGAGAGCAACTACTAACGCACTCGCAAAGGCCGGATTACGCACTGCGAGACAGGGTCTGGACCACTTTCCCCTCCATTGCATCCAGAGCATTTGCCAGATCCTCCTTGAGGTCGTCCGGGTCTTCCAAACCTAGACTCAGCCGCACAAGCTTCCGATCGAGGCCCATCTCCGCTTTTTCCTCTGGCGTCATCGAAGCGTGACTCCCGGTGTAGGGCTGGGCGACCATGGAGGTCACGCACGCCATTCCCGTCCCTGTGTCGAACAGCTTCAGGTTCGCGGTGAACACATCATAGTAGTCCGCTAGGTCTTCCCGCAGATCGAAAAAGATCAGGCTGCCATAACCTGTAAGCTGGCAGCCGTCGATCGCTGGGTAGTACACATGGGCGACTTGCGGGCGGGTCGCGAGGAAACCTTTAATGTCCGCCGCGACCTCATGGTGGTGCTTCATCCGCATCGCAAACGTCTGCATGCTGCGGCGCAGGAGCCATGCGCTATGCGGGTCCAGGACGGTGCCGTGATAGAAGCGCGTGCTGCGCAGCTCTTCGTGAAGATCTGCCCGATCCGTAAGCAGCACTCCGCCCATGACATCACTGTGCCCCGAGAAGTATTTTGTGGCGCTGTGCATCGAGATATCGGCGCCCAGGGCGAGCGGGTGTTGGAACAGCGGCGTGGCCCAGGTGTTGTCCACCAGGATGAGCGAGTCGGGGTTCTTTCCCTTTACCTCTTCTGCCACGGCGGCAATGTCGACGGTCTTCAAGAACGGGTTGGTGGGGGTCTCGAAGATCACCATCCGCGTCCGTTCCGGCACGGCACCGATGTTTGCCCGGCTGGAAAGGTCGAGGGTCTTCAGCACGAACTGCATGCGGGCGGCCACCCGCTGGAACAACTTGTAGCTGCAGCCGTAGATATCCTTGTTCACGACAAGGGTATCGCCCGGAGACAGGAGTTGCAGCGCCGTCGAGAGCGCGGCCATGCCGGTAGTTACGGCGACGGCGTACCGGGCATCTTCCAAGGTGGCAATGACAGCTTCGAACTCGGCAATGTTAGGATTGTTTTTTCGCGTATAGAAGTAGGGCGAACCTGCCTGAAACGCGCTGCACTGATAAAGGGGCGTAACTGACGAGCGCGCGTCAGCCGCGTTGATGCGACAATGGAGGGCTTTTGTGGTCCGGTTCATCGTAGTTCTCCTTCAGCACTTCGAGCGGCTTCGCCTGACGCGTTGCGGGCCGCCTCCCGGAGGTTCCCATCCTGAATAAACAGGGGGACGCCCCGAGGGACGTTGGATGCTATCCGGCTCAGGGTTCCCTCCGCCGGTGGGAAGATCAGCAGGTCATTCGGGATGATTCGGCCAGGGCTGATAATGGACCCTCCCGCCACGCGGCTGCGGTGGCCGATAAAACTGCCGATGAACGGAAACGGAAATTGCACCAGCCTGCCGTCGATCTCGAGCCGGATCGGCTTTCCGTCCAGGCGGAAGTCATCCAGAATGGTGGCGAACATCGCGGACGACCTGCCGAACACACTCAAGTGGTAAGGTCCGTGGATCAGGAACGTCTCTGGATAGCAGACAGCGAAACCCAGCGTCAGGTCGTCGAACAGCACCGAGCCGCTGCCGACCACCGAGTGCTTCACCACGGAGCCGTCGCCGATCTGGCAGCCGTCGCCGATCGAGGACATCCGGATCACGGCGTTCGCTCCGATCTGGACCTTGGCGCCAATCTCGGCGCCTTCCAGCCAAGCCGTGGGATGAATGTCGCAACCCGGTCCGATTCGGTTCATGTGCGTCAGCACCCGCGCTGGCTGCAAGGAAAGGGCACGCAGTCCGAGAAGCAACCGACGCGCCGCCGAATCGAGCACCTCCGCGAACCGCGCATGTACGCACGCGACGTTCGCAAAGAGAACGTCTACGGCGTGCCGGATCTGAATCAGTGGCCGCACACAGGCTGGCAGCACGGTCTGATCCGCGCCCCTCATGTGCGGAGGAATATAGAACGGCAGCTTGTGCTCGCGTACGTCGATCGCGGTCGCAACCGCCTCCGCAGGATTCGGACCTCTCAGGCAGTAGAGAGGAAACCTCACGACATCGGACGTTTCGTCCTCCTGGAACGGCAAGAAGATCCGCGCAAACGCGGTTTCTTTCGAGATCGCGCACTGCGTCGAGCCGGGTGCCTTTCTCGACAGCCGAAGGAATTCCCGGAGGCACGCCGAGTTGAAGAACACGTCATCTCTGCACAGCACGCACGGCCAGTTAGCGGCGGCGATCTGTTCGGTTCGCGAGATCCGGCGCACTGCGAAGCCGAGTTCCGTGAGAGCATCCTCCTGGCGCTCCCTGAGCGGCTTGTGATTGATGAGTGTGTCCGAGACATGATCGCCGAAGGGCTCAACGTGCCTGGACGTCTCGAGGATAAAGGCGAGGTTATGCATCATAGGCCGTCTCGCATTCAACTGAGTGCTCCATGAATATTCCACCATGTAACTTATCCCGGAGCCCGGAGAGGAAGAACGAGTGTGTGCGAGCAGGCCCCCCTCGCTCCATCAGGCGGCGGTGGATCTTGGAAACGAATCGAAGCACGTGATCTTCCGAGTTGAACAAACGGTACGCCTGGCTCAGGAGTGCCTGGGCGTCCGCTTCGCTCAATTGCGGATGATTCCAGACCAGGTGCTTCGCATTGAATTTGGACCAGTCGGAACAATCGATTCCGTACTGGCGCTCAACGTGATCCCATAACAGCGTCTTGGGAAACGGGGTCAGCACGAAAACCTTCATGAAGTCCGGCCTCAACCGGCGTAGTTCCCGAAGGTTCCGTGTGACGCTCGAAACGGTGTCGCGCTCGAAGCCGATCATATACGACCCGATCATCACGCAATCGTGGCGATTGACCTTCTCCATCGTCCTGATCGTCTGGTCTATAGACAGCGCCTTCCGAACGTCCACCAATGAATCCGGATCCATCGATTCGACGCCCAGATTCACGCCGACCATCCCGCTTTCATACCATTCATCGAAGCGGCCCTCGAGAATGTCCGACCGCGTTCCAACCACCCAAGGCAGTCCGGACTTCCGTAGCAGCACCGCCACTTCGCGCGAATGCTCACGGGCGATGCCGAAATCCTCGTCGAACACGAGGATCAGACGCACGCTGTTTTTCTTGTAGTACCGTAGCGCCCGCTCGATGCTGTCCAGCGAGAGCGTCACAACACGGCTCGCGAACGATGGAGTCTGACAGAATGTGCACTTCATGGGGCAGCCGCGCGCGGTGCTCAGCCAGCCAGTGCGAATCAGTTCAGCGCCCAGGGGCACGATCCCGAAGTTATCGATCAGCGCAGGAGGCGCCAACTCCCCCGCGCTGGCACCGAACTGCTCCCCTATTTGCGCTTCAGCGTACCCGATCATCACCTTGTCAAACGCGCAGGCGATCAGCGGGTTTAGCGCTCCGTAGTTGCCGGCCCACAGCTCGCGAACGCCCGCCTTCCTGGCGCAGTCCGCCATTCTCAGGATTTCAGCCGTCTCGAAGGTAAAAAAGGAGAAGCCGACCACATCCCAGCCCTGGCGCAGGACACGGCCGAACTCCTGCTGCGACGGGAATTCCAGGATCTGGATCTGAGGAAGATTCTCCTTGATGAACCGCAAGCCGGGACACATCACGCGCGGCTGAGTCAGCCGGATACGGCATTTCGTGTTGAAACGGACCCAATCATATGGCTCATCGGAGCGGTACGCCGTCGTGAAGAGCGCCCTCGGATTCTTCATGTTCCCCCCAGCCCTGAAGCAGGCCCACGTCACCCCACTGAGGTTTTCCACCCCACCCTGCTGTGCAACTTATCCCGGAGACCGGAAAAGAAGAACGAGTGTGCCGCGAACGGGCCTCCCCGCTCCACTAGGCGGCGGTGAACCTTGGAAACGAATCGAAGCACGTGCTCTTCCGAGTTGAACAAGCGATAGCCGTGCACCAGTATTCTCTGAGCGTCCGCGCGACTCAAGTACGGGTGGTTCCAGACAAGATACCGTCCATTGAACTTCGACCAGTCGGAGCAATCGATGCCGTAGATCTTCTCGATGTGGTCCCACAACGGAGTCTTTGGATACGGCGTCACGACATACAGCTTGATGAAGTCCGGCCGAAGGCGGCTGAGTTCCTGAAAATCGCGGCTCACGCTCTCGAGCGTGTCGCGTTCGAATCCAACCATGTAGGTGCCGGTCGCCACCACGCCGCGGCGATGGAGCATCTGCAGCATGCTGGTCGTCTGCTCGACGGACAGGACCTTTCGGATATCACGCAGCGAGTCCGAATTCATGGCCTCGATCCCGATGACGACGGCCATCATGCCGCTGTCATGCCATTCATCGAAGTTCGCCTTCAGAATATCGGATCTGGTCATGACGCCCCACGGCAGGTCGTGCTTTCGCAGCAGCCCGACCACCTCGCGCGAATGCTGGTGGGCGATGCCGAAGTTCTCGTCGAAAATCTGCACGAGCTGCACGCCGCTCCTCTTGTACTGCCGCAATACCCTGTCGATGCTGTCCAGCGGCGTCTCCACGACCGAGTCCGCAAAAGCCGGCGTCTGGCAGAACGTGCACTTCAGCGGGCAGCCGCGTGCGGTGTAGAGCCAGGCGACTCGGATCAAGTCGGATCCAATGGGCTCGACACCCATGGAATCAAGCAGCGCCGGATGCGCGAATTCTCCGATGTCGGCTCCGAGTTCCCGCGCGATTTTCTCTTCCGAGTAACCGATGATCACTTTGTCGAAGGCGGACTCGATCAACGGATTGAGGGCTCCGTAGTTGCCCGCCCAAAGTTCAGGAACACCCACGCTGCGGGCATACTCGGCCATCTTCAGGACTTCGTTGGTCTCGAAGGTGAAAAAGGAGAAGCCTACGATGTCCCAGCCCTGGCTCAGCGCCTTGGTGTACTCCGTCCAACTGGGCAGTTCCAGGATCTCGATCTGAGGGAGGTTCTGATGAATGAACCGCAGGCCCGGGCACAACACACGCGGCTGGCTCAGCCGTATGCGAGTTTTCGTATGGAAGCCATAAAAATCAAACGGCTCACCGGTCCGGCACGCCGAAGTGAACAGAATTCGAAGGTTCCGCATATCGGCCCTCCGCTCATCTTCTCTTTCCCGACCTTGCCCGGCAGAGACTCAAAAACGCCGCAGTACCTATGTCCTGAGTTGGCGGCATGCCAGCTTCGTCCTTCACCGGGGCGACCAGGAACAACCCCCTGCAGCGCCAGCCAATGCCTCGCTTTCGGAGGCAATTGAACCGACCGCAGGTTCGCAGACGACAGGAATTCCACCCCGCAACTGCGTCTTCGAACCCAACCATCGGTCCTCCGCCCGGAGATGGGACCAGTCCCGGGTCGCAAGGTATTCAAGGTTGGGTACGCTCTTTACGTCCTGCTTGTACTTGCCCGAGCGGGTGAAGATCGCATCCGCGGAGCACTGTTTGACACAGGCCAGGCACTCCTGACAGTCATCGGGCCGCACCGCCACGACGTTCTTGACTGCTCCCGTTCGGGCCGCGAACACGGACTTAGTGCACACTAGGACACACTGCATGCAGTTGATGCACAGTTCCGGATCGATGACGGGACTGAAGAGGCTGCGGTAATCGCCCTTTGCGAGCCAATGTCCGAGCGTGGTCTTATGAAGCGGCGTGCTGCCGCACTCGTCCAGTACGAGGAGAAGGAGGACGCCCAAGAGAACCGCTCCCCAGAGGACAAAGTCGGCCGCAGCCCAGCCGCGCCAGACCCCGACCGCCGCCTGAAGCCCGAGCAGGACGCCGGCCTGCAGGGCCGCCCTTCTCCAGAAGCGCTCCTCCGGAAACAGCGGATACAGGCAGAAGGAGAAGAGGTAGACCCCGAAGATCAGCGCGATGACCCTCCCAAAGAAACCGGGCGCGATAATGAGCCCCAGCGCGATCGTCATCGCGTAAGCCGTTGCCGTGGCGAGCGCCAGATCGAGGCGATCACGGAACGGAAACCGCACCCGGGACATGTTGCCAGTACGCTTGAGGCCGTTTGTGATGTATTCCGGCAGGTCATTCAGATGCGTGGGACCCCATTGAATGTTGAACCCCGTCTCCCGTTTCACGGCGCGAATGTCCACCCCTGGGGCGGCGTAAGCCGGAGCGATGATCCGGCGGTGCCTCACTTGATTCTTGAGGCCGGATACGTTGATCGCGTCGATAACATCGAATTCGGAGAACTCGTTCATCCCCGCAGCACACCAGACGTTACAGCCCCTGGAGTTAGCCACCAGCAGGTAACAGTCAGTCGAAGCCAGCTTGCGCAGGAGGCGCTTCACTGTGAGAGCATAGTTGCCGCTCAGGAAAACGGGTGAGTCCTCTCCGGGATTGCCGACCCGAATCAGGCCGAGCTTCGAGGGGAAGTTGTAGTAGCGGAAAAGGGCGTGGAACAACTCAAAGAAGAACTCCCGCAGCCTCCGCATCTTGTCCTCCCACTCTCGTCTGACGTCGATTCACGCGGAACCGGTCAGGGTGCTCACCGACAGGTGCTCGATACGGCCGTCATCGCCACGGGCGACCGCCTTTTCGGCAAAGATCAGTTGCAGAGAACTCGCAGCCCAGGTGGCGCGCCCGCGGACCTCGAATCCGGCAGCCCGGATGGTTTCCGCGAGGCGCCGAATCGGAAACGGCGCGCGGCGCAGCAGCACGAACTGTGGAATCCAGCACAGCGCCAAGCCGATGCCATAAAGCACGCGCACCACAGGCCGCTCGGGCCAGACTTCGTCGGCTATGATCAGCCGACCGCCGGGGCGCAGAAGTCGCCGGCAGTCGCCGAGGATGTAATCGAGGTATTCATGGGGGAACTCACCCAGCGCCATCGTCGAGGTAATGACGTCAAAGCTCTCGGCCGGGAAGTGCTTGCGGAGCTGCGTGACGCTGTCGCGAACCAGGGTCGACCGGCTGCTTCCGCCGGCGGCGATACAGTGCTTTTCAGCCTCCTTCAGCATGAACTCCGACGAATCCAGGCCGGTTACGTACGCACCTCTCCTCAGACACCTCTCTACCAGGGTTCCGGTGCCGCAGCCGATATCCAAGACCCTCTCTCCGGCGTGGATGGTCTGGGCAATCCGGTCCTTGATGCGATCAATCCGACCGGCCGTCATGACCTTCACCGCCCAGTCGTAGCGGTGCGGCGCGGTCTCCACAAAGAGCATCCAGCCGTACATCAACATCGGCGCCTCCTGTGCCGCAGGGCCGCCTCCCCGGGCACAGAAGTACCCCCAGGGCAGAGCGATGCGGTCTTTCAACGGTCTTTGTCAGGATATCGGCCGTTCCTCGGGCGGCTTTTCCCACTCCGGGTTGGCTTGATCCTTCACCTTCTCGCCGAAGTACGCATCGGACACTCTCTGCAACGACGCGGTCAGCGACTTGTGGAACTCCTGACCCGCGTCGGCGAGGTTCTTCCCAAGGTCGTCTCGCCAGTCGCCCACGGCCTTAGAGGCCCGGTGCTCCTTCAGTAAGGTGTTGGCAGCCTCAGTCATCGCCTCGCCAACAGCCTTGAGATGCTCGATGTGCGCGAGAACCCCACGCTCGGCAAGGTCGGCTGTGAACTCCTCCGTTTTCCTTGTTGCTGGCATAAATCACCTCTCAGGTAATCAGCGACTCCCGGACGGTTCCGACTAGAGCCTGTGGTGCATGCTGCGCATCAGGACATCATGCGCAGCAAGAGCCGGGGCAGCGTGTTTTCCGTGGGCGGGAGCAATATGAGCCGCAATCGCCGGCGCTGCATGAACCGCGACCATCGGAGCCACATGGACAGTGTGGATCGGCGAAGCCGCAAGCGCCGTGGCTCCAGTCACCGGTGTTGCAGATGTGCCATGGGCCAGCGGCGCAGCGTGGGCAAGCAACGCGGCATGAGCTGGCAAAGCGGCGTGGGCGGCGGTCACCGGCGCGATTTGTGCGGCGGGACCGGCGGTATGCTTTGCGTGAACGTGGAAAGCAAGAAGCAACGGTAACATCGGATTTCTCCTTTCTAATTGGGTTCCCAAGGGTTTGAATCGTCGGAACGATCCAGCTTTCCTAACCTGATCGTTATTCTCGAATCGGCATCGCCATGGTTCTGCGAAGATCCGTTTCACTCAGCAACCACTTTGGGCCTTCATCGCCCGAATACTCACCTGTTTGCCCTGATATACGGGCAACGGCGTTACGTCCGTTTCGGCCTGTCCCTCGTCGACCGGAACGGTCGGGAAGTGTGCTCGGTCGAACACTTCGTGAATAAGGCAATGGATACCGCGTTGCGCCGCGACCTCCAGGCCGGTTTCCTCCGCCCGGGATTTTGCCACACTGACGCGATAGCCTTCGCCTCCCTTTAGGGACAGCACCCTCCACGCCGCGTCGTGTGCGTTCTCAGCGTGCCGCCGGTAGTATGCGTGGGCTGTCTCGCTGCCGGAGTTTACTATCTGGAGGTGCGCCCCTCGGACATCGCCGTGCCAGTTCATAGCTCGCACCTCCGTCAGGTCCGGCCCTGGGTTCTCGGTAGTTGGAACCGGACGACTTGGCGGCAGGAGTTTGACGTGCGAATCGCGTCCGCATTTCAGGCACTTCCCAAAAGCGTCAACTCCCGTGACACTCGCATTGAGCCCGTAGCGCTCCACCAGCAGCGAACCGCAGCTCCGACAATAAGTGTTGGTCCACGGCGTATCGTACATATTCCCCACGTACACGTTCTCGACACCCATTGCCAGGGCGATCTCCCGTGCCCTCAGAATCCTAGGAACCGGGGTGCGCTCCGTATCTCGCATCTTGTAGTCCGGGTGAAACCGAACGAAATGAAGCGGCACTGTGGAATCGAGTTCTCGCAGCACCCATTCGACTACGCGGCGAGCCGACTCCTCGCTGTCGCTGATGTCCGTCACCATCAGGTTGCTGACCTCGACGTGACGGCCAGCGCGAAAGACGCGCTTGCAGCCGTCCAGGACCGGGTCCATCCAGCCGGACGTATATTTCTTGTAGAATTCGGGATCGGCGGACTTGACCGAGATCGAGAATATGTCGATGTAAGGGATGAGTTCCTCGATGGCCTCCGCGCTGATGAAGAAAGCCGATTTGTAGAGATTGATGAGTCCGGCCTGCCTGGCGAGTTTCGCCGTGTCCAACACGAATTCGTGCCATACCACCGGATCGTTGTAAGTCCAGGACAAGCAGCGGATGTTCCTCCGTAATGCAATCTCGACCACATCCTCCGGCGAGTACAGGTGTACGTCCTTGTCGTCCACGCACTTAGCCTGCGCGGTCTTCCAGTTCTGGCAGAACACGCAATTGAGCATGCACCCGATATTGCCGAGCGACAGGATGCGTTCGCCCGGTGAATAGTGGTTTACCGCCTCTGTCTCGATCGTTTCCTCTGTGATGTGGACGCTCTTGCCGTAGTTCATGGTCACAAGGCATCCCCCGCGATTGCCGCGAACACCGCAAAAACCGTTCTGGCCCTCCTTCAAGGTGCAATTCCGCGGAGACAGATGACAACGAACGACACCGCTCGGTAGAATCTCCTCAAGCCGAGCCGGACGCCATGAATTTCGCCAGGCAGGCATTGTGATTCCTCCTGTCTTCAACCGTGTCGCAACGGCACTGCGCCTTCGGAGCGAATCAGGGGCCGCTCACACACAGCAATCTAAAAGCTAGCGGCCTCTCATGATTTCATTTTGCTGGTGGTTTGTCAGTGACGGGCGTCACACTGGAGGTCCCCTCGAATTGGCACTATGTGGCTGTCGAGAGTTATAAGCAAACAATTGGCAGATCACATCGCCCAATCCTTGGAGACTTCGGAGACTTCCAGCGATGCGCGAGAGTCGCCGTTTGCGAACGCGAGGAGCAGCCATTTCCACTCCGAAAGAACTTCCCATCGGCATGGACGTAAAACACTCTCTTCTGCCACGGGCTGCTAACCGGGCGCATCAAGGGATTTTCTTTACGTTGGAGAACAATACTTCAATTGCGTCTGAGTGGCCACTATAACTGTACGGACTTCGGGTGCGTCTTAACTCATTTCGCGCGAATTCCGGCAGTTTCCCGAACTCGGAGCGTAGCTGGGACGACGCGCGGGTGTTATTTGGCCGTGCCGGTGCCGCAGATTCAGGGCGGTGCCGACGGGCCGAATGCCCGCGCCACATTTTGGAACACCCGCTGCGCTCCGGGGTAATAGAGCTTTTCGAGCGCATATGGATAGGGCGTGTCGTAACCGGCGATGCGCAGCACGGGCGCCTGCAGTGTTGCAAACAGCTCCTCGGTAATGCGAGCGCTAATCTCCGCCCCAAAGCCGCAGTGCTCCGGAGCTTCGTGGATTACCGCGGCCCTCCGGGTCCTGGCGACGGCCTCTAGGACCATGGACTCGTCCCACGGATTAAGGGTGCGAAGGTCGATTACTTCGCAATCCAAGCCGGCCCCTTCAGCCAGGTCTGCTGCTTCTAGACCGACTCGCGCCATGGCACCGTAGGTAATCATCGTGACATCCGAGCCAGGCCGCAGCACGGTCGCTTTGCCAAGCGGGATCCTAAAAGGACCAAGCGGGACGGGCTGACGAAACAGCCTATAGAGACGCTTTGGCTCAAGATATAACACGGGATCCGAGTCTTCGAGGGCCGAAGTAAGCAGCCCTTTGGCGTCTGCGGGTGTCGATGGCACCACCACCTTGATACCCGGCACGTGCAGGAACACTGTTTCGCAGCTTTGGGAATGGTACAGGCCGCCGCGGATGCCCCCACCGTACGGCGACCTGATTACCACGGGCGCGCTAAACTGACCGCCGGACCTAAACCGCAGTTTTGCCAATTCGTTGATGATCTGATCGGCCGCCGGGTAAATGAAGTCCATGAACTGGATCTCGATAACCGGTCGCAAACCGTACACCGCCATGCCGATCGCGGCCCCAACCAGCGCCGTCTCGCTCAAAGGGGTATCGACGACACGGTCTTGGCTATAGGCGTCCTGCAGACCGACGCTAACCCGAAACACCCCACCCATCTTGCCGACATCCTCGCCCAGGAGGCAGATGCGGTCGTCTTCCGCCATCTTCAGTTGCAGCGTATGGCGAATCGCTTCGCACATGTTCATCGCCGCAGATTCCTGCGCGGGGGAAGCGGTCGCCGCTTCAGATCGGGAATCTGTAGTCCCTGTCACGGTATTCATCCAATCCGAGCGACTGGCGCATCTGCTGACATTGCCGGTCGAGGCGAGGCTGGCGTTCCGCCCAGATATCTTCGAAGAGAGTTTCAGGTGCCGGAGGGGGAGTCTGCTCGGCCTTCGCAATGGCATCTTGCACGATGCCAGATTGCTCGGACCGCACTGACTCCTCCCAGGCGGCGCTCCACCATCCTTGCTTCTGCAGAAACCGCCGGCAGCGAAGAATGGGATCCCTGTCCTTCCACGCCGCCTCTTCCTCCCGGCTTCGGTAAAACGAAGGGTTGTCCGACGAAGAATGCGGGCCTGACCGGTAAGTAATCGCTTCAATCAGAACGGCCCCACCGCCCTTGCGGCAGTGCTCTGCGGCATCTCGGGTGACAGTGTAGACCGCCAGCACATCATTGCCATCCACCTGCACGCCCCGGATGCCATAGGCTGCCGCCTTTGCTGCGATGGACTCGCTGGCAGTCTGACGCCGAAATGGCACGGATAGCGCGTACTGGTTGTTGTCGCAATAGAAGACTGCCGGGACCCTCAGCACTCCCGCAAGGTTCAAGCCCGCGTGAAAGTCGTTGGTCGAAGTGGCGCCATCCCCGAAATAGGCGATGGCAAGGATCGGATCTTTCCGGATCTTTGCCGCAAACGCCACGCCGGTAGCTTGGGTGATCTGCGTTCCAACCGGGCTGGACACGCTGAAGAACCGCACAGAACGATCGGCGAAGTGCATGGGCATCTGCCGCCCACGTGACAGGTCGCTCGCATTTCCGAAAAGCTGATGCAGGAGTGGAAGCGGCGAGCCCTTCCGATAAAGGTAGACGCCGGGCACCCGGTAAGACGGGAATACCCAATCCTCGCTGGAGAGGGCGGCCGCCGATCCGATCTGACTGGCTTCCTGGCCAGTACTCGGGTTGCAGAAAGAGATACGTCCCTGACGTTGCAGCGACAGGGCGGCAGTATCGAACGTGCGCACATAGTGCATCCACTGGAACAACTCGAGGCACATGGCCTTTTCGCGCGCCAGAGGAGTTTCAGCCACTAGGTCGCCATCTGCATTAAGAAGTTGCAGCATCTGAACCCCACCTCCGCCGTGCTTGCCCAGAACAAGCCTTATTCTAAGGTCAAATGCGGCTCCGCGCGCCGATCTTTCTTATTGGAGTACCGCCAGGAGAATCGCCATCGCCCGATTCACGAAATAGGCTCGTCGCAGCCGGGCAGGCGTCCAACTCGAGCACTCCATCCTAGTTTGCGCTGGCACGGTATTTCAGCGCGGTAGTCCCGGACCTTAGCTTCGGCTCTGCAGGCGAATATGATTCAATGCTCCCCTGAAACTGAGTAACCACCAACGACCAGAACCCGCGGCGCCACGATCGCGGCGTGGCGGATTTGGGGCGCATCTCGGTGGTCCCAGTTCCCTTGGTCTCCAGCACGGAAGTAGCGTCACCTTTGCTCATGAAGAAGCCTTAAATAGGCCGCTTATGGAGCTCTTGAGGTCTAAACATCTTGTCACGAACCAACCTGGCGTTCCCGCTCTTGGTGGAGCTTGCGGCGTCGATCTCGCGTCAGGGGAGAACCTGATTCCATACCCGACAAGTCTTCAATGGCTGACGCTTCGATGGGAAGTTGGGTAAGTGCATGAACCAATCCCAAGCAGTTCGCCTGGTCAAAGCGGAAAGCGTTGAATGAATGACTTCTAGAAAGACCTGTGATAGTTATTTCTCGGGCAGTTTCAGTTCACTTTCCGCTGTGCTTCCGCCTGGTCCATCTTTCACAAGCGTTGTTCATATGAGCTGATTTCAGTAATCACTCCGCAGCCACCCCTTCAAGAAAGCTAC
The DNA here is from genome assembly GCA_020073215.1 of Terriglobia bacterium. GTDB lineage: Bacteria > Acidobacteriota > Terriglobia > Terriglobales > Acidobacteriaceae > Acidiflorens. The sequence continues at coordinate 31,356 of JAIQFO010000038.1, read as the reverse complement.
CCAGCTTCGCCGTTGCCCGGAACTGCGGAATCGGATCGAGTTCCTTGAACGCCGAGGTAAACGCGTTCGATAGGCTCCACATGGTTCGGGGTTGGAACTCCTCGTACTGCGGATTGAGGTAGAGTTCGTGTACCCTCCGCGCCAGATGCCTCGGGACCTCCAGATCTCCTTCGATGAAAGCGCGGTAGATCGTCAGCTTTGCGGCCTCTGCTGACAGTTGTTCGGCCCGCCAACTCTCGACCTGCCGCCGCATCGGCTCAAAGTTTCGCTGCATTCGATCTACGCCGATCGACAGAGCGTCTTCGAGCGAGAAATGTTTCGAGTGTTTCGCGAGGACGGGGCTGTAGTCTCCCCGAAACGCGAGATTGTGACACACGAAGACTCGCAGCCCGACCGTGCATGCCAGCCGGAATCGCTTGTTGTTCGCGTTTCTGATTCCGATCGCGAATCGGCATCCCTCGAAGCTTGTCGCCAAATCGAGGACACCAAACATCTCCATATCATCCTTCGACACGGCGAACTCCTCACCGACGACAGAAATCTGACGGTGACTCAAGGTCTCCACCAGAGTCTCCACGACCGCAGCGTGAGGGATCGGAATATGGGTTTCTGTTGCCTGGGGCGTTGGCAGCTTCGCCAGTTCCGTCCGCGTGATTTTTCCAGTGCATGAAATAAGCGTGCTTGTTTCTGACATTGTGATTCTCCTTTCAAAGTTGATTCAGTTCCAACAAAAACCTCTGCTTGATTGCGTCCAGTCGATCTCACAGCCTCCAGTTGGAGGCTTTTATGACAACCATTCGAGCCGCGTTCTACGCGCGCGTCTCCAGCGAACAGCAGGCGGCCGCGCACACGATTGAAAGTCAGACAACAGCGCTCAGTGAGCGCGCCCAAAGTGATGGCACACCAGTACCGCCCGAGCGTCAGTTTGTCGATGATGGATACAGTGGGGCCACTCTGATTCGCCCGGCTCTGGATCGGATGCGCGACCTAGCTACCGTCGGTGCCATCGACCGAATTTACGTTCACTCGCCGGACCGGTTGGCCCGTAACTACGCTTATCAAGTCCTTCTTCTCGACGAGTGGCGGCGGCGTGAGGTTGAACTGGTGTTCCTGAACCGGCCGCTCGGCCAAAGCCCAGAGGACGACTTGTTGCTGCAGGTGCAAGGCATAGTTGCTGAATATGAGCGAGCCAAGATCATGGAGCGGAGCCGGCGAGGAAAGAAGCATGCGGCACAAAGCGGATCGCTGAATGTGATGTCCAACGCTCCATTCGGATACCGCTACGTCTCCGTTCGGGACGGCGGAGGTCAAGCCCGATTCGAACCGGTGGCTGAGCAGGCACGAATTGTTCAGCAGATCTTTTCCTGGGTCGGAAGCGACCGCTGCAGCCTAGCCGAAGTGTGCCGTCGGCTACATAAAGCGGGCGAAGTGACCGCGACTGGAAAGCGAATCTGGTCCCGGCAAGCTGTGTGGCACATTCTGCAGAATCCCGCGTATCAGGGTCGAGCCGCCTACGGAAAGACGCATATGATGCCGCGAGGGAAGAAGGCGCGACCGCGAGCGGCGCGCGGCCGACCGGCGGAACCGCGGCGCAGCAATGCACCGTTTGCAGCCGATCCAAAGGACTGGGTTTTCGTACCGGTTCCGGCCCTGATCGACGTCGCACTGTTTCGAGCGACACAGGAACAGCTGAAGGAGAACCGGAGCCGCGCTCGCCTGGGGCGTCGCAGGCCTGGATACCTCTTACAGGGGCTCACTTGCTGCGCGAGATGTGGTTACGCCTACTACGGCAAGACCACCCATCAAATGGGAGCTGGACATCAAATGAAGGATTTTTGCTATTACCGATGCAGTGGATCGGATGGTTATCGGTTTGGCGGCGAGCGAATTTGCAACAATGCGCAGATGCAGGGCGAGTTTCTGGAAACGTCAGTGTGGCACGAAGTGTGTGATCTGCTAGCGCACCCCGAGAGGTTAGAGCATGAATATCACGGTGGCGGCAGGGTTGGCGCTTCACTGGAAAGTGTCGAGACCCAAAGGGCCCAGCGCCTCAAGCTACAACACGCGCTGGAGCGCTTGATCGACAGCTTTACGGAGGGTCTGATTGAGAAAGATCAGTTCACCTCGAGGATGGCTCGAACCAAGAGCCGCATTGCTGAGCTCGACACAAAGATAAAGGATGATGCAGGCGATGTCGATAAACTGGAACACTTGCGGCTTGCGGCGAAACGCCTTTGTGATCTCGCGGCCGCAGTCGGGCCACATCTGGCCAACGCGGACTGGCATCGCCGTCGAGACATAATCCGCACGCTCGTCCAGCGTATCGATATCGGGCTAGAAGTCATCAAAATCGTTTTCCGCGTGATGCAGGACGCGCGCGGCTCGGGGCCGGAGTCCATCGTGGTCACATTGCCGCGGATGTAGGCTCGAATTGAGAACCGCAAATTCTCCTGGGTCTCGGGATCGAAGATACCGAACAGGTTCGTGTTTTCGGAAAAATTCGCAGGACCGAAATTCCCCTTATGCCGGAGAACATGAGTCGGGTGTCGCGATACAGAGAAGAGTGCTAACGCTGGAGATAAGTCACACTATCAAGCGATGGTCACTTGTCACTGTGGGGTTCCCATTAGGCGGGCCAGTCTGGAGTTTGGTTCGTTTCCGAAGGCCACAGTTGTCACATTGTCCCAGGTGTGAACACACCAGTCCTGGCCAAGCGTACAAGAGCCTTGGACAAGCTTGTGGCCAATCCAGGAACGGGGATTGAGCAGGGATGAGACGGTTGAAGCACCACTATTAAGAGATTGAAAACATTCAGCGACAACCTAATCCTTTTTCGGGACCAGGGATCGGCGGTCCAAATCCTTATCTTTATTTCTAATCCCTGCCCATCTTTTCTCTCGTTGGTTCTTACGCTGCCTTTCTGTTCAATTGTTTTCGGTACATCCGGTACGCGCTGGCTCGGAGCTATGTCGATTTGAGGCAAATCTCGGCAGGCAGATTTGTACCACCTTACTTGGCTCCATTTTGGCTCCAATAAAAAGGACAAAATCAGGCAAGGAATCGAGGCTATGCCCTGCAGAATCAACAGATAGCTTTGGGTGACTACAGCCCTGAAAAGGCTGGCGTCGGCGGTTCAACTCCGTCCCTGGCCACCATCATTCCAAAGAACTTAGCGAAAATCTGGCAGCGGGAAACTGGCAAAATCACCCACGGCCGATCACCCACGCCTACTGAATGAAGCGATGAACCGTCTCCTCGTTGAATCCCATGGCTGCGATCATCTTGGCCTGGGCCTCCATGCGCTTGTCCATGCGCGAGTGCGCGTAGACCTTGAGCAGAATGGAAGGGTCCCTCAACGGCCCAAAGCGTCTCCCGCCTCTACTTGACGCTGGCGGCGGGAGGAGGCGTCGGCTTTAGCTGCGGCATTCGCGGTTACCAGAATCGCCTGCCGCATCAAGTTTGTTTGGCCAGCATGTCTTTTGCGGGGGCATAGCCATAGTCGCCCCGGAGGGACTGTGGTGTTCGACTTCCGTTTAGGCCGTGGACGCGATGGACCGAAGCGGTTCCTGGGACAGTTCGAAGGCATTCTTCAAACGGGTGGATACGCGGCTTATGACCAGATTGGCGGGACAAGAATGGTACACGCCGCTTGTTGGGCTCATGCAAGAAGACAGTTTTTCAAGGCAGTGCAGCTAAATCCCCGAGACCCGGTTCGACTCTAATTGTGGCGCGCATTGACGAACTGTTTGCCGTTGATGCCGAAGCTCGACGCAAAGCGCTGACTACTGCAGCGCGCCATATCCGGCGTCAGGAAACAGCGAAGTCTCTTCTCGATGATGTTCGTAGCAAGATCGAGGCAGCGCAGTCCGTTGCATTACCTTCCAGCGCACTCAGCAAGGCTTGCCAATACACGCTCAGGCTTTGGAGGAAACTTACACGATTTCTGGAATATCCGGAACTTGAGCTGAGCAATAACCTTGCGGAGAATTCCATGCGTCCCGTGGCTCTGGGTCGGAAGAACTGGATCCACATCGGCAGCCCACAAGCGGGACCGAAGGTTGCAGCGATTCTCTCGGTCGTGGAAAGCTGCCGTCGGCTGCAAGTCCCGGTGCGCGATTACTTTTCCACGATTCTCCCCGGGCTTGCCGATCTCCCGATCCGGTGCCTTCCAGACCTTACTCCCGCTGTGTGGGTCGCCCGGCATTCACAGACTCAAGCGAGTGGAGCGTAGCGTGAAGGTGGTTTTGCGACAACAACCGCATAGCTTGCTGTTAGCCGACAAACCAGCCTCTTGAATTATGAAGCCAAAGAAAAAGAGCTGAGGAGGGCTTCTTAATCATGGTGTTGCATTTGGAAGTGCGGATCGTGAGCATGGCCTCAGCCTAGGCCACGGAAGAAGGCGGTCAGGTCCCCTGCGACTGCCGCTGGTTCCTCAGCCGGGGCGAAGTGCCCGCCGTGCGGAAAGACTGTCCAGCGCTGGATGTTGTATAAGCGCTCCAAATACGAGCGCGGCAGTTCGCCCTCGGGAACGGTCTGGTGCGCGAAAACACCAAACGCTGTGGGCGTGCTGACGTACCTGGGATCGACCGGGTGCCAGCGATTGTCCCAATAGTCGCGCATCGACGAGGTGATGCTCTGCGTGATCCAGTACAGGGTGAGCGTGGCGCAGAGGAAGTCGTCGGTCGGCGTAACGTCGCTCCAGGAGTGCCACTTCTCACCCACGTACGCCGCGAGCCCTGCCGGGGAGTCGTTGAGTCCATAGCCGACAGTCTGTGGCTTGGTGGACTGGATCGTGCTGTAGCCCCGCTCCGTCGTATCCCAGGCCCGGCTCACCGCAAGGTACGAACGCTCGACATCGGACAGCTCCGTATCGTCCACCACGGGGGCGAGATCCGACTCCAGTGTGGTGAGATGGATCCCGATCACCGACTCGGGATGGTCTAGCGCAAGGATCGTCGTCACCCCGGCCCCAAAGTCGTAACCGCTCGCACCATAGCAGGAATACCCAAGCTCAGACATGAGCCGGTGCCAGCGCTCCGAGACGTACCGGTAGTTGATGCCGACCTTGGGTGGACGCGGCGAGAAACCATACCCCGGCAGGGAGGGTACGACCACGTCAAAGTGCTCGAGCATCGGCAGCATATCCATGTAATCGAGGAAACTGCTGGGCCAGCCGTGCGTGAGAATGAGCGGCAAACCCCCACCCGATGCCGCACGCTGGTACACAAAGTGGATGCCCTCCGAGGTGAAGTGGTTGAACGCGTTGAGCCTTCGCTCCCAGCCACGCCAGTCGAACTTGTGGGCCCAGTAGGACACGAGGTGTCGTAACCAGTCCAACTCGGTGCCCTGTTCCCAGCCTATACCGGGTATCTGGTCGGGCCATCTTGTATGGCGCAACCGTGCCCGCAAATCATCGAGCACCTCATCCGCGACGTGAATCCGAAATGGTTCCACTACAACAACCCCTCTTGGCCATAGCCAGTGGCCAACTGAACGCGCAGGCAATGTCGCACGGGGTCTCGTCGATCACCTGTCGACAGATAGACATGGGGCGTTGCGGCCCGGATCAATCCCGTTACGACGCAGTTTAAATCATGCCCCTCTTTTCCCGAATGTAATGTCCTCTAGCGTGGGTGAGCTAGTCTAAGAAACTGCCGACAGCGGTCTTTATGAACAACTCTTCGGTCTGTAGATGATCCCTCTGGATCACGGACAACTCTCACCTTATCGTTATCGTTGCGGCACCAGTCTGATTATTAATCGGTGGCATGGCCGAAAAAACTTTGCTCAACTTCTCGCGAAGCTGCAGCCGAGCCCGAAGAAGGCGCGCCTTCACCGCGCTTGGATGTAAGTCCAATGCTGCTGCTGTCTCCTTGATCGAGAGAACCTCTAGGTCCCGGAGGACAAAGACTATTCGCAGCGCCGGCGGCAGTCCCTCTAATGCCTTGCGCAGGATCTCCTGAAGCTCCGACCGACTGTAGAGTTGTTCCGGATTGGCGGACCAATCGGCGACGTCCAACGGCAGATGCTCGCCATTTGGATCCTCATACTCGAGAGGCAGTTCATGGCTGTAACGCCGCCGCATTCGCAGTGTCATAAGGGATTCGTTCAGGGCAATCCGAATCAGCCAGGTAGAGAGCTTCGAGTTCCCCCGAAATTGATGGAGTTTTTGATAGGCCTTTAGGAATGTCTCCTGTACAGCCTCTTGGGCGTCTTCCTGGTTGTGTGTCACCTGCAGGGCGATCCTCAGGAGCTTGCGGTCATGTCGTCGCACTAACTCTTCAAACGCTGCGATGTACCCGCTCCTGCTTGCCTCGACAAGAGCCAGGTCGTCGTCGAGGGCATGTCGAGTTGCCGATTTTGCTGAGTCTTCGATCATTGCAACTTCCATAAGACGCCTCAAGTTTGCAGCCGGACATCGCTCGGCCGCTCAGGGGACAAATTTGTAACCCATGCCATGGACGGTAAGGAAATGAATCGGGCGGGCTGGAATCGCCTCCAGCTTCTGCCGCAGCATGCAAATGTGGTTATCAACTGTTCGAGTGGAGGGATAGTTGCTGTATCCCCAGACCTCGTTCAGTAACTCATTTCTCGAGAAGACTCGTTCCGGGGCCTTCATGAAAAACCTGAGGAGCTTAAATTCCTGGGCGGTGAGCCCAACCGGCTTTTCGGACCGGCTGATCTTCATAGTTAGGAAGTTGACGCGCACTTCACCGAATCCCGCAATCATGCTTTGGTCGACGGGGCTCGAGTGTTTGAGTTCTCTGCGTACCCGGTCTAACAGCTCTCGCCAGGTAAGCGGTAGAAGCAAAACACGATCCATGGTTGGGGATGTCTCGACGATCGATCCCGTCCGACCCGTGCAATTCCAGCGGGGGACCAAGGCGATCTGGTAATCGTCGTCTTGGAACGGTTCAGGTTGAATAGACCGATTCAGCTGTTCATCAAGAAACGGCAGCCAAGGCCCGCCGAAAAGGGCTTCACCGGAAGTCCGGGCGTTTAAGCCTCGCCGGTGGTACTCTTGCTGTGCTTCGCTCGAATACGATCCGACTGTGCTGTCCAAGACTGATAGATTTTTCAATGCCATAGCACCGCCTCAAGTACGTCTGATTTTTCGCTATTTCGAGATTGCTTTGATTTCTATCGTCGAGCCGGCCCAATTCACCGCGCGCCTGGCAATTGCCAACCTCTGTTCTGGGGGCATGAGGTCTTCGAACGCAAACACTACGACCCCTTGAGCAAAGAGGTAGGGGTTCCATTTGATAAGCCGAATTTCCCGACTATCAAAAGCGGCTTCGTTCTTGTCGGCACCCAGAACAAGCGTGATCTGCGGCCGGATGGATCGGCTGCCTCCGATCTCCCGCGGGACCGCGGAGCAGGCGGAGACGTAGAGCTTGTCAGCTTCCTCAGCGGGCCATCTCTGCTTGCCCTTTAGCTGAACTGTTAGGAGGTTCTGCGCCCAACAACCCGCTGCCAGTACCAAAACAACAACCGTAAGTCTTGATGCCTTCGTCATACCGACTCCTGAAAACCTGCCTCTCGGCCAGCCCTGCGCCAGTTTGTTCTCGCCGCATCTGCGTTTCATGAGACGCGGCTGGAGGCGCGGGGTCAATTCACCCTGGCTGTTCTTCTGGTAGTCTTTATATTTCCACCTAATCCATTGATTCCAAGAAGATTAGGCCGAAACATATCCTTTGGATCAGGTCGTTCGAATCGTGCTAGACTTCGTGCCGACGCGAGGGTTTGATGGAGAGAGTGCGGCACACCTCGGTCCGGCGTTTTGGGACCTACGAAGTTGATCCCGACTCGGGAGAACTTCGCAAGGCTGGCATCAGAATTAAGGTTCAACAGCAACCCCTTAAACTCCTGGAAATATTGCTAGAACACCCAGGTGAGGTCGTAACCAGGGAGGAATTGCGTGCTCGCATATGGCCGGATGAGAGTTTTGGGGATTTCGATCAGGCGGTTAACGTTGCCATCGCGAAGCTCAGGGGCGCACTAGGCGATTCTGCCGACAACCCACGCTACATCGAGACAATACCCCGCCGTGGCTACCGTTTCATCGCCGAAGTTGCCGTTCTCCAGCGGGATTCCGGAAAGCCTGAGCCTGCGCAGGAAACTCCTGCAACCGCGGGGAGCCCTGATTCGGTCGCTACCGTTGCTGAACAAGCAATGTTTAGGCGTTGGCCGGCACCGCTTTCCTGGAAGATCATTGGCTGCTCTGTACTTCTACTGGCCCTCCTCGGGTTAGCGGTCATCCGTTGGCGCTACCATTCACCCGCGAACGCTTCGCCCGACAGTCCTATTCGGTCGCTGGCCGTGCTTCCGCTGGAGAATCTCTCTGGCGATGCGCAGGATTATTTTGCTGACGGCATGACGGATGAATTAATCACGGATCTGGCCCAGATCGGCGCTCTGCGAGTGATCTCCCGAACTTCAGTGATGCCCTACAAAGGTGCGCGCAAGTCCTTACCGGTTGTCGCGCGCGAGCTGAACGTGGATGCCATTGTGGAGGGTACAGTACTGCGTTCGGGTGACCAGGTTCGGATTACCGCACAGCTGATACAAGCATCGGTCGACAAGCATCTTTGGGCAGAGAGCTATCAGGGAGATTTGCGCAACACGCTATCGCTGCAAAAACAGGTTGCCAGCGCCATCGCCGACCAGATTCGGATTGAATTAACCCCGCGCGAACGGGCTGTATTGAAAAACGCAAAGGCGGTTGATCCGGAAGCCTATGAAGATTATCTGAAAGGACGTTTTTTCTTTAACAAGAGAAATAGTAACGAAAAAGCGCAACGGTATTTCCAGCAAGCAATCGAGAAAGATCCACACTATGCTCCCCCTTACACCGGCCTCGCGGACATCTATCAGCTATCTGACAATCCGCGCCTTGCCCGGGAATCGGTGAAAAAGGCGCTTGACCTTGACAATGAACTCGCAGAGGCACACAACTCTTTGGCTGAGTTGTCGTACCGGTTCGATCGGGACTGGGCCGGGGCCGCTAGAGAGTTCAAGCGAGCCCTTGAGCTCAATCCTAACTATGCGCCCGCGCACCATTGGTATTCCATGTACCTTGCGGTCGTGGGCCGTAGACAGCAGGCGCTCGCGGAGGCCCAAAAAGCCTACGAACTTGATCCCCTATCGCCGGTTGTAGGCGCAAACCTGGCGAAAAAGCTGCAGGAGAATGGCCAGGACGACAAGGCAATCGATCGAGCGAAAAGAACCTTGGAACTCGAACCCAGCTCCGCAGTCACGCATGCTGTGCTCGGCATAGTGTACGAGGACAAAAAGATGTACGCGAACGCGATCACAGAATACAAGACAGCTTTGCAGCTTGGGGGCTCACCCGGGGAAATGCGTGGGCTCCTCGGATATGTCTACGCCGCTACAGGAGATCTGGGGAATGCGGGAAAAATGATTCGTGAACTAAAGCAGCTTTGGCCGGGGTACGCGCGTGCGGCGCTAGATTTGGCGGTGATCTATTCCGGCTTAGGCCAAAGGGACCAGGCAATATACTGGCTGGGAAAGGCCAGCGAGAAGGAGGTGGGCGATTTAATCGAAATCGGGCAAGACCCTCATTTTGTAGTGCTGCGCAGTGATCAGCGCTTTCAAGCGCTCGTTAAACAGGTGGGCGTGCCACAATGAGCTCTCCTGTTTTGTGGAATCTCCTAAATTCTATTTTTGAGCTGGAAAAGTTATGGTGTTGACGCTTCTCGTGTTCCGCGGACACCCGGTTAGTGGCTGGTTGGCCATCGCTAACCGGGCGCAGCGGCAGGTGGCTGCTCCGCCTACTTAAGGTTGAGCAGAGGTCCCTTATCATCGGCGAAGTTGCTGGTGTTCAAGACTTGTATCCCCGCGTTATGGTCGCCGTCGAACGGCGTCGCGGTGCCCAGACACCCGGCATTGCCCGCGTCTGTGGGGTCGGCAAACCAGATCCCGAGGTGGTCCAACTGGACCGGGACCGCAGGGGTGCCCGGGTTCAGGATGAAGGTTTCATTATTGAAGATCCCAGTCACGTCTACGACACCTTTGCCCTTTGCATTGGTTGTTATGTCGCCCTGGTACCAAGCAGGGACGAAGGGCGCTTTCGGGGTGGCGATGACAAACAGCGTGAAGTTCGTATTTGCCGGCAGCGCGAACACCTCAACGTGCAGATTCTGGACCGATCCCAGATCACTGACCGTGACCCGGCCCCGGGCGTCGTTCGAAAGGCAGGTGGCGCCCGCATTGCGCACCATGTTGAAAGTAATGCTGTCGCCCGCGGCCGCGGCTGCCCGGGGAACCATACTTACGAAAGCCATGGCGATCGCCACAACTCCTGTCCATATTGTCGTTCTCATCTAAGATTCTCCTTTTCGTTTGTTGTGATTTGTTGCACAGCTTGTTTTTTGGTTTCGGGAGAACAGCGTTTGCTCTCCCACTCCCCGTTCAAATTGGTTTGGTTCCCCTATGGGAGCTAGCGAAAACCTATGGAAAAGACGACTTTTGTGCTCCGCGGTAGCTAGCATCTCCAGAAATTCAAATAGGAATTGGTGCGGTTCTGTCTTGGCATGGTTTCGCGGCAAGATGCAGCGGCTCCCGTTACACATTACTCGGCAGGGATCCAGATGTTGTTCCACGATATTTTCCAGTTGCCCAATTTGCTGATCTAAGCGCGTTGCCATCGAATTTGATTTCCTTTCGTCTGAAATCGCGTTTTCTGCGTGGCACCATCCCATGCAGCGCTTCATCGGCCTCACTAGACTGAACGAGATTTCGGTGGAGTTTGCTTTTTGTGGAAGGGGTTATTTGTCTTGCAAAAGCGGCCTTGCACGATCGCGCGGAACGAAGAGATTCGCAAGCGCGTCCAAGGTTGGGCGCACGGTGTTTCCCTGCGACTGCATTCCCCACGTCCAGGGCCGGCCGATTCTGCGGGTGGGCAGCCCGCTGAGCTCAAAGCGACAGACGATCGCGTGAGCCTTTTCGTTCTCGGCTATTGTCCGACCCCGGTAAGCGATGCGGTCTGCGGACTGCCGCCTCCGTTGTCGGCCACTCTGAGCATGCCTTTACGCGTTCCCGTGGCAGTTGGCTTGAACTGCAAGGTGACCGTGCAACTTCCTCCTCCAGCTAGTGAGGTGCCGCAGGTTTTTCCGGAGAGCAGATAGTCCCCCGGATTGGTTCCGCCGATCGAGAAGCCGGTAAAGGTCACGGCTGTGGTACCCACGTTTGTAACTGTCACTGACTTAGCCGCACTGGTTGTACTCACCGCCACGGTGCCGAAGTTGAGTGAGACTGGCGAAAGGGAGATTTGTGTGCCGATCCCTGTCAAGGCCACTTTCTGCGGGTTGGTCGGCGCGTCATCGTTGAAGGTCAACGTCCCATTGCGAATGCCAATCACAGTCGGCCTGAAAGTCACACTCACGGTGCAACTGGCGCCCACAGCGACCGTCGTCCCACAGGTTTTCGCGCTGATGGCGAAATCGCCATTGATGTTGATACTGCTGATATTGAGCGTACCGGTCCCTGTGTTCGTCAGCTTAACAACTTTCGCCGTACTGGTGGTTCCCAGCACTCTCTTGCCAAAGGCCAGGTTGGTGACCGATAGCGTAACTGCCGGGATACCACCCCCAGTGTTGCAGTTCGGGAACTTAAAGTTCGCAATGCGTGTGTTCCAATTGAAGCTTCCGGTTGTCCTCATGTACTCCTGTGTGTACCAGAAGGTGCAGTCGTCCACCGGATCGACCGTCATGGCACTGTAGTCGCCCCAACGACTCAACCCGCCAGTCTGCGAACCAGTTCCATTGACGATGGCGGCCTCCGCTTGCAGGGCCCCTGCCGGATCGCTTGGCTCGCGGCCGGTGAAGAACACGGACGGATGGACGCTGCCACTGGACTCGCTATATCCCAGGGCGATGTCGCCCGCTTGGTCCATGGCAATGCTACCCATCCAACGCGTGTCCGCGGTCGGATGGAATGTGCCCTGTTGGAAAACCACCGGGCCTCCATTCGGATTCTGAATTTCGTACCAGCGGATACCCGTTGAAATCGCGTGGTTCATGACAAGGGACTCGTGACCGTCAGCAAACTTTCTCCAAGGTAGGCGATACATCAGCCGGTCGGCCAGAGAATCCAATTTCTGCGTTGTTCCGGGCTGGACAACGCAGTTGTCGCCGCCGTTGCAGAGCGGAGTAAAACTCGCCACTGCCAAAGTGGTGGGCCCCGTGAAGGTTGAATTGGCGGGCGTGATGAAATCTACATGAAACTTCCACAAGTTAAGCGAGTTCGTGCCAAAGTTCATGAAAAACGCTGGTTCGCCGCTCGTGGGCCGAATGGTTCCGTCCATATCGGACGGCAACAGGCTGGCAACGCTGCTGCTCTGCTGGAAACAGACCATGGTTGCGGTGTTTCCAGCCAGCATCGCGGTACGATTCGCGGCGCAAGCCGCCGCCCCAAGAAATGTGGTTCCCGCAGCGTTGAACATATTGAAGGAGAAGTAATAGCCATCGAGCCAAATGCCCAGCTTCGGGTAGTCGTTGAAGTCTGGCAACGCGAAGGCATACCGGTTATAGCCGCCGGTCGCGTCATTGGTGGTCGACACTGCGACGCACTGCAGGAAAGGAGTGGTACTGACCGAGAACTGAGTCGCGACCCAGCGATTGGCCATCTTGTCGTACTGGATAACGGGATCGCCATCATTATTGCTTTGGCACCCTCCGCCAAAGCCTGCCCAGAAAGCATTGCCGGCCGTGGGCCCCAACAACTTTGCACCCGTGGCCTTGTCAAATACAGCAAACGAACTGTTGACCCACTGAACGTACTGGGTTGCGCCCACAACTCCATTTGTGTCGGGGGGTGCCGCATTGACGATAAAGCCGAACTGTCCCTGGCCTAAGCCTTCGAAATTGAGTCCCGGGCTTGCAGAGACGAAAGGCAAATCGACATTCTGCAATGCCGTATCGGCTTGCACCGACGCTGCCGCTGTGACTGGATGCGGGAAGAGGAGAGGCAGCACGCGCCTTGGTGCCGTGGTCGCCTGGCTCGCAACGCTTGATTCCAGGTCCCGCAAGGGAAGAGACGTATCGTGTTTGACCTCCGCGATAACCTGCATCCCGCGTCTCCCGTCTTTCGCAAACACGGAAGCTGTGAGGAGCGTAACGGTCACCAGACAGACCGAAGTTAGGTTGCAGACGAGCGCAGTCCATTTGCTTTGCTGACTAAGCTTGCAGCTCATTTATTTGTTCTCCAGTCCTCTGTCTTATTTCAGGTATTACGAACGGGTGAGGCTGTTAGGACGCACAACTGGCTCGAAGGTGTCCGCAGCCTGAAACCTCGTTCGACAACCACGAACGAGCGTGCCCTGATCGACGTCGAAGGGCAGGCCAGCCCGCGACACGAGCGACGGGCACGTTTTTCAGGGTTTATGTTCGTGCCCCCGACAAAGATGGGCCACCGCCCTTAGGTTACTTCCCGGTCTTACCCTCACTAGTCATGACGAGATTTTCTCGGAGGTTGCTTTTTCGTGTAAGCAAATTTATTCGTTGCGTAAAAGAGATGCCCTTACGATCGCGCGAAACGAAGAAGCACGTCGAAGGCCGGGCAACGCGCTTTCTGCCTGTCGAGGGCGGGCGCGCCCAGGGATTGTCTATGCCTAGAAGCAGTTATTGCAGGACGGGCTGCACAGCGTTTCCCACCGCCCCCAACGGAGTCGGCGTGTGACTTAGGTCGCGGTCTCCGATAGCGGAGTGGCAAACCATACAGGACCGCTGCGTGCTATTTCCTTCCTGGGAAACCAGGGCGTAAGTCAGTCCGTGCTGCGACCACGTAACAACCTTGTAACCCGCGACCATGCCGTAGTGGAAGTTTACTTTCTTAAAATCGACTTCGACTCCTCCTGATGCGACAGCCACCGAATCGGGCGTCACCATCAGGCTCACCGGGCCCGTCTGCATTTGGTAAGCGATGTAGGCAGCAGTCTTGCCGCCGAAGTGCACCAGGCGCGCGCCCTCCAGGCGGTAAGGCCGCTCCTCGCCCGGGGGCGCAGGGGAAGCGGGCAAAGCCAGGGAAAATGGTGACTTCGTTTTGAACCATTCATTGAGCGTCTGCTGCGAGTCCGAGCGAACATCAAGCGCAAGACTCCCCTGCGCGTACTGCCGGTGAGTACTGGCCGCGAATTCGGCAAACCTCGGCCCGGAGAGTGGCGTCGGTGATGACGGCGGTCTCATGCCTAACACTCCGACGATCACCAGCAGCGCCAGCGCTGGAACCAACCACCTCGTGAACCGCCAAGTTGGTGATGGTGGTGGCGGAGCGGGCACAAGTGCAGGGATAGGATCAGGCCGCGACGGCGCCTTCAGTTGCGCCAGCAGTTTTTCTTCCTGAGGAGTCGGGTCGTCGTTCACGGACGTAGCAGCGCGAAGCAGGGGTCCGCAGTGGTCGCAAAGCGCGGCATGCATGATCAACTGCCTTGCCTTCAACTCCGGCCACATTCCGGCGGCCACTTCATGCCAGTCGACATCTTTGTCTTTGGGACAGTCAGCTCCCGCCGGTGCGGCCTCCGAAACCACCACATTCGAGGAGCGGTTCACCAGCTGCCGGTATTTCGACACCTTGCTGCTGCAATCCCCGCATGTCTCCAAGTGACGGTCGGCCTCGCGAACGGCGTCCGGAGAAAGCCCATGCAGCTCTTGCTCGGTCTCCCCAGAGGAGGGCACGAGAGCGTTAAGCTCTTGGCTATCAATATGTTTATCGAATGGACGTCCCAAATTCTGAACTCCCATATAACCAATACGAGTTCTCGAGGGAATTTGCTTTTGGCTCCAGCTCCTCGCCATCGTCGGAATCCGAACGAATCCCAAGGATCTGCTCCCGAATGCCATGCTTCAGCCGTTCAATGACGCTGCCAACTCCCTTGGCACCCAGTCCGATGGTCGGCAGGGAGGCAATTTCTTTGGTGCTCATCCCTTGCCGGAAGTAGAGCCAGAAAATCATACGGTCGCGCTCCTGGTCGGGCCCGGTCAAGCTGCGCTTCAGGCGTTCATCGATCTCATTCAAGAAGACTCCGAAAGCGATTTTCTCTTCGCTCCCATGAACTTCTTTGCCCGCTTCGGGGTCGACATCGCTCGTGGAAACATGATGTTGTTCACCGCCGGATGCTTGGCTACGGCGATGCTTGAAATGGTCGTGGGTAGCATTGGCGGCCGTCTTCTTTAGGTATCCCAGAATAGCTTCGGGGTGCAGGATAGCAAAGTCCCGCAGCAGGCGGCAGCCGTCTTCCCAGAGTTTGAGGTAGGTTGCTTGGACGAGGTCCTCCACCAGGGACCGAGAAGCCTGGCCCCACAGGGAGGCTGTGCGCATAATGGTGAGGCTGATGGGCTTTCCAACTCGGGAAACGAACTCCTCCCAGGCTGCGTCATCACTAGGTCCGGCGCAGAGACAGACAACGTCTTTCAGGGACAGAGACGCATATCGCGTCGTTGTGAAGGTATTCGACATCCTGTTATGCCTGGTCAGAATCGTGGGGGCGGTCGGCAAAGGCCACAGTACCGGTGACGGGAAGTGGGACGTTGAATCCGGATCGCCGTTGGACAGTAGCGTCATAACTGTCCACCCGACCAGCTCTATTTTCCGCGAGAAAAAAGTGTGGTGCCTTTGCGAATCTCAATTCTAAGGCCCCTCCCCGGTGCCTGCGGATTGGATGATTGTGAATACTCTCCGCTTGTAAGAACTTTGTCAGCGCTCTGTCAATAGTTTGTAACTTGCACTGACCCGTGTCTCCACCTTTGGTCGATGAACTACCGACGCTGGTTTCTGACTTTGCCAACCGCCGGTCGCAGCCGGCGTCGGGATGATCCGCGAAAAGCAAATTCCGCCGAGATCTCGTCATGTCTAATGAGGCCGATTAGGCCTTCCAAATAATTGTTAACAGAAGAGACACTAACAACTTGTCACATGTAAGGCCATTTTTGATTCGTACATAGTGGTACGGCGAGCAGCCTTCGAGCTAGTTGTGTTGTCTTAATGACGAGTCCCTGGCGATTCGGGCATCTGCCGACAACGGCTTCGGCCGGTTGGAGTAGGCGGTGGCCTGGGTCATGGAGGGAATCTTGACGGGGTAACACAATGCAGCGGGTATTGAGCCGGATGGCTGTCCTGATTGGGTTTGCGTTTGTTGGCATGCAGTTCGTTCCGACTGTCGTAAAGCGAAGCCCCGTGCCAGTAAGCGGGATTCGCCTGGCGCAGGTCATCGACCCGCACGTGGGCGCGATTCTCGATCGCTCGTGCCAGGATTGCCACTCCAGGCACACGAACTGGCCATGGTATGGCCGGGTCGCACCCGTATCGTGGTTCTTATCGAGAGATGTCAGCCGTGGCCTGGAGAAGCTCGATTTCTCGGAATGGGCGAGGCAACCCCAGTCCGCGAACGAGCGCATGGAAATTTGTGATGCGGTTTCCGACGGGAGCATGCCACTCCGCGCGTACACACTCATCCATCACAAGGCCAGGCTCTCAAAGCAGGATGTCAAATTGATCTGCGATTGGGCGGCGGTCCCGCAAGCCGCGCCCTCGCTGCAGGCTGGTGAGCCGGCAGGCAGGGCGGAAACCATGACCAGCTCAAACGACGCGCAACAACCCTACCGGAAAGGATCTCGACAACCTTGAGAATACTAAAACGAACGCTCTCAATCCTGTTTGCAGCTTCGACTGCCCTTGTGCCGGTGCTCTACGCGCAGCAACCGACTGACGCTCAACCCGAGTTGCCAATTCCCGTAATCACGGGCGTTGTCAGCTTCCAATCTACATTTGAAAGTGGCGCTCGGACGCTCTCTCCGGAGGTCGATCCAATCCTGCTTCTGCCCTTGGGGCGCAAGTTGTTAATTGAGTCGGAGTTCGACATGGCTACGGACGTGACTCACAGTGACGGACAGTGGGGGCCGGCAGTGGTGGCTCACGGCATTGAATATATGCAACTGAGCTACATTGTCCACCCCAATCTGACGTTCACCGCAGGACGGTTTCTCACACCGTTCGGCATTTACCGCGAGCGCCTTCACCCGATGTGGATACGCAACCTGGCTGACGAGCCCATCATCTTCGCGATGAACGACAATTCGAGCAATGGCGCGATGGCTCGTGGCTCGGCGCGGCTGACGTCTGGAATGGACCTTACGTATGCCACCTATTTCTCTGCGTCCATGAAAAACAACCAGCTCGCGGCGGACCGCCGGGCCGGCACACGTGCCAGCCTGTTCTTTCCAGGCAATCGACTTGAGGTGGGAGTGTCGTTCAGCCGCGTGCTCGCCGACAGCCATTACAACATGATGGGGACCGACGTGACTTGGAATCTAAGAAGGATTCCACTCGATCTTCGCGCGGAGGCGATTCAGACAACGATGCTCGGCAGGGGCTACTGGGTGGAAGCAGCATATCGCCTGGACAGATTAGGGAGGAGCCCATTTTTGCGAAATTCTCTGCTGGCCGTTCGAGGTGAACAGTACCGTGTGCCTGGCATCGCTCAAACATTGCTGGACGAGCTTCCGGAACGCAATACCAGTCGCACCACGCTTGGGTGGACCTACTCGCTCTCTAGCGGAGTGCGCTTCAATGCCTCCTACGGGCGCAATTTCGCCCAAGGGGACAACCACAACATCGTAACGGTGGGTCTGACTTACCGTTTCGCATCATTTTAGAAATGAGTCCGACAATGAAAAACTTGCTCACCTTCTTGCTTCTCTGCCTAACGGCGCTACCAGTGGTCGCAGGGAACAACTCCGCGAAAGCAACCGTGGACCCTGACGATGCATACAAGAACAATTGCATGCGGTGCCACTCCGCCGTGCGTCAGTATTCTCCACACATGACTGCCACCATTGTCATGCACATGCGGGTTCGGGCGAATATGACGGCGGAGGAGTCGCAGGCGATCCTCCAGTACCTGGCGGATAGTTCTCCCGCCAAAGTTACATCTTCCGAGGCGACCAAATAAAAGTGAATGTCCCGCAAAAAGGACGGGATGAAACATCACCCCATAAAAGAAAAGGAGCTACTGTGGATTTGCGAAGAGCCATACCTCTATTAATGTTGATGAGCCTATGGGCAGGAAGCGCATTTTCTGCCAGTGCCCAGTCCGGCGGGCGCGTGATTCAAGTGATCGCCGATCGGGACAATACATTCAAGGTCCCGGGCGAAAAGAAGCCGGTCATCACCGTCAAGCCTGGAGAGCCAATTGTTCTTAGAATCACCTCGCACTTCGGAGGAGAAGCGGCGCGAGACGGCTCCGTGCACAGCTTCGTCGTGAAGAGACTGCGTGAGCAAGGCTGGGACATTCGCTTGAAGGAAGGCACGCAGGACTATGCACTCACCGCTCCGCAACAACCGGGAGAGTATCTGATCGAATGCACCGTTAAATGCGGCCGCGGACACGATGACATGAATATGAAGTTGGTGGTGAAGAACTAGGCCCGCGGGTGGTGATCGTAAGAAATAGTGAGTCCCGCAGTAACCACCTCCACGCATAAACACTGAAGACGCGCGGTGGCGTCAAGGCGACACGCGCGCCCACTCTTCGACGAGACGCGAATTATGCGTTCCGCGCGATCGTCTCCCTGGCATCACGAATAGAAGGGCCCTCCACAAAAGCAAAATCCACCGGAATCTCGTCATGTCTAGTGAGGCCAGTTACGCCTTCCAAGTACTCGTTTCGTAGAGACAATAACAATTAAACCTCTGTATGGCTGTTTTGCTTTGCAAGCGGTGACAAGACAAGCCTCCGAGCTAGTTGTTTGTCTTAACAACCTCAACCGTTTCTAACACTAGACATAACACATAGAACTGGAGAACAAATAGATGAGCTACAACATTGGTCGGCAGACCATAAAGACTGCGCGAGTTCGGAGCCTGTTTGCGGCCGCGCTCGTGCTCGCATGTGCCTTCGGCACAGTCAACCATGCGGCGGCGCAAGTCACGCCTCCACCCGTTCCGGACACGATTGCAGTACAGGCAGGAAACTCTGCATATTTGGTCGGCCACGCCTTCGGCAGCCAGGGCTATACTTGCCTGCCGACGAGCACTGGTGGCACTGCCTGGAATCCCACCGCCCGCCCCGAAGCCACCCTGTTTACGGATCTCTTCGGAGCGCAGTTCCAGATCATCACGCACTTCCAGAGCATCAATGAAAACCCGAAGCCGGGCATCGTCCCCCCTCTGAGTGGGAACGCGACGTGGCAGAGTTCCCTCGATAGCAGCCGGGTGTGGGCGGTAAGGGTGAACGGAATCAACCCTGACCCCAACGTCGCGAGTTGCCCGAATAGCGGCTCGATTCAGTGCCTCTTGTTGCAGTCAGTGGGGAACAAGAAGGGGCCCACGGGCGGTAGCCTCCTGTTCAAGACCACCTTCATCCAACGTCTGAACACCAACGGCGGAGCTGTTCCTACCAGCGCCTGCACCGTGGGTCAGACTCAGCTCGTGCCCTACACGGCCGACTACTACTTCTTCCGAGCGGACAACTAGTAGATCCACTTTCCTTAACCGAAGGGGCGGAATGTGCACGCGAAGGTCGCACCAGCGTTGGTGCTCTTCGCGCGCACGCCCGCTGGTCAAAGCTAAGCGATGTCGGGGAACCACAACACCTCGGCAGCAGCGGGAGATCAACCAAATCCGCACATTCCACTTGCGACAAGAACGACAAAACGGAGGAGTTATGAAGCGCAAGATTGTATTCCAGGCAGCCATTCGCGGGTTAGCCCTGTTTTTCGGCGTGATGAGTGCCGTCGCACAGACCAACTCCTACCAGCAAACGAATCTGGTCTCTGACATGGCCGGGGCGGCCGCACACACCGACCCCAAACTCATCAACCCCTGGGGAATCTCCTTCTTCCCCGGCCAGCCATTCTGGATCTCCGACAATAACAGCGGTTACTCGACTGTTTACGATGCCAACGGCGTTACGCAGTTTGCTCCCGTGCTGATTCCGGCTCCTCGCGGAACCGGATCGCCGGCCACTCCCACCGGGACTGTCATCAACACAACGGGCGGATTCATCGTTGGAGGGGCGTCGAGCCAGTTTCTCTTTGCTACGGAAGATGGGACCATCTCCGGCTGGAACGGGACGGGGAATGCGATCCTCGCTGTCGATCACTCGACGGCCGGTGCTGTCTACAAGGGAATGGCGATCCTGAGTCCTGCTTGTTGCGCGACCTATCTTGTCGTCGCGAATTTTCACAGCGGGTTGATCGAACCGTACACGCAATCGTTCGCGCCGCTGGCGCCTCCGGGATCGTTCACCGATCCGGGCCTTCCCGCCGGCTATGCGCCTTTCAACATCCAGCCCGTAGGAAATCAGGTGTTCGTAACTTACGCCGTGCAGGATGCGGCCAAGCACGACCCTGTGAACGCGGCCGGGAACGGCATCGTCGATATCTTTGACCTGGAAGGAAACTTCGTAGAACGGTATGCGCAGAACGGTTCGCTGAATTCTCCCTGGGGAGTCGTCCAGGCAAGCGCCAGGTTTGGCGCATTCAGCAATGACATCCTCATCGGCAATTTCGGAGACGGCACAATTAATGCGTTTGATCCCACGTCCGGAGACTCCCTCGGTCAATTGAAGGATCAGACCGGGGCAGCCCTCACGAACGCTTCGTTGTGGGCGCTGGTGTTCGGCGCTGGTCCGGGCGATACGAACACGCTCTACTTCACCGCAGGGCTCGCCAACGAAGGTCACGGCCTGTTCGGTGCGATCGCGGTTGCGACGTCGCCCACGCTTGATTACTCACTGACGGCAACTCCGCAAAATGCCACGGTGGCGGCCGGAGGGTCGGCTAACTTCACGGTCACCATTACGCCGGCAAATGGGTTTGCCAGCACGGTTACCCTGTCATGCGCGGCTCCGACGGGTGTGACCTGCACCCTCAATCCTGCGACCGTGATTCCGGGGCCAGGCGCGGTGACCAGCATGCTGACGGCGATGACCTCGACCTCGGTGCAACATTATGGCCGGCCCAGTGTGATGGGCACGTTGCTGGCTGGTGTGGGCTTGTTTGGCTGTTTCTTTGCTGGCGCGCGCAAAGCTCGCCGCGGGCTGTACTCGCTGCTGCTGGCTGGTTTCACGAGCACGCTCATTGCGGGATCCCTGCTCGCTTCGACCGGCTGCGGCGGCAGTCAGGCGAATCGTGGAACCGCATCGATTGTTGTAACCGCGACATCGGGCGCGTTAAGCCATACAACCACGATCAATCTCACGGTGCAGTAACCGCTGCGCCGTGGGATAGCAGCATCCTAAGACTCGACGTTCCCGATGAACGATCAAAACCGGGCGACTAAAATCATAACGAATCAGAACATGACAAGACCGCGCCGCCTTCTCGTGCCTTTCTGCGAACGAGCGCCTGAAACCAGGAGAACGTATCTCATGCGAGCATTGGTAACGGCATTCTTGTTGGCATTCGTAGTCACTGGTGCCCAGACACAGCATTTCACGACCGTCGCCACTAAATCGGCGCTATCTGCGCCGGACCCGCGGCCGAGTCCAGCGGCACTAATCTCGCGCGCGAAGGCGCTTGAGCTGGATACACCGTACGCCGCTCCACCCGGCGACCCGCTGTTGCACCACGCGGCCGGCTTCGCCAAAGTCATGTGTTCCGCAGTATTCATCACCGGACTCGATCCCGACTTCGCCGCGGATAACGTCGGTTACTTCACTGCTCCGTACGAGATGCGCGCAGAGCTCGGCAAGCCGGTCGTGGACCGTGAGCACAAGCAGGTGCACGTTGTAGTGCCCGGTGGGGTGACCCGCACCGCTGTCTACCTCGGGGATCAGGGATGCGTGACACTCCCCGTAGGCAAGGAATGGGTCAGCTTCAAGCCCGTGAAGCTCAAGAGCAGCTTGCCCGATGCCTCGAAGCAAGCATGGCCGACGGGCGACGTCCTGCCGGATGATCCGCCTCCGTCCGAACTCGACATGGCGAAGGTGAAAGAGGCGGTGGATACGGCCTTCGATCCGCCGGAGGGGAAGACTTCTTTAGTGGTGACCTGGAAGGGACGGCTCATCGCCGAGCGATACGCGCCGGGGATCACGGCGCAGACGCCGCTCGAGAGTTGGTCGATGGGCAAGAGCGTAACCGCCACCCTGATGGGCGTGCTGATCCAGCAGGGCGCGTACAGGCAGCAAGGACTCGTTGGGACCGACTTATGGCCGCAAGTCCGAAGGCAGTGCTGCTCAAGAAAACAGGCCGTAGCGCAACTGTGGCGAAAACCCCAGAGAATCAGTCGACGCAAGTCGTTGAGTTGTTAAACGCAAAACAGGCGTAGGTGCCCGTAGAGGAAACATTAGGTTTAGCAACAAATCGTGACGTGAAGAAAGGAGAAAACGAGAATGAAAGTTGAAGCTAAGCGCGCTTGATCTGATTGGTGCATGAGAGTCCGATCAAATATGATCGTGGTACCCTTTGGTGATGAGGCGCACGCGGGCCGCCGCTCTAACGTGCTGTGTTTTGCTTGGCCTTGCGCTGCCCGGTTGGAACTCCGGGCAAAACAGTGCGGGGCAAAGGTTTGCCCCGACGGGTACTCACACCCCCTCAAATGATCTGCAGATCCAAAGCTCAGTCTTGCGGATTGAATTCGACCACAACCTGCACAGCCGGGTGATCGCCTTGTTTGGCCCAAGCCCAAAACTCCTGGCTCCGTTTTCCGCATCGGAAACGGTCACCAGCGTGGATCGCTCCTGTAGAGACTTCGCCCTGAGTGCAAGCCGCCGGGAACACGTGTCTGACACTTTTGGTGCGGGAGAACGGCTGACGCTAACTGGCAAGTGCGGAGACTTACGCAAAAGCGTCTCGGTCACGATCTATGCTGACTTCCCATCCTTGGCGGTCTTTGATGTCGAGTACACAAACGATTCGCCGGCGCAACTGAAAATTCGTGGCTGGAGCAACAACCAGTATCTGCTGAGTGCAGTCCCTCCGGCACGCGGCCCCGCATTCTGGTCCTACCAGAGTGGCTCCTACGAGAAGCGTCCGAATTGGGTGCTTCCCTTGCGTGCCGGATTCCGGCAGGAAAATTATCTTGGCATGAATGCCAGCGACTACGGTGGCGGAACTCCCATTGTGGATGTATGGCGTAAAGATGCCGGCCTCGCGGTCGGTCACGTGGAATCCGGACCACGCCTGATATCCCTTCCCGTTTCCATGCCCGACGCGAGTCATGTTCGCGTGGCCGTCCGCTCCACCAGGGAGCGAACCCTGGAACCGGGAGAGAGCTTCCATACTCTTCGCACCTTTGTCTCCGTGCATCAGGGGGACTACTTTCACACGCTCACGGAGTACCGCCGGCTGATGGTCCGGCAGGGATTTCAAATGGCTTCGGCGCCCGACAGCGCTTTTGGCCCGATCTGGTGTGCCTGGGGCTACGGTCGGTCGGTACAGCTCAAGCAAGTATTCGACACGCTTCCCACCGTGAAGAAAATGGGCTTCTCCTGGGTCACTTTGGACGATGGTTGGCAAAACAATTACGGCGATTGGGCAGTCGACCCCAAGAAGTTTCCCCATGGCGACGCTGACATGAAAGCGCTTGTCGATCGCATCCATGAAGAGGGTTTCAAAGCCCAGTTGTGGTGGTCGCCGCTGAGTGCCGTCCCGGATTCGCAGCTCCTTAAGGATCATCCCGACTTCACCCTGCTGAACCGCGATGGATCGAAGCGGAAAATTTCGTGGTGGAACTCGTTTTATCTTTGTCCCGCCGACCGGGGGGTTGTGGAATACCACAAAGCGCTGGTTCGTAAGATCCTCGGGGAGTGGGGATTCGACGGCCTCAAGCTGGATGGGCAGCACATGAACGCGGTTCCTCGCTGCTACAACCCCGCGCACCACCACCAACGCCCGGAGGACTCGGTGGAAGCGTTGCCTGATTTTTTTCGGGAGATTTACGAAACGGCCCGCAGCGTAAAACCGGATGCCCTGGTAGAGTTTTGCCCCTGTGGTACCGCCTATTCGTTTTTCACCATGCCGCATTTCAATATGTCGGTGGCATCCGATCCGGAAAGTTCGTTTCAGATCCGCTCCAAGGGCAAGACGTTGAAAGCGCTCATGGGCGACAACGTTCCCTATTTTGGTGACCACGTCGAATTGAGCGACGGTGCGACTGATTTCGCTTCCACGGTGGGAGTGGGCGGAGTGGTGGGCACGCAGTTTGTGCTCCCGAATCTCGTCAAAAAACATAGCAAGTCGGACCTGACACCGCAGCGGCAGAAAATCTTTGAGGAGTGGTTGCACATTTACAAAGAGAAAATGCTATCGCGAGGCGAGTATCTCGGAGATCTTTACGACATGGGGTTTGACCGCCCGGAGGCACACGCTATCCGCAAAGGCCAGGCCATATACTATGCATTCTTCGCCCGCCATTGGAGTGGGCCGATTCAGTTGCGCGGTTTGCAGGACCGGACTTATCACCTCGTGGACTATGTGAGCCATAAAGATCTCGGAAGCGTACACGGCCCCCAAGCCACAATTTCTGCTGCGTTCAACCAACATCTACTGCTCGAGGCTCGGCCCGACTAACGCCGCCTACCGTGAAATCTCAGCCCAAAAACGCAAGCGTGCGACTGCGGGAGATCATCACGCGGAATCGCCGCTCCGAAAAAGTGGGAGTGTACGCCGTCTGCTCGGCTCACCCCAGCGTCATTTCGGCAGCCGTCCAGCAGGCGGTTGAAGATGAATCAGTGCTGCACGTCGAATCTACCTCCAGCCAGGTAAATCAATTGGGCGGTTACACCGGACAAACTCCATCTCAGTTCGCCGAGTTTGTTCACTCCGCGGCGCAGCGTGGTGGACTTCCCCGCGACCGCGTACTGCTCGGCGGCGATCACCTGGGCCCGTACCCCTGGCGAGAACAGCCTTGGGATGTAGCTCTGCACAACGCTCGGGAACTGGTTCGCTCGTGCGTACTCGCCGGATACCAGAAGATTCATCTCGATGCGAGTATGGCGTGTGCCGATGACGCAACCTCGGGGCCTGACCCGCGCACCATCGCGCAACGAGCCGCTATACTCTGTCGTGCTGCTGAAAGTGCGTTTGAAGATTTGGCGCAAGGTTCTTCCCCTCCCCTTTACGTCATCGGCACCGAAGTTCCGGCTCCGGGGGGTGAATCGCTTCCGGGAGCGCCTCCCGCAGTATCCCCGGCCGACCAGATTGGTGACACCTTGGAACTTTTCCGCGCGGCCTTCGACGAGCAGAGAGTGGCGGCGGCGTGGGAAAGGGTGATTGGCATGGTGGTGCAGCCCGGAGTGGAGTTTGGTGAAAACGTGATTTTCGACTATGAGCGGCAGAAAGCGATGGCACTCTCGTCCGCCTTGCCGGAGACTCCTGCTCTCGTTTACGAGGCGCACTCCACGGACTACCAGAAGCCCGCAGCTCTTGCACAGATGGTGGCAGACCATTTCGCGATCTTGAAAGTGGGGCCGTGGCTGACATTCGCGTTCCGGGAGGCTGTCTTCGCCTTAGGCGTAATCGAGCGGGAACTGCTGGCGTATCGAAGGGGAGTTCGTCTTTCGCAAGTCCAGGAAGCGCTCGAAGCCGCCATGTTGCGCAATCCTGTTTACTGGCGATCCTACTACCACGGGAGTGAAGACGAGATACATCTGGCGCGCATCTACAGTTACAGCGACCGTTGCCGGTACTACTGGGGCGACCCTAAGGTTCAGCAAGAACTGGCCCAACTTCGCGCCAACCTTGATGCCTGCCCGGCGCCTCCAACGTTGTTCAGTCAACACCTACCTTCACAGTACGAGGCGATAAGGTCTGGGCGGCTGCCGACGCATGCCGAAGACATGATTCAAGAACACATCCGAACTGTCCTACATGTTTATGCCGCGGCTTGCGGCATATCAGACGACTCGCTCAGCTCTGCCCTGTAGCTCCCGCTAAAACGTTACACGGACCTCACTCGTTCGAGAACAGCCGGCGTCGAAACGCCGGTATGGGTTCTGGAAGGAAATCGCCGCCCACTTCGGCCGCGATAAGCGGACCGTCAAGCGATGGGAGCGAGCGGAATCTTGATCGGCATCTCTTCCACGGTGTCGACGTGAAGAGGGTTGTCTGCGCCCAGGACCAGGGCGTCACAGTGACCCCAGACGGCTCACGCCAGCAGATGGAAGGCAGTATCACGATGGGCCTGGGTTACGCCCTGACTGAGGAAGTGCGATTCAAGGACGGCGCGGTGCTCGACCGCAACTTCGACACCTATCAGATTCCGCGTTTTTCCTGGCTGCCAAGAATCGAGACCATCCTGATCGACAATCCGGAAACCCCGGCGTCGGGTTGCGGTGAGCCGCCGATCGTCACCATGGGAGCCGTCGTGGCCAACGCCATCTTCGATGCGACAGGCGCTCGCTTGCGGCAATTACCCATAACCCCGGCGCGCCTCAAAGCTGTATTTCGGCAGGGCTGACGGAGATTACACTCAGAGTCCCATTAACGGTCCGTTCGGAAGATCAGAAAAGGACAACAACGGCACTGGTGCGCGAAGGCGCGACCTGTCAATCATTCTCATCAAAGCCCCGTCAACTCCTCGAGTATCTGGGGACCACAGAATTGCGAGTGCTGACACTCAGTTCACGGTGACCACGTCGTACACATCCAGGCTGGGAAGAACGAAGTCAAGGCGAGTACCACGCACGGACACGTCCTTAAGCTCCATCGGTTGCCCGTCCGGCGACAAAAGGCGAATTCGCTTGGTGTCGATCTGCTTGACTACTCCGTCCAAGTTGACGCTCACCCGAACATTCTGGAGCGGGGTGTGGTAATTGACGCAATGCAATATGACTCGCTCGCTGTCTGTCTTCTTAACCACGTTGGCCGCAACGTAATTGGTTCCGGGAATCGTGATCACCTGCTCGCCGGACAACTGGTTGATCCTGAGCATCAGTTCCCGGCGGCCCTTCTCACTCTGCGCTTCGTCCAACATTGACGCTGGGGATTGCACGTCAGCAAGTTCCCGCAGTTCCCGACTGCTTCCGATGGTGTACATCTTCCCACCGTTCTTCTTGTATGTACGGATGGCTGTGATCTGGTCAGCATCTATCCATGGGATGTTGGGGATGACGACCGCCTTGTACCGCGAAAGCAATTCGGGCGTTAAGCGGTGCAGGAGGACGACGTCGTACATCACATTGGCCTCAGCCAGCGCGTTGTAGAGATTGTCGCGTTTCAGCGTGACCTCGAAACTCGGAATATGTGGTGGGGACACGACAGCGATTTTGCTGACGCAAGTGACATCGGTGTAAAGGTCCTGATGATCCGACAGGAACGTGAGATAGCGGCTGATCTCTCTCCAAGTTTGAACCGCGATGGGGTTGTCCTGCATGATCCAGCCGTGCAGCAGTTTGTCGTTCGCCTCAGCTATGGCGAAGTGGGACTGAAAGGCTGAAGCCTCGGCGATCGGCTTTCTCCAGCCGACCTTCATCCCGTCGCGCACGTCGTGTGCGCCGGGATTCGGCACGCCTGGGTCGGCACCCTCATATTTGCTCTCGTATGACTTCACGCCGTAACCGGAGGCGGAATAGAACCTGGCCTGCGCAATGTTGTGTACCCATTTGCCATCCCACACGCCTGCTTCGCTGGTACCTTCGGTCTTGGTAAGATCCGCAACTTCATCGACCAGGATGTTGCCTTTGCAGTTGCCGAAGATGGAGATGTTCTTATTCTTGCTTGCGGCGAGTTGACGGACTTCGTCCATGAAGTGGATGACGTCACCTGTCCCTCCAATGGACCAGTCGTAGTACAACTCATCAACACCGGCGTCGATTGCGATCGCAGCCCCCTTTAGCAACACGTTGCGGCGGTAGTCCTCATTTTGCAGATCGGCGGCGAAAGTGGCATTCGGCGCACGCCAGACCAGATTGCCGAACTCATCCCGGCTGATCCACCTTTGCTTTTCCGGGTGCATCAGCACGTCGCGAATCCCAAGACCGCCAACGGAGTTAAATGCTGTGACCCGGATATTGTTGGAGTGGCAGCGGTCAATGAAAGCCTTGACGCGGATGTATCCATCGGAACGTGGGTCGCGACCAGATTGATACGTGCTTCCTTAAACATCTCGAACATGCGGTCAAGATGATTCCAATCGATTCCTGCCCGGTAGAAATTCACCTTTCCGCGTCGTGCCCATGCGGGGATGTCCTCGAGCGAACGCTTCTTTTCACTTCTGTAATTCAAAATGAAGTCGAAGTCGCGGAGGGTGGCACTTCGTCCTCTGCCCAGAAGATGATAGGTCTGGCCGATCAGCGTAGGTGCAGTCTGCGGGACGGATTCCAGGCCAACATCGATCACCTCGTAGCCACCGGCATTGGGGCTCTTGAAGAACTCGATCTCATTCAGGCCCGCTTGGAGGTGGGCGGGAGTTAGCGGGATAACGACTTTGCCTATGATGTCGTCTCCACTTGAAAAGGAGTACCAACCCTCCTTGCCAGGCTGGTTCTTTTCGGTGTCTCGGGCCGGCCCAGCTGTCTCTCCCATCAACCCAGGGAGATCGTAGCTGTGGCCGTTCACCGAGACATGACCCTCCCCTGGCTCAAGGCCACTGACGAGAACTACCAGGCCAGGCGAAGCCAACTGCTCTAGCGAGTCAACCTTGATGACGTAGCCTTTGACCCGGTCTTTACGGCCAGACAGTTCGTAGTCGTACGAAGGCGCCACGACATAAGCTTGATAGAAAGCTTTGGCCGGTTTAGCCGCCTGTTGAGCGTCACAAAGAGCGGTATGGTTCATGACTGCGAAAAATGCGGCTCCCAGCAGCATGCAAATAAGTCTTCTTGTCACCATTTCATCCTCCACCAGCATCACTTGAGCGTCCTCGCCCTCCTGCTACCAGAGAATCTCGAGGGATGCGGGTTCTTTATATTCCGGCAGCGTGATCAGGCATTCGGGTACTAAAGCTTCTGCTTGAATCACCTGTCCGTTGAACCGGATGTGTTTGGGTGGACGTGCACTGGAAAATATGACTTGCCGTCGCGGTGAACTTGCTTTATCCAAAATGAGCGTCAGAGTCTTTGTGCCCTCATTCACCTCGCGCACGGGCACAGTTACCGAATTTAGCGAGAGGCCGCTACGCTTGAACGGGACGTACTGGAGCGTACGATCTGAGCTGACGAAGCCGCTCAGGACGTGATCACCTCGCAAATTGAATTCCTGGGAGTCCGCATGCAGCACCAGACCGGGTGCTGGTGAATCGACGGCAAAACGCCCCCTGCTGCGCGCCAACAACTGAAACTCGATCCCGTTCACAGTCCGGCGAACGGATGGCATTCGGCTGGACACATACACCACATGCGGTCTATTTGCACCATGCTCAGAGAGAGTCACCTTGACCTGGTTCTTACCTGCCTTCAGATTCGGAAGAATAATGACGCAGTCGGAAAAGGCATCGTGCGGCTGCCCGTTGATTGTGACCGATTCTATGCGGTATGCCGTATTCTCAATCCGAATACCCATGCCGGCGACAAACCTGGCGGTCGTGGTCCGAGGCAAGTTGGACAGGTCCAGCACCATCTCCAGCACATCACCTTGCCGTGTCCACGAGTAGTTCCAGCCGGCCATCGCGTGAAGCTTCTCGACAACTTCCATGGGCTCTGGGGTATAGATCAGATGGGTCGCGAATTTTGACCTCAACGCCTCGTACACTGCCATGTTTGACGTATTCGCGATGCGTGCTGGCTTTGCAACCGCGCCGGCCTGCTGCTCGCCGCCGCCGTGACGCAACGGCATGGAGGAAATGCTGTAGTCGTGCCACATCTGGTTGTAGATATAGCCGTGGCCGATGTCGCGAAACAGGTGATCGAACACAGCTTCTTGATAGGACGTAATCTGGGCGGTCGTATAGCTCCAAGTTGGATCGTAGAACCATTGGTAGTCCGGCGATGGCGTGTCGTCGAGGACCACGAAGTCTTTGTACTTTCCGGTGAACCACGTCATCACGCCGGAGCCAATGGGCGTGTCCTGCTCGAAGCCGTGCGTCATCATCAGCTGGAAGCGGCGCGCAATTTCCTCATAATCGCTGTTGACGATGGTGTCGCCGGGATTGATGAACAGATCCACCTTGCCAATATGGGCGCCATTGCTGGTCATGTTGGACTCGATCTCCTCAATCGAGCCGTCTAACTCTTCCTTGTACTTCTCCGGGCCCATGCGCGACTCGATGCGGTGATACTTGCTGTGGCTTCCGATCTGGCCTCCTAGGTCTTCCAACTGCTGTCCCAATTCGGCCAGGTCCTTCCATCCTGCTTTCGCGCCTGCACTCGACACGAAGCAATAGAGAGGCACGACTCCCGTCTCGCGCGCGGTGTCGAGCAGGAACTTGAATGTCTGTTTCTGGTAATCCAGGTTCTGCGTGTTGTCGGCGTCGAGGCGAACGATGACGGCCAGGTTGGCGTTAGAGAACTGCGGGGCCGGGAACGCACCGTGCACATCGCCGTAGGCAGCCCACTGGAGCGCCCGGATCAGCACGTTCACGACTTCATTTGGAAAGAAGCCCTGCGGCGCCTCGTTGCGAAAAATCGAAGTCGCACCTGCAAACGTGGTTGCATCGCTGATCAAAACCAGACGGCTCGTTCCCGTATCGCGGTAAGAGAGGAATGGGAACGATTCGTGGGCGTTGGTGCTCGTGACGAGAACGTGTCCACCGGATGAGAACTGTTGGATTTCCAGACCTTTCGCAAGCGCCTGGCTCAAGTACTGCGAGGGCTCGAACGCACGCGTAATGTAATGATGATTGTCGCGCACCTGAATGCGGAAATTAGTGTCTCCCTTCACTCCGGAACTCGAGATGCCGAGCAACGACCATAGTGCGGCCGCGGCCTGAGCTTTACCATCTCTGGTGAATGCCCCGAGCGGCCCGTCGATTAATACGTTGCCGCCCTGCTTCAGGTAGCTCGCCAAAACCCGCGTCAGCAGGCTCACCGTGTCCGGCTCAATGCTGGTGCATTCGGCGAACACGAGCACCCTGTAACGCGACAGGTGTTCGCCAGCAACAAGGTCCTCCAGGAAGAGCGTGTCGTAAGGGATGCCCGCCAGGTTTGCGATGCCGACCCATCCATGGCCGGACATCTGCGTCACATCCCATTTTCGGTCGAAGCTGGCCCTGCTCATGATCACTGCAAGCCGGGGGTTCTCGACTGTTTCTCCCAGTAACGACAGTGGCGCAATCAGCAGTGCCAGAACTCCGGCCATCAAACGCGGCAGTCCAGTGTTCAGCTTCGGGCCGCGAATGCTCTTCGTGCCTGCCAGCATCGTCGACTCCTCCCACGATCGCAGTTTCCGGCTCAGCATCTTGTTGTATCCATGCACATCCTCCACGAGCTTAGCGTGCAACGTCGTAATCGTGCTTGAAGGTTTG
>JAIQFO010000037.1 GCA_020073215.1 Terriglobia bacterium | reverse complement strand
ACCAGGATGTCAGGCATGGCCAGCGTTACGCTCAGCCCGAGGATGCCTCGGCTGCGCACGAAAACACTAGATCAACTGATCAACTGGCCTCCGTGAGAAGCCCGGTTGAGCAGACCGATGCGGCGGAGCAGTTCGTGGAAGCGCCGGTCTGAGCGCAGCGGATCCAGTTGGGGTTCTACGTTGAGATAGCCCAGCCAAAGAGACCGTTGTTCAAAAGCCTTCTGCAACCACGAGAAGGCTTCGTCGTTTTCCTGCAAGCCTACGTGAATCATCGCGATGTCGTACGGTGAAACGTATCTTTGGCTCGACAACTCCCTCAACTGGTTGAGCACAGCACGCGCTTCATCGCAGCTTCCCACCATTGCGAAGCCGTGTCCCAACTTGGCCAGCGCATAGGGACTGCCACCCGCAATGCCGACTCCTTTCTCCAAATGTGAAATTGCCTTGTCGAGCAACCCCTGCTGCTCGAAAACCTCTCCCAGCCAAAGATAAGTGATCCCAAAATTTGGATCGAACTCCATAGTTTTCTGGAATTGCTCCACCGCGCGATCGTATTGCCGTGCAAAGTAGAACGTTCGCCCCAGGTCAGTGTTAACGGACAAGGAAAGAGGATCCAGTTCCAACGCCGCCGCCTTAGCCTTTAGAGCATCCTCTGGTCGACCGAGCATGTTGAACAGGGTAGCGTACCAGTTGTGAGCGTCAGCATGGCCGGCATTCAACTCAAGCGCTCTCTTGAACTCCTTCGCTGCTCCGGGCCAGTCCCATTCAAAATCGCGTTTGATGACTCCCAATGCGGCATGGGCTTCGCCCAGGGAATCGTCCAGTTGCAGGGCGCGGATCGCCGCGCCCTTTGCCTTGGGAAAGGCCTCCCTCGGCGGCATGGCATTGTAGTAGCCAAGACTGTTCAACGAATCCGCTAAACCGACATAACCTTCAGCATAGGTCGGATCGTTCTCGAGAGATTGTTGGAAATAGTCGAGTGCTTTCTTGAGGGAGTCTTCCGTTCTTCTGTTCCAGACGTAACGGCCCTTGAGGTACAGTTCATGCGCTTTCGGGTTCACGCTACGATTGCGGGTAAGCCGCCTTCGATCTTGCGGTGTCAGCTTAATCTGAATCTCGTCGGCTATGGCACACGCGATCTGGCTTTGCAGTTTCAGGACATCCGCGACATTTTCCTCATAACTCTGGGCCCAGACATGGGTTTGCTCACGGGCAAGTACCAGTTGGGCGCTGATCCGCACCCGGTCTCCCCAGTGGCGAACACTGCCTTCCAAAATGTAGGTAACCCCCAGTTCGCGGCCGATCTCATCAATCGATTTCCCAGTTCCCTTATAGGTCATCGCAGATGTTCGAGCGATTACCCGGAGTTGATCGAGATTCAGCCGGGCCAGTTGCGTTGTCATTTCCTCCGTCATGCCGTCAGCGAAGTACTCTTGTTCCTTGTCACTGTTGAGGTTCTGAAAAGGGAGGACAGCCAGCAGCACTCTTCCGGGAACCACTGTCGGTATTGTGGCGGCACTCGGAGGTTGCCTTACCGACGCCACGAAACGATACCCGCGTTTCGGAACCGTGGCGATATATTCCTGCTCCTCTCCCAACGCCTTTCTCAAAATGGAGACGGTGCGCGCCAGGCTGCCCTCTGCCACAAAAGTATCGGGCCAAACTTTTCTGAGCAGATATTCCTTTTCGACGACTTTCCCGCAGTTTTCTAGAAGTACCAGAAGAACGTCCGCGACTTTCGGCGCAAGCGGGATGACCTGCCCTTCGCGAAACAACAGGGGACCTGCGGGATCCAAACAGAACGCTCCAAATTCGTATTGTTGTTTCGGCATGGTCTCACAACATTATTCCCCATTCGATCTCGCTGGGGTAGTAGTGCGTTCGTCCACATCTACTTTCCGACAAATTTCAGCCGACAGTGCGCACGGTATTCGTCGTTGCCCTCTTCGCGAGCAGCAAGAGTGGGAAAAACTCGTAGAAAAACATCAGCGTTTGCGAAGGACTTTCAGTCTATCAGAAGGCTACGCTCCACTCGAGAGTTGAGACGTCCGACGCACAATCGACTGGACCAATACCCCTTCCCAGTCAGCTTCTCCGTCTGCCGGCAACTCCGAGGAGGCGGTATGGGGCGAATGATGATGGCAATTGTGCTGACAGTTTCGGCCTTGGTATCCCCTGAGAATTCGTCTGCATTTACCTCGAACGAAGTACCTTTCAAACTCTATCGCGGTTACGTGATCGTGATCCGGGGCTCGATTGGTGGTCTGACAAACCTGAATTTCGTTGTGGATACGGGCGCAGTACCAAGTGTCGTGGACGCTCGAATCGCCCTGAAGCTGCACTTACGAGGGCAATGGGAGCGACTCGATGTCCCGACTAAGACTCTGGCAGCCGAAAGGGTGACCGTGCGGGACGTGACACTGGGTTCGTCGCACGCCGACGACCTTTCTGTGATCGTCCGAGACCTATCCTTTGCCGAGGAAGTCCTGGGAATCCGGATCGATGCCATGATCGGCCTCGACCTGCTTGGTCAATCGCAGTTCACGATTGATTACGAATCGCGGAAGCTTGTCTTCGGTCCGGTCGATCCGTCGTTCACTACCGTTCCTTATAATCCCGGACTGCCCTACGCCCTGGTGGTTTTGCAAGTAGAGCAAGAGAAATTGGGGATCCTCGTAGATACCGGCGCCAACAATCTCGTCCTGTTCGAGAGCGGCGTGCGCAACTGCCGTTCGGCCATGAACAAAGTTGGCCGCGAGAAGTGGACCAGCATGGCTGGCGAGATGCCTGTCGCCAAGGTGCAACCAGTGAATGCTTACCTGGGCGGGGCGGCTTGGGGAAAGCGCTCGGCATACATTCCGGAAAACAGCGCCAATCAACCTCTCGGAATCGAAGGATTACTAGGAACTGTGGCATTGGGAAATCGTGTCGCTTTTGATCCAGTCCGCAAGGTGGTGGCTTGGGAGCAGCGAAAACCATAGGCTGCCCGCCCCGCGGCATTTTCTTATTCCGCCGCGCTCTAGTTCAGGCCTTTCGCGATTGCCCGGAACAACCTGGAGCGAGAACGTCGGAGAAATTCGGAAGAAAAACGGTAGCTTTCGCGAAAGACTTCGATTCATGAGGGCGCTAAAACTTCAACAGCAGGCCGGGAACCGGAACAAACCCAAGACGGGCGATTTCGAGAACAAGAAGAAGGACAAGCGGACTTGCGAATGGGTTCGCGCAGCTGCACCGGTCACAAGGGAAATTTAAATCTAATGGAGGCAACAACAATGAATACCGTAGCGAAGTTCGGTTTGCTCGTTGGCTGTTTGATGCTCGCTGGCGCGATGCTCGCGCTTGCACAAGAGAATCCACCAAGTCTTACACAGGTCGTGGCCTTGGACGAATGTGATCCGGTTACGTTCAATGCCGCGCTTGGACCTGACTTCTGCAAGAACGTTACACTGGGCGCATTCACGACGTTGTCAAATTTATTTGCAGAGGCGGCTGCAGGAACCCCCGACCCTAACTGGGACTTCGAACCTGACACAGTCCACCTCAAGCGAGGAACCACTCTTAGCGTTGTCGACCAGGGCGGCGAGCCTCACACCTTCACCGAGGTAGCTCATTTCGGTGGCGGCTTCATACCGGGGCTCAACGCGCCCGGAGAGGACACCGTTCCCGAATGCGCTGGCGGCTTTTCCAACATCGCGGTGGCCAGGACTCGAATCCTGCAAGCCAGCCATATGGACATCACGGGGCTGAAGAAGGGCGAACATCATTTTCAGTGCTGCATCCACCCATGGATGCGCGTGAAAGTTGAAGTGAGATGATTTGTAGCAGGCGAGAGTAAATAGAGCGAAGGCGGGTGCCCGGGATCGAAGCTCCGCGCGGGCTCCCGGACCGCCGACGCACCCAACCAGATAGCGTGAAAGGAGAGTGTTCGTGGCTGCAATACTTCCGAGACAACACTTGTCGGCACGTGGAAACTCTTGTCGCGGGAAGACGCAACGTCCGACGGTCGTCGGCCGACTGATCCTGTGCTGGGCAACAATCCCGTCGCATACCTGATCTCCGATGCCGCCGGCCATTTTGCCGTGCAGTTCATGCGGCGTGATCGTAGGCCTGTGCAAGGCGACGCTCAGCGGCGAGCAGTCGGCGTCGGCGTTAACAGCAGCGCTATCAATGGATACGACGGCTACTTCGGGCGGTATAGAGTTGGAGCAAACAGCACCGTGATTCAGGAACTTGAGGGCGCATTGTCGCCGGACGACGTTGGCAAAGTGGTGACGCGTCGCTTTTGCATCACCGATGCCGAACTTATCATCGCTCTCGAAACTACGGCGACCGATGGGGAACCGGTCACGAGAACACTCCGGTGGCGGCGTGTGGCGTAAACGGTGGGCTCAATCCGCAAGGCACACTCCTCGCCATGGGTGCGGGACATCGGCTCGGAGCCAACCAATACTAGCGCACTTGAACCGTACTATTGCCTCCGGTGGCTGCTTCCGGAGCGCCGGACAACTCCCGAATGGTCGGCAAACCGGAAACGGGCTTCGCGGAGATCAGCAGCAATGTCCTCCAAGCCGACTTGCACTAAGACTTCTGGCCCGCGCCACTAAGATCCTCCCCGTGAATCCGCAGCCGTCACATCACTCCCTAATAAACACTAGCCGACTTCCCAGTACTAATCGTGGTAAGCCGGCATCAGATCACTTCCGTGTGGCCGACGATCCGGGAATTGTCACTCCCAGGTGACCGGATGCAAATGCATCCATCAATTCGTTGGCCCTTTGCAGATGCAAAGATTGGTGCTGCCGGTTACGCCAAGGGAAAAGACGTACACTCTGAGCAATGAATTCCGCAATTTCAAGACGGTCTGTTATATGCGCGTGGGCGCAAGCGTTTGTGAGTGTGGGACTCCTCTGCGCGACTCCCTCGATCGTGTTCGGACAGACGGAGCCTTCAACAAATCGACCGAGGGCTTTTGGCCCGGACGTTTGCGGTCCGGCGGATCCTGCTTACATTCACACCGCCAATGAAACGGGCGGGATACCGATGTTTCTGCAACGGTCTGAAGCAGCTAAAGCTTTCCACCTCGTGCGCGAATCAACGAGGACCAACGTGTCAACGGTCTTCTGGGCGACGGGCGCACTCGACGAAAAACCACAAACCATCACAATTCCAGTGGACTCGGTGACCAAAAGAATCACGTTCACGTTCTCAGTAGATACAAAGGGCAACCAGCTCAAATTGACGCAACCTTCCGGCGGAGCGATTACGAAGGGTTTGGCTGGCGCAGAGGTCACGGAATTGAATTGCGGCCGGATTTTGACAGTGAGTTCGCCCGAAGCAGGGGAGTGGCGCGCGGAGATCACCGGCACAGGCAGATTTTGGATGGAGGCCCAGGCCCAGAGTGATATTTATTTTATCGCTGTCGAGTTTGTGAAGGAAGGCGGCCGTCCCGGTCACGA
This sequence comes from Terriglobia bacterium, assembly GCA_020073215.1. GTDB lineage: Bacteria > Acidobacteriota > Terriglobia > Terriglobales > Acidobacteriaceae > Acidiflorens. Next base: position 43,201 of record JAIQFO010000037.1, on the reverse strand, counting down.
AGGACTGTTCCGGATACATGGGCAGCCAGTGGCGGGGACCCCTGCAATGCTTCAGGCCTCTCTCTCCGCCAGCGCAACAAAGACCACTGAGTTCTATTTGGTTACCGAACGGGGCCAGACCATCCAGAAGTTGCATATGCACGCGGCGAATTCTGATCGAGAGTTCCTTGAATTCGTCGGAAGCGTGGATCTTCCAAGTGCGCCATTCCGTGTTGCGGTGATTGGACGCGACTCGAATTGCAAACAGTACCAAAGGTTTTTCTCGAATTTGTTTCACGCGGAAAGTGTGGAGATTTCTCCAAAGCTGGACTTTAACGAATTGCCCGCAGGAAGCACCAAGCAAGTCGCGTTCACGGTGCGAAACATTGGCTTCCCACGCACAATCAAACTGACAGTAACGGACGCGCATCAATTCGTGAGCAAGGTGGAGCCGAAAGAGCTGGCGTTGGGTGCCGGGGAGTCTGGAACCGTACGCGTGGATTTAGCCGTTCCCGCCGGAACTGCGCCGGGCGTTGATGATGACCTTGTGATCGTTGCTCAAAGCACTGCGGGGCCGCCCACGTCGAATTCCAGTGTTGTGCACCTCTCGGTTCCTTCCTCAAGCGCTAGTCAGAATCCTCATTGAATCGGACTGTCTCGGAGCCGCGTCCTGGTCCTGAGGGGGCGGTTCATTACCGCTGTCCGATTAAGCGGCAAGCCGGAGATGTGATCATTCCCGATTCTAACGACAACTCGGAACTTGACCCGGAGCCAAGCTGACTTCTCATTACCAATTCGTGCAGCCTCCCTCCGATTGCCTCCGGGCGACTATTCCCCAAGTGATCGGTCGTACTGTAAACGCAGCCGTTTACATCTTTAGTATCTGCCCTCGAGGACGAATCAGCTTTTGAAGAACTCAAGCAGCAATCGGTTCACCCTTTCCGCCTCCTCATGCTGCACCCAGTGGGTAGCCTCCGGGAAGTACGTGAGCTCCGCGGAGTCACAGTACCGCAGACTATCCTGTGCCATCTCGGAAAGGAGGAACTTGTCCTGTTTACCCCATAAAATCCGGGTTGGCGTATGCACCTGCGGATTTGCGATCCTGGGCCGATGGCGAATGAAGGCGCGATACCAGTTGATGGTCGCCCTCATGGCTCCGGGCTGAGACCATGCTGCTCGATGCAGGTCGAGATCTTCGACGGTAAATGCACCAGGACGGCTGCTTCGCAAAAGCGAGCGTGCGCCCAAGTAGAAGTTGAATGCCGAGAACGCAGTCTCGGGCAGCCATGGCAGTTGGAAGAAGAGGACGTACCAGCTGCACAGCCACTGCCGGGGATTCGTTCGCAGCGTATGCATCATCACCGCTGGGTGAGGCACGTTGATGATGGCCAGCTTGTGCAGTCGCTGCGGATATTGCAGGGCCACGGCCCATGCGACGGCAGCTCCCCAATCATGGCCGGCCAGATAGAAGCGCTCGCAACCAAGCTGGTCGGCAATGGCGAGGACATCGCGAGCCAGCAGCGGTAAAGCGTAATCGCTGACCATCGGTGGCTTGCTGCTCAGGTTGTAGCCGCGCTGGTCGAGAGCGACGACCCGGAAGCCTGCGGCCGCTAACGGTCCAATTTGGTTGCGCCAACCGTACCAGAACTCGGGAAATCCGTGCAGCAGGACGACGACTGGCCCCAGCTCGGGTCCGGCCGCTACAGCGTGCAGCCGGACACCGTCGTTCTCAAAGAAAAGTTCTTCGTACTCGAAATTAATCAACATAGGAACGGTCCAGACGGAATAGTCGTTGCCCTACATTTGCGCTCGCCGCCGATTGCAGAAAGATGACCGGCTACCCCGACATTGTCGGATTATGGAAGAGCAGCCGACTTCACAGGACCAATCCGATCGTGGAAGCCGGATAGCTTCCGGTTTGCCGACCACTCGACCAGAACCACGTTTTCATTTCCAATCCTCTGCAAGCCGCGAATTAATTGTCGAAACCCGGCAGATGTGCCGCAAATAGGCCTTCCATGTACTCGCTTCCCTCGCGTGCCCGGCACAGGTACGCAGCTTTACAATGCTCCTCACTTCCGTAGGGACAATCAACAACCCGGTCAATTTTCGCAGCAACCACTTCGACGTTCGTCGATCGCGACCTGCTCGGGCATTTCTCCGGACGAACTGAAGGACGTCAGGGTCCTGGAGACATACGTGGGTGAAGAGAGGATCTTTACGCTTGCAGGACAGTAGTTCAGGGGTATGTCTCACTTGACCAATCGGTTGTATTTTCTCAACACCTCCTGCAACCGATCGTGCGGCAAAGCACAGACGGTGTGACCATCGACTCCTGTCATTGTCTTGGCTGCGACCATAGCGTTCACGACCGCCTCTTCGGTCGCCTGTACGGTTGCTAGAAAGATTGGATTCAACCGGCCATTGGGAAGCATAGTGATTTGCCGCAGATCCGCAGACTCTGCGTTGGGATTGGCAGTGGAAAATGCAATAAAAATGTCGCCCGATCCGTTTCCGGAATAACTGCCGTCTCGTCCCAGCCCGAGTGAGACACGTCTCGCTAACCGCTTCAGTTGTGTGGGAATCAGCGGGGCATCGGTGGCGACCACGACAATAATGGACCCTACATCGTCACCCCAGACTGGCGGACACGGAATTTCGCGCCCGACAGGGATCCCGGCAATGCGCAATTGATCATGTTGACCATAGTTACATTGCACCAGCACCCCGATCGTGTACCCGCCGAACTTTTTTTCAAGGACTCTTGAGGAAGTGCCAATCCCACCCTTGAATTCATTACAGACCATGCCAGTACCACCACCGACGCTGCCTTCCTCGACCGGTCCACCGTGAGCGCTGTCCAGCGCGATGAAAGCATCCTCCGGCTTGACATGGAAGCCATTCGCATCATTCAGGTATCCATCCCAGGTTTCCGCCACCACCGGCAGCGACCAGGAATAGCCTTCCTTGTCCGGCCCGCCATGCTTCAGTCGCCACGCGATCACGGCGTCACGAACTGTGCCCACACTATGAGTGTTGGTGATCATGACAGGTCCCTCGAGGAAACCTGCTTCTTCGATCCACGTAGTGCCTGTCATCTCGCCATTCCCGTTCTCTGTAAACCATGCGGCGAAAACCGGATCGTTCGATTCTTTGCCTCGAGGCAGGATCGCTGTAACGCCCGTCCGAACTGGCCCGACTCCTACTTTCAAAGGTCCGTCCCCGGAGATCAACGTCCTGTGACCGACTTCCACACCTTTTACGTCGGTGATCGCGTTTAACACCCCTGGGGTACCGTCAAACGGGATGCCAAGGTCGCGTGCGCGCGGTTTAACCTGAGCAACCGCCATGCTCATCAGCGCGAACCAAGCAAGGATTACGTTTCTGGTGTTGCCATTGCGATAGATTTTCAGCATTGAATTCTCCCAGCCGCTCGCGATTGCTTGCGGCGTCGATTGAGTTCGTACCCAATCTGAACGGCACTAACCAAGCAGTTCTCCAAGCATCTGAGCGTGCTCTCGCAAGATGGGAAAAAGGCGATGAGTCATCTCTGCAACAGAAACCCGGGCGGCATGAAGTCCTATGTTCATTCCCGCCACCAGGACTCCTGCACGGTTTCTGACGGGAACGGCGATGGAGCGGTGTCCGAGTTCCAGTTCCTCATCGTTCAGTGCGAACCCGTCAATCCTCACCTGTCTGACGACGTCGGCCAACAACGACTTTCCGACAATGGTTTTGGGGGTAACAGCGATGAACTGGGTCCGGTTGAGATACGCGTTCAGTTCTTGTTCTGACAGCCCTGACAAGAGAACTCGTCCCATGGAAGTGCAATAAGCCGGGAAGCGACTGCCCACGGATAGTCCAACCGACATCACACGCTTCGCCGTGGCTCGAGCCACGTAAACAACTTGATCGCTCTCCAGTACACCTACCGAACTCGATTCGGGAACCAGTTCGATCACGCGCTCAATGATGGGTTGCGCAAGCATCGCCAGGGAACTTGAAGATAGGTAGGAAAATCCCAGTCGCATTACGCGCGTCGTCAGGCGGTATACGCGCCCATCGGATTCGGCATAGCCCAGGAATTCGAGCGTGATCAGCACTCGGCGCACGGCTGCGCGCGATAGGCCCGTTTCACGCGAAATCTCTGCCGTCGAGAGCCCTTCTTTGTGGCCTTCGAATGCTTCGATGATCCTCAGGCCGCGTGCCAGCGACAACACAAAATTCGGATTGCCTTCGAAAGCCGCGAATGCGCCGACGCTGGATAGTCCAGCGGGAGAGTTGTCGTGACCGGTCTGGCCGGCGAAGGGACGCGCGCCCTGCACGAAATCTTTCACGTTGGTGTTGTCAGCCAAGCGTTCCCGTCCGCGAATGTCGATGGAGCCAGCCGATATTCGCACAAACCACCCGCCCTTAATTACACGACCTGCTTGACAAAAGCCAGTAGGTGGCGCATATTTTCGCACATTCTTGCGATTATCGCCAAGGGGGTGGCAAATGCTGCGGTTTGTCGTTCTCAATTCACTCGTAATCATTGTCATAGGGATCAGTCTGGTTTGTGGCCAAACGGCCACCTCTTCCCTCCGTGGAACGATCACAGACCCGGGGCAGGCAGTTGTTGCAGGGGCAAGTGTGACTCTTTCCAACTCGAGCGCAGGATTTTTGCAGTCCACGAAGACAGACGATCACGGTGTATACCAGTTCCTCCAGGTTCCCCCAGGAGCCTACACTCTCACCGTCACCCAGCCCGGATTTGCCGACGCGAAGCAAGAAAACTTGCGCCTGCCTGTAAACGTACCGGTTACGTCTAACGTTGCTTTGCGTATCAAGGGGGAGACGAGCGTTGTGGAGGTAGCCGGCACCAACGTCCTGGTAAACACTGACGATGCCACCCTGGGCAACGCAATCGGTACCTCGCAGATAGCAGCCCTGCCGTTTGAAGGCCGCGATCCAGCACAGATTCTCAGCCTACAGCCCGGTGTGACCTTTCTGGGAACCAATGTCGATCAGAAATTCGATAGCCGGGGCGGATCAGTGAACGGAGCGCGTAGTGATCAAACAAACATCGCGCTCGACGGCATCGACAACAATGATCAGCTAAAAGGATTCGCTTTTCAGGGTGCGTTGCGCTCGACGCTGGATTCCCTGCAAGAGTTCCGCGTGACTACCAGCAATGCCAATGCTGGTGAGGGTCGCTCCTCAGGAGCCCAGGTCTCGCTGATCACAAAAAGCGGGACGAATAGCTTTCATGGCTCGGCTTACGAATATAACCGCACCAACGTTGGACAAGCCAATGACTGGTTCAACAAGCGTTCGGAACTGCAAGACGGTCTGCCCAATATTCCCGGCAAGTTGATCCGCAACACCTTTGGGGCGACCCTTGGCGGACCCATCCTCAAGAATCGCATCTTCTTTTTCCTCGCGTATGAAGGACAGCGAACCCGTGAAAGTACCCAGGTCACACGTGTCGTGCCCAGTGACGATCTGCGGCAAGGGATTCTGAGTTATCCCTGCTCGGACGATCCGGCTTGTCCAGCCAGTGGAATCCAGACGCTGAGCGCGGAAGATGTGGCCACGATGGATCCCAACTGCACAGCGAATGGCACATGCCCGCAAGGTGCCGGACCCGACCCGTCTGTAATGGCCCTCTTTCAACAATATCCGCATTCCAACACCGTCGGGGGAGACGGTATTAACTTTCAGGGATTCACTTTCTCCGCTCCCAGCCCGGGAAGCTTGAATACCTATATTGCCAAATTCGACTTCAACTTCACGCACAACCATCGGCTGTTCGTACGAGGTGGGTTGGTAGGAGACAATGGCGCGCTGGGTGCGCCTCAATTTCCAGGCCAGCCTCAGAGCTCCGTAGTAGCCAACACGAGTAAGGGCCTGATTGCATCCTATACTGCTACGTTAGGGCCAAGGTTGGTTAACAACTTACGCTACGGATACATTCGTCAAGCGACCGGGAATATTGGGTTGCAAACAAAACCTTATATCCAATTTGGCGATCTGGATAGTCTCTTCGCCTTCACTCCGACGGACCAAGCAAATGTGCCGGTGCATAATTTTGTGGACGATGTTTCCTGGGTGAAGGGCAACCACACCCTGCAGTTTGGCGGCAACCTGCGGATCATCACTAGTAACCGCGTTTCCAACGACAACTCATTTTCTTCGGTCATCGCGTATTTTCTTTGGGTGGCAGCGCCCGGATTGGCGCGTTCGGGAGGCAGCTTGGATCCGGCAGCCTTTGGGTTTCCGGCTGTCAATGTGGACACAGTGCCTAACTACAATGACGCGGCAGTGGCGTTGACTGGTTTACTCTTGCAGTCCTATTCCAACTTTAACTTCGACAAACAAGGAGTGGCACTGCCGCAAGGGGCGCCGGTGACGCGCCATTTCCGCGATCACGAACTCGAGTTCTACGCGCAGGATTCCTGGCGAGTGAAGCAGAACTTGCAACTCACCTACGGCCTGCGCTACAGCCTATTGCAACCGCCCTATGAGACAACGGGTACCCAGGCGGCGCCGACCACCAGCTTGAACGACTTCTTCAACCGGCGGGCGACGGCGATGGCTGCCGGAGAGACCTACGACCCCCTGATTACGTTTGATCTTTCCGGCCAGGCCAATGGCCGCAAGCCTTATTGGGCATGGGACTACAAGAACTTCGCGCCCCGAGTCGCGATTGCTTGGTCGCCGCAGGCAGAGGTCGGTTTTCTGAAGTCCTTGCTCGGGGGCCCAGGAAAGACCTCGATACGGGGCGGTTACGGAATTTACTTCGATCACTTCGGACAAGGGATCGTCAACACCTTTGACAAGACCGGAACCTTCGGGTTGACCACGTCAATCGGCAATCAGGTAGGTCAATTCGGTGTCGACGATGCACCTCGATTTACGGACCTCTATACCATTCCCCCCGCCTTGATCGCACCCGCACCTCAGGGAGGATTTCCCAACACTCCCTTTGCCAACACTAGTCCAGCCATTTACTGGGGGCTGGATGACAAACTCAAGACCCCATATTCACACGTATTTGACTTTTCAATTACGCGGGAACTTCCCAGGGGCTTTGTGTTCGAGGCGGCGTATATCGGGAGGCTTGGCCGACGTCTGTTGCAAGAAGCGGATCTTGCGATGCCTCTCGACATTCGCGACCCTACGTCTGGGATGGACTACTTCGCTGCCGCGACCCAGTTGGCAAAGGCTGCAGAACAGGGCGTTCCCCTCCAGAACCTGGCCCCAATTCCTTTCTGGGAGAATGTTTTTCCCGGTGCGGCAGGCACGGCCCCAAACCCGGGAACTGGGGTGAGTTGTGCGCCGGGCGGAGATGTTTTTACCGGCATCACGACCGCGACGCAAGCGATGTACGACCTTTACTCGTGCGGTTTGCACAATGAAACCTTTCCCCTGTTCATTACGGACTCCCCCGCATTTGCCGCTGGCAACCTGCCGGATGGAGTCAACCCTGGTCCTGGAGGATGTTACCCGTCTTGTGCAACCATCAATGGCCAGATCACGCCTAATGCGTTCTACCATCAACAATTTTCGTCGCTCTATGCCTGGCGAAGCATCGGATCAAGTTCCTACAACGCTCTTCAGTTAATGCTACGCAGAAAAATCGGGAGCATGCAATGGGACTTCAACTACACCTACTCGAAATCACTCGACGCCGGCTCCAACGCCGAGCGCATCAACCAATTTCAAGCGTTCGGGCAATTTGATCAGGTTATTAACTCCTGGTCGCCCAAACAACTCCGCGCGGTCTCTGATTTCGACACTACTCATCAGTTCAACACGAACTGGGTTTACGAACTACCCTTCGGACGAGGAAAACATTTTGGAGCCGGCTCGAGCCGCTGGTTGGATGCGTTGGTGGGTGGTTGGCAGTGGTCTGGACTGGCACGATGGACTAGCGGTTTCCCAACTACGATCTCCACTGGGTGCTGTTTCCCCACCAACTGGGAACTGTATTCATCAGCGATCTTGGTTGGCCCGAAGCCGAAGACTGGTAAGTTTACTGATCAAAATGGTAATCCCAATCTATTCAGGGACCCCACCACAGCTGCCGAATCATTTCGCTACTCCTATCCAGGGGAGTCCGGCCAACGCAACGAGCTTCGCGGGCCTGGCTACTTTGGAATTGACTCGGGCTTCAGCAAATCGTGGACATTTGCCGAATCACAGAGCGTGAGGTTTAGTTGGGAAGTTTTCAATGTCACTAACTCGGTGCGCTTCGATGTTGCACCACTGCCACAGAGCAGCAACGGCCGGCTTGATTCAGCGGGAACCGACGTTTTCGGAACCTTCAACAGCACTCTGACCAAGCCCCGAGTGATGCAGTTTGCGCTGCGCTACAGTTTCTAGCCAAGTCGCCAGAGTTCTTTGCGTGAGTGCTTGCTTCGGATCGGAACAACTTGAGCGGAGACATACCAATACGCCCTACGATGTACTCGGGGATGCGGGGGCTATCGTGCACCCTCAGTCTGTTGCTTCTTGCGTTCGTCACAGCGTTGTCGGCGCCATCCCCTGCCCCTCTGCAGGCGCAATCGCCCGTCCCTGACATCATCTTCACAGGTCAGTTCCTCACGCTGGATCGCGCGCATCCGCGGGCCGAAGCGATTGCTGTTTCCGGAGGCCGAATCGTTGCGGTTGGTTCCCGAAGCGACGTAGAGAAGCTTGCAAATAACACCACCAAGAGAATCACCTTCTCTGGCATCGCGCTACCCGGTTTTGCCGACGCCCACATACACGTTGGGGGCATCGGGGAGCAGCTTGAAAAGCTCGACCTGCGGGGTCTCACCAAAGCGGCGATCCTGGCGAGGGTTGCGGAGGCCATTCGGTCTGCTCCTCCCGGAGGATGGATATCCGGCGGCGGATGGGACGAAGGTTTCTGGCAACCGCAAGTCTTTCCTACCGCGAAAGAACTCGACACCGTCAGTGGAGATCACCCGGTCGTCCTCGAACGCATCGATGGCCACTCAACGTGGGTCAACTCCAAAGTGCTGGCACTGGCCAAAATCTCCCGCGACACTCCCGATCCGGACGGCGGGCTGATTCGCCGCGACTCAGCACACGAACCAACCGGCATGCTCGTCGATCACGCGCAATCATTGATTAGCCCGGTTGTGCCAAAGCCCACCCTCGCGGATCGAGAACGCCACATCCGCATTGCCCTGTTGCAGTTCACTCGGTGGGGTCTGACCAGCGTTCACGATGCTGGGGCCGATCTGGACACCATTGCCATTTACAAGGATCTACTGAAGCGCGGAGAGCTACCTGTCCGAGTCTATGCCATGGCTCGTGGCGAAGCGGCGATCAAACACTATCTGGAGACTGGACCCGAGCCCGATTTGGGTAACGGAATGCTGGCGGTTCGAAGCTTTAAGCTTCTTCTCGATGGCGCCCTCGGCTCCCGCGGTGCAGAGATGACGGACGCCTACGAGGATGCGCCGAAAGAGCATGGACTGCAACTGATGAAGGACGCAGATCTTGACCAAATTGTCCGGGCCGCACACCAAAAGGGATTCCAGGTCAATACGCACGCAATTGGGGATCGTGCGGTGACACGTGCGCTGGATGCCTTCGAGAAAGCCGGCGTGACACGGGATGAGCGATTTCGAGTAGAACACGCTTCGATCGTGACCAATGCCGACTTGCTACGGTTTGCGCGTCTCGGCGTCATCGCCTCAATCCAGCCAGTGTTTGTAGGAGAGTACAGCCGCTGGTCCGAGGACCGAGTCGGATCCTCACGAGTCCATTGGGTCCTGCGCACGCGTGATTTGCTTAACGCGGGCGTTACCCTAGCAGCCGGATCGGACTACCCCGCCTCCGATTCGGGCTTGCCCATCGCTACTCTCCATTGTCTGGTAACGCGCCAAAGCGCCGCCGGAAAGCCAGAATCCGGCTGGTATGCCGAACAAAGCGTGGACGTTGATCAGGCCCTTCGCATGATGACTGCCGGCCCGGCATTTGCGGCCTTCCAGGAAAACAATCTCGGAGCTCTTACCGTCGGACGTTATGCTGATTTCACTGTCGTTTCCGCGAACCCGTATCAACTACCCAGCAAGGAACTGCGAACACTCAGCATCCGCATGACAGTGGTGGCAGGGCGCACGACTTTCGATGCAAGCTCCAATTAGGGGCGCGCGGTCTCAACCCGGCTCTCGGGATACGTACCGACAAACGATAGATCCCTATCGGGACTGCCCCGAAGCAGAAGTGCGGGGATGAACGGGTCTGTGTGGTCGGGGCAGTTTCGATAGGGTCGTTTGAAAGTAAGTGTCAGAGGAAGCACACGGTTGACAGGTTGAGTCGACGGCCCTGCGTGACTGCGCCACTTCACCAACAAATTCTCAGTCAGCGGAACCCTGATTTCGCCAATTATCCCCATCCATCCGTTGTAAAAACCAGCTTTCGTTCCAGCACACTACTTCCTGCAGCCCGTCACACGACCGTAAGGCAAAAGAGGCTTGACTATGAGGCCACTTGGGGAGGCGCGCCGCTCTCTCACTGCCCGACCCGGCGGGCGAAGATGCTGGTGATGTTCTGGCTGTCGACCGTAGTGAAAGTGGCTACGAAATCATCGCCGGCGGCGGCCAGTCCGAAATAATCTCCGAGGAAGATATCGCCGTTTGGACCGTGAGGGACGACAGCTTCCAGGTTGAACGAGGTATCCGTGAGGCGAACCTCGTTGCCCCAGCAAGCAGGATTGCTGGCGGGATTGTTTGAGGACGGCGTGCATTGGACCAGCCAGCGGTCTGTCGGCAGTCCGGGATTCGGGTCGTTGAACCGGAAATCGTAGTAGGAAACGCCAATCGTCCCATTCGTCGTAACGGCAATGGAGGGGAAGAACGCCTGCCGGTCCAACGACGGTATGTTCAGTGGAGTCTGATTCACGCGGATCGGTGCCGACCAAGTCGAGCCGCCATCTGCGGACATCGAGAAGGCAATGTTGTTGTGTTGAAAATTGGAGAAGCGCCCGTCCTCCCAGACGGCATAAAGGTTGCCACTCTGACTGTCCACTGCGAACGAAGGATTGGTCAAATCGAGAACGAACTGTCCCGTCTCGGGGTCAACTACTAGCGTTTCCCCGTTGGGTCGGTAAAGCGGCGTCAGGGTCACGGCGTTGATCGGGGCGGACCACGTTTGCCCATGATCGGTTGAGCGCATCACTTGAAGGTTGGTGAATGTGATGGGCTTATTGGGCTGCTCTGCGTAGAACTCGAAAATATCAACAAGCGTGCCGTTGGGCAGCACGAGAATTTGACTGAATTGAATGAAGGTTTGCTGGGCGGTTTGGACAATGGGACGGGCCGTTTCCCAAGTGACACCGCCATCAGTGGTTCGTGTAAATACGGCTGCGCTGCTGTGCGGCGAATTGGCTCCATTCCAGATGGCATAGACCAGCTTCGCGTTAGTCGGGTCCGCAGTGATCGAGGGATGATCGGCGGGAGGGTCTACGGTATGCGATCCTGGGAACGCCACTGAAGCCGACCAATGCAACCCGCCGTCGGCGGACTTACTGACCACAATTTGCCTGTCGGACCAGGAATTGGAATTCCACGTTATGGCAACGGCATAAAGGTCACCATTAGGTGTGAAAGAAAGCCAGGGATCGCCCGTAGCGAGGTACGGCCCGCCGGAGCAGATTGTCAGTGGAATCAGGGCCCGTTGCCAGTTGTGCCCTCTGTCGAAAGAGACCCCTGCAATCATGTCCTGGAAGAGTCCTTGAAACCAGGCCGCCGCCACGTTCCCTGGATTGATCGGATTAGCGGCAACGAAGGGCTCTGTGGCGTGGTCGGTTGACCAGGTAAGCCCGCCAAACGGGGCGAAGCCGGTGTTGCAGCTACCCACGGCGTTAGGGTGTGAGATTTCAACCAGCGGACCGATGTCTTGGGCTGCGGCTGGCAACACCAGCAGGCCAGAGACCAAAACACATGCGAGCAGGTAAAGACGCCATTGTGGTCGCATTTTCTCCTCCATCATTCGCTTCTTCATTCGTTCCACACCGATCGCAAGCTTTTTCCCGATCGCGCGCGGATTGGCAGAACGACGCCACGCCGAAGGGCCGACCGGACCGAAGTTCACGGGTGTGTGAACCGGCCCGGGCGCGTGCCTATACGCAGCCGTAGTCCGCACACCGAAAGTTAATTACTTAGGCCGAAGTGGAAACTAGCCGATGGGCATTTCACTTTACCTCCGATAGAATCGGCACTGCCGGGCGCTTTGACACTCGCCTTGATTGAAATTTTAGGGTTCGACGGGTCGAACGACTTCGTCACCGAAGCGAACGCCTGGCAACCGGCCGGGAACTCCGACAGAAGGAGGGTAACGGCAATTCCGTTCACTTGAATTCCGTTTATGCTGGCAGGGATCTCTCCGCTGCCGCTAAGGGGAGGAGTAGCGCAGGAAGCGAACCCATTCGGTGGAATCGTGAGTGAAATTTGTACCCCGTCGTGCAGCCAAACCCAAGTGGCGCCCGTACTAACACCAGTACCAAGAGTGGCTGCGCTGCAGCTTAGTGCCCAGCTATAGCTTGACTGTGCGAAGGCGCTGCTTTGCGTAAGGCATACCAAACTGCAGGCAACGGTCAACACCATTTGCAAAGTCGAGTTTTTCACAAGTCGCATCGTCATATCTTCCTCCTTTTCTGAGGTAAGGCACGGGCGGCGTGAGGCTGCTCCTCACCAATCTCCTCGCTTGCCACCTTATTTTTGTTCTTGCCCGGGGTTGCTCCGGAGAATCCGCGGAGGGAGCTGTCTGACGGCATTCTGGCCCCCACCCCGTGGGCGCAATCTAGCCCGCCTTCAAGGGCAAGTCAATTCTCTGCGAATCTATTTCGAGTCTTTTGTATAATGAGCAGCCAAACGGGCAAGGCTCTTGAAATTCGTGGGGTTGGGCCAACATCGGACGGTGGTTAAACGGGCCCGGGTGGGGACAGATCCGGCGGAGATTCAGGAAAGCCTTTCCACATGCGAGCGGCCACTCCATCTCCGAGGATGATCCGGTTCGGACCTTTCGTCGCCAACCTGCGCTCGGGCGAACTGCACGAGAACGGGTCGAGGCTTAAGTTGCAGGAAAAGCCCTTCAAGATTCTGGCGATGTTGCTGGAGCGGGCCGGCGAGGTGGTGACGCGGGAGGAGTTACGCGAGGAGCTTTGGCCGGACAACACCTACGTTGATTTCGATCACGGCATCAACATGGGCATCGCAAAGATCCGAGAGGCGCTGGGCGAGTCCTCCGAAGAGCCGCAATTTGTCGAGACCGTGGGCCGCCGCGGGTACCGGTTCATTGCAGCGGTCGAGGCGCTCCTGGAGGAAGTGGCTCCCGCACCACTCGTCTTCCGTGCTACTCCAATTCTTCCGCCTGCCCAACGCCATTCGGTGGGCCGGAAAAAAGAGTGCGCGGAACTGGCGGCTGCTTTTGAAACGGCCGCGGCAGGCCGCGGGTTGCTGGTGTGTGTTGCGGGTGAGCCAGGGATTGGGAAGACGACGCTGGTGCAGGATTTTCTTTCCGGTCTCCAGGCCAGCGGCAGAAGTTTCGACCTGGCGATCGGACGGTGTTCCCAGCGCCTGGCGGGTGAGGAAGCTTATCTGCCGTTCCTGGAAGCTCTCGAGAGCCTATTGCACAACGACGGGGCGACGGCGCGGAAACTGCGAGAGCTCGCTCCGAGTTGGTACGCACAGTTGTTTCCGCTGTCCGAGAGCAACGCTACCGACTCTGCGTTGCAGGCTTATGCAAGGGGCGCAACGCAAGAAAGGGTGAAGCGCGAGCTGGCTGCGTTTCTCTGCGAAATCACACGTCAGAACCCGCTCATCTTGTTTTTCGACGACGTGCACTGGACCGACCCATCCACGGTGGACCTTCTGGCTTATCTCGGTACCAGGTTCGACTGCACGAAACTTCTGGTGATAGTCACCTACCGGCCAACCGAGATGCTTCTTTTGAAGCATCCGTTTCTTGGAGTAAAGCGCGAACTGCAGGCACGCAATGTGTGTCGCGAGATCGAGGTCGAGTTCCTCACCGCGGGTGACGTGGAGCGGTACATCGCGTTGGAGTTCCTGGGGCACTATTTTCCGCGCGAATTCGCAGGGCTGATTCACGCCCGGACCGAAGGCAATCCGCTGTTTATGGTGGATTTGCTGCGCTATCTTCGCGACCGGAAAGTGATCGTCAAGCCGGAGGGGGACGAAAACTGGCGTCTCGCGCAGTCGCTGCCCGATCTGAGCCGCAATATCCCGCCGTCGATGAGCAGCGTGATTGAGCGGAAGATCGAACAACTCAGCGATCGCGACCGGGAAGTGCTGACCGCGGCTTCGGTTCAAGGGTATGAGTGCGATTCCGCAGCGGTGGCCCGCGCGCTCGAAGGCGAGAACATGGAGATCGAGGAAGTATTAGACCGGCTGGAGCGCGTCCATGGCTTTGTGAAGCGCATGAGCGAGGATGAGCTTCCCGGCGGCGCGCCGACGGTGCGATACCGGTTCGTTCATGTGCTTTATCAAAACGCGCTCTACAGTTCCCTGACGCCGACCCGCCGCGTCACTCTCAGCGCGGCTTTGGCACACACGCTCGAAGCGGTCTATGGTGAGCGGAGTTCGACGATTGCGTCTCAGCTGGCCTTCCTGTACGAGGCGACGCGGGATCCGGACCGCTCGTCGAGCTACTTCCTGCTGGCGGCACAAAATGCCGCCCGGATCTTCGCAAATCGGGAAGCAATCGCGCTCGCGCGACGCGGCCTCGCGCTGCTAGGCAAGATGCCAGAGACACCGGAGCGTACTCGAAAAGAACTCGACCTTCAAGTCACACTGGCCTTTTCCTTATTATGGACGCTGGGCTACGCCTCGCCTGAAACCGGAGCCAATATGGCCCGCGCGCGGGAGCTGAGCGAAGCGTTGGGCGACACAGCTTCACTGTTTCCCGTGATATGGGGTCTTTGGCATTACTATCTGTGTAAAGGGGACCTGAAGCTCGCTCGCGAGACTGCCGAGCAAATGTTGAGCACTTCGCGAGACCTAAAAGACCCCGCTCTGATACTTGGGGCTCATATATGTTTGGCCTTTACTTTGGAACACCAGGGCGAGCTCGTCGCGTCCCGTCAGCAGTTCGAGGAAGCATCCAAACATTATGATTTCGCGCAGCATCGTCGTTACGTACAGTTGTATAGGTTTGAGCCTGGCATCCAATCGGAAAGCGAGATGGTTCGCACGCTTTGGCTGTTAGGGTTTCCCGATCAGGCGCGTCGGAAAATGGAAGACACTTTGGCCCGTGCGCGAACACTTGCCATTCCCTTGAGCCTCGCGTTTGCTCAGCGTGCCGCGGCATCGCTCTATCAGAATCTGCGCCTGTGTGAGAAGGCTAGGGAGATTGGAGAGGCATGCATCACCCTCTGCGACGAGCACGGGATCCTGCTGGAGAAGGCTTGGGTGTCTCGTCCTTATGGTTGGGCAATCGCTCAATTAGGCGGGGTCGAGGAAGGAATCCAGATCTCCCGCACGGGTCTGCAGACCCAACTATCCATTGGAGCCCAAATTGGCCGCACACAGGCCCTTGCCGTGTTGGGTGAAACGTTATGGCGCGCGGGCCGCACTCAGGAGGCATTCGAGGCCGTGGAGGAGGGACTCTCCCTCTCAAAGCGGAATGGAAATGCTCATTTCGACGCCGAGCTTTGGCGGCTCAAGGGGGAGCTTTTGAAGGTGCAGGACAAGACAGAAGAAGCTGAGCGTTGTTTTCTGAAGGCGATCGAAATTGCCCGGCAGCAAGCCGCAAAGTCACTCGAGTTGCGCGCCTGCACCAGCCTCGCGCGCTTTTGGCAAAAGCAGGACAAGCGCACGGAAGCACGACAACTGCTGAGCGAGATTTACGGTTGGTTCACCGAGGGTTTTGACACGGCAGACCTCAAGGAAGCGGCATCACTGCTCAACGAACTCACTTAAACAATATTCTCCAGAAGCCCTCCTGTGCGTGAGTCGCGCCATGACTCCCGAATAGTCGGCAACTCCTTTAGAGCCAGATGGCGGGAACCTCGTGACTCGGTCTACCGCAAACATGGCCTCTGCAACAGGCTTGGGATATACTGCGCACGCGAAGAAGTCTGTCGAGGCTAATCAGCATGCGAGCTCTCCGCACGAAAAGCAAGCTGCAGTTCGGAGTTTACTTTTGTCGCGGCATCCTAATCGCAGCTCTCGCGACAGCGGTAGCTGTCCCGCTGTTTGCCGACAGTCCGACGAACAATCCAATCGACCAAGTCCTGCGAGAGGCGGTCAATTCAAAGAACCTTCCCGGTATTGTGGCGATGGTTGCAGTAGGAGATCACGTCATATACGAAGGTGCATCAGGAAAGCGGGATACGATTAAAAACATCCCGATGACGGTAGATTCGATTTTCCGCATTGCTTCGATGACGAAACCGATTACCTCGGTGGCCGTTATGCAGCTCGTCGAGAGCGGACGCGTGAAACTGGACGAACCCGCGGCGACCTACCTCCCGGAGCTTTCCCAGGTCAAGGTCCTCGAGGAATTTGACGCCAGTACGGGAAAAGCCAGGCTCAGGCCTGCTAGCGCAGCTCCCACGGTCCGGCAACTGCTTTCGCACACATCAGGATTCGCCTACGAATTTTTCGATGCGAAGTTGCACGGTTATGCGGCTACCGGGGCCGTCCCCTCTCTACTTCAAGGAGACGATGCCTTCCTGAAAGCGCCACTCCTGTTTGATCCCGGAACGCGATGGGAATATGGAATCAGTACGGACTGGCTCGGCAAGTTGATCGAGAAAGTCAGTGGCCAAACTCTGGAGGATTACTTTCATCAGCATATTTTCCAGCCGCTCGGCATGACAGACACGTTTTTCGATGTCCCCCTAGAGAAGCAACCGCGCGTTGTAGCAATTCATCAGCGCCAGGAGGATGGCAGCTTTGTGGAGCCACCGCCGCAGCCCTTCAAACCAGTACGATTTTCCAGCGGTGGCGGCGGCCTTTACTCGACAGCAAGCGATTACCTAAAGTTCGCGCGGATGTTGCTAGGAAAGGGAAAGCTTGGCAACAAACGGATCCTGCGATCCGAAACGGTTGACGAGATTAGCCGCAACCAGATTGGTGACTTAACCATTATGGAGCTAAGGAGCTCCATGCCCCAATTCGCCAAAGATCCCAGTCGCATCCCCGGTTCGCTCGACAAGTTTGGCCTGGGATTTGGAATCAACACCAAGCCAGTCGAAGGCGGCCGCTCTGGCGGCTCTCTCGCGTGGGCTGGTATCTACAACACCTTTTTCTGGATTGACCCGCCCCGGAAAACCTGCGCGGTGATCCTGATGCAGATACTTCCATTTAGTGATGATGCAGCAATCTCTGTGGTCGAGCACTTTGAGCACGCCGTTTATGCTTTGCGGTGACGCGTTTTTGGAACGTACACTTTCTCCATTAGGGTCCGACCCGCCGGGCGAAGATGCTGGTGATGCTCTGACTGTCGACCGCAGTAAAAGTGTTCACGAAACCATCGCCAGATGCAGACAACCCGAAGTAGTCTCCGAGAAAGATCCCAAAAAAGTAAGGAACCACAGCTTCCATGTTGAACGAGCTGTCGGTGAGACGAACCTCGTTGTTCCAGCATGCAGGATTGGCTGCGGGAACGTTGGATGAGGGAGAACACTGCGCCAGCCAGCGGTCCGTTGGCAGGCCGGCGCTCGGGTCGTTGAAGCGAAAATCGTAATAGGAGACGCCCATGGTCCCGTTGGCCGCTACAGCAATCGAAGGAAAGAATGCCTGCCTGTCCAACGGCGGTATGTTCGTTGGAGTCTGATTCACACGAATGGGCGCGGACCAAGTGAAGCCACCATCGGCGGACATCGAGAAGGCAATTTCGTTGTACTGGAAATTGGAAAAGCGACCATCCTCCCAGACCGCATAAAGGTTGCCATTCTTACTGTCTACTCCGAATTGAGGGTTCGTGGCATCGCGCACGACCTGGCCCGTATCCGGGTCGACTAGCAGCAAATCGTCATTGCCCACCTTGGGCAGGAAAAGCGGCGTCATCGTGACGGCGTTGATCGGGGCTGACCAGGTTTGGCCTTGATCGGTGGAGCGTAACACTTGCACGTTGGTGAACGTTGGTGGGGCGTTAGGCTGTTGTACCTGGAAATCGTAAAGATCCACGAGCGTACCGTTTGGCAGCACGAGAATCCGGCTGGCGAAAACATAGCGTTGCGAACCGGTCTGGACGATGGCGCGTGCTGGCTCCCATGTGAGACCACCGTTGATCGAGCGTGAAAACATACCTGACCCGCTGTGCGGGGAAGGAAATCCGTCCCAGATCGCATAGACCAACATTGCGTTTGTTGGATCTGCCGTAATGGAGGTCCGATCGGGAGGTGCGTCCAAGGTATCTGATCCTGGAATCGCTGCCGCCGCCGACCAGTGCAGACCGCCGTCACTGGACTTATTCACCAGGACCACGCGAGGCGTGGGGGAATTCTTTGGCAATCCCAAATTGATGGCATAGAGATCGCCGTTGGGCGCGAATGAAAGCCACGGGTCCCCGCTTCCTAGGTATGTCCCGCCGGTGCAGACCGTCAGCGGGAGAGGAACTTGCTGCCAGCTCTGGCCTCCGTCGAATGAGGCGGCCCCGATGACGTCCTGGGCGGGGCCTTGCATCCACGTTGCGACGAAGTTGTTGGGATGAGCCGGGTTCACCGCCACGAAAGGTTCTATAGCGTCGTCTGTTGGAAAGGTTCCGAACGCGTTGAACCCCGTGTTGCAGCTCCCCACAGCATTTGGCCGTGAGAGTTCAACGAGCGGACCAAGGTCTTGTGCGGCCGCTGGTAACACCGACAGGCCCGATGCTAAAACGAACGCGCACAGGTAAAGTTTCCAGTGTGGTCGCATTTCTTCCTCCACCAATCACTTCTTCATTCCGCGCGCCCAACGCCCATCTCTCGAAAACCGTGAGACGGGGCCACCCGGAATGCTTTCTTACACTTAAGGCCAGCACTTCCACGATTTCTTACAACTGGTCTGAGGCCGAGGATGACGTGGCGCGCTTATTGTTCTGCGGGACCCGCTCCTGACTGTAGGAAATCGACCCGAGTGAGTTGCGCTACTGTCGGGAGGGAACGTCAAGATAGCTACTGCGGCAACAGTCGCCAGCAACGCGGTAATCTTCCTTTTCATAGAATGCCTCGTCTGGTAAAGGTCTGTCGAATGTGTCCTCTTATCGCGTCTCCCGCTTACACCATCAAGATCACGGTCACGCTATTGCTTGAAGACTTCGTTTTCATAGCAGCATCTGCTCCTGAGAAGCCCACTCCACCCCCCTTTGTCTTAGTGAATGGCGAGGCCGCGTGGGTTGCTGCCGACCGCCACCGTCGAAACAACCGTGTTGGTGGCGGTGTCAATCACAGAAATACCGTTTGAATCGGTCACATAGGCGTGGCTGCCGTTCGGGCTGAACGCGATCCCGAACGGGGAGGAACCGACCCCCACGGCACCCACGACGGTATTGGTGGCGGTGGCGATCACCGACACGACATTCAAGCCGTTATCGGTCACGTAGGCGTGGCTACCATCGGGAGTGATGGCAACGCCGTCCGGGTTAGCGCCCACCGGCACGGTGGCCACGACGGTGTTGGTGGCAGTGTCAATCACCGAGACGACACTCCCGCCGTCATTGGCCACGTAGGCGTGGCTGCCATCGGGTGTGATGGCGACGCCGAACGGGTTAGTGCCGACCGTTACGGTGTCCACAATGGTTTTGGTAGCGGTATCAATCACCGAAACGTTGTTCGAAACCACGTTGGTCACGTAGGCATGGCTGCCATCCGGGGTGATGGCAACGAAGAACGGGCCGCTGCTGCCGGCCGGCAGGTCTACGGTCGCCACAACGGTGTTGGTGGTGGTGTCAATGACCGAGATACTCGAAGAAAAGCGATTGGCCGCATAGGCGTGGCTACCATCGGGTGTGATGGCGATGCCCAATGGGCCGCTGCCCACCAACACGGTGGCCACGACGGTATTGGTGGCAGTGTCAATCACTGAGACGTTATTCGAATCCTCGTTGGTCACGTAGGCGTGGCTGCCATTGGGGGCTAGGGCGACGCCGAACGGGCTGCTGCCCACCGGCACGGTGGTCACGACGGTGTTGGTGGCGGTGTTAATCACCGAGACGCTGCTCGATCCCTCATTGGCCACATAGGCGACGGGAGATTTCGGCGGAGGGGGCGGCGGAGACGAAGTGGATGAGCCGCCGCCGCATCCGAAAAGGCCAACCACGAGAGTCACGGAGACAAGCGCTTCGCTAATCGAAGATGTGACTGAACCGCTTCTTCCGAGCTTCAAGATGGTTTTCATAGCCCGGCACCCTTTCACGTAAGGATTCACTTGGGGTCGCATACATATCTGATCTCCTCTCAGAATGGGTGTTTGCGTAAATCCCCAAATGGCGTGCACAGTTCGCCTTGGAACCCGCTCGAATCCGGCGCTGAGCGCCAATCTTCCGCAAACTGTGAGCCTCTTCTGTTGGGGAATCAATTCACAGCGGGTCAATTCTGAGTCATCTGTTTTGTGCACACATCGCCCGGCAAGGCACAAGAGCAAACCCGCACCCGGCTGTATCTGACTGATGCTTGACCGGTTATCGGTTTGGCGATAGGCTCGTGCCAAGTTCTGCGGAAGGTCCCCGTGTCACCTTCTAATCGATTATCCCAGGCTGTCCGTTTCGGCGGTTTTGTGGCCGACCCGCGCTCAGGGGAGCTGTACAGGGACGGCGCCCAGATTAAGTTGCAAGAGCAACCGTTTAAGATTTTGACGATCCTGCTGGGGCGCGCAGGCGAGGTGGTGACGCGCGAGGAGTTGCGCGAGGAGCTTTGGCCCGGCGATACATTTGTTGATTTCGACCACAGCATCAATGTGGCCATCGCCAAACTCCGAGAGGCACTGGGCGACCCCTCAGAGGAGCCGCAGTTTGTCAAGACAGTGGGACGGCGCGGCTACAGGTTTACTAAGGTGATCGAGCCGGCGCTGGAAGCCCCCTCACCACGCGCCTTCCGTGCTATTCCAATTCTTCGGCCCGCCCAACGCCACTCGGTGGGTCGCGAAAAAGAGCGAGTGGCGCTCGCCTTGGCTTTCGAATCCGCGGCAACTGGCAGCGGACTTTTGGTGTGCGTTGCGGGCGAGCCGGGCATTGGCAAGACAACACTGGTGCAGGATTTTCTCTGCAGCCTCCAAGCCGACGGCAAGAGTTTCGATCTGGCGATCGGACGGTGCTCCCAGCGTCTGGCAGGCGAGGAAGCTTATCTGCCCTTCCTGGAAGCTCTCGACAGCCTGCTTCGCGGCGATGGCCAACTGGCCGGCACGTTGAGGGACCTTGCTCCGAGTTGGTACGCACAGCTGTTTCCACTTTTGGCGTTGCAGGCTCACGCGCGGGCTACAACGCAAGAGAAGGTCAAGCGCGAACTGGCCACGTTTCTTTGTGAAATCACAAGTCAGAATCCGCTCGTCTTATTTTTCGACGACGTACACTGGACCGATCCTTCCACGATAGATCTCCTTGCGCACTTGGGGACCAAGTTCGACGGCACGAGAATTCTGGTAATCGTGACGTATCGGCCAACTGAGTTGCTCCTTTTGAAGCATCCTTTTATTGGAGTAAAACGCGACCTTCAGGGACGCGCCCTCTGTCGCGAGATTGAAGTGGAGTTTCTTTCACCAGCAGACGTTGAGCGGTACATCGGATTGGAGTTCCTGGGGAACTGTTTTCCGCGGGAATTCGCAGGGCTGATCCATTCCACAACTGAAGGCAATCCCCTATTCATGGTGGACCTGCTACGCTATCTTCGCGATTGCAAGGTCATTGTCAAGAAGAACGGCGACGCAAGCTGGCATCTCGCGCAGTCGCTGCCCGACCTAAGCCGCAATATCCCGCAGTCAGTAAATGGCGTAATTGAGAGAAAGATCGACCAGCTCAGTGATCGCGACCGGGAAGTGCTTACTGCGGCCGCGGTCCAAGGGTACGAATTCGATTCCGCCGCGTTGGCGCCAGTCCTCGAAGGCGCCAGCGTGGAGATCGAGGAAACCTTAGATCGGCTGGAGCGCGTGCATGCGTTTGCGAAGCGCGTGGGCGAGGATGAACTTTCCGGCAGCACGCCGACGGTGCGATATCGCTTCGTGCACGTGCTCTATCAAAACGCGCTCTATGCACGTCTGACGCCGACCCGGCGAGTTGCACTTAGCATGGCTTTGGCGCACGGGCTCGAATCCCTCTACGGTGATCGGAGCTCTACTATCGCGTCACAGCTGGCTTTCCTTTATGAAACAGCGCGGAATCCGGATCGCGCCGCCGACTACTTTCTGTTGGCGGCCCAAAATGCTCAGCGGATCTTTGCCAATCAGGAAGCAATCGCGCTCGCGCGTCATGGCCTCGCGTTGCTCAATAAGATTCCCGAGTCGCCAGAGCGCACTAGAAAGGAACTTGATCTTCAACTTACGCTGGCCTTCTCTTTTCTGTGTACGCAAGGCTACGCCTCGCCTGAAACTGGAGCCAACATGGCCCGGGCGCGAGAGCTCTGCGAGGCCCTGGGCGATACCGCTTCACTGCTTCTCGTCATATTCGGTCTTTGGACTTACTACCTTTGCAAAGGAGACATGAAGTTCGCTCGAGAAACTGCAGAGCACCTTTTGAGCATTTCGCACAACGTAAATGACTCCGCTTCGCTCCTTGTAGCTCATGCGACCTTGGCCATTACGTTGGAGCTCCAGGGCGAGCTCATCGCAGCCCGTGAACAGTTCGAAGAAACATCCAGACACTATGATTTCAAACAGCAGGGCCGTTACGTACAGTTGTACAGGCTCGATCCTGGCATCCAAGCGGAAAGTGATCTGGTCCGGGTGCTTTGGCTGCTAGGTTTTCCCGATCAGGCGCGCCAGAAAATCGAAGAGACCCTGACTCGTGCGCGCGCAGTAGCGATTCCGGTGACTCTCGCATTTTCCCAGCGTTCCGCGGCATGGCACTATCAGAATCTCCGGCAGCCTGAGAAGGCCAGGGAAATTGGAGAGGCATGCATCGCCCTCTGCGACGAGCACGGGATCCTGCTGGAGCGCGCCTGGGTGGAGTGCCCTTACGGGTGGGCGGTCGCCGAACTGGGAAAGACTGAAGAAGGAATCTCGCACATTCGCGCTGGGCTGGAAGCCCAACTTTCGATTGGGGCTGAAGGTGCCCGTCCGCAAATGCAGGCCATCTCGGCTGAAACGTTATGGCATGCAGGCCGCACGGAAGAGGCATTGCAGGCCGTCGAGGACGGCCTCGCTGCATCGAGCCGGAATGGAGACAATTTCTATGACGCCGAACTTTGGCGGCTGAAGGGCGAGCTTTTGAAGATGCAGGACAAATCGGCAGAAGCCGAGTCCTGCTTTCAGAAGGCGGTCGAGATTGCGCGAGAGCAAGCGGCGAAGTCCCTTGAGTTGCGCGCCTGTACGAGTCTGGTGCGCCTCTGGCAGAAACAGGGCAGGCAAACCGAGGCACGATCGCTGCTAGGCGAGATTTACGGCTGGTTCACCGAGGGCTTTGATACGGCAGATCTCAGGGAAGCCGCAGCATTGCTAGAAGAGCTCGCCTAGACTGTTCTGCTCTCTACCCCGATCTTTTCGGGATGAGCGATGCCATGACTCCCGGATTTTCGACCAACAGGAAACTATGCGGTTGTCGTCGCAAGATCACCTTCACGCTAGAGACCCGGTAGCTTGAGTCTATGAATGCTGGGCGACCCACGCGGTGGGAGTAAGACCTGGGAGGCGCTGGATCGGGAGATCGGCAAACCCGGGGAGAACTGCGGCCAAATACTCGCGCACTGGGAGTTTCAGTCGTCGGCAGCTTTCCACCACCGAGAGAATCGCCGCAACCTTAGGTCCCGCCTGTGGACTGCCGATGTGTATCCAGTTCTTCCGGCCCAGGGCCACGGGACGCATGGAATTTTCTGCAAGGTTATTGCTCAGCTCAAGTTCCGGATATTCCAGGAATCGCGCAAGTTTCCCCCACAGCGTGAGCGCGTATTGGCAGGCCTTGCTGAGTGCACTGGAGGGCAATGCAACGGACTGTGCTACCTCGATCTTGCCGCGGATATCGTCCAGGAGAGGCTTGGCTCTTTCCTGACGCAGGGCATGACGCCCAGTGAGACCAATTACTCTGCGGCGAGCTTCCGCATCGACGGCAAACAGTTCGTCCATCCGCGCCACAATCGGAGTTGCAACCGGGTCTCGTGGGTTAGCTGCACCGCCTCGAAAAACTGTCTTCGGGCATGAGCCCAACAAGCGGCATGTACCATTCTCGTCCCGCCGATCTGATCGTAGGCGGTATAGCCGTCGGTTTGCAGAATGCCTTCGAACTGTCCTAGAAAAACCCTCGGTCCATCGCGTCCACGGCCTAGACGGAAATCGAACACGACGCATCCTCCGGGTCGGCCGTACTGCCACAAATAGGCTTGATGATTCTTTCCCCGGCCCTCGCGCATCTGCACATCCACCGGGGTTTCATCCGCCTGGATGTAACTTCCGCTGATTAACTCTCGTCTCATCGCAGCGACCATAGGGATCAGTAACTCGCCCACTTTGAGGACCCAGCCGTCCAGCGTTGCTCGGCTGATTTCCAAGCCGCTGTCTCTTTCCAGAATCATGCTCTGCCGATGCAGCGGTGTGTGATTGCAATATTTGCTGACGACCGTGTCGATGACGATCCGGTCACTCGCCAGGCACTTCTCGATGATCCTTGGTGGCAGTGGGGCCGACACCACTCCAAGCTCCTCACACGACCGGCAAGCCCGTTTCTCTCGCTTCGTGACCAGCACAAAATACTTCGCCGGCTCTACATCCAACTGCGAACTCTCCTCGTAGCCGATCACCACGGTTTCTTTGCCGCAGCGCTTGCACATGCGCTGATCCGGCGTGCAAGGCAATACTCGCTCTACGCGAGGAAGATTCGGTGGCAATTCCTGGCGGCCCGGATGCTTGCAGGATTTTTTCATCGAGCGCCGTGCCGGCGTGTGCTCACTCTCCGCCTGCTCGATCATTTCACTGACGAACGGCTCAAACTCGAACAATTCCATTTGCGCGTGGGAGAGCTTTTCGCCGCCCGCTCCATACTTCTCGATCCGCATCAGCCGCAGACGCTCTTCCAGCACACGAATCCTCAGCTCCGCATACTGCAGCCGGCTCTTTAGTTGTTCGATGAGTTCCAGATCGGCTGGTGCTGAAGGAATAAAAGCTAAACTCACAATGAGTTAATGATTTACCAGAGTCGATCGAAAGGTTCAAACAACCACGCAACTTATGCGGCAGGGTGTCCCTCGGGGGAAGCCTTCCGGTACCACCGCTTGTGCTTGGCTTTGGCCAGATCAATCCCCCCTAACAATAGAGAGAGCTCTTCGTGACTTAGGACGACCTTCCCCTGCTCATCGCCGGATTGCGGCCAGGTGAAACGCCCTTTCTCTAACCTTTTGGCACAGACCCAGAGTCCCGTTCCGTCCCAGACGAGGACCTTCAAGCGATTGCGCTGAGCGTTGCAGAACAAGAACAGGTGCCCGCTAAGAGGTTCGCAAGACAATCGATCCCGGACCAGACCGTACAGCCCCTCGAACCCCTTGCGCATGTCGGTGACTCCAGCGGCCAAGTAGATCCGTGTGGCTGGACCCAGTCCAAACACGGCTTATACCCGCTCCAGTGCACTCACCAGGCGCTCGAACGTATTCGTATCAAAATCAGCATGTACCTCGATCCGGCGCCCGCCCGACAGCACCACGGCCAGCCCACAGCTCGGTTCCTGCTGCGTCGGCGATTTCCTGGCGGCCAACTCCACCGGCACCAACCGGCCGGCCGAAGAAGCAGTTCTGCTCTTCCTCTTCCAGCGTTGCTCCTTCAGATGACGATTCAGCGTGCCGAAGCTCAAACCCCGACTCCGGCAAAACTCGCTGCGTCGCATACCGCTGCTCACAAACTCCGCCACTAGCTGCTGAATTTCCGCTCGCGTACGTCGCTTGGGTGCTGATAACTTTTTTTCTAGGGTCATCCAGCTACTTCAACACAGGCACGTGTCCCCGAACAGGTGTGTTGCTCAAACGCTTACCATCAACCATGGTCTCGGCGGCTCGCCTGGCGCTCAATCAAGCAGGTGTCGATGAAGATGATATCCGGACCGAAGAGTTTGCAGGCTATTAAGAATCATTGATGCGCATATGGAGCTGAGGATTAATTGTGTTGGCCTTCTTTCCAATAAAGGGATTCCTCGGCACGGGCGCCACGTTTGAGGCGGATCTCAACCTCGTGGTGCAGGTCATCATGGGAGCAGCGTTGATCGCGGGCTCTCTTCTCGCGAAACGAAAACGCTACACGGCTCACGGAATTTGCCAGACGACGGTGCTGCTCTTGAATTTGGTGATGATCGGGTTGGTGATGTGGCCTTCGTTCCAACAACAAGTGAGGCCAGCGCTTCCTAAGGTTTTTCATAAGTGGTATTACGCGGCGGCAATAATCCATGCTCTTTTAGGCGTAACGGCTGAGCTTCTGGGACTTTATATTGTCATCGTCGCAGGCACAAACATGCTTCCGCAGCGACTTCGCTTCAAGAACTGGAAGCGCTGGATGCGAACGGAACTGATGCTTTGGTCCATTGTCGTGCTCACCGGTGTAGGGACTTACTACGCATGGTATATCGCGCCATTCCGGTAGTCCTGGGTCCGGGTGATCTCGGACACCTTTGATCGATTGATCGATTCTCAGATGATCAGAATTGGGGACGGCGACTCCGCCGCTCCGGTTGGCAAGCGAGAAGTCGGCCGGGGATTCCTTGCTGCACACGATAGCGCGTCTGGTGAAGGGCCCAACACGATTTGTAACGACACTCTGCAACGCGACCGGGTGAGAAGGGGTCTTCATGGCTGACGCGGCTGTTCTTGTTCTGGCACAACACACGCACTCCGTCCCGCTCCTGGCTCATCTGGAGGAATTGAGGAAACGAATCATCTTCTCAGTCGTAGGGGTACTGGCCGGGTTCTTCGTTTGCTCAAATCCCGAATGTCGACATGATTGTCGCCCGGCAATTAGGACACGTGCACGACCCTGGCTCTCTCAATCAACCCAATTTCGTGAAGCCTTCCTGCGCCGTGGCTCAGATCGGAATGCTTTGGCAGAAGAACATTTCTGTGTTTGGGGAATATTCCTCACCTGACGAAGTTTCAGATAGTAGCTGGACAACGCGGCAAAGTGATCACCAAAGGAGAATTGGAGCGCAAGACGCGAAAGAAAGGGATCTTCCATATTTAAGGAGCCTATATGTTTGAAGGACTGTTTCAACCCATGCATCTGCTGGTTATTTTCGGAATTGCGCTGCTCGTGTTCGGACCAAGAAAGCTTCCGGAACTTGGCAAAGGGATCGGAGAGGGCATCC
Organism: Terriglobia bacterium; assembly: GCA_020073215.1. GTDB lineage: Bacteria > Acidobacteriota > Terriglobia > Terriglobales > Acidobacteriaceae > Acidiflorens. Next base: position 15,802 of record JAIQFO010000037.1, on the reverse strand, counting down.
GCGGCTTCAAAGCAGCCATTAAAGATGAAGAAAAGCCGGCCAGCACAACAACCACCATTGCCAACGACCAAAGCCTGACCAAAGGGTGAATCGTGGGTTTTGGAATGGAAATCCTGTTCGTGCTTGTGCTCGGACTGCTGGTATTGGGTCCAAAGCGGCTGCACACCTTGTTGGGACACGTGGCACGGGCTAAGGCTCAGTTCGAACGGGCACGCCGCGGCTTCAAGTCCCGACTCGCGGCGGATCTCGATGCTCCCGACGCCAAGTAAAAAAGCACCAACCCCGCAAGACCCGGAATCCTTAGGTTGGGGAGATTTTCTAGTTCGGGAGGTCCGACTTGCCGATAATCGCTCGCACAATCGCTTGTCCGGTCAACCCGCTCAGATCGCTGATCACGTTTGACAATTGCAGATTCATCTGCGTCAGCGCTTTCTGCATTCGTTGGATGCAAGTCGCTGCTCCAGATACGTGCTCTGCCCGTTGCCGCCAGTAGGTGCGAAGAACGCGAATCTCGGCTGGTGGTTGGAAGGAGTTATTCAGCAACCCGTAGGTGTGCAATTTCAGCAGCCACTGACTCTCCTGCACGTCGCTCTTACGTCCTGGCAGGTTCTTGGTGTGTCGCGCATTGACCAAATACACTTCAAAGCCACGGTCTTCCAGAATCTCGTAGAGGGGAATCCAATACACCCCAGTCGACTGCAAGGCGACCGTCTGTACTCCGCAGCTTGCTAACCATTCCGCCAGACGGTACAAATCTGCCGTAAAACACTCAAACCGGCGTACCGGTTCTGGATCTCGGTCTGGCCGCACGGCAACATAATGCGCGCTGTTCCCCACATCGATTCCTGCCGCATGCGGATGAACTACTTCCAGTCCAGGATCTTCCGAACGCAATCGCCGTGCCCATTCTTTCCTCTCCTTCCGGTTCCGCCACAACTTGTTGCCTGCCGTCATCGCTGCTCTCCTCGTTGAAAAAATGGGACCCGGTTCGGCCCGGTGACGAAAGGTTTAGAAAATCTCCCCAACGGGGTCAAAGGGACGTCGTATATCGACTGCCCTTGCCACCATGCCAGCGATCGCCAGTACCGGAGCCATGCTTTTTACCGGGCACAAAGGCACCAGTGGGAAGTCGGCCTTAGCTCGCCGAACCGAATCCTCGACAAGACTCGCAAACATTGCGGTGCAGCGACAAGTTTCTGGCACCAGCGACTGCGCCCAAGGCGCGATCAACTGCTTTTTATAGAACTCATTGACCCGGCAACCGGGAGGTTTTGAGTGCAAACGCCTATTAGCGACAAACGTTCCTTGGCGCTGCCCGACACTAGAAGTGCTCCTGCCTTAATTGCCAGTTCTCACCGTCTGTGAACGACTTGTAGGGTTAGAAGAGGCTCGGTTCGTGCTTCCCCCCACCTGTCGAGGGGGCACGTGCCACATCGGCACGCCGTTGCTCCAGGTGATCGGACCGAGCCCTCTATCTGAGGATTGTTGGCGAAATATCGCGATTACGCTCATTGACCAGAACCCGGCAATAAGTGATACGCCCGCCTTTCAATCTCCCACACTGCCATTTCTGACAGTTGTTGCTGATCCAAGCAGGACTGAGCATCCGTTTGAAGAGGAGCGCAGCGGTGTTCGACTCGGATGATGTTGTCTTCACCTGGGCTATCCTCAAGGCTTTGCTGATCGTGGTTGTCGGCTTCGGCATTTTGATCTACGCCGCGTGGGCAGTAATTCGCCAAAGCGAAGACGCCGCGCAGGTTGCAATCCGCAAGGACAGTACTTTGAAGTACAAGAGTTCCGTTCAAGCGGACACGGTTCTAGTCATTGCAAGCGGAACAACTGAAGAAGCAGGTCGGGCACGCCCCATTCTGGCTGGGACTTCTACAGAGGAGATCTAAATGTTCACGAGCCGGAGAAGCCCGCTGCGGCGGCTTAGCGACTCCTGCACGTCCGCTTCTGTCTTGTCACCGTCTACCCGGGCGTCGATCAACCGGTAGACCTTACGCTTGATCGCCCGGTACGAAACTGAGACTTCCTGCGGCATCGTGACTCTCTGCTTGGCTAAATACTAAGGATGAATCGTCGAAACGGTTCATAATCATCGACCATGAGAACCCGGACTGATGGCGTTTCCAAGCGGGACTCCTCTAATCGCCGCGGCGATGTGGTCAATTGATGTACTGACTCTGGGATTCAGGAAGTCGATCAAGAATCTGTGCGACCCGACCCTCAAGTTCTGCCAATTCCCGCTGCACTCGACCAAGCTCCAGAAGGCCGGTTGCTACTTCACAGAAGTATCTGCGCACCAGTTCATCGCTGTTGCGGCACCCGGTGCGCTGATAACAGTTCCAAAGTACGTTTCGAATCGTCTGTTCCGTGGTGCGAAGGCATTGAGCGATCTGGTGATTCTCCAGACCACATGTGACGAGGAGCATCGCCTTGAACTGCATCGGCTCCAGGAGATCTGCCAAGGAGGGCACGTCGAAGGCGTCCAACGAATCGGAAACAAATGTCATTACTTTTCCTACCTCATTCTCTAAAGGTGACCTCTAGTATTCGCTAGGACCACTCCGGTCTTCGTTGCGTTAAGGCAATCTCGTGCTGTCTGCGTGCAACACCCTCGAACGCGCAGCTTGACTGCTGACCGTCAGTTGGCGAAAATGTATGGTCCGCCGCCGAACTGCAAGAGGGTTGAAGTTGGGCGAAGGAATAGTCCGCGTAAATGTATCCGGCCTCTTTGTGGAGAATCGTTTCTCCGGGCACTCGATGATGATCCGCACGTGTCGGTCCTTATAAATCCCTCGGTCACTCGGGACGCATTTTCGCCACCAGGTTTTCCGACACGCCGTTGGACAGTTCTCTCGTCTCCTTCTCTCCTCAGCAGACCTTGGAATTTACTCTAAAGCTTCGTCGTCGTGGCGGTGGGAAAGTGGAAAGCGTTCTGTGCTTTCCAAGCGCAGCGTCTTTTCCACGGCCATCAAGCGGCCGCCAACTGCAGCGGCTGATGTCGATAGTCTTTGCCGCTGGACAACACGGCCCAAGCGATGCGAGCCAGCTTGTTGGCGATGGCGACAATGACTTTGTTGCGTGGAGCACGCTGTGCCAGCCGGTGCACCCACTGCCCGAATCCTCCGCTGTCGTACTTGACGCGAAACAATACCGCGCGAGCACCGTGGATCAGCATGCGACGCAAATAAACGTTGCCGCGCTTGCTGATGCCGTACAGCTTCTGCTTGCCTCCGGCGGAGTACTGCCGGGGCACGACCCCAACCCAAGCCGCGAAGTCGCGCCCGCGACGAAAGGCAGCCCCGTTGCCGATAGCCGCCACAGTGGCGGTGGAGACCAGCGGACCGAAGCCGGGGATCTGCCGGAGTTGCCGGCAGCGGGCATCCTCATTACTGATGCGCTCAATCTCATCGGTGATCGCCTGCACGTCGCTCTCGATCTGTTTCCACTCTTGCCACAGCCGATCCAGCAGCCAGCGCAGGCGCGGGCTCAGGTTCTGTTCGGCGTCTTCGATGACCGTGGGCAGGTTCTTGCGCAGGTGGATAGGCTGGGCCGCGAATGTGATGCCGCGTTCCAGCAGGAATCCGCGAATCTCGTTAATCAGCGCGGTGCTACGCTGCACCAGTCTGTCTCGCACCCGGTGCATGGCCTGCCAGTCGAGTTGCTCCTGCGTCTTGAGCTGGGCAAAGCGCATGTTCTGCTTGGCCACGGCCTCGGCGATCGCTTCCGCATCGATGAAGTCATTCTTGTTCGACTTGCGGTAGGGTTTGACGAACTGGGCAGGGATGAGCCGCACCGGGTGCCCCTGTCCCTGCAAGGCCGCACCCAGAAAGTGTGCTCCCGCACAGGCCTCCAGCCCGATGAGCGAGGCGGGCAGGTTCGCGGTATATGCCAGCAGCTGTACCCGGGAGAACTTCTTGCGAACCAGAACCTTGTTCCGCTCTCCCAATGCAACCAGGTGAAAGGTGGTCTTGCCCAGATCGATGCCGATGGATGTGATGTGCATGTGACGATCCTCCTGATGTTAACTGCCGAGCAAAATCCTACTCGGCGGCGGACCATCTCATTAATCCCAATTACACTCATTGACGGGCTGGTTTCTCCAGGGCTTCGCGCCGCAGCGATATCAGTTCCAGACGGGATTGCCTTTTGCGTCGCGAAGAACGAGAGTGTCCGTCCCCTTTACGAGTTCACGGACGAGAATTAGGTCGGCCTCGCCCTGCTTAACTCTTGATCCGGTGAGGGCGATTTCGTCCCCTTTATTGAAGCTCACACCCATGTCGTCGAGAAACGACTTGGGACAGAGGTACACGTCGACCGTATCCGTCCCGGTCTTTACCAACAAATGAGCGATCTCCTTTTCGCTGCCTCTCGGAGGCAGATTCACATCTTCGACTGTACCTTTCATCTTGGTCTCGGTGTTGACGTCGTATTTGGGACGGTTCGCTCCTTGGGTTTTCTGCGCACCCAAGGGGAGAGTACAGAGAATTGCAATCGCCAGAAAGATCGACTTCCGGCTGGTCTCACATGAATGGGACATGGCCCCTCCTCTCGCCAGCCAGGTCGGAATGAAGCCATATACGCGAACCTCGATATCGTACCCCATTTTCAAACCGGACGAATCGGTTTCCATCGGGTTGGACAAGCCGCTTCACAATTCCATGGCCGCCAACTATTGGAACATCGCCATATCACTCATTGACCACTCCAATATTCCAACGCGCAAAACCGCTTGAATCGACGAAACTGAGGTACACGGCGGATATGCGCGCCGTCTGGCCGCGCTCCTGACTCCACAAGGGGAGTGCTGATCTGATCCTGATAGCCGTATCCCCTTAAAGGGGTTCTGCCGGCTTCCGGGTCAAAGAGTGTACTCGCTGTTTTCGTCAATGGCTGTGCCGCTCCAAAGAGGCTGCACTGCGCGGGCTGTTTCTGCGGAAGGAGTACCATCGGGGCAACGGCCTTCCGATGCTGTCCTTTCGTGACGCTGCAATCCGCAACGGTAAGCGCAATCATTTGATCAACGCGGGATCACGCTTCACCCCCAACTATGGAGTGCCCACACTGCCACAACCAAACAAGCCTTGATTCCAGGAATTGCGGATCCTGCGGCGGTGTCGTTCCCCCCGCTCAGCGCTTGCTTGAGGAGTCGGGGATAATCGCGCCCGCGTTCCCGACAACAAGCACCCCACCCAAGCGCCGCCAACTGGAACAGAAGGGCGACCCGTTTCTCCGAATGGCAACCTTGGGCGATCGCTTGATTGCCTTTGCGCTCGACAGCGCCTTCCTTTTCGGCGTGTTTGCCATTGTGGATGCCTGGGCCTTCATGCGCTGGGGCATCGTGGACGGAACCGAACTGAAGCTGACCCTCGCCGCGCTCCTCGTCGCCGAATCTCTTAACGCTGCGATTTTCTTTCTCTATCTCTGGCTACTGGAAGCGAGCTTCGGTGCCACCCTGGGGAAAGCGATGGTCGGCATCCGGGTTGTCCAAACGACCGATCGCAACCCGCTCGCGGCTCTTGCAATCCGCAATCTCCTCCGCGTCGTGGACGGGCTTGGCTTCTACTTGGTGGGTGCCGTGGTTGCAGGTTGCTCTCGGATTCATCGCCGTCTGGGAGACATTTGCGCCGGCACGGTCGTGATCGAAGAACACTTCGGTTACGGGGTGAAGATCGCCGCCATCGCGCTTTGGACAGCCTTTCTAGCGGGTGCCGTCTGGTCTGTTCCTCGGATTTGCCAGACCAACGCCGCACTGCCTTCTCGTTACCTGAACCAGGTGGTTGTCCAGGCTGGTCGAAGCGAACAGTCTGCCTATTTCACGATCGCCAGTTTCCATGTGGACATCAAGAAGAAGTGAGTGCCTTCTCTAGACGATTTGGCCTCCGGTTAACTGGCGTAATATCCCGTGGGTGTTGAAAAACTCCCTTTTCATCCCAAACAGCCAGAATTTTGGGGATAGAAAATGTCTACCCGGCCCGAGAAGATCGCTTACAGCGCATCCTAACGCAATTTTATTTTCGCGAATTTCGCGAGAAGGAGTTTTTCAACAGCCACTCCCGATTACACTCACAATCCGGGTTCTGAGTGAAATCACCTGTCGTTCGCGATGGTCTTCCGTTAAACCCCAGAAGGCCTCTACTCGGGAGCAGGCTCTGAATCGCCTTCATTCCAATCGTCCGGTGGGAGTGCCAGCCCCCAAATGTTCTGCGGTTTCAGTAGTCCGATTCCACAGATCCGGGGCTGCTCAGGATCGATATAAACAACGTCCGCAAGAGCACGCTTATCGCTCAGGATCACGCGAATCTGGATTCTCATCCCCACCCGCAGTGCGACAGTAGTCGAGATCAGTGCTCCATGACGGTTGACAACGATGGTCCCCGATTGATCTGAATCTACGGATTACGCTCCTCGAACTCAGTGACGACGCGCACAGCCCACTCAACTCATCATACCCTTCGGGCGAATATATGGCGAAATCATTTCAGGCCCGTAAACGTCCGGGACTGCTTTGCGTTACCGCACCGACAGCGCTAGGAAGCTTCTTGACACCGGCTTCCGGATGCCCCTTTTTCCTCCGCTTTCGACCAGAGGACTGGGTCCGATCGTGTCCCAGAAGAATTTCTTCTACCTTCATCGCCGCCTGCTCCTGCATGTGTGGCAATAAATGCGAGTAGATATCCAGGGTGAACGCCGCGCTCGCATGCCCAAGTTGCTCCGAGACCACTTTTGGGGGAACGCCGGCAGCTAGGGCGAGGGTTGCTCCTGTGTGTCGGAGGTCATAGAGCCTGATCGCGGGCAAGCCAGCGTTCCGCAAGACTGACTTGAACGTTTTTGCGAGCCTGTCCGCATGGATCGGCCGACCGGAGGGAGTCGTGAAGATTAGGCCCGCCGCGCCGTGCCAGCCGCCGCACGCGGTGTTTAGGTTCGTCTTCATGGAGAGATCCTGCAAGAGTTCCAGCACCCACTCCTGCAGCTTGATGCTGCGGCGGCTGCGGGCCCGTTTCGTTTCGGCGAAACGCCAGCCTCCACGCACTCTCTCGAGCGTACGCGCGATGCTCACGGTACCGCGCTCCCAGTTGATGTCCTGCCACTTCAAGGCAAGGTACTCGCTGGGGCGTGCGGCCGTGGTGAGTGCAACTGCGAAAACTGAGCCGTAAGGAGTTTTCATCGCAGTCTCTAGAAAGGGCCGCGATTGTGCCGCCGTAAGCACGCGCAACTCGCGCCTTCTCTGTCGCGGCAACTGGGCACCGTTGGTCGGATCCTCGGCCAGGAGCCGCCATCGAATCGCCTGCCGCATGGCGGAGCGTAGAACCGAGTGGGTGTAGCGGACGGTTCGCGCCGACAGACCGCGCTCGAGCAGTTCCTGGTACACCGCCTGGAGGTCAAGCGGGCAGATTGCCGCCAGATTTCGGGCGCCGAGCGAGGGCCGGACATACTTGCGCAGCAGGCTTTCGTAGCTCCGGTAGCTTTTCTCCCGCAGACGCGGTTTCGCGGCCGTTTCGAGCCACCGATCCAGGTATTCGTTCAGCGTGACCTGCGCGCCGTCCATCTGGCGGCCGAGGTCATGCTCGCGCAACACCTTATTAAGGTAGCTTTGCGCATGCCGGACGGGACCGTGAACCATGCGGCTGTGGTAGCGCCGTTTGCGGGTTTCGCGGTCGCGTCCGAGGTAAACGCGCACCAGCCACCGGTGCCGTCCGCGACCCACGATTTGTCCCGTTTTTCTGGCCAAAATCGACCCCCTTCCCGAAAAATCTGGCACACCACTGGCACACCGGCGCCGATAGTGGCTCTTTCAATTCAACGACTTGGCGGGGAAGGGGACTGAGGGATAATCAGTCGGCTATCCGACCGTTAATTACTGGCGGAGCGCCGGACGGCTAACGAAGAGCTTCTTCAAGTGGCGCTATCGTCTAGGGGTGAGAACGGAAGATTCTCAATCTTCAAACCCGGGTTCGATTCCCGGTAGCGCTACCAAATCTTCTACTTGGCGTTAATCTCCAGTATTTATGCGGTTGCTGGCGAGATCCCGCCGTTTTCTTTCCTGTCTTTTTGGTCCCCGTACGTCTCTCTCGTTCCCTGGGTGCATGGACAGTAAATGGACAGTAAACGGGGTGAGGAGGGCAGGTTCTTTTCAAGACGGAGATCTACAAGAACCTTACCGACCGGGCGTTTGATGGACGCCACGGGAACCACAGAAGTTTGCTTCTTGGTTCGGCACAGCGCATGTTCCTTGCCAGAAACCCTTGACCGATTGCATGTAGCTGATAGGGTGAAGGTGATCCAAAGCGTGACCGCCGAAATCTGCTTGCAGTGGATTCTTTAATGGCGTCCATCATGAAATGTGTTCACTGCCAAAAAGCTCTCAAGAAGAAGACAAAAGACCACGTGTTTCCTCGTTCTTGGTACCCCAAAACAACGCCAGCCACGGTTCAGCGATGGACCGTTCCAAGCTGTGAGGAATGCAATGGTAAGTTTGGTGAGATGGAGAAAGAGCTCTTTATCCGCGCGGCTATGTGTGTTGGACCGGTAAAGGCCGAAGCCGCAGGCCTATCGAGAAAAGCCGTGGAATCTCTCGGAGTCGGAGTGTCGGGCCTCAGCCCGGCCGAAAGACGCCATCGGCAGGTCCTTAAGACAAGAATTCTCAAAGAGATTCGACCATATAAGCCGGGGACCGAATGTTTCCCGGGGTTTGGACCGCACCCCGGCTTCCCAGAAGACAAGCAGTTTGAAATACGGATTCCGGAAAAGTTAGTTAGGCAAGTGGCAGAAAAAATTGTCCGCGGCTGTGAATACGTGCTTGCAGGCAAGAGGCTTGTCGAAGATCCGTATGCCGTGGAGGTCTACTTCGCACACGACGATAAAATCCAAGATGTGCTCCGAGTGTTCAATCGCTTCGGCCCTGTGCAGCTTGGCCCTGGTTTTCGGGTAAGTAGGGCCGCCGCGCACGACGAGCCGAACAACGTAATGTACAAGATAGACATCTGGGGCACGTGGACGATATATGCCTCCATTATGGACAGGACCAAACTGCAGTAGGGACGTCCACCAGACATTCGACTCTAACGGTACGACCGCCGGATCGGAAAGGCAGTCTGCGAGATGCGGAGCACCTGCGCCTTTGCCTTCGTTCAGGTACCCGATTCTGACTTATGTTCCGCGCGGTTGAAGCCCTTGCGGTTCGATTGTTCAGAAAATAAGGATGCAAACTCTTTAACGCTCGAGGGGGTGTGGCGACGACCGGACGAATCGACAAGCCGCTTTACAAAATTCTTCAAAGGTTTGCAGCAAATCGAACACCCGCCGAGGGCGGTGGGTGTCCGGTTGGTCGTGAGCCTATTTGGGTCGGTCTAGATTACGCGCTGCCGGATGCGGCGGCTTTGCTCTTATACAGCGGCCACAGCATCGTGATTTTGATTCTGTACCCGACAAGCTCCCGCGTCACGCCGTACCGCAAGGCGATTGATTCGGGCGTCTCGCCGTCCATCAGCCCGACGAAGAGAGCGGTGTACGGCACCAACGCAGCGGCGCCCACTCCGTATGCCGCTTGTTCATTGGCGGCGTTGTACTCACGGCACGGCAGGCCACCCGCGCCGGTGTGGATTCTTGTGGGTTCATGTCCAAGGACGACATGCGCGATCTCTTCCATCAGGGTTGCGCGTGTTCGTTCCAAGCTGTGGGTCGGATTGACAATGCAGATTTGGTTGCCGTCTGGCAGACCGAATGTTACTGCAGACCAGTTTGAGCTGCAGCGCCCCACCAGCCGCTGGTGAACGTCATTGGGCAAACCTTCCAGATCAGCAGGGCGAACCACGGTGAGCTTGGCATAATCGGCGAGGCTGAAGGGATCCAGGGCCTCGTTCAACGCCACTCCTGCAAAACCGCGTATCCGCAGGCCGGTACGTTCGTAGAGCCTGCCGCGGCGATTCCGTGGCATCAGCAGCAACTTGCTCACCGCCGACTCCTTTGCTGTTGCTTGACGAATTGCGCATACGCGACTCGAACCATCTTGCCGATGGCCTCAGCCGCTTCGGCGCTCAAGTCCTTATCCGCCCGCAAATGCACTTCGATTGCATCCGGGGTATTCGTTTTCTGAACCGGCGGCAACTGACTGGCACCAGGTTCGATGATCTTTTCTATCGGAACGTCGACCCAGCGAATGACCTTCACTAACGTGTCTACATCCGGTCGAGGGCGATTTCTGCCCTTACGAAGTATTCGAGACAGGGTCGCGGCGCTGACTCTTGCCTTACGTGCCGCCTCCCTCAACGACAAGCCCTGCTGATCCATTTTCCACTGGACGTAGTGAGCCAGTTGGTCCATGTCGATCCGGACTGTCTCCAATGGGCGCACCTCCTATCTGAGCGGTTCTCGGCTCCATTCTACGGTCATTGGTGTTTCAGCCAAACAACAAAATTTCACACTTGACAGCCCGAGTACCACGGAGGAAAATGTTTCAGGGGTGAAACACCTGCAGCAGCGAGGATACACGCAAGGAGTGCGCCGGAGGTGATAGCCCTGGTGCGCACCGGCAGCGGTCATCCATTTTGCGGTACATAACGGTCGAACCCACAAGTTCGGTGCTAAGCAAGCAGCTCGCTTCCGGAAGTTCAACCTTACTATTAAATGAGGACCTATGGATAACCACGGACAAGATCACAAGGAAGTGACGATAATCGTGAACACCCGGGAGAAAACCTGGGACAAGAAGCAGATCTCGTACCAGGAAGTCGTCATCCTGGCTTTTGGCTCCTACTCGAACGACGAAAACGTCGTCTACACGGTCACCTACTCGAGAGGCGAGAAATCGCACCACGAGGGGTCTCTGGTAAAGGGAGAGAGCGTCAATGTTAAAGACGGAATGATTTTCAATGTCTCACAAAGTAATAAGTCATAGTCCCGATCTGAAGAGGCTGAGGGACGAAGGGTACGAGATTGAAGTGGTCAAGGCACACTTGCTGGTGCATGTACCGTACGTCACCTCAAAGCGCGAAATCGCCCACGGCATTCTGGTGACGCCGCTGGGCGCTTTGGCCGGCGACAAGACTGTCAGGCCGGAAGACCATGTAATTTATTTCAAGGGCGAACTTCCGTGCGACAAGGAGGGCAATCCATTAAAAGGAATCCATCTTGGAAGTGAGAGAAAACTGCTGGCAGAGGGGGTGGAGGTTGACCACCGCTTCTCAAACAAGCCCACCGCCGGATACGCCGATTATTATGAGAAGGTTACCGCGTACGTAAGAATCATTTCTTCCCACGCCGAGGCAATCGATCCTTCCGTGAATGCCACAACCTTCAAGGTCATTGAGTCAGCTGACCCAGACATCGTTTTCAATTATTTGGACGCAAATTCAAGCCGGGCAGAAATCGAGGCCATCTCCGCCAAATTTCAGCAATTGAAAATCGCCATCATAGGATTGGGCGGTACGGGGTCCTACGTCCTGGACTTTGCAGCCAAAACGCCAGTGCGGGAAATACATCTATTCGATGGGGATCATTTCCTGTCCCACAATGCTTTTCGTGCTCCCGGGGCGGCTTCGCTCGATACGTTGCGAGAGCAGCCGAAGAAGGTCAAGTACCTTTACGATGTGTATTCCAAGATGCACAAATACATCGTTGTGCATGAATATCGCCTCACTTCCTCGACTCTGGAAGAATTGTCAGGCATGAATTTTGTTTTTATATGCATCGATGATGGCGAGAGCAAGAAAGCGATAATTCAGAAATTAATGGAGGTGGGGATACCGTTCGTGGATGTCGGAATAGGGGTACACGCCGTCGACGGCCTGCTGACCGGCAGCGTCAGGGTGACAACTGGCACACCGGCCAAAACTGACCATATCGGTAACAGGATCTCGTTTTCGGATGACGGCGATGACGAGTACGACAAGAACGTCCAGATAGCCGAACTCAACGCCTTAAACGCCGCTCTCGCCGTTATCAAATGGAAGAAATTATTTGGTTTCTACCATGACCTGGGAAAGGAACACCATTCGGTGTATGAGATCAATATTGACAAAATCGCGAACGATGAAATTGTCTCATAAGTTTGTAAAGAGCGTCCCCGAGCGCCTTGAGGACGGGGTGGTATACGTGTCGGTGGATTACTCCACCGTCATTCATAAATGCTGTTGCGGGTGCGGCAACCAGGTCGTTACACCTCTGTCCCCGACCGGCTGGAAACTGACATTCGATGGCGATACTATCTCCATATATCCGTCGATAGGGAATTGGAGCTTTGCCTGCCAGTCGCATTACTGGATCACCAATAACCAAGTCAAATGGGCGCCCAGATGGACCAAGAAACAAATTGAACGCGGCAGACGGAATGAAGGTAAGAGCACAGAAGCTTTTTACAAAAAGAAAAAGCGGCGCTCCCCGTTCACAATCTTTGGCGACTCAAGAAAACCTAAGGAATGACCGCGGTTCGGTCTTGCTGCTGTCTGGCTTTTGTAAGAGACCTCTGACACCCGCCCTCTTCTTGTTTCTTGGCTGGCTCCCGGTTTAGGCCGCCTGCTCTTCTTGCGTCTCTCCGCCTAGCGCTTTTCATCATCTCGGAAAGACGCTTCCTGCCGTCGGCAGTCGTGTGGTGCTTGTGTCTCCCAGAGTGTTCCACACCGGCTCGATAGTCGGGGCTGTGGGGCAGCGATCCTTTCTTCTGGTGAAATCGTAGGATTGTAACCTTTCTAGGTTTCTCCTATCCGACTTGGTTGTCGGGTGGACCGCCCAAATAACGGAGCTGGCTGTTCCAACGCACGTGATTCACCACGACCGGCCAACGTAAACACACCAGCCCCTGCAGGTTGTTTCGTTTCGGTTTGAGCTTAGAGCTTCTAACAAAACCTCCCGCCTCCTCCAACCCGCGTGCGAGAATCACACCGAACAGTGATTCCTGTCACTGACAGAGATTAGCTAGAGCAGTAAACGTTCAAACCAATAATAATTGTCTTGCCTCCGCGAAGAGCAATTCCCACCGTGGGATGCAGCACCCCGTGAGGCATAACGGCCTAATTCGCCGGACGAACGGACCCAATCTGAAAACCAAATAAACGCGAACTTCCGGGGAAAGTGCCGGATGAAAAGGCATCTGAGAACCCGTTCTGCGGTGACGACGCAGAACTCCGAAACGATCCAGTCAGGGGGAGAGTCCCGGGGGCGGGTGGGCCACGTTAACGGGGAAGTATAACGCGGTGTTGTCTTAGAACTTCGACCGAAATTACTGGTCCGCGGAAGGAGAAGGAGAACGATGACACGCAAACTGCGGTTTACGTTGATTCTACTTGTCATGACCCTCGGGGCCGCGGGCATCGCCTTGGCCCAGAGCCCGAGCGGTGCGGATGAGAACAAGAAGCAGACCGCTGCAGTACCCTCTCCCCCTACTCCCACGGCAACCAAGCCGGACGGCGACTACCTTGGTTCGGATGTTTGCGCTACCTGCCATACCGAGCAGCAGAAGAGCTTTGTGCACACGATTATGGGCAACGCCATGGCGCATCCGAAGTCAGCGTTGGACGCGCGCGGCTGCGAATCCTGCCACGGACCGGGGAAAGCCCACGTGGAGGCGGGCGGCGGCAAGGATACCATACCTGTCCGCTTCACCAAGGGTTCCGTTAACACCGTCGAGGAGAAAAACTCGGCTTGCCTGTCCTGCCACTCGAAGGGCAATCAGATGTTCTGGAGGGGAAGCCCCCACGAGTCGCGAGCCATGGCCTGCATTGACTGTCATCAGGTCCACTATGGCAGCCAAGCAGAACGTTACGCGGCGCTCGGTTCGGAATCGCGTTACGGGGCGCCGCTCACCGAACACGTAGGCACCAGGAAGCCGCAGCCGGAACTCTGCCTCCAGTGCCACCAGATGCGGCGGGCGCAACTGCAGCGGTCCTCGCACATGCCGTATCGCGAAGGCAAGGTCACCTGCACCAGTTGCCACAACCCGCACGGCAGCCCGAACCCAAGCCAACTCATTCAAAGCACGATCAACGAGAACTGTCTCAGTTGTCATACCGAACGCCGGGGTCCATTCCTGTGGGAGCATCCCCCCGTGATGGAAAACTGTGCCAACTGCCACGAGCCGCACGGCAGCAGCAACCCGCAGTTGCTGAAGGTGCGCATGCCGCGGGTTTGCGACTCCTGTCACGTCGCGAGCCGCCATCCGACGCAGCCGCAACCACTCAGCTCTATCAAGAACTTTAATCGCGGATGCACGAACTGCCATTCCCTGATCCACGGATCAAACCATCCCTCAGGGAATTTCTTCCTGCGTTAGCAAGGAGACAGCAATGAAAACGGCTACACAGAAGATCGCGTTTGTACTGCTTGTACTCCTGTTGGTTCCGGCGGTATTACTGGGCCAGGACCAGCGCCCCGAGCGCGGGGTGGTCGAATTGGGCGGCCGCTGGAGCTGGGGTGATGTGTATGGCCGCCCCGATCTGCCCTTCCAGCCCTCCCTAAAGACGTCGAAATACGAAGAGTACCGCGACTTGCGAGACGGGTTTTTTGTCCGCCGCTTCCGGCTGAACATGGACAACCTGGCTGGCTCGAAATACTTCCTCGATGTGCAATCGGACAAGTCAATCTATCGCGACCAGAGCTATCTGGCGACTTTCGGCCAGTGGAACCGGTTCAAGGTACAGTTCCGCTACGATGAAATCCCGCACACTTACTCGAACACCACCCGCACTCTCTACACCCAAACCGGGCGGGGAGTTTTGACGCTCCCGTTGCTTACCAGGAGCACCCTGCAAGGTCTGGCCTCGACTGACCCTACCACGCTTCCGAACACCATCCAGACGCAATTGGTGCCGAGCATGAACTTCTTCGTTCCCGGCATTGAGCGGCGGGCCGGGACCTTGCTCTTCGCGTATGACATCAGTCCCGACTGGGATCTGCTGGCTTCTTACTCGCGCGAGCACGAGTCCGGCACCCGGCCGATTGGCCTGATTTTCAACTCCAGCCCCAGCGCCTCGCTGACCGGCGGTTACGGCGCAGAAGTACCCGAGCCGATTGATTACTTCAACAACACGGTGAGAGTTAGGGCACAGTACGCTCGGGAGAGGTGGGCGGTACAAATCGGCTACACCGGGTCGTTCGTTCAGAACGACACCGGCGTGCTGGTTTTCGACAATCCCTTCCGCACCACCGATTGCGTAGCGGTGTTGACGCCGCTCGTTTGCACGAATGCAACGCAAGGGCCAGCAACGGGGCAGGTAGATCTCTACCCTGACAACCACGCGCATTACCTGAACTTCGCCGGATCGTTTGCGTTGATGAAGCACCTCCGTCTGTTGGCCAGCATCAACGCCGGTTGGCTGCGGCAAAATGACCCTTTTGTGCCCTATACCACGAACGCGCTCTTGCTGGCCCAGACCTCCGCCTTGCCGGCAGCGAGCTTGCACGGGGAAAAGCAGACGCTGGCTATGAATTACAAGCTGATCGAAAGCCTGGGAAAGAAGTTCGACATAAAGGCTGCATACCGTCAATACGACTATAACAATGACACCCGCGTCCTCAGCTTCACGCCGGTAGAGGGTGACATCGCCGCCCCGGACCCCGCCAGCCCGGAGGAGAACACGCCGTTCGGATACAACAAGAAGAACGTGGAAGTGACCGGCAATTGGTACTTCGCCAAGAAGAGTTCGTTCAAGGTGGGTTATGAAGGCGAGATCATGGACCGTTCGCATCGTGATGTCGAGCATTCGACCGAAAATGGATTCGTCGCCGCGGTCGACGCGACCCTCCGTAAGGAGCTCTCGTTCCGCGTGTCCTATCGCTATTCGACCCGCAATCCCGAGCATTA
>JAIQFO010000036.1 GCA_020073215.1 Terriglobia bacterium | reverse complement strand
GGGCGACGACGTGCTGGAACCGTACAAGAAAATTATTGATCGGTGGCTGTGGCCCGACCTGTTCCGGAAGCAGGACACCTCTGTCTCCCAAGCCAAGCTTGGCGGACATCATGGACGCGGCTCGGATGCAGCGGGCACGCTTTCGCCATTCATAGCCGAAATATTCTTAGCAACGTGCTCTCGGTTCTTCATTAGGCGACAAAACTCCGTCCTTGACAGCGCGACCGTGCTAGTTGGCGCACGGTTCTAATGGGCAGCCCCTGCCGATCCTCCCGTACAGAATCGTAGACAGGCGATTCTTTGCTCATTTTGCCGCCTTCACCGCGGTTCCGATTATCTCCGCTGCTTGTTTAAACGTCTTCTGAGTGAGGCCAGATTTCTTTTCGCCGTCAAACACCTCGTCAGTTGGTGGCGTAAAGACATTCGTGACAGAGTTAATCACAAATTCCGTGTACTTGCTCTGATCTACCTGACCGTCCTTTTCCAAAATCGAATGCACCAGATCGCGATAAGGGTTCAGTGAAACCGAAACGCTGGACTTGAACGCATACTCCTCTTCCAATCGCCTCTCTCTTCCATACTGAACTGTACAGAACGTGATGGCAAATCCAAGGGGCACCGTCAATGACAGTTTCACCCAAAATGCGAAGTTGTTCGCACTGTAATACTGCTTCATCGACACCACTAGTCAAACCTTGAAGCGACTTCGAGATCGCTTCCAGATTCGCAAGTAGCTCCTTCTGCAGCGTGATGGGAAGCTGAACTAACTTTTGCTTTTCAATCGCGTCTTCGATAATTGCGCGAGCGGACGAAAGGTTAATGGCACTCTCCGGCAGAGGTACCAAACCACGATTCGGGTCAAAGCCAAGCTCCTTAGCCTTAGCATCGAACGCCTGAATGCCCGCCGCTACAGTCCGTTCGCCGGCAAATTAGACGTGGCCAAGATTGTGATTGCCGGTCATTCTTTGGGCGGACTGACTGCGTTCCTGGGCACCGAGTTCGATCCTCGCCTGAAGGCTGCCGTCATGCTGGATGGTTTCGTGCCCGACGCTCTGGGCAGCGCGAGCAGAAAGCCGGTGCTCATCCTGGCTGCGGGGCGGCAGCGATGGGACGCAGGAGAGTGCCGCCTGTGGAGCAAGAGAGCAGCCGTCATCTTGACTTCCTCTGATGGAACAAAATGATCCATCTCGCCAGTCACAAACAGCGCGGGAACGCTGTGGCGCGCAAGCCATCGCTCGCCACGTCCCGGTTATCGCCGACGCACCGTAATGCATCGCCGTCGTTCGGGCAATGACCGCAAGCTGTTCGGGAGCTACGCCCGCCAGTGCAGTAATGATCTCGTCAGTGATGGCGTCGCTGAAGTATTCCTGAGCTTGGTCGCCGCTTAGGTTGAGAAACGGCAGCACGAGGAAACGCGCTCTCTTCGCCCTGCTCTTTTCCGGCGAGAGCGGTAGTTCAGAAACATTCTTCAGAAAACGGTAGCCGCGCCTGGGCAGTGTCTCGATGAAGCGGGGATGATCCGCCGAGTCGCTCAGTGCTTCGCGCAATTGAGCGATCACCGTGTTGAGGTTATTGTCGAAGTCCACGAACACGTCAGCGCACCAGAGTTGCCGGCGCAAGTCTTCGCGCGTGACCACTTCTCCACTTCTCCAGAGATCTCAGGATGACAATCCCGGGTGAGGCGGATGGGTTGGGCCACCCTTCTTTTCGTGATGCCTCGGCGGCAATCTCGAAGGAGGCCTCGATCTCGCGCATCGAAAACTGGGTCGCTACAATCCAATAAAGACGACCTTTAGATAGTAGATAGCGAGTAAACAGACTGGGGGGTATCATGGCCACGCTGGAGATTGCTTTCCTCAACAGTCAACTGGAGGAACGCAAGCGCCGCCTGGAAGAGGCGATTGCTCTTGCGCCGCAGAAGGCAGGGCTGGCCGGTCTTTTGCGGGAAGTGGATTCTGCGCTGGAGCGCATGGATAAGGGCAGCTATGGGCTGTGCGAAACGTGCCACGACCCGGTGGAAGAGGATCGGCTGCTTGCCGATCCGCTGGTGCGCTAC
The DNA here is from genome assembly GCA_020073215.1 of Terriglobia bacterium. GTDB lineage: Bacteria > Acidobacteriota > Terriglobia > Terriglobales > Acidobacteriaceae > Acidiflorens. The sequence continues at coordinate 48,382 of JAIQFO010000036.1, read as the reverse complement.
TGCCTCGACCACCTGACTCCACCTCAGCGCGATGCGCTGCAGCGGGACCTTGACCTGGCCTCGCAACTGCAGCGCAATCTGCTGCCGCAAATCGGGCTGCGGGCTGGCGGCTGGGAGACCAGCTATCATTACGAACCGGTCGGGCCGGTGAGCGGCGACTACTGCGACCTGATTCCCTCCGATGGGCAGCTGTTCTTCGTGCTGGGCGACGTCTCGGGCAAGGGCGTGGCCGCCTCCATGCTGATGACGCAACTCCACGCCTTGTTCCGCAGTCTGACGAAAATGGCGCTGCCCCTGGGGCAGATGGTCGCGCAAGCGAACCGCGTCTTCTGTGAAAGCGCGTTGGCTGGACAATACGCCACCGTGGTGTGCGGGCTGGCTAAGCCTAACGGCGAGGTCGAAATCCATAATGCCGGACACTGGCCCGCGATCTTGGTTGGAAAAGGCGGCGTGCTGCGCATTGAATCCACGGGCTTGCCGCTGGGAATGTTTTGTGAAGTCGAGTTCTCGGCCACGCGCCTGCAAATGGAACCCGGCGACACCCTGTTTCTCTACACCGACGGCCTTTCGGAAGCCCGCAACGCGAACGACGAATACGGCGTGGACCGCGTCACGCATCTCGTGCGCCAGCAATCCGCTCGGCCTCCAGCGGAACTCGTTGCGGCTTGCCTCGAAGACCTCCGCTCGTTCGAGAAGGTCGGAACCGAAAAGGGCGGAGCGCGCTTCGACGACTTGACGCTGCTGGCGATTCGGCGAAGCGGATAATCGGGATTTTACGTCAGTGATGTATTCGGCTCGCGGATCGCAGCCAAGTATGCAGCGCGAATGGCAAGAGTGATGTAAGACCATGTGAAGAACACGGGGGTGACCTCTCCTGCGTCCTCTGTTAGCGCCCAGATGGCTGCCGCCGCACACGATATAGCGACAATCAGGCCAAGGACACCAATAAGCCGTTTCGCAGTCCCCAAGCCTTTGCCGGAAGTGCCAAGGGAAACTCTTCCGGGATACCTCCTAAGCAGGAACCACCAACCAAGGTTCAGCGGCAGTAGAAGTACGATTACCCACACCGCGATACCCATTATTGGGAGACCGATTGAGTCAGCGTCCACCGGATACGCTCCCTTACGCTGTTGGCGGTCGAAGTACAGAGCAACAGCAGGCGAGAGCGCAATCCACGCGGTGTTTGCAAGAATCCATAAGGTTGCGCGATGCCTTGGGGTTCCGAGTGGCATGTTCCACTTGAAGGCTAATCCTCACGTCGCGAGGTGTCCACATTACCTTTGCCTCTGCTCCCACGCACTCAGTTGTTATAAACAGCGATAGCACTCATAACGCAAACAGTGAGCGCTGTCGGAGAACAAGAGCTGGCATTACTTCAAGTTGATGCTCCCCGTCATCTCATTGTGAACAAATCAGATATCTCTTGACCCACGTTTTACCCGCCGTGCATTGTCATCCCGCTCGGCCCCGTCGATAGTGCCTCCAGAACGGAGGCACTTATGGCTACCTCATTTGCCGATTTTGCCGAGCAGGCCAATCCCAAGACCCTAGCCGAGGCTCGCCGCGCCAACTTCCGGCAGGCGACACGCGTCCACGGAAGTTTCCTGGCTGCGGCCGAGAAACGCGCCCTCGTCTGGATGGCCGAGCGCATGCCGGCATGGGTCAATTCCGACCACCTGACCGTCCTCGGCTTCGCCGCCCAAATCGCTACCGGCGTTTGCTATGCCCTCGCCGTTCATGACCGACACATGTTGCTTGCCGCCATCGCCTGCCTCGCACTGAACTGGTTCGGCGACTCGCTCGACGGAACTCTGGCGCGTGTCCGGCAGCAGCAGCGTCCGCGTTACGGCTTCTACGTCGACCACATTATCGATTCGATCGGCGCAACTGCCATGATGGGCGGGCTGGCGCTTTCCGGATACATGCATCCGGCGATTGCGATTGGGTTGCTGATTGCTTTTCTGTTGCTTTCCATCCAGTCGTATCTGGCGACCTACACGCTCGGCGAATTTCATCTTTCTTTGTGGCACTTCGGGCCGACCGAGCTGCGGGTTCTGCTGGTGGCGGGCAACCTGGCAGCGCTCCGCTGGGCGTGGGTGATTCACGGCCGCTACCGGCTGTTTGATATCGGCGGCGCAATTGGCTTGGCTGTGATGCTGCTGATGCTGGTGGTTGTCAGTCTCAAGAATACAGTCCGTCTTTATCGGGAAGAGAGAATCTCATGAACAGTTCGTGTGGGGACGGGCGCCCTCGCCCGTCCGGGCCGAGCGAAGCTCGGCAGCGCTTTTTCCGCTGGATGAAGTTCAATGCCGTCGGTGGCATCGGGATCGGCGTGCAGTTGGCGGCGCTGGCGATTCTTCGCTCCTGGCTGAAACTCGACTATCTACTGGCCACGGGCCTGGCGGTTGAGATCGCTGTGATCCACAACTTCTTGTGGCACGAACGCTTCACCTGGGCGGACCGGCCGGCGGCTCGGCCTTTTCGGTCGCTGGTCCGATTGGTCAAGTTCAACGTCAGCAACGGAGCGGTTTCTATTGGCGGAAACCTACTGGTGATGCGGCTGCTCGTGGGCGAATTGAAGCTCAACTATGTCGTGTCGAATCTTGTTGCGATCGTGGTTTGTTCGCTGGTGAACTTCTTGCTTGGCGATCGGTTCGTTTTCGAGGCGGAGGCGAACTCAGCCGCAACTTCTACCTAATGTGGCGGCCCAGAAATTTCTGACATAAATCACATTGTCATCCTGAGCGAAGCGAAGGACCTGCTTTCCGTTGCCCGAGAAGAAAGCAGATCCTTCGCTCAGGATGACAATATGATCGGGGGATGACGCCATGAATTATGGAGAAATTTACGGGACACTAGACAGAGGCTGTCGAGCTTCGCTCGGCTGGGGCGGACGAGTGCATCCACCCCTCCGGGCCGATTTTGATAGATTGGAGTATGCCTGCTGCCAAGACCGCCCTTCTTGTCATCGATGTACAGCGCGGCATTCTGGAAATCCCCACGCTTGCCCGCAAGAAGGAAACCGACCGGGCTCTTGACGATATGGTCGGGCGCATCGCAGGACTTATCGCGCGGGCCCGAGCCGCCTCCGCGCCCGTGATCTACATCCAGCACGATGGTGGTCCGGGCCACCGGCTCGAGCCTGGAACTTCAGGGTGGCCTCTTCGGCCTGAAGTTGCACCCCAACCCGGCGACCCGGTCATCCACAAACACGCCTGCGACGCGTTCTTCGAGACGACTCTCGGTGCGGAACTCGCGGCTACTGGCATTCAACAACTTGTGATTTGCGGATGCATGACCCAGTACTGCGTGGACACGACCGCGCGCCGCGCGGTTAGCCTTGGTTATGACGTCGTCCTGGCCGCCGACGGTCACATGACGGTGGACACCGACACGCTCCGTTTTGAGCAGGTTATTGCGCACCACAACGCGTTGTTGGACGGGTTTGATGCCGGCGAGCACGAAGTCCGCGTCTGCCCCTCGGCTGAAATCTTATGAATTAGCGGCCTCGTTGGTAGCTGCCGAGCTTCGGTCGGCTTGGACAGCCGGGGGCGGCTGTCCCTACGCGTGACTTTGGAGTGTTCCTTTGGGGGTTACGCCGCGACCGAACCCGCGATATAATGTTTGCAGTCGCCATGCGCTCGAATCGCCACATTTCGCCTCTAGGAACGTGCTGGATCGAGGGACGCGCTTGTCCCCGCCGATACCTTTCCGTTCTGCCGTCGCATGTGCGCGCCAATCTCTTCGGCAGCGACTAATTCCCTTCTCGTTTCTTGCTCGCTAATCGCTCTTAGCCTCTAGCTATCGGCCTTTAGCTCCCAGCCTAAGCAGCATATCTCCGTGAACGCTGCTCGCACCCCGGCTTAAAGACCACTGAGAACCGACAACTGAGAACCGAGAACTGATTCTGGAGGACTCCATGACCACCAAGACAACACTTATGACTGCCGGCCCCAAGCTCAAGACTGCGATTCCGGGCCCGAATGCCAAGCGCATTCTCGCGGGCGACGCGCAATACATTTCTCCTTCTTACACGCGCTCCTATCCGATGGTTGCAAAACGCGGACGCGGTATTGTGGTCGAAGACGTCGACGGCAATGAATTCTTCGATTTTTCCGCTGGCATTGCCGTGACTTCGACCGGCCATTGCCATCCGGACGTGGTTGCCGCCATCCGGAAGCAGGCGGGCGAACTGATCCACATGTCGGGCACCGACTTTTACTACGAGAGTATGGTGACGCTGGCCGAGCGGCTCTCGAAGATCGCGCCCATGCCGGGACCGCACAAGATTTATTACGGCAACTCCGGCGCGGAAGCCATTGAGTGCGCTTTGAAGCTGGCGCGCTATCACACCAAGCGACAGCACATTATCGCCTTCCTCGGCGCTTTCCACGGACGGACCATGGGCGCGCTCTCGCTGACGGCCTCGAAGCCGCAGCAGAAGCGGCGCTTCTCGCCGATGGTGCCCGGGGTTACACACGTGCGTTATCCCGATGTGTATCGGGGCTGCGTGGGTGGGCCACAGGATGCGGATAAATTCGCGCTTGGGTGCGCGCGCTACATTGAAGACAAACTGTTCAAGACCGTCCTCGCGCCGGAAGAAGTTGCGGCCATTTTTGTTGAGCCGATCCAGGGCGAAGGCGGGTACGTCATCGCCCCGACGATCTTCATGCAGGAACTGCGCCGCATCTGCGATAAGCACGGCATCCTGCTGGTGGTCGACGAAGTGCAAAGCGGCATCGGCCGCACCGGCAAATGGTTTGCCGTCGAACATACGGGCGTGCAACCCGACATGGTTTGCATGGCGAAGGGCATCGCCTCTGGCATGCCGCTCGGCGTGACCATGAGCAAGGCGGAAATCATGGACTGGGTGCCCGGTTCGCACGCGTCGACTTTCGGCGGTAATCCCGTCTGTATTGCCGCCGCGCTGGCCACGCTTGATGTGATCGAGCGGGAAGGCCTGTTGCGGAATTCGCGGGAGGTCGGCGACCACATGCTGAAGCGCATGGCGGGCTGGCCGAAGAAGCACAGGATTGTCGGCGACGTTCGCGGACGCGGGCTGATGATCGGCGTCGACATCGTCAAAGACCAGGCGACTCGCGAGTACGGCAACAGCGAGCGCGATCGCGTCGTGGAAGCGGCGTTCGCGCGCGGGATTCTGTTTCTAGGCTGTGGGCCAAGCACGGTTCGCATCGCGCCGCCGCTCATCGTTACCAAGGACGAAGCCGACGTTGCCATGGATGCGCTGGAAGAGTCGATCGTCGTCGTCGAAAAGAACGCGTAATCGGCGGATTACGCTTGAGCGACGGGCGTCTCGCGAGCCTGCCCTGAGCGGAGTCGAAGGGTCCGGCCGGGCGGGGACGCCCGGCTCTCCACCAACAAGCTCGGATCGAAAGCGGGACGGGGATTGCCCGTCTCTACACATATTCCACGTACCGGAGAAAGGATGGACTTATGGGCGACACCACACTATGCGAACTTGTGTACGGCAAAGGCGCCCATGTGGATCCAGTCGCTTGCGTGGAAGATATTCCGGCGGAACTGGCGGCCCGGATCGTGGCGGGCTATCCGCACTCCATCTGGCAGATCGTGGAGCACATGAACTACTGGATGGACTACGAACTCGCCAAAATCGCGGGCGAGAATCGACCCTACCCCGGGAAAGCGATAGAAAGCTGGCCGGCGCATCCGAGTCCGGCCAACGGCAGCCGCACAGCCATGGAACAGTGTGTGCAGTGGCAGGCCACGACTCGCCGCTTCACCGATTGGCTGGCTCAGTTGGCCCGGCTCGCGGAATCCGATGCGGCAGCGCTCGGGCGAAAGATTCAGAACGTGGGTTCGCCGCAGTCTCCGCGTGAATCCACCGTGCACCGAATCCTGTGGCAACTTGCGGCGCATAACAGTTATCACGCCGGCCAGATTGCCTTGCTCCGCCGCCAGGCTGGAGCTTGGCCTCCTGAACGTGGCGGCGATACCTGGTGAGCCGAACCGGGTAGCGCCGCGATCCCGACGCAACCACTCTCATCCAAAGAGATTCACAACCAGATTCTTAGTGAAAGGAGGCCTTTCGATGCCGCGCTTTACGTCTCGCACTCTTTTTGCCCTGGCGTTCACCCTGGTGATCTGGGCCTCTGCTTTTGCAGGCATTCGCGCCGGCCTGCGCGCTTACTCGCCCGCGAATCTCGCCGTCGTGCGTTTCCTGGTCGCGTCTTCCGTGCTCGGCATTTACGCCGGGATCGCACACTTTCGCCGTCCGGAATTACGCGACCTTCCTGGGCTGGCCCTGACGGGCATGATCGGGATTACCTTTTACAACCTCGCCCTGAACTACGGAGAGACCCGCGTAACCGCGGGCGCGGCCAGTTTGCTGATTGCCTCCGTGCCCATCTGGACCGCGCTGGCGGCCCGATTCTGGCTGCACGAGAGACTGACTGCCATGGGATGGTGTGGAGTGTTCGTGAGCTTCGCGGGAGTTGCACTGATCGCCAGCGGCGAGGGTGAAGGCATCCGCCTCTCCCCGCAAGCGCTGATCATTCTCGCGGCGGCGGTTACGTCGGCGCTCTACATGATTCTGCAGAAGCACTATCTGGGCCGGTACAGCGCGCTGGAATTTACGGCGTACTCGATCTGGTTCGGAACCGCGCTGATGCTGCCCTTCGCCAGCGGCCTGGTGCACACGCTGCGCGCCGCTCCCGCTTCGGCGACGCTGGCGGTCATTTACCTGGGCATCTTTCCGGGAGCCCTCGCCTATGTGGCGTGGGCCTACGTGCTTTCGCACGGCACCGCCGGCCGCACCTCGACGCTGCTCTACATGATACCGATTGTGGCCATTAGCATTGCGTGGATCTGGCTGGGCGAGGTGCCGAAACTGATCTCTCTGGTCGGAGGCGCGGTGGCGCTGGGCGGCGTGGTGTTGGTGAATACGGTTGGGAAGAAGGAAGTCGAAAAACATACCGAACGCGCGGTGATGAGGGTCACATCATGCGCGCCGCGATCCAAGCTAGGGTGAAGAGGGAGTTCTCCCATGTTGGCCGGACGCCTGACCGAAGCCACACTGCGCGCACTGGATTGGCTGGCGGCCCACACCCTTCCACCGGAGAAGCTGCCCGCGCACCAGCGCACCGGCCGTCGAGGCGAAGAGGACGCTTACTTTTACCTGCGGCGCCGGGGCTACACCATCATCGCCCGCAACTACCGCTCGCCGCATCATCGCGGCGAACTCGATCTGGTCGGCTGGGAACGGGACGTTTTGTGTTTTATCGAGGTGAAGACCCGGACCACTCACGACGTCAAGCCGGCGGAAGCGGCGGTGGATCGACACAAGCAACGGGAGTTGTCGCTAGTTGCCCGCGACTTCTTGCGCCACTTGCCCTCTTCGTGCCAGCGGGATCCCCAGGCCGCGCGCCTTTCGCGGGACGGGGTCCAGTGGAGGTTCGACGTGCTCGCCGTATACTACGAGGGTGGACGCAAGCGGCCCTTCTTCGAGTTGTTCCAAAATGCGTTTCCCGTATCGTACAATCGTAAATTCGGCAATCGTGGGTCTGCGGATTATTACTGAAAGGATTTAGTACGTGCCTGAATTAAGAAAGGACCCCATCGTGGGCCGGTGGGTGATTATTTCCACGGATCGCGCCCGGCGGCCTACCGACTTTGTGCGCGAGCCGGTGAAGATCAAGGGCGGATTCTGCCCCTTCTGCTATGGCAATGAAAGCAAGACCCCGCCGGAGATTCTCGCCTATCGCCCTAACTCCAACGGCGGCGCCGCCCAGAAAGACACTCCGGGCTGGACGGTCAGGGTGGTTCCGAACAAGTTCCCCGCGCTCGGCATCGAAGGTAATTTGAACAAGCAGGCCGAGGGCATGTTTGACAAGATGAATGGCATCGGCGCCCACGAGGTCGTGATCGAAACGCCGGATCACAACGCCAGCCTGGCCACGCTTCCCGCCAAGAGAATCGAAGATGTGCTGTGGGCCTTTCGCGATCGCATCCTCGATCTGAAGAAGGATCGGCGGTTCAAATATATTCTGCTCTTCAAGAACCATGGGGAAGCCGCCGGCGCCTCGCTCGAGCATGCGCATTCGCAGCTGATCGCATTGCCGATTCTGCCCATTTATGTGGCGGAGGAACTGCAGGGGGCCAGGCAGTATTACATTTACAAAGAGCGCTGCGTCTTCTGCGACGCCATCCGCCAGGACATCGACGATGGCACCCGGGTCGTGGCGGAAAACGAAGATTTTCTGACCCTCGCTCCCTATGCTCCGCGGTTTCCCTTTGAAACCTGGATCCTCCCCAAACGCCACGAATCTGCTTTCGAGAACTCGTCGTCGCAATTGTTTGAAAATCTCGCCCGAGCGCTCAAACTGCTGTTGCTGAAAGCGGACCGCGTGCTCGACAACCCACCGTACAACCTGGTCGTCCACACTTCGCCGGTGCAGGAACCGACCAACGAGTACTATCACTGGCACATTGAATTCATGCCGAAGCTGACCAAGACGGCGGGATTTGAGTGGGGAACGGGTTTCTACATCAACCCCACGCCGCCCGAAGAGGCGGCGAAGTTTCTGCGCGAGGCGAGCGTGGAAGACGCGGCGCCGAGTGTGGCGGGAGTGCGCTAGGGATCGCTGCAGGGCTCCTAAGAGTACAAGGTTTCGAGATAATCGACGTATCTTCGCGACTGGAGTCGTTTCCTGGTAATGAGTGAAATGGGGATGTTATGCCAACTGATACTCGCGTCCGCCGCGAGGAGAATCACTCGCGATTGAGCCTGCCAATTGCCGTGCTGAGAAGGCCATTGAACCGCTGGGGATCCTCCATCATCAGGAAGTGCCCGACTCCAGGCATGACGATTACTTGCACACTGTGGTGATCGAGGGAGGCAATGTCGGTGGGAGCGTTGTCAGGATTGATCGCTATCACGGGTAGATGCAGCCGCTCCAAAGTCTGCGGCATCTCGCGGCTGTAGCTGAACGCGGAGTCCAGCGATGGCAAAGCAACACTCGGAGGAGCGGAGGACATAGTGAGCGCGACTCGCTCCACGAGGGCCGGGTCCGACGTACTTACGAACATGCTTCGAACGAAGGTGCGAGTTGCTTCTGAGAAATTTGGGCGGAATTTCGCCACAAATGCCTGGACTTCTTCCGGGCTTCGGCCTGCCCCCAGCTTCTTGTAGGTGTCTAACCAGATGAGGCCCAGGACGCGGCCTGGGAGTCGTAGTGCTGCCTCCGGGATCACATCCCCCCCCATGGAGTGACCGATGAGGATGACCCTTTTGAGGTTCAGTTTTTTCACCACGGCTGCGACATCCTCGCCATACGACTGGATTGTCCATTTTTCGCGGTTGCGGCCAGAGTCGCCGTGGCCTGCCAGATCGACAGCTACAACTTTGAAGTGTCTTGAGAACGGTTCCATCTGACCAGCCCAAAAGCTTCGGTTACACGACCAGCCGTGGACGAAGACGAGGGCCAGCGCCCCCTGGCCACGCACTTCATAGGCAATACGAACACCGTCAGTCGACCGTGCCCATTGAACCTTGTTCCTTGAGTCTGCTTCGGCGACGACCGTGAAAAGAACAGCTGCGGCCATTGCTGGGGCGAAACGCCGCGCGGTTTTCAGGAATCTCGAATTGATAGCCATAACCACCTCGCGTGACATCGAGAGCAATATCGGACATGGACCTTGTATTCGCTTACCTTAACCCCAGCATGATGCGCCCGCCAGCCGACTTTGTAATCAGGGCGTTCGCACTCATTGACGGCAATGATTGAGGGGCGACATGACGCTGGCTGAACCGCAGCACTAGCCCTGGGTTCGGTCGAGGACTTCCGCGTGCCATGCCATCTGGATCGCTTCCAGCTTGGCTTCGTTCGACTTCGCGGGATCGTCTCTGAAGCCGGGGAGCGCGATCACATATTTGTGCAGGTCGGTGAAACGGACCGCCAGCGGGTCGAGTTCGGGATGGGTCTCAGAGAGCAGAATTCCGATGCTCTCAGAATCGCTCCAGGTGAGTTCCTTTGGCATGAATCAATGCTCCTGATGGCCGTTCGCCTTAACGTCGTTCGTTCAACCAGCCCCGATCAGGGTTTAACTGAGAGCTGATAGCTGACGGCTGAAAGCTGCGTTTCTAATGCTCTTCCGAAATGTAATTGCGGTTCCACGCCGGGATTTCCACGACCAGCTTGCCCGGCTTCTTGATCACGGTCTGGCATCCGAGGCGCGAGTTTAGCTTAAGGTCGGCGGCCATGTCGAGCTTGTCGGCCTCGTCATCTTCCATCTCCGAGATCAGGTCCGCGCCTTCTTTCACCCAGACGTGGCAGGTGGTGCAGGCGCAGTTTCCTCCGCAAGCGTGATCGAGACGGATGCCGAAGTTCAGCGCTACATCGAGCAGCGACTCTTCCTTGCCATGATATTTGTAGGGCAGCTTGCCGTGCTCGAAAGTCACCGTCTTGCCTTCGGGAAGAAAGGTGACCTCAACCGTATTTTCGCTGGGAACATCCACTGTGGCCGCTCCGCTTCCGTGTGTTTTTTCTTCAGACATGTAGGGACCCCTGCACTATTCAAATTCTGCCTTCGCCACCGGATGCCCGGCCCGCGGGCCTTCTTCCAGATCGGTGTCGTCCATGGCTTTTCCCTTGAGGGCGGTGGAGACGGCGGTATCCATCATCAGTTCCGCCAGACGCATTGTGGCTTCGTTCAGCGCGTCAATACTCCCGCGGATCGCGTGATAGTCTTCGCCATCTTTTGCCGCAACCAGAGATTTCTCAAGCGTCGCGACGTTGCGGCGTTCCTCGTCCGTGAGATCCTGCCAGGCCGGGCTCTTCTTTCCTTTTGCGAGCGCGGTCAGGATCGTGTCGGCTTCGCGCCGGGCTTCGATGATCTGCCGCTGCCGGAAATCTTCTTCCGCGAAGTCGAACGATTCGAGCAACATGTTCTCGACCTGCTCGTCGGTGAGGCCGTAACTGGGCTGGACGTCGATCTGCGCTTCTTTCCCGCTGCGCTGCTCGCGCGCCGAGACGCGCAGAATGCCGTTGGCGTCGATCAGAAACTTTACTTCAATGCGCGGCATGCCGGCGGGCATGGGTGGAACGCCCTTCAGATCGAAGCGCGCCAGCGACCGGCAATCGCGCGCCAGTTCGCGTTCGCCCTGCAGTACGTGAATCGCGACGTTGGCTTGGCCATCGACCTGGGTGGTGTAGTACTGCGTTGCCGAGGCCGGGACCGTTGAGTTACGCAGAATGACTTTATCGGTCACGCCGCCCGCCACTTCAATTCCTAGAGACAGCGGGGTTACGTCGAGCAGCAGCATTTCTTTCGTGATGTCGGAGCCGCCGCCCAGAATATTCGCCTGCACGGCCGCGCCGAGGGCCACCACTTCGTCGGGATTCAAATCCGTGTGCGGAACTCGTTTGAACAAATCCCGCACCAAACGCCGCACCTTGGGAATGCGCGTGGAGCCTCCGACGAGCACGACCTCGTCGATTTGTTCGGGCTTCAGGCCTGCGTCTTTAAGCGCCTGTTTACAGGGGCCGACGGTACGGTCAATGATGGGCTGGACCATCTGCTCGAACATCTCGAGCGGAATTTCCCGCTGATACTTCTTTCCACCGGGCAAATCGACTTCGAGTTTCGCCGTGGGCTGCGACGAAAGAGCAATCTTGGCCTCGATCACTGCTTTGCGGATACGAGCCACGGCTTCACCGTTTCGCCGGGCATCCTTCCGGAGATCGAGTCCGAGGTCGCCGCGAATGTCGTCGAGCGCGATTGCGATCAACAGATTGTCGATATCGTCTCCACCGAGGTGCGTGTCGCCATTGGTGGCGATCACTTCGAAAATGCCGTCGTGAAGTTTGAGAATCGAGATGTCGAACGTGCCGCCGCCGAGATCGTAGACCGCAACAATGCCGTTTGTCTTTTTGTCCAGGCCGTACGCGAGCGATGCTGCGGTGGGTTCGTTGACCAGCCGCAACACATTCAGGCCGGCAATTCGTCCGGCGTCTTTGGTAGCCTGCCGCTGCGCGTCATTGAAATATGCGGGGACGGTGATGACCGCCTGGGTTACGGGCGCTCCGAAAAAGCGCTCGGCGTTGCGCTTCAGCTGGCGCAGCACCAGCGCCGAAATCTCAGGCGGGGTGTAGGTTCGCTCGCCGAGCTTGATGCGCAGCACCTCGCCCGGGTGAAGATCTGCCGCTAACTGGAAAGGAAACAACTTCAGTTCGTCCTGGATATCCTCAACGCCGCGCCCCATCAGGCGTTTGACCGAATAGACCGCGCGCTCGGGCGTTTCGATCAGATAGCGGCGGGCGGCGTTGCCCACGATGACCTGGTTGTTCTCGTCCAGCGCGACCACCGAGGGCACAAGGTTCAGGCCGTCTTCCCCGGGGATGACGACGGGAGAGTCCCCCTGCATGTAGGCCACGAGCGAGTTCGTGGTGCCGAGATCGATGCCGACGATGGTGTCAGAGCTCATTTGTAATTTCTGATTTGTAATTTGTAATTGTGATTTGGACTGCCGATGATGTGTTGTTCTTCAATCGCAAATTACAAATCGCAAATTACAAATCACAAATCACCAATTACTTCATTCACGTCCCGCACCAGGTTCCGGACGTAGTTTCTCCGGTTCAGGACATCCAGCATCTGGTCGAGGATCTTTCGCCGGTCGGCAGCGGTTCCTTGGTCTCCAGATTGGCGCTCCACCGCCTTGTCCCACTTGTTCCACTCGCTTTTTAGTTCGCTGAACAGCGCGTCGTATTTTTCTTCCAGCGAGAGTTTGGCCTTGCCGATTTCCTCCAGCAATGCGGGGTCGTCTTCGCCCATCTTCTTCTGGGCTCGCAGTTCTTCCAGATGCATGTTCAGCTCGAAAACTTCTTCCAGCAGATCGGGGGGCACGACCTGCTTCTTCAACTGGCCGGTGGCGCGAGCTTTTTCGGTCGCCTGTTTCGACTGCTCTTCCAGTTCGATTCCTTCCAGGCGCAACAAGTACTCGGTGCGCTTGATCGGATCTTTCAACGTGCGGTAGGCGTCGTTGAGCATCGAGCTTTGTTCCAGGCTCCAGGCACGCTCCCGAGGATCCGCCTGCCCGAATCCGTCAGGATGGAGGCGACGACTCAGCGCGTAGAACTCCTTCTCCAGGGCGGCCGTGTCCAGGTTGAGCTTGCGGGGAAAACCAAAGAAGGTGAAATAGTCGACCGGGACCGGCGGTTGCACCTTGCCGCACGAACTGCAGAAGTGGACGGCACGCATCGTTCCGCACGACCAGCAAGTGGCGGTTGCCTCGTCGGGCGCTTGGCCGGGCATGATCAACGAAGATTTGAATTCAGGCATGGTTGTGATTTTGTAATTGGGCAATTCAAAACTGCCTGTCATCCTGAGCGTAGCGAAGGACCTACGCATTTTGCCCGCGCCAAGAGAATGCATAGGTCCTTCGCTGCGCTCAGGATGACAACTAAGGGGGCCATCGCTACGAGAAAGAACTGCCGCAACCGCAGGACTTGGTCGAGTTCGGATTCACGAACACGAATCCTTGCTGCATCAGGGTCTCCTGGTAATCGAGAGTCAGTCCGTGCAGATAGATAAAGGATTTCGGGTCCACAAAAACTCGCACGTCTCCAAACTGGAACACACGGTCGCGCTCGCGCGGCTGCGTATCGAATCGTATGTTGTAAGTCAGGCCCGAGCATCCGCCGCCCTGCACGCCCAAGCGAAGGCCGCCCTGCTCCGGCGAAATATTTTCTTTCACCATGGCAGAACGAATCTTCTTGATGGCGTTTTCCGTCACCTGGATGCCCTTGACCGGAGCCGTGGGCGCCGCCGGTTTGGCGGCTTCGTCTTTGAGTACTTGGTCCATGATCGCTTCTAATATCCCTAGAGACGCGGCTTGCCGCGTCTCCGTCGCGGCGAGAGACGGGGCAAGCCCCGTCTCTACAGTTACTGCGCCGCCTGCACTTCCGCGGGCTTGGTCGCGCCCTGCTTCTTCTTCCAGTCGCCGATCGCGGCCCGGATCGCATCTTCGGCCAGCACCGAACAGTGGATCTTGACCGGCGGCAAGGCCAGTTCCTTCACGATCTCAGTGTTCTTGATCCCGAGGGCCTGATCGACCGTCTTGCCCTTGACCCACTCGGTGGCGAGCGAGGACGAAGCAATCGCCGAGCCGCAGCCGAAAGTCTTGAACTTGGCGTCTTCGATGACGTTGGTCTGCGGATTCACCTTGATCTGGAGCTTCATGACGTCGCCGCACTCGGGCGCGCCGACCAGACCGGTGCCCACATCGGCATCCTTCTTGTCCATGGAGCCGACGTTGCGTGGATGGTTGTAGTGGTCGATTACTTTGTCGCTGTATGACATCTGCAGTCTCCTTCAAAACTTTTTCTATGCCCCGCCCCTAAAGGGGCGTTAATTTCGAAGCCCCTGTGGCATCGCTGAAGCGATGCCCTGATACGAAGCAAAGCTTTGATACGAACCAAAGCGATGCCGCGCGTTGCTGCTAAGCCGCGTCCCTTCGAAACTCAATGCGGTTCCGCGGCCCACTTCACATTCTTCAGGTCCACGCCTTCTTTCGCCATTTCGTAGAGTGGCGACAGTTCGCGCAAGCGCAGCACCGTCTCGACCACGCGGTCACCCACGTAATCGATCTCCGCTTCAGTGTTGAACCTCCCGATGCCGAAGCGGATCGAACTGTGCGCCAGATCGTCGCCCGTGCCGAGAGCTTTCAGAACGTAGGAGGGCTCCAGCGTCGCCGAGGTACACGCCGATCCGCTCGAAACCGCGATATCGTTGATGCCCATCAGCAGCGACTCGCCTTCCACGTAGGCAAAGCTGATATTCAGATTGCCTGGCAGCCGATGGTCGACGGAGCCGTTGATATACACCTCGTCGAGCCGGCTCATGATGCTGTCTTTCAGGCGATTGCGCAGGCCAGCAATTTTGCAGGATTCCTGCGGCATCTCTTCCTGCGCGATGGCGCAAGCCTTGCCCAGGCCGACAATGCCGGGAACGTTGAGCGTGCCGGAGCGCATTCCGCGCTCGTGTCCGCCGCCGTCAATCAGCGGCACCAACTGCACGCGCGGATTCTTGCGGCGCACATACAGAGCGCCCGCGCCCTTCGGCCCGTAGAGCTTGTGTCCGGTGATGGACACGATGTCGAGGTTCATCTGGTTCACGTCGATTGGAACCTTGCCGATCGCCTGCACCGCGTCGGAATGGAAGATCACGCCGCGCTCGCGGCACAGCTTGCCGATTTCCGCGATCGGTTGCAGCACGCCAATCTCGTTGTTGGCCGCCATGATGGTGACCAGAATCGTCTTGTCGTCCATCGCCCGCTTCAGGTCGTCGAGGTCGATCAGCCCATCCTTCTGCAGCGGCAGATAGGTCACGCGGAAGCCGAGCTTCTCCAGATGCTTGCAGGTATCGAGCACAGCCTTATGCTCGGTGGGCGCGGTGATGATGTGGTTGCCCTTCTCGCGGTACATTTCTGCGACGCCCTTGATGGCGAGGTTGTCGCTTTCGGTGGCGCCCGAGGTGAAAATAATTTCTTTCGAGGTCGCGCCGATCAGCTTGGCGATTCGTTCGCGCGACAACTCCACCGCTTCTTCCGCGATCCATCCAAACGGGTGATTGCGGCTGGCGGCGTTGCCGAACTTCTCCATGAAGTAGGGCAGCATTTCCTCGAGAACCCGCGGATCCATCGGCGTGGTCGCGTGATTATCCATGTAGATCGGCAGCTTGATCCCGTTGGGGACAGCGTGAGGTTCCGCGCCGGCTTGGGTCGGGATCGCCTGGTTGCCATTCGTGCTCATGATTGCCTTGCTCCTGCAGCCCCTAAAGGGGCATGTATTTTCACCGCTGACGGCATCGCTAAAGCGATGCCCTGATACAAAGCTCAAGCCTTCAACAGCGTGCTAACTACGAAATTGTTATCAGCTCCGCCGGACTCTTGGTCTCCAGTTTCTTGACCTGGAGGACTTCCGGCTCTTCCTTCATCTGCGAAATCATGATGTTCTTCAGCACCTGCTCGATGCTTTCATTCACCTTGCGCAGCGGCTCGCGAATCGTACAGCGATTGCTCTGGCCGCATTCGCCGCGCACGGTGACGCACGACGTAATGAACAGCGGCCCGTCAATCGCCTTGATCACTTCGAACGCGGAAATCGTCTTCGGGTCGCGCGTCAGCGTGTAACCACCGTTCATGCCATGCTGCGACCGTATCAAACCGACCTTCGCCAGCCGTTGCAGGATCTTCGCCAGCGCCTCCTGCGGGATGCCGTAGGCCTCAGCCACATCCTTGGCGCTGCATGATCCCCGGTCGGCGTGCTCGGCCAGATGCTTCATGGCCATGAGGCCGTAGTCCGCTTTCTTGGTCAGTTTGAGCATGGGGCGAATGCCGACCTATCTAGTCGGATTAAACTCCGACTGTTTCAGTCGCATTTTAATTCTAGCCGCTGCGGCGACTTCGCGCAAGCCCGATCAGGCACCGGGTGGATTTCGCAATCAAACGGTAAGTTTCGGCAGGTAAACAGGTTATGGGATGGGACGATACGTGTATGCGTGAGGGTTCGCTTTCGAGTAATCCGGCGGAGCGAAACGAGGGAAAATTCACCCGCACGGGGAACTTAGCTCCGGAGGGGCGACCGACCTTAGCCCCGCGATTTCTCGCTCGGAAAAGTGGAACCATCGATTCAAGTCGCGGTTGTGAGCCGTGTCGCGATGTTGCAACCGTTGAGGTCTGGCTAGGCTGCGCGCCGTGGGCTCTTGGCCATCACCGCACATCAAGATGTGACAGGTTTCACTGACAAGACGTGCTCATTTGTGTTGGCATGAATACATCTCGCCTCTCCGAAGAGCAGTTCCCGCCCGTTGAGACGCAACACCCCGTGAGGCGACGGACTCCGAATTTAGTAGGAAGCGCACCCTTTATGAGAAGGGCTTCCTCTATTATTCTCGTTCTTTTCGTGCTTCTGGCCTTCGGTGTGTCTCTGGCTGTCCCGGCAGAAGATGTGGCGGAGACCGGGTATGACGAATCGGAAACTCTACCCTATGAGAACAATCCTCCGGTCTCAATCGTAGTACCTCTGAGGGCTGCCCGGACAACTCTGGCACCGCTGAGGTTCTTACCCTCGAAACTTGGCGATCCATCCCTTTGTACCCTTGCAGGCTTTCGCGACACCGATGTCCATCGGTCCGCCGACGCACGAATCTTATTGGCACAACTCTGTGCTCTGCTCTGCTAATTATCGTGGTGGCCCCGCATCGCTGAAGACCCTTTCTACCCTTTCGAGTCTTATGATCCGGGGAGGTCTCGGCAGCACTTCACGAGTTCACAATTCAAACCCAGTGTGTGTGGCAATTCGTTCGTTTCAAACGTTAAGGAGGTTTCCATGAGTAAAACGAGTCGTAGAGTATCGATGATGTTTCTTGTTATTGTTCTTGCCGGCATTCCGTGCTTGGCGCAAGGGGCAGGCCGCACGTGCGAACCGACCGGCACTTGGCTGGGCGGTAGCGACCCCAGCGGCATCCCTGGCTATCAAATGACTGTCACCTGCGAAGCGGCGGGGCGGTATATGGTCGTGTATCAATCTGTGTACGATCCGGGCACCCACTTCACCGTATGGACTGGAGAACTACGCAAGGAAGATGCGCAGATTTATTCCCAATATGCTGCGTCTACGTTATTCATCAACCAGGATCTTTCTGATTTCTATCTCCAGAATTTCGGCATCCAGGTGGCTCCCGGCAGCATTGAAGTTGACGGCATCTACACTCACGTGGTGATGCTCGATTGCAATACGATACAGTCAACCATTAGCTGGTTTGGGTGGTACGTGCCGATCACCGCAGATAAGATCCCATTTGTTACTCTGCCGGAGATAGAGTTTATCCGCGACGTTTTAGGTGGCCAGCCGATTGTTGAGATTTATCACCGTGTCGGCCCGGATTGCCCGATTTGCGGCTCCCCGGGCAAAGCCGCGAGTCGCGGTAGTGTTAACAAGAAAGCAGTGCCAAAGTGGCACTCGAGGTAGTGGGAGGTTCCTGTTTCCCAACGTAGATGATGCAATCGAGTCAAGTCGGCATCGAGAAAAGGAGACGGCTCCTCCGCTGCGGAGGAACCGTCTCGCATCACGGATCTTTGAGTCTCTGCAGGGCGGGGGACAGTTCACCCAACCCGCGCGGAACCGGCATACAGCTTTAACTGTCGCGAACAGGCCATTTCGCTCACGAGCATCGCCGAGTCCGGTTCGTTTCAGCGCTGCACCCGGCGCTTTAAGCCCTTCAGCACCAGCCCGCAAATTTCATCGGCGAAGCTTTCTTCCAGCTTGTCGTGCCGGATCAGAAAGCGCATATAGATCGGTCCGTAGAGCGAGTCGAGAATAAGGTCGAGGTCGCTGGCGGCGGGGAGTTCGCCACGGTCGATGCCGCGCTGCAGAGTTTGATAAGCCTGCCGGCGTCGGGGCCACAGGAATCGATCGCGAAAGGCCTCGATCAGCTCCGGATCCGATTGTCCTCCGGCGAGCAGCGCCGCCACCACCTTGCCGCGCTTGGAGCGGAAGATGCGAATCAGCCGCCTCATCTGCAGGCTCATGTCGTTTTCTACGGAGCCGGTATTTGGGAAGCGGAGTTCGCTGTCGGCGCTGGCGGAGAAGGCGTCGGCGACCAGGGCGGCCTTGGTCGGCCACCAACGATAGACAGTTGTTTTGCCGACATTGGCGTCGGCGGCGATGCCTTCAATGCTCAGTTCCGCCAATCCACCGTGCTGTTTGAGCAGCTTCAGGGTGCTGCGCAGAATGGACTGACGCGATTCCTCACTGCGCGGCCGCCCGGGCGGGCGCTTCCCGTCAGTCCGGTTGCTTCCGTTCCGCGCGCCGGCGTTTCGAGGCTCGGCGTGCCGGGTATGGTTTTGAGCCATAGGTAAAGTCTAATATAATATAAATCCGAAACGTACTGTTTCGAATCCTATGCCCTAAGTTCGGTAGCCAGTGTGGGGTCGCAGTTTTGGCGGTATAGTTTCCGCTGGCATTGGGTTTCGGCGTTACCGGTTTTCGCTAGTCTTGTTTTCGCCAGTCTTATGTGGATCGTCGCATTAGCGCTTCGCCGTCCTTATACCTTTGTGGTGATGGCACTGGTCATCATCCTGCTCATGGGCGTCGCCGTCGTGCGCACCCCAGTCGACATTTTTCCCGACATCAACATTCCCGTGGTCAGCGTGGTGTGGTTCTATACCGGTCTATCTCCGCAGGAGATGGCGGACCGGATCGTGAGCAACTCCGAGCGCGGATACACGGTCACCGTCAACGACATCGAACATCAGGAGTCGCAGGCGCTGAACGGAATCGCCGTGATCAAAATCTTTTTCCGGCCTTCCGTCAATCTATCCGTGGCTCTGACGCAAGTGACGGCGATGAGCCAGACCATGCTGCGCGGACTGCCTCCGGGTACGACTCCGCCCTTGATCATCACTTACACGGCATCCTCAACGCCGATTGTGCAACTGGGCTTGAGCAGCAAAACGCTTCCGGAACAGCAACTGTTCGACCTGGGAAACAATTTTCTGCGTACGCAGTTGACGACGGTGCAGGGCGCGGCGACTCCGTATCCTTATGGCGGCAAGATGCGCCAGATACAGGTGGATTTGGACTCCGCCAAACTGCAGGCCTACGGCTTGGCGCCGGTCGATATCGTCAACGCGGTATCCGCGCAAAACCTGATTCTGCCGGCGGGCACAACCAAGATGGGGCCCACCGAGTATACGGTGGAGATGAACGGCAGTCCGCGAACCATCGCCGAACTGAACGATCTGCCGGTGAAGACCTCGAAATCGTCCACCCTTTACCTGCGGGACGTGGCGCACGTGCGCGACGGATTTGCGCCGCAAACTAACATCGTGCGGCAGGACGGTGTGCGCGGCGTGCTGATGTCGATCCTCAAGCTGGGCGGAGCCTCCACGTTGACCGTCGTGAATGGCGTGAAGGCGATCGTACCGGTGGCGGCGCAGACGCTGCCGCCCGAACTCAGCATCAAGGCACTTTTCGACCAGTCG
The DNA here is from genome assembly GCA_020073215.1 of Terriglobia bacterium. Lineage (GTDB taxonomy): Bacteria > Acidobacteriota > Terriglobia > Terriglobales > Acidobacteriaceae > Acidiflorens. Next base: position 28,356 of record JAIQFO010000036.1, on the reverse strand, counting down.
CTTTTCGTGCGCGCGTCGATTCAGGGAGTCATACGGGAAGGCCTGATCGCCGCCTGCCTTACCGCCGCCATGATTCTGCTCTTCCTGGGCGATTGGCGTCCAACCGTGATCATCGCGGTCTCGATTCCTCTGTCCATCTTCGTCTCCGTAATTTTGCTGAGCGCGCTGGGCGAGACCATCAACATCATGACGCTGGGAGGTCTGGCTCTTGCCGTCGGCATTCTGGTGGATGATGCGACGGTGACGATCGAAAACATCGAGCGCAATCTGGCCATGGGCAAGGAGATGAAGCAAGCCATTCTCGATGGCGCGCAGGAAATTGCGGTGCCCGCGTTCGTCTCGACGCTGAGTATCTGCATTGTGTTTGTGCCGATGTTTTTTCTGACCGGAGTCGCGAAGTTTCTTTTCGTTCCCATGGCCGAAGCCGTGTCTTTTGCCATGCTGGCGTCGTACCTGTTGTCGCGAACCCTGGTCCCGACCATGGTGCTCTATATCATGCGCGGACACGAGCATCGCGCCGCCGAGCCGAAAAACTTTCTGGGAAAATCCCAGCGCGGATTCGAGCGCTGGTTTGAAAGGTTCCGAGATGGCTACCGGCAACTGCTCGAAACTACGCTCCAGCACCGGAAGACTTTCTCTCTCGGCTTTGCGGCTTTCTGCTTTCTTTCCCTGGGGCTGGTGTTCTTTCTGGGAGAGGATTTCTTTCCCCAAGTGGACGCGGGCTTGATTCGTCTGCACTTTCGCGCCCGGCCCGGCCTGCGCGTGGAAGAGACCGCGCGTCTGTGCGATGAAGTGGAGCAGGCGCTGCGCAGCGAGATTCCGAAGGAAGAACTGCAGACGGTGCTCGACAATATCGGCGTCCCGTACTCGGGCTTGAATCTTTCCTACAGCAGTTCCGGAGTGATTGGGACGGGCGATGCGGAGATTCTGATTTCGCTCAATCCCGAACACCATCATCCGACGGCGCAATACGTGCGCCAGTTGCGCCGCGAACTCCCTGCGCGTTTTCCGGGAGTGGAGTTCTTCTTCCAGCCCGCCGATATCGTATCGCAAATTCTCAATTTTGGATTGCCGGCGCCGGTCGATGTGCAAGTCGTGGGCGCCGACGTGCGCGCGAACTACGACATCGGGCAGAAGATCGCAAATCGGTTGCGCCAGATTCCCGGGACGGCCGACGTACACGTGCAACAGATGATGACCCTGCCCACCCTTCACCTCGATATGGACCGCACCCGCATCAACCAGGTCGGACTGAACGCTCGCGATGTCGCGCAGAGCGTGCTGATCAGCTTGAGCGGAAGCTTTCAGACGGCTCCCAATTTCTGGCTGAATCCGAGGAACGGGGTTACTTATCCCATCGCCATCCAAGCGCCGCAGTATCACATGACGTCGGTCGAGGACCTGATGAACACGCCGGTGACGAGCGCGGGTGCGCAAGGTTCGCAAGTGCTCGGCAATCTGGTGCAACTCACGCCCGCGGCGCGCCCCGCCGTGGTCAACCATTACAACGTGCAACCGGTCATCGATGTGTATGCCAGCACGCAGGGTCGCGATCTGGGCGGGGTTGGGTCGGACATCCTTAAGGCGCTGAAACCTTTCGAGGACCCGCATTCTCTACCGCGCGGAACGCAAATCGTGGTTCGGGGGCAGCTCGAGACCATGCAGTCGTCTTTCTTCGGCCTCAGCATTGGCCTTCTGGGAGCCATCGTGCTCGTTTATTTGCTGATCGTGGTCAACTTCCAGTCCTGGCTCGATCCCTTCATCATTATCACCGCGTTGCCGGGGGCGCTGGCGGGCATTTGCTGGTTCCTGCTGATTACCCGCACCACGCTCAGTGTTCCGTCGCTGACGGGCGCGGTCATGTGCATGGGCGTAGCGACCGCGAATTCGATTCTGCTGGTCTCGTTTGCCCGCGACCGCATGGATGCCGGCGTGCCCGCACTGCAGGCGGCGGTCGAAGCGGGCCACACGCGCATTCGGCCTGTGCTTATGACGGCCCTCGCCATGATTATCGGCATGCTGCCGATGGCGTTGGGCTTCGGAGAAGGCGGCGAGCAGAACGCACCGCTGGGCCGCGCCGTGATTGGCGGTCTGCTGTTTGCAACGGTAGCTACCTTATTTTTCGTGCCGAGTATATTTACGATGATTCATGGCCGCCGCGAGGCGCGGCTGCAATCGGAGCAAGAATAGAATTTGTTGGAGATCGCCATCATGCCAATACAACCGCCGGTTACGACGCAGTGGAACGAACCGTACAGCCCGCAGACCGGGCAGCCTTCCGACCAGGCTTCGGATCGAGGTCCGGCTCCGGCAGGCCGGGGGAAGCTTCTGATTGGCGCCGCGCTGCTGGTTCTGATCACGGCGGGCGCCGTTACGTTTCTGAATCGGAAAAGTGAAGCGGACGCGCTGGCGAAAGAAACCGAAGCCGTTGCGGTTCCGACGGTGGCCGTTATTCAGCCCGCATCCGAGCTCGGAAACGGTGAACTGGTGTTGCCCGGAAATTTGCAGGCGTTTGAAGAGTCTCCAATTTTTGCCCGAACCAACGGTTACCTCTTGCGCTGGTACAAGGACATGGGAAGCAAGGTCCAGAAAGGCGAACTGCTGGCGGCGATTGACACTCCGGAAATCGATCAGGAGCTGTCACAGGCCCGAGCCGGGCGCGAGCAGGTCAAATCAGCTCTCGAGTTGGCAAAGATCTCCGCTGACCGTTGGGCCAATCTGCGCAAGTCCGACTCCGTCTCGCAGCAGGAAGCGGATCAGCAGGCCAGCGGATACCAACAGGCGCTCGCCAACCTGGCGGCGGCGGATGCGAATGTTCGCCGCCTTGAACAACTCGAGTCTTTTAAGAACGTGTACGCTCCTTTTTCGGGCGTGCTGACTCGGCGCAATGTGGATCCGGGAGCGCTTATCAATTCCGGGGCGGGGGCGAGTGGCAAAGAGCTGTTCGATATTGCGCGCGTCGATCCGCTTAGGGTTTACGTTAGTGTTCCGCAGGCGTATGCGCCGTCCATGAAAGTTGGGGTGAAGGCTATGGTTACCCTGCAGGAATTTCCCGGCCAGAAGTTTATGGGAGTAGTGGCTCGGACCGCCGATGCCATCGATCCCGCAACCCGCACCCTGAATACGGAAGTAGATGTTCCCAATAAAGATGGCAAGCTGCTTCCGGGTTCTTTCGGTCAAGTGCATTTTGCGACCGGGACGTCGGTTCCGCGGATTACGATTCCCGTGAATGCCATGCTGTTCCGTGCAGAGGGCGCGCAGGCGGCGGTCGTCGATAAGGACGGCAAAGTGCATTTGCGCCCGATCACGATTGGGCGCGACTTTGGCACTACGCTCGAAATTCTTGGTGGGCTCGACGTAAACGATCGAGTCATCATCAACCCGTCCGACTCACTCGAGGAAGGGCAGCAAGTGCACGTCGCCAAGGCGAGCGCGAACTAGAACCTCACCACGGAGGCACGGAGAAAGGCTTTTTGGAGGGTTCGTTGCCAAGTCGCAGGTGTTTCATAGGAAACGAAATCATGAACTCGCTTTTCTCCGTGTCTCCGTGCCTCCGTGGTAGAAAATCCTCGTTGCTCGCTGCGGTGATGTTCGTGGTCTCTGCGGTCGGCTGCACGGTTGGGCCGGGATATCGGCGCCCGACTGCTCCGGTTCCCGACACTTGGAAAGGCGAGGGACCATGGCAAACGGCGGCTCCGAAGGATGCCATTCCGAAGGGCGCGTGGTGGCAGATATTTCATGACGCGGAACTCGACCGGCTGGAGCATGAACTCCTTCAGGCAAACCAGTCGCTGGCGGCGGCCGAGGATCGCCTCTCTCAGGCTCGGTCGCAAGCGCGAATCGCTTCTGCGGGGTACTTCCCCACACTCAGCGCCGCTCCTGGCGCGCAGCGCCAGGAAGTCTCCAGCAACCGTGCGTTTGCGGGGAGCCCGCCCTTTACCCAGAGTAATTTCACCGTCCCGTTTTCCGTTAGCTACGAGCTCGATCTCTTCGGACGCGTACGCCGCAATCTGGAAGCGGCCAACGCTTCGCTGCAAGGGAGTGCGGCCGATCTGGAAAATGTGCGTCTGGTATTGACCGCAGAGCTTGCTGCCGACTATTTCAATCTGCGCGAACTTGATCGCGAAGCGGGAGTGGTGCGGCAATCGGTCGAAATCCAGCAAAAAGGGTTGGACCTGGTCAACCATCGCCACGACGGCGGGGTCGCTTCTGGGCTGGAAGTCGCACAGCAAGCCGCCTTGCTCGATTCGACAGCGACGCAACTTCAGCTCGTGCTGCAACAGCGGGCGCAATTCGAACACGCCATCGCCGTGCTGACCGGCAAATCGGCTTCGGCTTTCAGTCTTGCGGAGGCGCCGTTCGACGCCACCCCTCCCGCGATTCCCACCGGAGTTCCCTCGGAGATTCTGGAGCGCCGGCCGGACGTGGCCACCAGCGAGCGCCAGATGGCGTTCGAAAATGCGCAAGTCGGTTTAGCGATGACTGCGTTTTATCCGCATATCACGCTCGGCGGAGGTGGTGGGTGGCAAAGCCGCGACATTGCCGCACTGATAAGCGCACCCAGCGCTATGTGGTCGCTGGGTGGTGATCTGCTGCAGCCGATTTTGAATGGCGGCCGCAATCGCGCCAACCTGGCGGGCAGCCGCGCGGCCTATGACGAATCGGTGGCTAACTATCGCGAATCGGTGCTGGTGGCATTTCAGCAAGTGGAGGATGGGCTCTCCGGTCTCGCGCTGCTGAACCAGGCAGCGAAAACTCAACAGGCGGCGGTTGCCGATTCGCGCCGCGCGCTCGACATCGCCAACAGCCGTTACGTCGGCGGAGTTACCACCTATCTCGATGTGCTTACCGCGCAATCCACGCTGCTGAACAACGAACGCCTGGCAACGCAACTGCTCGGCCAGCAAATGGTCACTTCGGTTTTTCTGGTGAAGGCTCTGGGCGGCGGGTGGGATGCCTCCGAAATTCAGCGCGAACAAGTGAGGCCGGCACTGGTCCAGGCGGCTCAGCAATAACTCCACGAGCAACTTCGGACGTGTCGCGGGGTTTGATTGCTTGTGACGCTTCTTACGCAAATCTATGATTTACAAACTTTTACCATCGGTTGCTTTCCAAAGATCATCACCTTAGGAGAGGATGGATCGTCTAATATTTTCCGTCGTTGAATTCGGCAGAGGCGATACGGCAACTGACTTACCGATTGTGCGGCTTTCCTATGAATAGGAACCTGAATTGGCGGTGGATGCAACTCAGCGGGACCTTGCTCCTGCTGCTGGCCTTCGGCGGATGTCAAACCGCTGATTCTCCGAAGGGCAAGAACGCCCTGGCAGCCACGACTCGCGCCGTGCCGGTAGCAGTGGCGTCCGCGGTCGAGCAGGACATGCCGGTATATCTAACTGGCTTAGGATCGGTCACGGCCTATAACACCGTGAGCGTGAAGAGCCGGGTGGACGGCCAGCTTATCCAAGTGAATTTCCGGGAAGGACAACAGGTCAACAAAGGCGACCTGCTCATCCTCATCGACCCGCGTCCTTACCAGGTGCAACTGGCGTCGGCGCAAGCGCAGTTGTATAAAGATCAGGCTCAACTCCGCGACGCGCAACTGAACTATCAGCGCTTCAAAGACCTGCTACAGCAATCGGGCGCGATGTCACAGCAGCAGGTGGACACGCAAAAGGCGATGGCGGATCAGTTCGAAGGCGCGGTTCGGGCCGACCAGGCGGCGATCGACAACGCAAAACTTCAGCTCGTTTATTGCCACATCACAGCGCCAGTTAGTGGCCACATCGGCTTGCGGTTGGTTGACGCCGGCAACATCGTCCACGCCAGCGATGCCAACCCCATGCTGGTCATCACGCAATTGCAGCCGATCTCGGTGATCTTCACTTTGCCGGAAGACAGTCTGCCCGCGGTCGTGAAGCGAATGAAGCAGGGGACTCTGAAGGTTGACGCCTATGATCGTGACGACAAGAACAAACTGGCCACCGGCACCTTGCTGACCATCGATAATCAGATCGATCAGACGACAGGTACTGACCGCCTGAAGGCGACGTTCGACAATAAGGATGGCGTGCTCTTTCCGAACCAGTTCGTCAACATCCACCTGCTTCTCGATGTGCGCAAGAACAGTACGATTGTTCCCAGCGTGGCCGTGCAGCGCGGGCCGCAGGGAAGTTTTGTCTACGTGGTGAAAGCCGACAAGACGGTGGAGGCGCGGACAGTGACCGTCGCGCTCACGCAATCGAATCAAAGCGCGATCGGCAGCGGCTTGCAGGTCGGGGAGGTCGTGGTAACCGACGGACAGGACAAATTGCAGAACGGCGCGAAAGTTGAAACGCGCAGCGGGACCGGCAACTCCAAAACTTCGCAGTCGTCCTCGCAATCGACTACACAGCCCGGTACAGCCGCACCAATGTCATGAAACCCACGTCATGAACCCGTCTCGTCTTTTCATTCTCCGGCCAGTCGCTACTTCTTTGTTGATGGTGGCGGTGATGCTGGTCGGAATCGTCGCCTACCGGCAACTGCCGGTTTCCGCCTTGCCCGAGGTGGACTACCCGACGATTCAGGTCATGACGTTTTATCCCGGCGCCGCTCCCGACGTGATGGCGTCTTCGGTCACCGCTCCCTTAGAGCGGCAGTTCGGACAAGTCCCCGGACTGAACCAGATGACCTCGACTAGTTCGTTCGGCAGTTCGCTGATCACGTTGCAGTTCGCGCTCGATCAGAATATCGACGTCGAGGAGCAGCAGGTGCAGGCCGCGATCAACGCGGGGACGACGTACCTGCCGCAGAATCTTCCCAATCCTCCCATTTACAACAAAGTGAACCCGGCCGATGCGCCCATCCTGACCATGGCGCTGACCTCGGATTCGCTGCCCTTGTCGCGCATCGAAGATATGGCCGAGACGGCGCTGGCGCAGAAGATCTCGCAGCTTCCCGGAGTCGGCCTGGTTTCGATCAGCGGCGGGCAGAAGCCGGCGGTGCGCGTGCAGGCCAATCCGACCGCGCTCGCTTCCTACCAGTTGGGGCTCGAAGATGTACGGGCGGCGCTGATGGCGGCCAACGTCGACCAGGCCAAGGGAGTGATTGATGGTCCGCGACAATCGTTCACCATCGGAGCCAACGACCAACTGCTCTCGAGCCAGCAATATAACAGTGTGATCGTCGCCTACCGGAACGGCGCGCCGGTGCGCTTGTCGGACGTGGCCACGGCCGTTGATAGCGCTGAAAACGTGCAGCAGGCAGCCTGGGTGAACACCACGCCCGCGGTTCTGCTCAACATACAGCGCCAGCCCGGGGCCAACATCATCAGCGTGGCCGATCGCATCAAGAAAGTTCTGCCGCAATTGCAAGCTTCGATGCCCGCGGCCGTCAAGCTGCAAATCCTCATCGACCGCACGCAGACGATTCGCGCCTCGGTCAACGATGTGCAGTTCGAGTTGATGCTGACCGTGGCCCTGGTGGTGATGGTCATCTTTCTCTTTTTGCGGAATCTCTCCGCAACCATCATCCCCAGTGTTGCCGTGCCGCTCTCGCTGGTGGGTACCTTCGGAGTGATGTACCTGCTCGGCTACAGCCTGAACAACCTGACGCTGATGGCGCTCACCATCTCGACCGGATTCGTGGTGGACGACGCCATCGTGATGATCGAGAACATCAATCGCTACCTGGAAGAGGGCGAGTCGCCGCTGGACGCCGCGCTCAAGGGAGCGGGACAGATTGGGTTCACGATTGTATCGCTGACTGTTTCGCTAATCGCAGTGTTGATCCCGCTGCTATTCATGGGAGACATCGTCGGCAAGCTCTTCCGCGAATTTGCAGTCACGCTGGCGGTGACGATTCTGGTCTCCGCCGGGGTCTCGCTGACCCTGACGCCGATGATGTGCGCGAAGATCTTGAAACCGAAGCAAGCGGGGAAGGGATCGTGGTTCTACCGCGTCACCGAAGACTTTTACAACGACGTCATCGCGTTCTACGGCCGCACCCTGAAATTCATCCTCCGACATCAGACCACCACTCTTCTGGTGACGGTATCGACGCTGATCGCTACGCTGCTTCTTTATGTATACGTGCCCAAGGGTTTCTTCCCGGTGCAGGATACGGGCGTGATCATCGGTATCTCCGAGGCTCCGGAGAACATTTCGTTTGCAGCCATGTCGCAAAAGCAGCAGGAACTGGCCAAGGTGATTCTGAAGAACGGGAATGTCGACAGCCTGGCTTCGTTCATTGGCGTCGATGGCACCAACGTCACGCCGAACAGCGGACGCATCCAGATCAATCTGAAGCCACGCGACGAGCGCAAAGAGACTGCGTCCGCGATCATTCGCGATCTGCAACCGGAACTGGCTAAGATCGACGGCATCACGCTCTACATGCAGCCGGTGCAGGACCTCACGGTGGAAAGCCGCGTCAGCCGCACACAGTACCAGTATTCGATGGAGGACGCCGACCCCACCGAATTAGCTAATTGGTCGCAGCAGCTTCTGCAAAAGCTGCAAACCCTGCCGCAGTTGCGCGATGTGGCCAGCGACCAGCAGAACAATGGATTGCAAGCCAACCTGATCATCGATCGCGACACGGCCTCGCGCCTGGGCATCCTGCCGCAAGCCATCGACGACACGCTCTACGACGCGTTCGGCCAGCGGCAGGTTTCGACAATGTTTACGCAGCTGAACCAGTATCACGTCGTGCTCGAGGTCGATCCGCAATTCCGATTGACGCCGGACGCTTTGAAAAGCATCTACGTCAAGTCGTCGAGTGGCGCGTCCGGCGCCGGCACAACCACGGCCGGAATCTCAGGCCCGAATACATCGTCTGCCAGCGCGCCGGTTGCAACCGGCCCCAGCAGCCAGGTTCCGCTTTCAGCTTTTACCCGCCTCGAAACGCGCAACGCTCCTCTGTCCATCAATCACCTCGGCCAGTTCCCGGTGGTGAACCTGTCATTCAACCTTGCTCCTGGCGTTTCCCTGGGCGAGGCGACCACGGCGATCACGCAGGCGGAACAGGATATCAACCTGCCGCGAAGTATTAACACCAGCTTCCAGGGAACAGCGGCTGCCTTTCACAATTCGCTTTCGAGCGAGCCCTGGCTCATTTTGGCCGCTATCATCACGGTTTACATCGTCCTGGGCGTGCTCTATGAGAGCTACATTCATCCCATCACGATTCTTTCCACGCTGCCCTCGGCCGGTGTGGGCGCAATTCTCGCGCTACTGATTACCGGCAATGATCTCGGCGTTGTCGCCCTCATCGGCATCATCCTGCTGATCGGCATCGTGAAGAAGAACGCCATCATGATGATTGACTTCGCGCTCGAAGCCGAACGGGTGGAGCACAAGCCGCCGGAAGAAGCCATCTACCAGGCGTGCCTGCTTCGCTTCCGTCCCATCATGATGACCACCATGGCCGCGTTGCTTGCCGGATTGCCGCTGGCCCTCGGCGGCGGTACGGGCTCGGAGCTGCGCCATCCGCTCGGCGTCACGATTGTCGGCGGCTTGCTCCTCAGCCAGTTGCTCACTCTCTATACAACTCCGGTGGTGTACCTGTGGTTTGACCGGCTGGCGCAGAAATTCGCCCGCTACAAGATCGGCAATCCGATGGAGGAACCGGCTCCCGAGGCGTCCGGAGACTGAGCCATGAATATTTCCGCTCCCTTTATCAGGCGCCCGGTCGGGACCTCGTTACTGGCGGCGGCGTTGCTGCTTTCGGGGGCGCTTGCCTTCAATTTTCTGCCGGTGGCTCCGCTGCCGCAGGTGGAGTTTCCCGTCATCTCGGTGGGGGCGGGATTGCCGGGAGCCAGCCCGGAGACGATGGCCTCGGCGGTAGCGACCCCACTGGAGCGTCAGTTCGGACGCATCGCCGGCGTGAACCAGATGACTTCGACCAGTCAGCTGGGCTCCACCAACATCGTTCTGCAATTTGACCTCAGCCGGAACATCGATGCCGCCGGACGCGACGTACAGGCGGCCATCAATGCGGCGCGCAGTCAGTTGCCTTCCAACCTTCCTGGCAATCCCACGTACCGTAAGGCGAACCCGGCGGATGCTCCTATCTTGATTGTGGCGCTCACCTCCGACACGATTCCGCTGCCGAAAATCTACGACGCCGCGGATTCGATCCTCGCTCAGAAACTTTCGCAGGTGGAGGGAGTGGGACAGGTCTTCGTCGGTGGCGGCGCCAAACCGGCCGTCCGCGCCGAAGTCAATCCCATGCTCCTGAACAAGCTGGGAGTGGGTCTGGACGCGGTCCGCGCCGCGCTCAACCAGGCCAACGCCAACACTCCCAAGGGCGAATTCAGCGATGCCGTGAACGCGTGGAGCATACACGACACCGACCAGATTTTTCGCTCGGAGCAGTACCGCAACCTGATTGTTGCCTACAAGAACGGCGCGCCGGTCCGGCTGGCCGATGTCGCCGATGTGCAAGATGCTGTCGAGGACATTCACAACGTCGGACTGGCCAATGGCAAGCCCGCTGTCCTGATTATCGTGTTCCGCCAGCCGGGCGCCAACATTATTGAGACCGTCGACCGCGTATATGCGGCGCTGCCGCAGTTGAAGGCATCGATTTCTCCCGCCATCGACGTGAGTCCGGTGATGGACCGCACCATCACGGTGCGCGCCTCGGTGCACGATATCGAGGTGACGCTCATCATCTCGGTCATCCTCGTCATTCTGGTTGTGTTCGCTTTTCTCCGTACGGCGCGCGCCACCTTGATTCCGAGCGTAGCGGTGCCGTTGTCGCTGATTGGCACGTTCGGGGTGATGTACCTGGCGAGATACAGCCTGGATAACCTCTCGCTGATGGCGCTGGCGATCTCGACCGGCTTCGTGGTGGATGACGCGATTGTGGTGCTGGAGAACGTCACGCGCTTCATCGAGCAGGGCATGACCCCGGTGCAAGCGGCGTTTCGCGGCGCGAAGGAAATCGGTTTCACCGTGCTCTCCATGAGCACGTCGCTGGTGGCGGTGTTCATTCCGATTTTGCTGATGGGCGGCATTGTCGGGCGGCTCTTCCGGGAATTCGCCGTCGTGCTCAGCGTCGCCATCGGCGTGTCGCTGCTGATCTCGCTGACCGTGACGCCCATGATGTGCGCCAAGTTCCTGCGGCCTGCGGGCGAGAAAAAGCACGGGCGCATTTATCGCTTCAGCGAATGGGTCTTCGAACGCATGCTGGGCACCTATCGCCACAGCCTCGATTGGGTCTTGCGGCATCAACCGCTGACCCTGGCCATGACCATCGCGACCGCCTGTCTCAGCGTTGGTCTCTACTTCCTGGTTCCGATGGGTTTCTTCCCGCAGCAGGATACGGGGCGCGTCATGGGCTCGGTACAGGCGGCGCAAGATATTTCCTTCACCGCCATGAAGGGGAAGATGACCCAGTTCGTGAACATCGTGATGAAAGATCCCGCGGTGAACACGATCGTGGGCTTTGCCGGCGGCGGCAACACTTACAACATGGGTCGCATGTTCATCATGTTGAAGCCGCTTTCCGAACGCAAGATCAGCGCCGATCAAGTGATTGGGCGTCTGCGAGGGAAGTTAGCGGTGGTTCCGGGCGCGACCCTGTACATGCAGTCGGCGCAGGATTTGACCATCGGCGGACGCATGGGGCAGGCGCAATACCAGTACACGCTGCAAGGAGAAAACCTGGCTGAGATGAACCAATGGTCGCCGCGGCTGCTGCAAAAGCTTCGCGCTCTGCCCGAGTTGCGCGACGTCAACACCGACCAGCAGGACAAGGGACTCGAAGCCAGCGTGGTGATCGACCGCGACACGGCGGCACGGCTTGGAGTCTCCACCTCCGCGATCGATAGCGCTCTCTACGATGCTTTTGGCCAGCGCCAGGTCTCGATCATGTACCGGCAACTGAACCAGTACCACGTGGTCATGGAAGTGGCTCCGGAATTTGCCAACAGCACGGATGCTCTGCAGAACATTTATGTGCGCGCTCAAAACGGCACGGCTGTGCCGCTGGCGTCTTTCGCGCACTTCGGACCGTCGAACACCCCGCTCGGGGTCAACCACCAGGGGCAATATCCGTCGGTGACGTTCTCGTTCAATCTGGCCCCGGGCGTTTCGCTTGGCGCTGCCACCACCGCCATTGAAAACGCTGAGCGCAGTATCGGTTTTCCGTCGACGATGCACGCAGGTTTTCAGGGCACGGCCGCCGCTTTCAAGGATGCGTTGTCTAGCCAATGGCTGCTGATCTTTTGTGCGCTGCTGACCGTGTACATCGTGCTTGGCATTCTCTACGAGAGTTTCGCGCACCCGGTCACGATCCTGTCGACGATTCCGTCTGCCGGCGTCGGCGCGCTGCTGGCGCTGCTGATCTCGAAGAATGAACTCAATGTAATTGGGATGATCGGCATCATCCTGCTGATCGGCATCGTCAAGAAGAATGCCATCATGATGATCGACTTCGCGCTCTACACCGAGCGCGAACACGGAAAGCCCCCGACGGAGGCGATTCGCGAGGCATGCCTCCTGCGTTTTCGTCCCATCATGATGACGACCATGGCGGCGCTTCTCGGAGGGTTGCCTTTGGCTTTGGGCACGGGCACGGGATCGGAGCTGCGACGTCCGCTCGGCATCACCATCGTGGGCGGGCTCATTGTGAGCCAGATGCTGACGCTGTTCACCACTCCCGTGGTCTACATCTATATTGATCGGCTGCGACTGTGGCTGGCGCGGGTTTGGCGGTGGCTGGTACGTACTCAAACTCGCACCCAAGCTCAACCGCCGGCCGCGTCGCATCCACAGAGCCAGTAAGCAGTCCTTAGTTCTCGCCAGATTCCGCTGCGGACCCCGCCGGGGCCTATGCCGAGTGTTGCTGCTGCCTGCCGTAGCGCGAGCAGATCTCGCGCTCCGCGATCAGCCAATCCTGGTTCTGATCGCCGTTCCCGTTGCCCGAGCTGGCTGCGCGCTGCAGGTATAGCTCGTAGGCGCGGCGGCGAATCTCTTCTTCCAGATTGACAGGGCGCTCGACTCGAACCTGGTTGGCCGGTTTCCCGCTCTCGCGAACCTCGGGCGCAGTCTGCACCGCGGCTGGCGAGGTGGAAATTCCAGATTTTTTGCTGCGATTGGAAATACCGTTTCCGGTTGTCTTGCGAGCCATTGTGTACTCCTTACAGATACCCAATTCTAGGAATGGTCTTACGTAATAAATCAGCGACATACAGGTACCCCGATAGCCGCTATCCGACTAATGCGAGAAGTGGTTGTTTCAACTATAGCGCGATCGGCCGTGGAATTGTGTGACAACACCATGAAAATTTCTTCTAACCCGGATAACTTTTTGGACTGCACGAAGGGACAGGGAAACAGGGATTCTGGTCGGAGGCGTGCGGCAAGAACACTCTGGTAACTTGTCGGAAAGTTGCTGGCGCACGCACGATGGATGAATAAAGATTATGGGTCACAATCATGTCATCAACGAGCACTCAAAGTTCCGCAGTCAAGGATGCCAAAGGCAACGCCAGCGAATTAGAGAGGATGATTTCAGAGTCTCCGGGTCCGGATAGAGTTTGCCTCAAGGTGGCGCAGATCCTGCGCGTCCGCCTCCACGAAGTGGCGCTGCTCCGGTTAGACAAGAGAAGTCTGCGATTTATCTTCCCGCCTGAACTGCGATCCGCGGGGGTACTGCCGCTGACGGGATCGGCGGTTGCGGCACGGACGGCATCGGGTCGCACTCCGTTCCTGTCGAATGCCTTCATGCGCGTAAAACATGTCAGCTTGTTCGAAGCAGTCAAATTGGGAGTCGAAGAGGAAGATCGAAGCCTGGATCAAATGCCGATTCAGAAACTCATGTCGGTTGCCGTGGCGAGCACCGGAGGAAAAGTGAAGGGAGTGGTGCAGGTTTCGCGCAAAGGGCTGGACGCTTCGCTTGCGGGCGCAGACTTCACCGCCCAAGACCTGAAGCTGCTGGAGCAGACCGCCGCAATTCTCGCACGCATGCCGTTCATGCAGGAAGGCGCGGAGATTTGACACGTGCCCGCGGGTGTGGGAGGGACGTCCTCGCGAGTCTGCCCTGAACGAAGTCGAAGGGTCCGAGCGGAGTTCGGGCGCTGGGTGCGGCACAACAACTCCGGGATTCGCTGCAGTGCCCCGCGCCACCCGACCGCTTTGTTCCCCAAAGGTCTCACACCGCGTGTCCGGCGCAGAATCCAGACGCCCAGGCCCACTGGAAGTTGAAGCCGCCGAGCTGGCCGGTGACGTCGACCACTTCTCCGACGAAAAAAAGGCCGGGCACTTTTCGCGACTCCATGGTCTGGGCGGAGAGTTCGTTGGTATCGACGCCGCCCGCCGTGACTTCCGCTTTTCCGTAACCCTCCGTCGCTTCCGGCTTGACTTCCCACTCATGCAGTTGACGTTCGGCGTCGGCAAAAGCGCGATCGGAGTTGCCCGCTAAAGGATAGGTTTCGAGCCAGCGATCCGCGAAGCGGCGTGGCAGGACTTCTCGCAGCAGCAACCTCCAACTCGCTTCGTCGTGATGACCCCGCTCTCGCAGTTCGGCGACGAGTTTGCGGTCGGGTACAAGGTCGAGATGAATCGACTCCTTGCCGTCCCAGTAAGAAGAGGTCTGGAGAATCGCGGGCCCGCTGATGCCGCGATGGGTGAAAAGCATATTTTCGCGGAACGCTGGCTTGGAATTGCGTTTCGTGCTGCGAATGGAAGCAACCACTTCGATGGAGACTCCCGCGAGATCGCACCAGCGCTTGCGGTCGCGTTCACTGAAGACAAGAGGAACAAGAGCGGCGCGCGCGGGTTCGATCTTCAAACCGAATTGCCGGGCTAGATCGTATCCAAACGAGGTAGCGCCGATTTTCGGGATGGACAGACCGCCGGTTGCAACCACCAGGCGAGGCGCACCGAAACTGGCGTCCTCGGCTTGCACGGTGAAGTGGCGGTTCTTCTGCGCATCGTTCTTGCCCACCTCACTCTTACGCGCCTGGCGCAGTTTCGTGTTGAGCCGGATTTCTACCCCGGCGTCGCGGCATTCCCTCTCCAGCATCAGCGTGATGTCACTCGCCGTTCGATCGCAGAACAACTGGCCGAGCTTTTTCTCGTGATAAGGGATGCCATGTTTTTCGATGAACCGCACGAAATCAGCCGGAGTATAGCGGGCGAGCGCCGACTTGGCGAAATGCCGATTGGCCGAAATGAAATTCTCCGGGCCGGTGTGCAGGTTGGTGAAATTACAGCGTCCGCCGCCGGAGATCAGAATCTTCTTGCCGATCCGATCCGCGCGCTCGAGCAACAGGACACGCCGGCCTCGCTTGCCGGCTTCGAGGGCACACATCAGGCCGGCAGCGCCCGCTCCGAGAACGATGACGTCGTATTTCTGATTCGCGCCGGAATGATTCACGTACGAACGAGCTTAACAGGGCCGGCGCCGCGTGCGGAGACGCTGCAAGCCGCGTCTCTACGGGAAATCGCATTATGGTTAATTCTTCACCGACTGGACCTTCAACGAGTGCAGGAACGTGACAATCTGCCAGCGCTGTGGTTCCGGCAGCTTCGACCAAACCGGCATGCCTCGGCGAACCACTCCGTTGCTCAGGATCCAGAACAGGGCGCCGGGGGCTGCCTGCTGCACTTGTTCCCGCAGTAAGCTCGGACCTTTCCTTGTGCCCCCCGCTTTGGCCCCGTGACATTCGGCACAGTGTTGTTCAAACAGCTTTCCTCCCGCAGCCAAGGCCTGAGCATCACCTTCGAAGGGGTTCTTCTTCTGACGCGCCTTTTCGGGAGCATCTGCAAGTGCGGCGTAGGTTGATTCCTTGATCGTACCCGCAGGAGCGTCCTTCTGTTGCGCGCTGGCCCGAGAAGCTGCGCCGGCAACCATCGCGAAGACCACGACGAGGGCCGCGAGGTTGACGCGTCCAGTTGGACGAAATGGAACAGAGAGCGCTTTCATCGCCCGCCTCCGAGGCTTCCGAGCCATCGTCCTACCATCTCACCAAAGCCGGAGAACTCACGCGAAAGTCCCCAGCGCAACAGGAGCCGGTGGCTGTTGTCATTCAGACCGAAACCGCTCGAAACGCGAACCGTCCAGTCCGAGGGAAGGTTCCACGCAACTACGGGCGCGAAGTAGTGAGAAGTGTCGTGGAGTCCGGCACTCTGCGCGTCGCCCAGACCTCCGTACATTTCCACTCCCGCAACAAAGTTCTCCCGGCAGAAATTACAGCGGTTGGGGGAAGCTTTCAACGCGAGCGGACGGCTTGCACCCACGGCGTATGCGAACTCCCAGTGCTCGCTCGGCAACAGGTTCTTAGTAACAATGGGATTCACGGCGACATTCCATCCTTTGAAGGTACTGGAAAGGAGAAGCTTGAGCTCCAACTCGTGTTTGTGTTCCTTCCCGGATGCGGTGTTCGAATTGGCGAAGTCGGACTCCCCATCGTGACCTTCGATTTCCTTCAAGATCTTGTCCGCCCCGCTGATTTGCTCGTACTCGATATAGAGCACCGGATTGACGAGGTGCTCGCGCTGCAGCAGGCGAAGTCGGTTTTCCCAGCGAAATCCCGTAAACACCGTGCTGTCGTGGAAGGTTGTTTGTCCATCCAGGTACAACTCGGTGGTCCACCATGCGGTGGCGCCGTATTCCAATTCCGTCCAGAAGGCATGGAAATCATTGCCCCCGCGCTGGGTGCCAAAGGTCGAGAAATATTCCACGTCCAGACTACCCGGCTCTTCCAGGTAATGGTTGTAAGTCACGATGTAAGGACCCTCCTGCGCGAAAGCCAAAGGGGGCCGGCAAGAAAGCAGCGAAAACAACAGGACGAGAAACGAGAGGCCAGGAAACTTCCGGCGGATCGATTCAGGAATCACGTGCGCGAACATTAAATCCTCTTATCCATTATGTCTTGCGACTGAGTTGCAATAAGGATTACAATCCCAGCGTAGAGTGCGCTTTCGTTCACTGTCAATGGACGCCGGAAAATTTTGTCGCAGTTTATTTGCGAATGATTGCAACTGGAAACAGGAGACAGCCCATGCCGCTTCCACAAACCGAGATTCCGGGCCGTTTGCAGATGCAACTGGCCGAGCGCGGAATCCGCCTGACCGCGCCGCGCAGGGCGATTCTAAGCGTGATTGAGACCGCGGCCAAACATCTGGATGCCAGCCAGATCCTGCGCAAAGCGCGGCAGCTAGATGCCTCGGTCGATCGCAGCACCGTCTACCGGACGCTCGATCTGCTGAAGCGGCAAGGTCTGATCGATGAGCTCGACCTGATGCATCTGAACGGGGAAGGCCACTACTACGAGCGCAAACTGGGCCGCGATCATATTCACATGGCCTGTCTCCGGTGCGGGAAAATCACCGAATTTGTCAGCAAGACTTTCGAGTCGTTGAAGAAGCAGTTAGAGCGGGATTGCCACTTTCACATCCTGGTCGCGCGGCTCGAAGTCGGCGGATACTGCTCCGCATGCCGGCGCTAGCCCCGTGATTAACGTTTTCCTGCTGAAGCAAAATAGTTTAGGATCTACTCGCTCACAAGAAGGTTTGTCAATCCGTAATGATCTCCCCTCCTTTTGATCGATTGGATTATCCCAGCCTCCTTCAAAGTGCGTACTTGAATCAGGCATCCCTGGGATTGATCGGTCAGCCTGCCGTAACCGCAATGCATACTTTCATAGACAACGTTGCTCGGCATGGCAACCTCTACATGTCCGACAGCGATGAGGTGGCACACTGCGAAACGCTTCGCGAACGCGCATCG
Organism: Terriglobia bacterium; assembly: GCA_020073215.1. Classification (GTDB taxonomy): domain Bacteria; phylum Acidobacteriota; class Terriglobia; order Terriglobales; family Acidobacteriaceae; genus Acidiflorens. The sequence continues at coordinate 10,632 of JAIQFO010000036.1, read as the reverse complement.
CGATTACTTCATTGCGATTCCAGTCAAGTCGCAATTGTCGCCAGCGCAAGTGAGATCCTGGGGCAGCTTCCGATGTTGCTTCAGCCAAGACCAAAGAGCACAATTCTGGCCGTTTCATCAGACTTTCCTGCAGTCACTCGGCCATGGCTTCGTCTGGCTGCTCTAAAAAACCATACGGTGCGCTTTGTTGAGGACCAGCCTGCGTGCGATTTGACCGATACGCTCATTGAGGCAATGGATGAGAGTACTTCTGTGGTTGCGGTGAGCAGTGTGCAATACGCTACGGGTACGGCAGTGGATATTTCTCGCCTGCGCCAAAACACCATGCAGGTTGATGCACATTTGATTGTAGACGCTACGCAAGCGGCAGGTGCGACGCGGGTGGACGCAGCGGCGTGGGATGCCGATGCCGTCGTTACCAGCGGCTACAAATGGCTAGGCGGGCATGGAGGCATTGCACTAGCAGTCATGTCGCCACGCTTGCTTGAGCAAATCCCCCCTTTAACGGGTTGGATGGGCGCGACGGACCCCTTTGGATTTGATGCAACCTCCGTGTCGCTAGCGAATGATGCGCGGCGCTACACCCAATCAACCATGTCGTATGTCTCTATGGTGGGTCTCGTGGTAGCAATTGAACAGTTGTTGTCCTTGGGGGAAGCTCGCATTGAAGCACATGCGCGGAGCTTGGCAGCAATGGTGGTTAGCGAAGCCAGCAAGTATGGGTGGCAGCCGTTTCGTAATGTTGGCGATCCTGCTGGGTCTCCACACATCATTTCACTGGGCCGCCCTCGCGAAAGCGTACAAGCAATTGTGGAAAACCTTCGTAGTCACAATATTGTCTGCAGTACACGTGGCGGACGCATTCGGATCTCGCTCGCCCCTTACAACGATGACAGTGATGTCAACACCCTGATCGAAGCATTTGCAGGAGCTCTAAAGTAGAGTGTCTCGCCCGTCCAGCCGGGCGGGGCGCCCGGCGCTCCACTACCCCATCAGCATTCCGCCGTTCACATTCAACACATGTCCCGTGATGTACGACGCTTCCTCCGAAGCAAGAAAACACACGGCGTTGGCAATATCATCCGGCCCACCTATCCGGCCCAACGGAATCGCCTTCAACGCACTTTGCCTGAATTCCTCGGACAGCAAGGCCGTCATGCTGGTCGCAATGAAGCCTGGAGCCACCGCGTTGCAGGTAATATTGCGCGACGCCACCTCCCGCGCCATCGCCATCGTCAGCCCGATGAGGCCGGCCTTCGAAGCCGCATAGTTCGCCTGTCCTGCTTGCCCCATCTGGCCGAACACGCTGGTGATGTTGATGATCCGTCCCCAGCGCTGCTTAAGCATCGAACCAATGACCTGCTGGATGCACAGATAGGCGGAAGTCAAATTCGTGTTCAACACCGCGTCCCAGTCGGCACGCTTCAGGCGCATCACCAGTTGATCGCGCGTGATGCCGGCATTGTTCACCAGGATGTCGATCTTGGAGAATTGCGCAAGCGCCGACTTGATTCCGGACTTCACCTGCTCTTCTTCCGCCACGTCGATCACGAAAGCCGCCGCCTTGCCTCCCGTCGCCGTGATCCGCCCGACCAGTTCCTCCAACTTTTGTTGATTGCGTGCTGCCACAGCGACGCTCGCGCCCTCCCGCGCCAGCGCCAGCGCGCAGGCATGACCGATTCCCTGCGATGCTCCTGTAACCAGCGCGACTCGCCCATCGAGTTTCATGAGTACTCCTTTGGAACCGGAGATTATAACGTCCAAAGAAGGTCAAAGCTAAAGGTTTCAGGGATTCAGAGGTTCGGGGTTCCAAGAAGAGCGACTGCAGCGCGGCATCAGTGAGGTGACCGCCGCTTCATCACAGAATAGCGTCGCGGTCCCGGCGCCTGTCCGGCCAGCGCCTCGCCCGCCGCGCCGAGGGCGAGACGCCCTCGGGACAGCCGGCAAGATGCCGGCGCTACTCGCTTTCCGCGCCGTAATCATCAGACAGTCGTGGATCTAGCTCGCCTGCGTCGCGACCCGCTGGAGGGGCACCGCGGCAAGAATCGTTTCAATCTTTTCGACCAGCGTCCGCTTCGAATAGGGCTTCGCCAGAAAGTAGGTGCGTGCCTCGGGTGCTTCCAATTCGTTCTGGTCGCTGTACCCCGACGTCATCAGAAGCAGAATTTCGGGTGACCGCTGTCGCAGGTCTCGCCCCAACTGTTGTCCTGTCCCGCCGGGAAGCACCATATCCGTCATCACGAGATCAATTCCATGGCTGCGTTCCTCGTAAACCTTCATCGCATCCTGGGTGTCCTGCGCGGGCAGAACTTCAAAGCCGGCGTGCTCCAGAATGGTGCGCGTCGCCTCTCGCACAAAGGGCTCGTCCTCCACCAGAAGGATGGTGCGCCGCGCGGGCCGATCGTTTGCGTAGGCAGATGCCTGAAGAGTCATATTGTTCCCATTCACTTTCTTCACAACTCTTCCATAGCAATCGCGTGGCCGCGCCGCCTTTGGAGCGACGGCAGCCGTTGCACTTATGCCTCTGCGGTTTGGAATATCGTTCGGAATCTACTTCAGGGTGGTCAGAATCGTGTGCTTCGGGTCGAGCACAATCTTCCGCACGCCGGTTGGCGCGGTCAGGCGAAACGCTGTCTCCCGGCCATCGGCCAGCACTTCGCCCAGAAAAATCAGCGCGTTGGCCGCCGTCGTCGCATACACGGGAACCGCTGTCACTAGATCGTCGGGCACGTCCTTTTGTACGATCACGCCCGTGACCCTGGTCACGCCGGCTTTCTCCGTGATATGAATTTCACGCGCTTCCAGCTCCGGAATCGCCGTCCCTTCGATCCAACCTTCCAAAAACCAGTCCAGCTTGGGACGTTTCTCGTACCAAAGTGGGCGCGGCAGTTCCTCCTCGAAAACTTGGACCAACTCCTGCGTGCTCAGTCTCTTCCCCGCGTACCGTTCCCTGATTTTCCGCAGTGCGCGGAAGAAGGGCTCGTCTGAGGTGGCGGATGGGGTCGCCGGCCGGTTCTGGGAACGGGATGCCGTTTCGGAATCGCGCAGCATCATACGCAGCATGTGAAACAGCCATGTTCCCCGTTCATAACTTATCGCCTCGTAGCCGACAGGAAAATGCGAGGACTCCAGCCGCTGCCCCAGGGTGACCGGGCCAGCGTCGCGCAGGCGCTCTCCATCCTGGTTCTTGCTCAGGAGATCGCGGCGGTATTTTTCGAGGACCTGGCGGAATTGCGCTGGGTTCTGCTGCTCCAGCGTCAACAGCGACGAATAGTTCGCCAGGCCCTCCGATATCCACTGATCCCGATAGCTCTTGAACAGCACCAGATCGCCCCACCATTGGTGCGCGGTCTCGTGCACGAGAACCTGGCTGTCGAGAACGCGAATCAGGGGATCAAGATGGAGGTCGGTCTGCTCCTGCGGGCTCAGAAATGCGAAGCTCGACAGGAACACCAGCCCCGGCCATCCCTGGCTCAGATCTCCCGGCATCTGAGTCAGCGCCAGCGAACCATACGGATACGGTCCAAACCACTCGGAGAAACTGGCAATGGCTTTGGCCGCCTTGTCCGCCACCTCCTGCGCATTGCGTGCCGGCGACGGAGGCGGCGGGGTCACCACGATCGGCGGCATCGTGCTCGGCCTGGGAGGTCCGGGGAAAGTCGGTTGCTCAATCACTTCCGACCGCGCCCTGGGAAACGATTTCTCGACTCCCCTGGTGCCGAAGGCTTCCACCAGAATGTTGCCCGCTTTCGCTTCGGCCCGAACGTATTTGCCCAGGTTGAAGCCGGCCACCGGAATCGGCCGCTCTGACGTCCACCGCGAAACCTTCGCCGCTCCAACTTTCTCGTTCGTTTCTCCGTCGTCGCCGTCCGCGCGTGACATCTGTTTTCCGGTTGCCACCAGCGTCCAGTTCGCGGGATAGTGAAACTCCATTTCGAACCGCGCCGGGCTCAAGCCGAAATTCGGGTACCAGGTGCCGCGCTCGCCCACGTAGAGCAATCCGCTGCCCGCCTCCGACAGAACCTCCCCCGCATAACGAAAGCGCAGTTTCAATTCCTGGGCGGGCAAAAGGGGAGCGGGGAACACTACCGCCACCAGATCGTTCCCCTTTCGATGCAGCTCGCTTCCTTCGATCGCCGGGTTTTGGATGAAGTCCACCGGCCGCCCGTCCGCCTCGAGCGCTTCGATCTTCAAATGACGCGACAACTGAAACAGCAGCGTTCTTTCTCCCCCGCTGCGAATTCGAACATTCAGATCGGTCAATGCCCGCAACATAGTCGGAGGCTCGACCGACGCCTGAATCCGGAAGCTCGTAATCGAGATGTCCTCGACCCGCCGGCCGGCAGTCTCACTGTCCACTCCGGTGGGCACAAACGAAGTCCATAGATCGAAAAACAGTACGCCGTCTTTCGACCGCGGCTGCCCTGCCCACAACGGCTCGGCAGTTGCCGCGTCCCAGAACACCTCAAACCCACCCAGTCTCTTGCCCAGCAAGTGAGCATGCAGCAAGCGCGGAAAATTTCGATCGGGATCGCTGCCACCCGTCGGCGGAAGGAAATGGCTGAAGTCCAGCAGCAGGCGCAGGGCATCGAACTCGGCCAGAGTACGGCTCGCGTCGCTCCATTCTTTGATAAATTCCGCGCCTTCCGGCGCCGGCGTCAGGGAGTGTTGTAAGACGGCCGCCGTGTCATCGTTGAAACGCAGATACCCCGCGGTGAACTGCTCTTCGAGAATCGCCATCCCGGTGAACAGCGACAGCGATCCGCGCTCCACCCGGTTCGGAGGCCGCAGCCGTACCTCGCCCTCACCCTCGAAGAACGCGCCGGTGATCCGACCGCAAATGTCTTCCGTAAACGCCAGCGTGCCGTCGTCGAAATCAATGTGAAGATTAGGCCGGTCAATCGAAGCGGCCCGAATACGGTAAACACGCTGCGGATCGAGGCCGACGGAACGAATCCGCTCGTAGAGGCCACTGGTGGTTTGCGGACACTGAAGGCTCGGTCCCGCTGGCTGCGCCCAGGCGTTCGCCGCCAGCAGCCAGCACGCCAATCCGATCATAGGCCACGGCCGAACCAGACCCGGTTTCATAGACAGTTCTCAGTTTCCAGTTCTCAGAAAACCCAAAGACCATCCTATTCCCGCCCAGAACCGAGAACCGGGGACTGAGAACTCCTTCCAGTTCCAGCACCTTGGTCACCTTACCGAGCCCTCTGCCCGGTTGCTAAGATCAGCCTTGTGCAGCCATTCGTCCTCATTCTAGTGCTTCTGGCGGCGCTTCCCGCGTGCGCCGACGTCATCCATCTCAAGAATGGACGCACCATCTGGGCCGACCAGGTCCGCGAGACCAAAACCCGCGTCGAATACGACCTCGGCGACGACTCCTACGCCATCCCGAAATCTTCGGTCGATCACGTAGAGGCCGGTGGCGTCTCCCCGGTTCACGCCGGCGCCGGCGTCAACATACCGGACATCACTCCGCCCGCACCCTCGTTCCGCCACGCCGCCGACCTGGTCGTAAAGGTCATTCGCGACGGTAAGGTCGACAGCGATGCCCTGACCAACATCGCGCAAACCGGCAATCCCGAGCTTGCGGCCACGGCTTACTTCCTCGCCGGCAAGCACGAATCCGATCACGGCAGGTTCCCGCAGGCCGAACTCTATTACGAATCCGCGCTCCGCTTTCAACCGGATAACTCCACTTTGCTGGTGTACTATGCCGCCTGCTTGTTGCGCACCGGCCAAACCGCCGACGCCCTGGCGTACGCGCAACACGCCGCCAGCGTCGATCCGAACTCACCCGATGCCCTGGCCATGCTGGGCTTTGCGCAATTCGCCAGCGATCATACACCGGATGCGATTGGGGCATGGAAGAAGTCGCTCGCGCTGCGTCCCGATGCCACCATCAGCGAGCACCTGGCCCGCGCCGAGCGCGAATCGAACGCCGAGTCCGAGTTTACGCAACGCGAAAGCAGCCACTTCAACTTCCACTTCGAAGGCAAAGAGACATCGGAGGCCTTCCGCCGCGACCTGTTCGCCATCCTCGATTCCGAGTATGACGACCTGGCGCGCGATCTTGGCTACTCGCCCCACAACAATATCGCGGTTACGCTCTACACGCACCAGGCGTACTTCGACGTTACCCGTGCGCCCTCCTGGACCGGCGCCCTCAACGATGGCAAGCTGCGCATCCCGATCAGCGGCGTCCAGAGCGTTACGCCCGAGCTCGCTCGCATCCTGAAACATGAACTGACGCACTCGTTCGTCTCCCAGATGTCGAGCAACCGCTGTCCGACGTGGCTGAACGAAGGCATCGCCCAGATCGAAGAAGGAAGGTCGTCCGCCCCTTTCGGACACCAGCTGGCACGGATGTTCGCCGCCGGAGATGAGATCCCCTTCAATCTGCTTGAAGGAAGCTTCATGAGCCTTTCCGCTCCCCAAGCCTCCGCCGCCTACGCCGAATCTCTGGCTGCCGCCGAATACATCCGGGACGCATACGGCATGAGCGAAATTGCGCGCATCCTGGAGCTGCTCTCCGAAGGCGGGTCCACCGAAGCTGCTTTGCGAGCCACCGTCCACTCCGATTACCGCCAACTCCGCGACGAAATGACCCGCACCCTAAAAGAGAAATACGGCGAATAAACCAGGGCCCGTGTGGGGCACGGCTTTGCCCGGTCCAAGCGGGCAAAGCGCCATAAGTGCTAACTTAAGCAGGAGGTGCAAGAAGTCGTCCCTGTCGGCCGGTTTGTCAGCGGTAACTTTCGGTTAGCCGACCAACCTTAAACCACTCCACCGCGGCACGGGTTGACCTTGTTCCAGATCGCTCCTACGATTCTCAGAAATGACCGTACCCTCGCTGCCGATAGGCCAGACCATCTCGCATTACACCATACTGCGCAGGATCGGCGGCGGGGGCATGGGTATCGTATACGAGGGTGAAGATCTCAGACTGGGCCGCCATGTAGCACTGAAGTTCCTTCCTGGAGAACTTGTCAGCGATGCACAAGCGCTGGAGCGCCTTCGTCGCGAGGCGCGGGCTGCCTCTTCACTGAATCACCCAAATATCTGCACGATCTACGAAATCGATGAGGCGGATGGAAAAGCATTCATCGCCATGGAATTGCTGGAAGGGCAGGCTCTGCAGAGCCGGATCGCTGGCAAGCCACTGGAGATCGAATCTGTGCTCGAACTCGGGATCCAGATCGCGGACGCTCTTGATACGGCACATTCGAACGGGATCATCCATCGCGATATCAAGCCTGGGAATATCTTCGTGACCTCGCGAGGTCAGGCAAAGATTGTGGACTTCGGCTTGGCAAAGCTTTCCACGAAGTCAGAACCCGGCCCCAATGCCTTGACCGTGGGCACAGACCTTACCACTCCCTACAGTGCAATCGGGACGGCTGCATACATGTCACCGGAGCAAGCGCGAGGCAAAGATCTCGATTCCCGCAGCGATCTGTTCTCCTTCGGCGCGGTGCTGTACGAGATGGCGACCGGCAAATTGCCGTTCGGTGGCGAGACATCCGCGCTGATTTTCAAAGGTATTCTGAATGATCCGCCGGTTCCTCCTGCGCGCTTGAATCCGGATATTCCGCCGAAGCTGGAAGAAATCATCAGCAAAGCCTTAGAAAAAGATCGGGACCTGCGCTATCAGCATGCCGCCGATATGCGCACCGACTTGGCGCGAATCAAACGTCAGAGTGAATCGAATCGAGCTGCCAGTTCCGCAGTCGTCGCTGAGACCGCACGCCGCAAGCCATGGCGTTGGAAATGGATTGTGACCGCCGGCTCAGTGGTGGCTGCCACGCTGCTGGCAGTGGCGACCTGGTTGACCGTGTTTCACACCAAAGCCGCAGCTTTCGATTCAGTTGCTGTTCTTCCCTTCACTAATCAAGGAAATAATGCAGATACGGACTACATCAGCGATGGCATCACCGAGGAATTAATCAACAGCCTCTCGCGGCTGCCGCAGCTGCGGGTGATGGCACGAACCACTGTCTACCGCTACAAGGGGCGCGAGAACGATCCCCAGACCGTGGGGCGTGATCTCGGCGTGCGGGCCGTGCTGGTCGGGCGCGTCTCGTCGCGCGGCGACTCCTACGTGATGCAGACAGAACTGGTGGACGTCTCGAACGGTACCCAGCTCTGGGGCAATCAGTACAAAGGCAAGACTGATGAAATTCTGGGGCTCCAGGAAGAAATCGCGCAGCAAGTCTCTGAGAGATTGCGCTTGCGTTTGAGCGGCTTGGAAAGAAGCGAAATCGTAAGGCGCGGCACGCAGAACGCCGAGGCCTACCAGCTCTACCTCAAGGGACGCTATTGTTGGAACAAGAGAACTCAAGACGGGCTCCTCCAGGCCATCCGCTACTTTCAGGAGGCTATCGAAAAGGACCCGCACTATGCGCTCGCCTACGCCGGTCTCGCCGATTCCTATCTTGTACAGGGGTGGATCGGGGAGCTTCCCCCGAAAGAGATTCACCCCCAAGCCCGAGAGGCAGCCATTAAGGCTCTGGAACTGGATGACACGCTTGCAGAAGCGCACAATGCCCTCGCCACCGTCAAAAGGGACTATGACTGGGACTGGTCCGGTGCTGAACATGAGTACAAGCGCGCAATCGAGCTGTCCCCAAATTATGCAAACGCTCACCAGTGGTATGGCGAATTATTAATGGTGCTGCGGAAGAAGCAAAAAAGCTCGGCCGAGATGAACAGGGCACAAGAACTAGATCCTCTGTCACCGGTCATTAATGTCGAAAAAGGGACCACGTTCCTATACGCAGAGGGACGAGCTGATCTGGCGCTCGAACAACTTCAGAAGGCGCGCGCACTCGATCCGAATTTTCCTCAGCTACATTGGGCGCTCGGTTTGCTCCACCTGTGGAAGGGAGAGGTTGCAGGTGCCACCGCTGAATTTCAGACGGCCGTGACTTTGTCTCCAGGGATCACGATGTACAAGGGTGGGCTTGGGCATGCCTATGCGCGTGCCGGCCAGACCAGCGAAGCGCGCAGGCTGCTCCGGGAACTGAGCGACCTATCAACACGGAGGTACGTGTCAGCAATCGATATTGCTTCCATCTACGCCGGCCTAGGAGAAAAGGACCTTGCGTTTGCATCTCTGGAAAAAGCTTATCAGCAGCGAGAGCCCAGGCTTATCATCTGGCTTAATCTTCATCCAGAGTTCGAGACGCTGCGCTCCGACACGCGCATGCATGACTTGCTGCGACGTATCGGACTGCCGAACGATTGACGGACAAACCGGAACCAACGCGCCCCGACCAGAGATCAGGTGGACGTAAGCCCCAACGAGTGATAACAGGGCTTAGCGTAGGTTTTGCGCCGTTTGTTCGCCTCCGGCCGCCCCGCCGCCTGCGTAAGTAGTAAATCATCCACACTGCAGACGTGTACGGACGGTTCCGGGGGAAGCACCGACTGCCTCTGCAATCTCGCGAAAGCTCGCCCCCTGCTTGCGCAGCCGGGTCATCTCGTCGCCGTTGACTATCCGGCGCGGCCTCCCCAGCGTCTTTCCCTTGAGCTTCGCATTCCGCAGTCCGGCCCGAACACGCTCTTGAATCAGCGAGCGTTCAAATTCGGCCATTGCCCCGATTATCTGAAACATGAGCCTCCCGGACGGCGTGGAGAGGTCCAAGTTGTCGCGTAAGCTGACAAACGCCACACCGTAAGAATCCAGATCGGCAAGCGCGTTCACCAGATGCTTGAGCGAGCGTCCGAACCGATCCACCTTCCAGCACAGCACCACGTCGAAACGCCGCGTGTGCGCGTCAGCCATGAGCCGATTCAGTTCTGGCCGGGACTCCTTCGAGCCGGAGATGCCCGAGTCCACGTACTCGCCAAAGATCTCCCATCCGCGTCTGGATGCGTACTCCCGCAGTTCGACCAATTGCATCTCCGGACTCTGTCCATTGAGCGTGCTCACTCGGGCGTAGATGGCTGCTCGCATACTCGAATTCGTACTACGGAAGAGCACAGAAAACTAGGTAAGACAATCCTAGCCATTTTTCGCGCCGCGCTCGTATTTCAGAAGATGAGGGGCTTGGAGTGTGGCCGTGGAATTTGACGAGGAATACGACGATGAACTGAGCACCCGAGACCTAATCAGGCGTCAACAGAAACTCGGCGCGTCTCCGCTCGTCGTTGATCGACTGACCGCCATGGTTCTGGGTAACAGATTGGATGATCGCCTGAAGGGATTCAGCGATCGCCAGATCGGCCAACTGCTTTTCGATTTCTGTTGGGCGGAACTTTACGTGGACGGTCCTGAGCTAAGCATCGTCACGCAGGCCATGGATCGACTGCGACGCTCCACGGGAGGCGCAGTCACGAACGAGGAAGCCCCAGTGAAACAGCAGCCGGTCTGCCCGAAATGTGGGAACGGGATGTTTCTACACTACGGAATTGACGACCTTGATTTCTGGCTATGCGACTACGTAACCTGCCGGCACAAAGAGATACGTCGGTGAGCAGGATATTCCACAGGACCAGTCGACCGGGCAGCATCCGCGCTTGTTGTCCACGTTGAAATGCACCGAAACCTTGGAGCGGCACCGATTCAAGGTGTGGACGTGCCTTGATTGCGATATATTCGCGACAATGCACGTTCCAAAGATCATTTCG